>NZ_FOIH01000010.1:0-306360 GCF_900111535.1 Pseudomonas sp. NFR09
CACCGAAAGCTGTCACATACCCAATTTGCTGAAGCGAGGCCCAGGCCGCGACTCAGTACCCGAATTTCTTGACGACCATAGAGCATTGGAACCACCTGATCCCATCCCGAACTCAGTAGTGAAACGATGCATCGCCGATGGTAGTGTGGGGTTTCCCCATGTGAGAGTAGGTCATCGTCAAGATTAAATTCCAGAACCCCTGATTGCTAACGCAGTCAGGGGTTTTGTTTTGGGCGGTCGGAAAGTGCGCTGAGTGTGGCCTCCAGCGCTAAAGTCCAGCCTTTCTATGCAATGACCCTGCGCATGGCTATCATGCGTGCCTCATTGTAAGGCGATGCTTGCATGCTGACGTTGTTGAAACTTCTGAAAGATGGCCGATTCCATTCCGGAGAAGCACTGGGTGCCGCCCTCGGCGTCAGTCGCAGTGCTGTATGGAAGCAGCTGCAGCACCTGGAAGCAGAGTTGAATCTGCCAATTCATAAGGTGCGAGGCAAGGGGTATCAGCTGGCATCCCCATTGGTGTTCTTGAGTGCTGAAGAGATTTCGCGGAGTGCGCCATCGCTGAGATGGCCCGTTCATATCTCCGACTCCATTGACTCCACTAATGCTGAAGCTTTGCGGCTGGTAGACGCTGGATGCGCGGCGCCGTTCCTGGTGCTCGCGGAGCAGCAAACTGCGGGAAGAGGTAGGAGAGGGCGAAAGTGGGTCAGTCCGTTCGCGCAAAACGTTTATTACAGCCTCGTATTGCGTATTGAGGCGGGTCTGCGCCAACTGGAGGGACTAAGCCTGGTTGTGGGTTTGGCGGTCGTGCAGGCCTTGCGCGAGTCTGGTGTTCAGGGCCTGGCCTTGAAGTGGCCGAACGATGTTTTGGTAGGGCAGAAGAAAATTGCTGGAATTTTGCTGGAATTGGTAGGTGATCCCGCGGATATCTGCCACGTGGTCCTGGGAATAGGTATCAACGTGAATATGCAGAGGGCTGACGAGGTCGATCAACAATGGACCTCAGTGCAGCTTGAGACGGGGGTTCAGGTGGATCGCAACCTTCTGGTGTCGCAACTGGGGCGGCAGCTGCAAGGCTACCTTGAGCGGCATCGGGAAGGCGGTTTTGTCGCGCTTCAGGGAGAGTGGGAGCAAAATCACGCTTGGCAGGGCCGGCCGGTCTCCCTTATCGCGGGTGTCCACCAGGTCGATGGGGTTGTGCTGGGTGTAGATCGCCAAGGGGCATTGCGCTTGAGTGTTGATGGCGTTGAGAAAGTATACAGTGGTGGTGAGTTAAGCCTGAGGTTGCGTGATGATTCTTGAGCTCGACTGTGGGAATAGCTTTATCAAATGGCGTGTACTTGCTGATAGCCCCAGTGCCTCGTCGGAGGGGGTGGTTGGTTCGGACCTGGCTTTGATTGAAAGCCTGTTGGCCCTTCCTGGATTGTTGCTGACGCGCTGTCGCTTGGTGAGCGTTCGTGCGCTGGAAGAAACAAGCAAGTTGGTCGCGGCTCTGCATGAGGCGTTCGGTATTACTGTTTCGTGCGCTGCTCCCGCGCGTGAAATGGGCGGAGTGCGCAACGGTTACGAAGATTTCGAGCGTCTCGGCCTTGACCGCTGGTTGGCGATGCTAGGTGGATTCAAGCTCGCGCGAGGCGCTTGCTTGGTGCTTGATTTTGGTACGGCAGCCACAGCGGATTTCATTGCGGCCGATGGCGAGCACCTGGGCGGTTTCATTTGCCCGGGTATGCCTCTCATGCGCAATCAACTGCGCACTCACACGCGTAAAATACGCTACGACGACGCAGCTGCTGAAAGGGCGCTTGAGCGCCTCTCCCCTGGCCGTACGACCGTCGAGGCAGTGGAGCGCGGCTGCACACTGATGCTGAGAGGGTTTGTACTCACTCAGTTAGAGTTGGCGCGAAGCTACTGGGGCGATGACTTCATCGTGTTCCTGACTGGGGGGGACGCTGATTTAGTGGCTGATGCAGTGCCGCAGGCGCGGCTCGTGCCCGATCTGGTGTTTGTCGGTTTGGCGATGGCTTGTCCTTTGTCCTGAGGTGGTTATGCGTTGGTTGTTTTTGCTTTTACTTGTCCTCAACGCCTTCTATTACATTTGGCATCAGCAAGAAGCGCCGCTGCGCGCCAAGGATGTCACGCCTCTAAGCCTGTACAGGGGAGCGCAGCAGGATATTCGGCTTCTCAGCGAATCTTCTGATGCCGTGGTGCGCAGAGATCGCGTAAAAGCATCTGAAGCGCAAAATACTTGCTTGTACATCGGTGGTTTTGCGGATCAGCGTCAAGCACAGTCTGTTGAGCAGCGGCTCACAAGTCTGGATATAAAGGTCAAGCTTCTATTGCTCAATACTACGGACGCCTCCGGCTATTGGCTTCGAGTAGCCCCTGAAAGCCGACGCCTGGCTGACGATCTGCCCTTTGAAAACCTTGCTAAGGAATTCAATGAGTTAAAACATAAAATAATGTTGTGCGAAGGCGTTGCAACTCTCGAATAGTTTGCATAGAATGGCGCCCGCTTCGCAGTGAAGACCTTCTAGGCCTGCAGTGTGAAGCGAAGGTCAATGCAGCTAACCTCATATTTTTAAATGAGAAAATGCTTGACAGAAGGTCGGCGTAATGTAAAATGCCGGCTCGCTTAGGAGGGGTTCCCGAGCGGCCAAAGGGATCAGACTGTAAATCTGACGTCTACGACTTCGAAGGTTCGAATCCTTCCCCCTCCACCATTTTTAGCGTGAGCTGCAAGCTCCGCGGGTATAGTTTAGTGGTAGAACCTCAGCCTTCCAAGCTGATGATGCGGGTTCGATTCCCGCTACCCGCTCCAAGTTTGCAGGTTGTGCAGGTGTTTTGCTCTTGTAGCTCAGTTGGTAGAGCACACCCTTGGTAAGGGTGAGGTCAGCGGTTCAAATCCGCTCAAGAGCTCCATATAACAAGGCAGATATGAAAATATCTGCCTTTGTTTTAACAGCTGCCTCGGCTTGAGGGTGTTGAGTCTGGCGTTATTGCCAGGTGATTTCAAGTCTAGTGGGGTTGGTTGTTGTAAAGTCTTTTTCGGGCCTGCATAATGGTCGGCCTGATTTTGTTTTAGGTCAGTAGCTCAATTGGCAGAGCGACGGTCTCCAAAACCGTAGGTTGGGGGTTCGATTCCCTCCTGACCTGCCAGATTCACGTGGTGTGTCTGGCTTTCTTTTCACAGGATCTTCATAGATGACTCCTAAGGCTGAAGCTCAAAGCTCTCGTTTCGATCTGGTCAAGTGGCTCGCTGTAGTCGCCTTGGTGGTCGTAGGCGTTGTTGGCAATCAGTACTACTCTGCTTCGCCGATCCTGTACCGCGTGCTCGCATTGCTTGCCCTAGCTGCTGTGGCTGCCTTTGTGGGCCTGCAGACCGCCAAAGGCAAATCTTTCGCGATCCTGGTAAAGGAAGCTCGCACCGAAATTCGTAAAGTCGTTTGGCCGACTCGCCAAGAAACCACGCAGACCACGTTGATCGTTGTGGCTGTTGTTCTGGTTATGGCGTTGCTGTTGTGGGGTCTTGATTCCCTGCTCGGCTGGCTTGTTTCCTTGATTGTTGGCTAAGGGTGTCCCGTGGCTAAGCGTTGGTACGTTGTTCATGCTTACTCGGGTTACGAGAAGCATGTTATGCGCTCTTTGCTGGAGCGCGTAAAGCTGGCAGGCATGGAAGATGGCTTCGGCGAAATTCTGGTTCCCACTGAAGAAGTGGTTGAAATGCGGAATGGTCAGAAGCGCAAAAGCGAACGCAAGTTCTTCCCTGGCTATGTGCTGGTTCAGATGGACATGAATGAAGGTACTTGGCACTTGGTCAAGGACACTCCTCGTGTCATGGGTTTCATTGGCGGTACCGCTGATAAGCCTGCTCCTATCACCGACAAAGAGGCAGAAGCGATTCTGCGCCGCGTTGCTGATGGTAGCGACAAGCCTAAGCCGAAGACGCTTTTCGAGCCGGGTGAGGTTGTTCGTGTCACAGATGGTCCGTTTGCTGATTTCAACGGTACTGTCGAAGAAGTTAACTACGAAAAGAGCCGGATCCAAGTGGCAGTGCTCATTTTCGGTCGCTCTACTCCGGTAGAGCTGGAGTTCAGCCAGGTCGAGAAGGTCTAGCTGAGCAAGCATCCCAACCCCGCAGCCTTAGGCTGTGGGGTTTTGTCGTCACTGGGATAAACGCGCAAGTAACCGGGGAGCCTTTCGAGGCGTTTGAACCCGTAATTGGAGTGCCTCATGGCCAAGAAGATTACCGCTTACATCAAGCTGCAAGTGAAGGCCGCTCAGGCCAACCCTAGCCCACCCGTCGGTCCAGCTCTGGGTCAGCACGGCGTGAACATCATGGAATTCTGCAAGGCCTTCAACGCCCGTACTCAGGGTCTTGAGCCAGGTCTGCCGACTCCAGTGATCATCACTGTATACAGCGACCGCAGCTTCACTTTCGAAACCAAGTCGACTCCGGCTTCGGTTCTGTTGAAGAAAGCTGCTGGTCTGACTAGCGGTTCCGCTCGTCCTAACACCGTTAAGGTTGGCACCGTAACTCGTGCTCAGCTGGAAGAAATCGCGAAAACCAAAAACGCGGATCTGACTGCAGCTGATATGGATGCAGCCGTGCGTACCATCGCCGGTTCTGCTCGTAGCATGGGCCTTAACGTGGAGGGTGTGTAATGGCTAAGCTGACCAAGCGCCAAAAGGCTATCGCCGGCAAAATCGAAGCAGGCAAGGCCTACAATTTTGTAGACGCCGCTGCCCTGCTGACCGAGCTGTCGACTGTCAAGTTCAGCGAGTCTGTTGACGTTGCTGTAAACCTGGGTGTTGACCCACGTAAATCCGACCAGGTCGTTCGTAGCGCTACTGTGCTGCCACACGGTACTGGCAAGACTGTACGTGTAGCTGTCTTCACCCAAGGCCCAGCAGCTGAAGCTGCTCTGGCCGCTGGCGCTGACCGCGTTGGCATGGACGACCTGGCCGCCGAAATGAAAGGCGGCGACCTGAACTACGACGTAGTTATTGCATCCCCGGATGCAATGCGCGTTGTAGGTCAGTTGGGTCAGATCCTGGGTCCACGTGGCCTGATGCCTAACCCGAAAGTCGGTACCGTAACGCCAGATGTAGCCACCGCGGTTAAAAACGCCAAGGCTGGTCAGGTTCGTTATCGCACCGACAAAAACGGCATCATTCACACCTCCGTTGGCAAAGTCGGCTTCGATGCCGTCAAGCTGAAGGAAAACGTTGAAGCCCTGATCGCTGATCTGAAGCGTATCAAGCCAGCTTCTTCGAAAGGTATCTACGTCAAGCGCGTTACCCTGAGCACTACTATGGGCCCAGGTCTGGTCATCGACCAAGGCTCACTGGACGTATAAGACACAGATTGGTGCGAGCGATCGCGCCAATTGAAAAAAATTGGGGTCCCTGCCTGGCGGGGGCTATCCAAGACCGTAGGCGACGCAAGTCTTAAACCACAAGCCTACGCAGATGGTGCTCCCGGTTCCTTACCGAATCAGACACCAAAACGACATCCGGCTCCGGCCAGATGAAACGGTAACAAGCAGGAGTTAAACCCGTGGCAATTAATCTCGAAGACAAGAAGGCCATCGTCGCTGAAGTCAACGAGGCTGCCAAAGCTGCTCTGTCCGCTGTCGTGGCTGATGCCCGTGGTGTGACAGTAGGCGCTATGACCGGACTCCGTAAAGAGGCTCGTGAAGCTGGCGTATACGTACGTGTTGTACGTAACACCCTGCTCAAGCGCGCTGTTGCTGACACTGAATACAGTGTCCTCAACGACGTGTTCACCGGCCCGACTCTGATCGCGTTCTCCAAGGAACATCCAGGCGCTGCTGCCCGTTTGTTCAAGGAATTCGCCAAGAGTCAGGATAAGTTCGAGATCAAGGCAGCTGCGTTCGAGGGCAAGTTCCTCGCAGCTAACCAAATCGACGTACTGGCAACACTGCCGACCCGCGACGAAGCCATTTCGCAGCTGATGAGCGTGATTCAAGGCGCTACCAGCAAGCTGGCTCGTACTCTGGCCGCAGTTCGCGAGCAAAAAGAAGCTGCCGCAGCCTAAGGCTGAGCGACTTCTCTCGCGTATTTTTGTTTATTTCGATGGCCGAGTAGGCCGTCCCCCAATTCAGGAAATACAGCAATGTCTATCTCCCAAGACGATATCCTCAACGCCGTAGCTGAAATGTCGGTTCTGCAGGTTGTTGAGCTGATCAAAGCTTTCGAAGAAAAATTCGGCGTTTCCGCTGCCGCTGCTTCCGCTGGCCCAGCTGTTGCTGCTGTTGCTGCTGAAGAGCAAACCGAATTCAACGTCATGCTGGTAGAAGCTGGCGAGAAGAAAGTAAACGTGATCAAGGCAGTACGTGAACTGACCGGTCTGGGCCTGAAAGAAGCCAAGGCTGTAGTTGACGGCGCTCCTGCCCAGGTTCTGGAAGCAGTGTCGAAAGACGCCGCTGACAAAGCTAAAGCAGTGCTGGAAGAAGCAGGCGCTAAAGTCGAGCTGAAGTAAGCATCGACCTTGCGTCTCCAGCCCAAGCGTTAAGCTGAAGGCTGATGGCTGGTGGCTCTTGCCACCGGCCTTTTTCCGTTCTTGGCTGTCGACTCGGTCGCCGCCACTAACGCGCTGTAACCACCCGATGCGGTGGTGCAAACCATGGGGTTTGCAAGATTTTCTGGCTGCTCCCGTCGGAGGGGCCAAACAAGCAGGTGACCAAGCTGGGGAACGCTGATGGCTTACTCATATACTGAGAAAAAACGTATCCGCAAGGACTTTAGCAAGTTGCCGGACGTCATGGATGTCCCGTACCTTCTGGCTATCCAGCTGGATTCGTATCGTGAATTCTTGCAGGCGGGAGCGACCAAAGATCAGTTCCGCGACGTGGGCCTGCATGCGGCCTTCAAATCCGTTTTCCCGATCATCAGCTACTCCGGCAATGCTGCGCTGGAGTACGTCGGTTATCGCCTGGGCGAACCGGCATTTGATGTCAAAGAATGCGTGTTGCGCGGTGTTACGTACGCCGTACCTTTGCGGGTAAAAGTCCGTCTGATCATTTTCGACAAAGAATCGTCGAACAAAGCGATCAAGGACATCAAAGAGCAAGAAGTCTACATGGGCGAAATCCCATTGATGACTGAGAACGGTACCTTCGTAATCAATGGTACCGAGCGCGTTATCGTTTCCCAGCTGCACCGTTCTCCGGGCGTGTTCTTCGACCACGACCGCGGCAAGACGCACAGCTCCGGCAAGCTCCTGTACTCCGCGCGGATCATTCCGTACCGTGGTTCGTGGTTGGACTTCGAGTTCGACCCGAAAGACTGCGTGTTCGTGCGTATCGACCGTCGTCGCAAGCTGCCGGCCTCGGTACTGCTGCGCGCGCTCGGCTACACCACTGAGCAAGTGCTGGACGCTTTCTATACCACCAACGTGTTCAGCCTGAAGGATGAAACCCTCAAGCTGGAGCTGATCGCTTCGCGTCTGCGTGGTGAAATTGCCGTCCTGGACATCCAGGATGAAAAAGGCAAGGTCATTGTTGAAGCTGGCCGCCGTATCACTGCGCGCCACATCAACCAGATCGAAAAAGCCGGTATCAAAGAGCTGGAAGTGCCTCTGGACTACGTCCTGGGTCGTACTACCGCCAAGGTCATCGTTCACCCGGCTACAGGCGAAATCCTGGCTGAGTGCAACACCGAGCTGAACACCGAGATCCTGGCCAAAATCGCCAAGGCTCAGGTCGTTCGCATCGAGACCCTGTACACCAACGACATCGACTGCGGTCCGTTCATCTCCGACACGCTGAAGATCGACTCCACCAGCAACCAATTGGAAGCGCTGGTCGAGATCTATCGCATGATGCGTCCGGGCGAGCCACCAACCAAAGACGCTGCCGAAACCCTGTTCAACAACCTGTTCTTCAGCCCTGAGCGCTATGACCTGTCTGCGGTCGGCCGGATGAAGTTCAACCGTCGTATCGGTCGTACCGAGATCGAAGGTTCGGGCGTGCTGTGCAAGGAAGACATCGTCGCGGTACTGAAGACCCTGGTCGACATCCGTAACGGCAAAGGCATCGTCGATGACATCGACCACCTGGGTAACCGTCGTGTTCGCTGT
The DNA here is from genome assembly GCF_900111535.1 of Pseudomonas sp. NFR09. Lineage (NCBI taxonomy): Bacteria > Pseudomonadati > Pseudomonadota > Gammaproteobacteria > Pseudomonadales > Pseudomonadaceae > Pseudomonas > Pseudomonas sp. NFR09. Next base: position 8,102 of record NZ_FOIH01000010.1, read on the forward strand.
GTAGGCGAAATGGCCGAGAACCAGTTCCGCGTTGGCCTGGTACGTGTTGAACGTGCGGTCAAAGAGCGTCTGTCGATGGCTGAAAGCGAAGGCCTGATGCCGCAAGACCTGATCAACGCCAAGCCAGTAGCTGCGGCGGTGAAAGAGTTCTTCGGTTCCAGCCAGCTGTCCCAGTTCATGGACCAGAACAACCCGCTCTCCGAGATCACCCACAAGCGCCGTGTCTCCGCACTGGGCCCGGGCGGTCTGACCCGTGAGCGTGCCGGCTTTGAAGTGCGTGACGTACACCCGACGCACTACGGCCGTGTTTGCCCGATCGAAACGCCGGAAGGTCCGAACATCGGTCTGATCAACTCCCTGGCCGCTTATGCGCGCACCAACCAATACGGCTTCCTCGAGAGCCCGTACCGTGTGGTGAAAGACGCTTTGGTCACCGACGAGATCGTTTTCCTGTCCGCCATCGAAGAAGCTGATCACGTGATCGCCCAGGCTTCGGCCACGATGAATGACAAGAAAGTCCTGGTCGACGAGCTGGTAGCTGTTCGTCACTTGAACGAGTTCACCGTCAAGGCGCCGGAAGACGTCACCTTGATGGACGTTTCGCCGAAGCAGGTAGTTTCGGTAGCAGCGTCGCTGATCCCGTTCCTGGAGCACGATGACGCCAACCGTGCGTTGATGGGTTCCAACATGCAGCGTCAAGCTGTACCGACCCTGCGCGCTGACAAGCCGCTGGTAGGTACCGGCATGGAGCGTAACGTAGCCCGTGACTCCGGCGTTTGCGTCGTGGCTCGCCGTGGCGGCGTAATCGACTCCGTTGATGCCAGCCGTATCGTGGTTCGTGTTGCCGATGACGAAGTTGAAACTGGCGAAGCCGGTGTCGACATCTACAACCTGACCAAATACACCCGCTCGAACCAGAACACCTGCATCAACCAGCGTCCGCTGGTGAGCAAGGGTGATCGCGTTCAGCGTAGCGACATCATGGCCGACGGCCCGTCCACCGACATGGGTGAACTGGCGCTTGGTCAGAACATGCGCATCGCGTTCATGGCATGGAACGGCTTCAACTTCGAAGACTCCATCTGCCTGTCCGAGCGTGTTGTTCAAGAAGACCGTTTCACCACGATCCACATTCAGGAACTGACCTGTGTGGCCCGTGACACCAAGCTTGGCCCAGAGGAAATCACTGCAGACATCCCGAACGTGGGTGAAGCTGCACTGAACAAGCTGGACGAAGCCGGTATCGTCTACGTAGGTGCTGAAGTAGGCGCAGGTGACATCCTGGTCGGTAAGGTCACTCCGAAAGGCGAGACCCAGCTGACTCCGGAAGAGAAGCTGCTGCGTGCCATCTTCGGTGAAAAAGCCAGCGACGTTAAAGACACCTCCCTGCGCGTACCTACCGGTACCAAAGGTACTGTCATCGACGTACAGGTCTTCACCCGTGACGGCGTCGAGCGTGATGCTCGTGCACTGTCCATCGAGAAGACCCAGCTCGACGAGATCCGCAAGGATCTGAACGAAGAGTTCCGTATCGTTGAAGGCGCGACTTTCGAACGTCTGCGTTCCGCCCTGGTAGGCCATAAGGCTGAAGGCGGCGCAGGTCTGAAGAAGGGGCAGGACATCACCGACGAAATCCTCGACGGTCTTGAGCACGGCCAGTGGTTCAAACTGCGTATGGCTGAAGATGCTCTGAACGAGCAGCTCGAGAAGGCCCAGGCCTACATCGTTGATCGCCGCCGTCTGCTGGACGACAAGTTCGAAGACAAGAAGCGCAAACTGCAGCAGGGCGATGACCTGGCTCCAGGCGTGCTGAAGATCGTCAAGGTTTACCTGGCAATCCGTCGCCGCATCCAGCCGGGCGACAAGATGGCCGGTCGTCACGGTAACAAAGGTGTGGTCTCCGTGATCATGCCGGTTGAAGACATGCCGCACGATGCCAATGGCACCCCGGTCGACGTCGTCCTCAACCCGTTGGGCGTACCTTCGCGTATGAACGTTGGTCAGATCCTTGAAACCCACCTGGGCCTCGCGGCCAAAGGGCTGGGCGAGAAGATCAACCGTATGATCGAGGAGCAGCGCAAGGTCGCCGACCTGCGTAAGTTCCTGCACGAGATCTACAACGAGATCGGCGGTCGCAACGAAGAGCTGGACACCTTCTCTGACCAGGAAATCCTGGATCTGGCGAAGAACCTGCGCGGCGGTGTTCCAATGGCTACCCCGGTGTTCGACGGTGCCAAGGAAAGCGAAATCAAGGCCATGCTCAAACTGGCGGATCTGCCAGAAAGCGGCCAGATGCAGCTGTTCGACGGCCGTACCGGCAACAAGTTCGAGCGTCCGGTTACTGTTGGCTACATGTACATGCTGAAGCTGAACCACTTGGTAGACGACAAGATGCACGCTCGTTCTACCGGTTCGTACAGCCTGGTTACCCAGCAGCCGCTGGGTGGTAAGGCTCAGTTCGGTGGTCAGCGTTTCGGGGAGATGGAGGTCTGGGCACTGGAAGCATACGGTGCTGCTTACACTCTGCAAGAAATGCTCACAGTGAAGTCGGACGATGTGAACGGTCGGACCAAGATGTACAAAAACATCGTGGACGGCGATCACCGTATGGAGCCGGGCATGCCCGAGTCCTTCAACGTGTTGATCAAAGAAATTCGTTCCCTCGGCATCGATATCGATCTGGAAACCGAATAACACGTGACGCGAATCGAGAGCGGGGCAGTGATGCCCGCTCTCTGCTCCGCCAGGAGGAAAGGCCTTGAAAGACCTACTGAATTTGCTGAAAAACCAGGGTCAAGTCGAAGAGTTCGACGCCATCCGTATTGGGTTGGCATCGCCTGAGATGATCCGTTCGTGGTCGTTCGGTGAAGTTAAAAAGCCGGAAACCATCAACTACCGTACGTTCAAACCTGAGCGTGACGGCCTGTTCTGCGCCAAGATCTTTGGCCCGGTAAAGGATTACGAGTGCCTGTGCGGTAAGTACAAGCGCTTGAAGCACCGTGGTGTGATCTGCGAGAAGTGCGGCGTTGAAGTTGCACTGGCCAAGGTTCGTCGTGAGCGCATGGCGCACATCGAACTGGCTTCGCCGGTTGCCCACATCTGGTTCCTGAAATCGCTGCCGTCCCGTATCGGCTTGCTGATGGACATGACCCTGCGTGATATCGAGCGCGTTCTCTACTTCGAGAGCTATGTCGTTATCGATCCAGGCATGACCACCCTTGAAAAAGGTCAGTTGCTGAACGACGAGCAGTACTTCGAGGCGCTGGAAGAATTCGGTGACGATTTCGATGCTCGCATGGGTGCCGAAGCTGTCCGCGAACTGCTGCACGCTATCGACCTGGAGCACGAGATTGGCCGTCTGCGTGAAGAAATTCCGCAAACCAACTCCGAAACCAAGATCAAGAAGCTGTCCAAGCGTCTGAAGTTGATGGAAGCCTTTCAGGGTTCCGGCAACTTGCCAGAGTGGATGGTGCTGACCGTTCTGCCGGTTCTGCCGCCTGACCTGCGTCCACTGGTACCGTTGGATGGTGGTCGTTTCGCGACTTCCGACCTCAACGACCTGTACCGTCGCGTGATCAACCGTAACAACCGCTTGAAGCGCCTGCTTGATCTGTCCGCTCCGGACATCATCGTGCGCAACGAAAAGCGTATGTTGCAAGAAGCTGTCGATGCCTTGCTCGACAACGGTCGCCGTGGCCGCGCTATCACCGGTTCCAACAAGCGTCCTCTGAAATCCCTGGCTGACATGATCAAGGGTAAGCAAGGTCGTTTCCGTCAGAACCTGCTCGGTAAGCGTGTTGACTACTCTGGTCGTTCGGTAATTACCGTAGGCCCGACCCTGCGTCTGCACCAGTGCGGTCTGCCTAAGAAGATGGCACTTGAGCTGTTCAAGCCATTCATCTTCGGCAAGCTGGAAATGCGCGGTCTCGCGACCACCATCAAAGCGGCCAAGAAAATGGTCGAGCGCGAACTGCCAGAGGTTTGGGACGTTCTCGCTGAGGTGATCCGCGAACACCCGGTTCTCCTCAACCGTGCACCGACCCTTCACCGTCTGGGTATCCAGGCGTTTGAACCGGTACTGATCGAAGGTAAGGCTATCCAGCTGCACCCGTTGGTCTGTGCTGCGTACAACGCCGACTTCGACGGCGACCAAATGGCCGTGCACGTACCGCTGACACTGGAAGCCCAGTTGGAAGCGCGTGCATTGATGATGTCGACCAACAACATTCTGTCGCCAGCCAACGGTGAGCCAATCATCGTTCCGTCGCAGGACGTTGTATTGGGTCTGTACTACATGACGCGTGAAGCGATCAACGCCAAGGGCGAAGGTCGTGTGTTCGCTGACCTGCAAGAAGTTGACCGTGTGTTCCGTGCCGGCGAAGCCGCATTGCACGCCAAGGTCAAAGTGCGGATCAACGAAACCGTCAACGACCGTGACGGCGGCAGCGTGACCAACACTCGTATCGTCGACACCACTGTCGGCCGTGCGCTGTTGTATCAAGTTGTGCCAAAAGGTCTGTCGTACGACGTCGTCAACCTGCCGATGAAGAAAAAGGCGATCTCCAAGTTGATCAACCAGTGCTACCGCGTGGTTGGTTTGAAAGAGACCGTGATCTTCGCTGACCAGTTGATGTATACCGGTTTTGCTTACTCGACCATTTCCGGCGTTTCCATCGGCGTTAACGACTTTGTTATCCCGGATGAAAAAGCCCGCATCATCGGCGCTGCCACCGAAGAAGTGAAAGAAATCGAAAGCCAGTACGCCTCCGGCCTGGTAACCCAGGGTGAGAAGTACAACAAGGTAATCGACCTTTGGTCCAAGGCGAACGATGAAGTTTCCAAGGCGATGATGGCCAACCTCTCGAAAGAGAAAGTCATCGACCGTCATGGCGACGAAGTTGACCAAGAGTCCTTCAACTCGATGTACATGATGGCCGACTCGGGCGCACGGGGTTCTGCTGCGCAGATCCGTCAGCTCGCCGGTATGCGTGGCCTGATGGCCAAGCCGGACGGTTCCATCATCGAAACGCCGATTACTGCGAACTTCCGTGAAGGTTTGAGCGTACTTCAGTACTTCATCTCGACTCACGGTGCTCGTAAGGGGCTTGCGGATACCGCGTTGAAAACCGCTAACTCCGGTTACCTGACTCGCCGTCTGGTAGACGTTGCACAAGATCTGGTTGTAACCGAGATCGATTGCGGTACCGAGCACGGCCTGCTGATGACGCCGCACATTGAAGGCGGTGACGTTGTAGAGCCGTTGGGTGAGCGCGTATTGGGTCGTGTTATTGCCCGTGACGTGTTCAAGCCAGGCACCGAGGAAGTTATCGTTCCTGCCGGCACCCTGGTAGACGAGAAGTGGGTCGAGTTCATCGAACTCAACAGCATCGACGAAGTGATCGTTCGCTCGCCGATCAGCTGCGAAACCCGCTACGGCATCTGCGCCAAGTGCTACGGCCGTGACTTGGCTCGTGGTCACCAGGTGAACATCGGTGAAGCGGTCGGCGTTATCGCTGCCCAGTCCATCGGTGAGCCGGGTACCCAGCTGACGATGCGTACGTTCCACATCGGTGGTGCGGCAAGCCGGACCTCCGCAGCCGACAGCGTTCAGGTGAAGAATGGCGGTACTGTCCGCCTGCACAACCTGAAGCACGTAGAGCGAGTGGATGGTCACCTGGTTGCCGTGTCCCGTTCCGGTGAGCTGGCAATCGCTGATGACTACGGTCGTGAGCGTGAGCGTTACAAGCTGCCGTACGGTGCTGTGATTTCGGTTAAAGAAGGTGACAAGGTCGACGCTGGCGCAATCGTGGCCAAGTGGGACCCGCACACTCACCCAATCGTTACCGAAATGAAAGGTACCGTGACCTACGTGGGCATGGAAGAAGGCATCACGATCAAGCGTCAGACTGACGAATTGACCGGTATGACCAACATTGAAGTACTCGACGCGAAAGATCGTCCAGCTGCCGGTAAAGACATCCGTCCTGCCGTGAAGATGGTCGATGACAACGGCAAGGACTTGTTGCTCCCAGGCACTGACGTAATCGCTCAGTACTTCCTGCCAGCCAACGCCCTGGTCGGTGTAGCGGATGGTGCGAAGATCGCGATCGGTGATGTTATCGCGCGTATCCCGCAAGAAACTTCGAAAACCCGTGACATCACCGGTGGTCTGCCGCGTGTTGCCGACTTGTTCGAAGCTCGTCGTCCGAAAGAAGCGTCGATTCTGGCTGAAGTCAGCGGCACCATCGCGTTCGGTAAAGAGACCAAGGGCAAGCGCCGTCTGGTCATTACTCCGAACGACGGTAGTGATCCGTATGAAGAGCTGATTCCGAAGTGGCGTCACCTGAACGTGTTCGAAGGCGAACAGGTAAACCGCGGCGAAGTTATCTCCGACGGCCCGAGCGATCCACACGACATCCTGCGTCTGCTGGGTGTGAGTGCGCTGGCCAAGTACATCGTTAACGAGATCCAGGACGTTTACCGCCTGCAAGGCGTGAAGATCAACGATAAGCACATCGAGACCATCCTGCGTCAGATGCTGCGTAAAGTTGAAATCGCTGAATCCGGCGATTCCAGTTTCATCAAGGGCGACCAGATGGAACTGACTCACGTGCTGGTGGAAAACGAGCGCTTGGCGACCGAAGACAAATTCGTGTCCAAGTTCACTCGCGTGCTACTGGGTATCACCAAGGCGTCGTTGTCGACTGAATCGTTCATCTCGGCGGCCTCCTTCCAGGAGACCACTCGCGTACTGACCGAAGCAGCGGTAACCGGCAAGCGCGATTACCTGCGCGGTCTGAAAGAAAACGTGGTTGTGGGTCGTCTGATCCCGGCCGGTACCGGTTTGGCTTACCACAGCGAGCGTAAACGCCGCCGTGATGCTGACAAGCCGTTGCGCGTAAGCGCCAGTGAAGTGGAAGCTGCACTGACCGAAGCGCTGAACTCCAGCGGTAACTGAGTTCTGCGATAAATAAGTCCGGGCCCTGGTAGCCCCCATTCGTCGGATCGAGGCAGTTTTGTCCCGGTTCGATGAGAGGGGATGTCGGGGCCTTGCCTTGACTGGGGGCAAGATCCTCTTTAGACTCTTGTACCCCTAAATTTGGCGGGAATTCGTTCCTGCCATTTTGCTTTTCTTGCAAGACAATAGCGTCGCAAGACAACAGTGGAGCTAGTAGATGGCAACTATCAACCAGCTGGTACGTCAGCCGCGTAAGCGTATCGTCGAGAAATCCGACGTGCCTGCGCTGCAGAACTGCCCGCAACGTCGTGGCGTATGCACTCGCGTGTATACCACCACGCCGAAAAAACCTAACTCGGCACTGCGTAAAGTATGCCGTGTGCGCCTGACCAACGGTTTCGAGGTTTCCTCGTACATCGGTGGTGAAGGTCACAACCTGCAAGAGCACAGCGTGGTACTGATCCGCGGCGGTCGTGTAAAAGACTTGCCAGGTGTTCGTTATCACACCGTTCGCGGCTCCTTGGATACTTCCGGCGTTAAAGGTCGTAACCAGGGTCGTTCGAAGTACGGTACCAAGAAGCCTAAGTAGTAGCGGCTTTTTGTAACACTGAATCATCTTATTTTCTGAGTCGATAAGAGTAAGGTCGGAGGCGTCCCGAAAGGGCACCGATTCCGAGCGAACCTGAAGACCGTTTGAGGGCTTATCCATGCCAAGAAGACGCGTAGCAGCCAAGCGCGAAGTGCTTGACGATCCAAAATACGGAAGCCAAATTCTGGCCAAGTTCATGAACCACGTGATGGAGAGCGGCAAGAAAGCCGTTGCCGAGCGTATCGTTTATGGCGCGCTGGAAAAGGTTAAAGAACGCAAGAACAGCGACCCCCTGGAAATCTTCGAGAAAGCTCTCGACGCCATCGCTCCGCTGGTCGAAGTGAAGTCGCGCCGTGTAGGCGGTGCTACTTACCAGGTTCCGGTTGAAGTTCGTCCGTCCCGTCGTAACGCTCTGGCAATGCGCTGGTTGGTAGACTTCGCCCGTAAGCGCGGCGAGAAGTCTATGGCTCTGCGTTTGGCCGGCGAGCTGTTGGACGCTGCTGAAGGTAAAGGTGCTGCTGTTAAGAAGCGTGAAGACGTGCACCGTATGGCTGAAGCTAACAAAGCTTTCTCGCACTACCGCTTCTAATCTTAGCTTCACTAATTTTGCGAGGGCTTTATGGCTCGTACTACTCCGATTAGCCGCTACCGTAACATCGGTATCGTTGCTCACGTGGATGCTGGTAAAACCACCACCACCGAGCGCGTACTGTTTTACACCGGCAAAAGTCACAAAATGGGCGAGGTGCATGACGGCGCCGCGACCACAGACTGGATGGTTCAGGAGCAGGAGCGTGGTATTACCATTACTTCTGCTGCTATTACCGCCTTCTGGAAAGGTTCCGAGAAGCAGTACAAAGACGAGCATCGCTTCAACGTAATCGATACCCCAGGCCACGTAGACTTCACCATTGAAGTTGAGCGTTCCCTGCGTGTACTCGACGGTGCTGTCGTTGTGTTCTGCGGTACTTCGGGTGTTGAGCCTCAGTCGGAAACCGTATGGCGTCAAGCCAACAAATACGGCGTTCCACGTCTTGTTTACGTAAACAAGATGGACCGTGCTGGAGCCAACTTCCTTCGCGTGATCGGTCAGATCAAACAGCGTCTGGGTCACACCCCGGTGCCAATCCAGTTGGCTATCGGTTCCGAAGACAACTTCCAGGGTCAGATCGATCTGATCAATATGGAAGCGGTTTACTGGAATGACTCCGACAAAGGCATGGTGCCTGTTCGCAAGCCTATCCCTGCAGAACTGCAGGAACTGGCTGACGAGTGGCGCAACAACATGGTTGAGGCTGCGGCCGAAGCCAGCGAAGAGCTGATGAACAAGTACCTCGAGGGTGAAGAGCTCACCAACGTGGAAATCAAGGCTGCTCTGCGTCAGCGTACTATCGCTGGTGAGATCGTCCTGGCTGTTTGTGGTTCTTCCTTCAAGAACAAGGGTGTTCCCCTGGTTCTCGACGCCGTTATCGACTACCTGCCGGCTCCAACCGACATTCCTGCTATCAAGGGTACTAACCCTGATAACGAGGAAGAAGAAATGGAGCGTCACGCCGATGACAGCGAGCCGTTCTCGGCTCTGGCGTTCAAGATCGCAACCGACCCATTCGTGGGTACTTTGACCTTCGTCCGCGTTTACTCGGGCGTGTTGGCCTCCGGCGACGGCGTGATCAACTCGGTTAAAGGCAAGAAAGAGCGCGTGGGTCGTATGGTGCAAATGCACGCAAACGCCCGTGAAGAGATCAAGGAAGTACGCGCTGGTGACATCGCGGCCCTGATCGGCATGAAGGACGTCACCACGGGCGAGACTTTGTGCGACGCTGCCAAGCCAATCATCCTGGTTCGCATGGACTTCCCGGAGCCGGTTATTTCGGTTGCCGTAGAGCCTAAGACCAAGGATGACCAGGAAAAAATGGGTATCGCTCTGGGCAAGCTTGCTCAGGAAGATCCATCTTTCCGCGTCAAGACTGATGAAGAGACTGGTCAAACGATCATCTCCGGCATGGGCGAGCTGCACCTGGACATCCTGGTTGACCGGATGCGCCGTGAGTTCAACGTCGAAGCCAACATCGGTAAGCCTCAGGTTTCCTATCGTGAGCGCATCACGAAGAACTGTGAAATCGAAGGCAAGTTCGTTCGTCAGTCCGGCGGTCGTGGTCAGTTCGGTCACTGCTGGATCCGTTTTGCTCCTGCTGACGAAGGTCAGGAAGGTCTGCAATTCGTGAACGAAGTGGTAGGTGGTGTGGTTCCTAAGGAATACATCCCTGCTATCCAGAAGGGTATCGAAGAGCAGATGAAGAACGGTGTTGTTGCCGGCTATCCGCTGATCGGCCTGAAAGCAACCGTTTTTGACGGTTCTTACCACGACGTCGACTCCAACGAGATGGCGTTTAAGGTGGCTGCTTCCATGGCAACCAAGCAACTGGCCCAGAAGGGCGGTGGTGAGTTGCTTGAGCCAATCATGGCGGTAGAAGTTGTTACACCTGAAGACTATATGGGTGATGTCATGGGCGACCTTAACCGTCGTCGCGGCATGATCTTGGGTATGGAAGACACGGTTTCCGGCAAAGTGATTCGCGCCGAGGTTCCGTTGGGTGAGATGTTCGGTTACGCGACCGACGTTCGCTCCATGTCCCAGGGTCGCGCAAGCTACTCTATGGAATTCAAAAAATACAACACAGCTCCGGCGCACATCGCTGAAACTGTATCCAAAAAACAAGGCTGATTCAGTCCTTTAGGCAAGGAGTTAATTGTCGTGGCTAAAGAAAAATTTGATCGTTCCCTACCGCACGTAAACGTTGGCACCATCGGCCACGTTGACCACGGTAAAACCACTCTGACCGCTGCTCTGACTCGCGTCTGCTCCGAAGTTTTCGGTTCGGCTCGTGTTGACTTCGACAAGATCGACAGCGCACCAGAAGAAAAAGCTCGTGGTATCACCATCAACACCGCTCACGTTGAGTACAACTCGACTATTCGTCACTACGCTCACGTTGACTGCCCAGGTCACGCTGACTACGTGAAGAACATGATCACTGGTGCTGCCCAGATGGACGGCGCGATCCTGGTTTGCTCGGCCGCTGATGGTCCGATGCCACAAACCCGTGAACACATCCTGCTGTCCCGTCAGGTAGGCGTTCCGTACATCGTGGTTTTCCTGAACAAGGCTGACCTGGTAGACGACGCTGAGCTGCTGGAACTGGTTGAGATGGAAGTGCGCGATCTGCTGAGCACTTACGACTTCCCAGGTGACGACACTCCGATCATCATCGGTTCTGCTCGTATGGCTCTGGAAGGCAAAGACGACAACGAAATGGGCACCACTGCCGTTCGTAAACTGGTTGAGACTCTGGACAGCTACATCCCAGAACCAGTTCGTCTGACCGACAAGCCGTTCCTGATGCCAATCGAAGACGTATTCTCGATCTCCGGTCGCGGTACTGTTGTGACTGGTCGTATCGAGCGCGGTATCGTTCGCGTTCAAGATCCACTGGAAATCGTTGGTCTGCGTGACACTACCGTCACCACCTGCACCGGTGTTGAAATGTTCCGTAAGCTGCTCGACGAAGGTCGTGCTGGCGAGAACTGCGGCGTTCTGCTGCGTGGTACCAAGCGTGACGACGTTGAGCGTGGCCAGGTTCTGGTTAAACCAGGTTCGGTTAAGCCTCACACCAAGTTCACCGCAGAAGTTTACGTTCTGAGCAAGGAAGAAGGCGGTCGTCACACTCCGTTCTTCAAAGGCTACCGTCCACAGTTCTACTTCCGTACTACTGACGTGACCGGTAACTGCGAACTGCCAGAAGGCGTTGAAATGGTAATGCCAGGCGATAACATTCAAATGACTGTTACCCTGATCAAAACCATCGCAATGGAAGACGGTCTGCGCTTCGCTATCCGTGAAGGCGGCCGTACCGTTGGTGCTGGCGTTGTAGCTAAAATCATCGAGTAATTATCTCTTCTGAGATAGCTCGGTTTTTTTGAGAAGGCCCCCGCTTAGCGGGGGCCTTTTTTATTGGGTTGACACCCATCGGGGGCGTCTATAGAATTGCGCCTCCTTTTAACGGGCGCATTGCGCCCGGTGGGAATAGCAGCCGGAGTCTGAAATCCAATGCAAAATCAGCAAATCCGTATCAGGTTGAAGGCTTTTGACCATCGCCTGATCGACCAATCCACCCAGGAAATCGTGGAAACCGCGAAACGTACTGGTGCTCAAGTGCGTGGTCCAATTCCACTGCCTACCCGTAAAGAGCGGTTCACCGTTCTGGTCTCCCCGCACGTCAACAAAGACGCGCGTGACCAGTACGAGATCCGTACTCATAAGCGCGTACTGGACATCGTCCAGCCAACGGATAAAACCGTTGATGCACTTATGAAGCTCGATCTGGCGGCCGGTGTGGAAGTACAGATCAGCCTCGGCTAAGACTCGGGTCTTAGTCGTGTAACGCTCTGAAATGGGCGGCCATAGCGGGTGAAAGCCCCGTACACTCATGAGGTTTACAACATGACTATTGGTGTAGTCGGTCGTAAATGCGGTATGACCCGTATTTTCACCGAAGAAGGTGTCTCCATTCCGGTCACGGTCATTGAGATCGAGCCGAATCGCGTCACCCAGTTCAAAACTGAAGAAACCGATGGCTATCGTGCAGTGCAAGTCACTGTCGGCGAGCGTCGTGCTTCGCGTGTGACTGCTGCTCAAGCGGGCCACTTCGCTAAAGCAAACGTTGCAGCTGGTCGCACCGTTATGGAGTTCCGTCTTGAAGGCGGCGACTACCAGGCTGGCGATCTGATCAACGCTGAAATCTTCGCTGCTGGTCAACTGGTTGATGTAACCGGTCAGTCCAAAGGTAAAGGCTTCCAGGGTACGATCAAGCGTTGGAATTTCCGTGGACAAGACAACACTCACGGTAACTCCGTTTCCCACCGCGTCCCGGGCTCTATTGGCCAGTGCCAGACTCCTGGTCGTGTATTCAAGGGCAAAAAAATGTCCGGTCATATGGGCGCTGAGCGCGTGACCGTGCAGTCCCTCGAAGTAGTGCGCGTCGACGCTGAACGCAATCTGTTGTTGGTCAAGGGTGCTGTTCCTGGCGCTACTGGCGGCAACCTGGTTGTACGTCCAGCGGCCAAGGCTCGCGGTTAAGGGGAAGCTGACATGCAATTAAATGTAAATGACGCTCAAGCGATCGAAGTTTCCGAACTGACATTTGGCGGCGAATTCAACGAGACGCTGGTTCACCAAGCAGTCGTGGCCTACATGGCCGGCGGCCGTCAAGGTAGCAAGCAGCAAAAGACCCGTTCCGACGTACGTGGTGGCGGTAAGCGCCCTTGGCGTCAGAAAGGTACTGGCCGTGCTCGTGCCGGTACTATCCGTAGCCCAATCTGGCGTGGCGGCGGTACCACTTTCGCAGCTCGTCCGCAGGATCACTCGCAGAAGCTCAACAAGAAGATGTACCGCGCAGCTCTGCGCTCCATCCTTGCTGAACTCGTGCGTACTGACCGTCTGGTCGTGGTTCAGGACTTCGCTGTTGAAAGCCCGAAAACCAAAGATCTGCTGGGCAAACTGAACAACATGAGCCTGACCGACGTTTTGATCGTGTCGGAAGCTGTTGATCAGAACCTGTACCTGGCTGCTCGCAACCTGCCACACGTTGATGTACGTGACGTGCAAGGTTCCGATCCAGTTAGTCTGATCGCATACGACAAGGTGTTGATCACCGTGTCGGCCGTGAAGAAATTCGAGGAGCTGCTGGGATGAACCAGGAACGCGTATTTAAAGTTCTGCTTGGCCCGCACGTTTCCGAAAAGGCTACGGTTCTGGCTGACAAGAAAGGCCAGTTCGTTTTCAAGGTTGCAACTGACGCAACCAAGCTGGAAATCAAGAAGGCCGTCGAAAGCCTGTTCAGCGTGAAAGTAGAGCGTGTTACTACCCTGAATGTTCTGGGTAAGAGCAAGCGCACTGCTCGCGGTCTGGGCAAGCGTAATGACTGGAAGAAGGCAGTTATCTCCCTTCAGCCAGGCCAAGATCTCGATTTCAGCAGCAGTGCTGAGTAAGGAAGGGGTGCATCATGGCAATCGTTAAATGCAAACCGACTTCCCCTGGCCGCCGTTTTGTGGTCAAGGTGGTCAACCAGGAGCTGCATAAAGGCGCTCCTCACGCACCGCTGCTCGAGAAAAAATCGAAGTCTGGTGGTCGTAACAACAATGGTCGCATTACCACTCGTCACATCGGTGGTGGCCATAAGCAGCATTATCGTCTGGTCGACTTCCGTCGCAACGACAAAGATGGCATCGCTGCCACTGTCGAGCGCATCGAATACGATCCAAACCGTACTGCTCACATCGCTCTGCTGTTGTACGCAGATGGCGAGCGTCGCTACATCATCGCCCCTAAAGGCGTGAGCGCTGGCGACCAGCTGATCGCAGGTGCCCTGGCGCCGATCAAGCCGGGCAACGCTCTGCAACTGCGCAACATTCCAGTTGGTAGCACCGTACACGGCATCGAATTGAAGCCAGGTAAAGGCGCGCAAATCGCTCGTTCCGCTGGTGCTTCGGCTCAGCTGATCGCTCGTGAAGGTGTCTACGTGACCCTGCGTCTGCGTTCTGGTGAGATGCGTAAAGTGCTGGCTGAATGCCGCGCGACCCTGGGCGAAGTCTCGAACTCCGAGCACAGCCTGCGTTCGCTGGGTAAAGCTGGTGCCAAACGCTGGCGTGGCGTTCGCCCAACCGTTCGTGGTGTTGCCATGAACCCGGTTGACCACCCACACGGTGGTGGTGAAGGTCGTACCTCTGGTGGTCGTCATCCGGTATCGCCATGGGGCTTCCCGACTAAGGGCGCGAAGACTCGTGGTAATAAGCGTACCGACAAAATGATCGTCCGTCGTCGCAAGTAAATAGAGGGATACGACAGTGCCACGTTCTCTGAAAAAAGGTCCTTTTATTGATCTTCACCTACTGAAGAAGATCGAAGTGGCGGCGGAAAAGAACGATCGCAAACCAGTTAAGACCTGGTCGCGTCGTTCGATGATCCTGCCACAAATGGTCGGTCTGACCATCGCTGTACACAACGGTCGCTTGCACGTCCCAGTTCTCGTGAACGAAGACATGGTCGGCCACAAACTAGGCGAGTTTGCCGGTACCCGCACTTATCGTGGGCACGTGGCAGACAAGAAAGCCAAGCGTTAAGGGGTAAGGAAATGGAAGTAGCCGCTAAGTTGTCGGGCGCTCGAATCTCCGCCCAGAAAGCCCGCTTGGTCGCCGACCAGATCCGCGGGAAGAAGGTGGGCGAAGCGCTCAACCTGTTGGCTTTCAGCAGTAAGAAAGCCGCCGAGATCATGAAGAAAGTGCTGGAGTCGGCCGTAGCCAACGCCGAGCATAACGAAGGCGCAGACGTTGATGACCTGAAGGTCAGCACCGTTTTCGTCAACGAAGGGCGTTCGCTGAAGCGCATCATGCCACGTGCCAAAGGCCGTGCTGATCGCATCGTCAAGCGGTCTTGCCATATCACTGTCAAGGTTGCTGACAAGTAACGGAGTCGAAGAGATGGGTCAGAAAGTACATCCCATTGGCATTCGCCTGGGAATCGTCAAGGAGCACACCTCCGTCTGGTACGCAGACGGTCGGACTTATGCGGACTACTTGTTCGCTGATCTGAAGGTGCGTGAGTATCTCCAAGACAAACTAAAAAGCGCGTCCGTAAGCCGTATCGATATCCATCGTCCGGCGCAAACTGCACGTATCACCATCCACACCGCTCGTCCAGGTATCGTTATCGGGAAGAAAGGTGAAGATGTTGAGAAACTGCGTCAGGACCTGACCAAGCAAATGGGTGTGCCTGTGCACATCAATATCGAAGAGATCCGCAAGCCGGAGCTCGACGGTATGCTGGTTGCGCAGAGCGTAGCTCAGCAGCTGGAGCGTCGCGTAATGTTCCGTCGCGCTATGAAGCGCGCTGTACAGAACGCCATGCGCATTGGTGCCAAAGGCATCAAAATCCAAGTGAGCGGTCGTCTCGGCGGTGCTGAAATCGCACGTACTGAATGGTATCGCGAAGGTCGTGTGCCACTGCACACCCTGCGTGCCGACATCGACTATGCCAACTACGAAGCTCACACCACTTACGGTGTGATCGGTGTAAAGGTTTGGATCTTCAAAGGCGAAGTAATTGGTGGTCGCCAAGAAGAACTGAAACCACAAGCACCAGCGCCTCGTAAAAAAGCTGCTAAGTAAGGGGTACGCCAAATGTTGCAACCTAAGCGTACGAAGTTCCGCAAGCAGATGACAGGCCACAACCGTGGTCTGGCTCAGCGCGGTAGCAAAGTCAGCTTCGGCGAGTTCGCGCTGAAGTCTGTAGCTCGTGGTCGTCTCACCGCTCGTCAGATCGAGTCAGCGCGTCGTGCTCTGACCCGTCACGTAAAACGTGGCGGCAAGATCTGGATCCGTGTATTCCCGGACAAGCCGATCTCCAAAAAACCTCTCGAGGTTCGGATGGGTAAAGGTAAGGGTAACGTGGAGTACTGGGTAGCCCAGATTCAGCCAGGCAAAGTCCTGTATGAAATCGAGGGTGTTTCTGAAGAGCTGGCGCGTGAGGCTTTCGCCCTGGCTGCTGCAAAGCTGCCGCTCGCCACCTCCTTTGTTAAACGGACGGTGATGTGATGAAAGCGAATGAACTTCGTGAAAAATCCGCACAGCAGCTGAACGAGCAACTGCTCGGCCTGCTGCGCGACCAGTTCAATCTGCGTATGCAGAAAGCAACTGGCCAGTTGGGGCAGTCTCATCTGCTCTCGCAAGTTAAGCGTGACATCGCTCGCGTGAAGACTGTGCTCAACCAGCAGGCAGGTAAGTGATCATGGCTGAAGCCGAAAAGACTGTCCGTACGCTGACTGGCCGTGTTGTCAGCGACAAGATGGACAAAACCATCACCGTTCTGATCGAGCGTCGCGTTAAGCACCCGATCTACGGTAAATATGTTAAGCGTTCGACTAAGCTGCACGCGCACGACGAAACCAATCAGTGCCACATCGGCGACAAAGTCACTATTCGTGAAACTCGTCCGCTGGCCAAGACCAAGTCTTGGGCACTGGTTGATGTTCTCGAACGCGCTGTGGAAGTCTAAGGACTAGGGGTCGGAGAAATTATATGATTCAGACTCAATCCATGCTCGATGTGGCCGATAACAGCGGCGCTCGCCGTGTTATGTGCATCAAGGTGCTGGGTGGCTCCCATCGTCGTTACGCTGGTATCGGTGACATCATCAAAGTTACCGTGAAGGAAGCAATTCCTCGCGGTAAGGTGAAAAAAGGCCAAGTGATGACTGCTGTTGTAGTCCGCACTCGTCACGGCGTACGTCGTGCTGATGGCTCCATTATCCGCTTTGATGGCAACGCTGCTGTTCTTCTGAACAACAAGCAAGAGCCGATCGGCACCCGTATCTTTGGGCCAGTGACCCGTGAGCTTCGTACTGAGAAGTTCATGAAGATCGTCTCGCTCGCCCCAGAAGTGCTGTAAGGAGATCCGACATGCAAAAGATTCGTCGTGACGACGAGATCATCGTGATCGCCGGCAAAGACAAAGGTAAGCGCGGTAAGGTGCTTAAGGTTCTCGCTAATAACCGTCTGGTTATCGGTGGTCTGAACCTGGTCAAGCGTCATACCAAGCCTAACCCGATGTCGGGCGTGCAGGGCGGTATCGTCGAGAAAGAAGCTCCGCTGGACGCTTCTAACGTCGCCATCTTCAACGGCGAAACCAACAAGGCTGACCGCGTTGGTTTCAAAGTAGAAGACGGTAAGAAAATTCGTGTCTTCAAGTCGACCCAAAAAGCGGTTGATGCTTGAACACTGCTAGGTAGATTAGACCATGGCACGACTACAAGAGATTTACCGGAAGGAAATCGCCCCTAAGCTTAAGGAAGAACTTAAGCTTGGGAACGTGATGGAAGTTCCGCGCGTTACCAAAATCACCCTGAACATGGGTTTGGGCGAAGCGATCGGTGACAAAAAAGTCATCGAGCACGCTGTTGCTGACCTGGAAAAGATCACCGGCCAGAAAGTCGTTGTGACTTACGCTCGGAAATCCATCGCTGGCTTTAAAGTCCGTGAAGGTTGGCCGATCGGCGTCAAAGTGACCCTGCGCCGTGAGCGTATGTACGAATTCCTGGATCGTCTGCTGTCGATCTCCCTGCCTCGGGTTCGCGACTTCCGCGGCCTGAATGCCAAGTCCTTCGATGGTCGTGGTAACTACAGCATGGGCGTGAAAGAGCAGATCATCTTCCCGGAAATCGACTACGACAAGATCGATGCTCTCCGCGGTCTGGACATCACCCTGACCACCACTGCCAAGAACGATGATGAAGGTCGCGCCCTGTTGCGTGCTTTCAAATTCCCGTTCCGCAACTGATTGGAGTAGGACCATGGCCAAGATGAGCATGAAAAACCGCGAGCTGAAACGTCAGCTCACGGTTGCCAAGTACGCCAAGAAGCGTGCAGCACTGAAAGCAATCATCGTTGATCTGAACGCAAGTCCAGAAGCGCGTTGGGAAGCTACAGTTGCTCTGCAGAAGCAGCCACGTGATGCAAGCGCTTCGCGCATGCGTAACCGCTGCCGCCTGACTGGTCGTCCACACGGCGTTTACCGCAAGTTCGGCCTCGGCCGTAACAAACTGCGTGAAGCGGCAATGCGTGGTGACGTACCTGGTCTGGTTAAAGCCAGCTGGTAAGTACTTTCAACGTCCAGGTGGTCGATGTCGCAAGATACTGACCGCCGGTGACCTTGAATCTGGAACAAGCCCCTTTTGGGGCTTGTTTCATTTCTGGAGTGTGTCTAAAATACGCGGCTCGCCTGAGCCCGTGTGTTTTACCCGGAGATTCTCGGCGACATATGTAGCCGCAAGGCTAATTTTTTTGTATTAGGAGCGTCTAGCCCATGAGTATGCAGGACCCGTTAGCGGACATGCTAACTCGTATCCGTAATGCCCAGATGGCTGAAAAGTCCGTCGTAAGCATGCCATCTTCCAAGTTGAAGGTTGCTGTTGCCAAAGTCCTGAAAGACGAAGGCTACATTGCGGGTTATCAGATCAGCAGCGATGTAAAAGCACTGCTGTCCATCGAGCTGAAGTACTTCGAAGGCCGTTCGGTCATCGAGGAAGTGAAGCGCGTTAGCCGTCCAGGCCTGCGTCAGTACAAGTCCGCTGAAGATCTGCCGAAAGTTCGTGGCGGTCTGGGCGTGTCTATCGTCTCCACCAACAAAGGTGTGATGACGGATCGTGCTGCGCGCGCTGCCGGTGTCGGCGGCGAAGTTCTTTGCACTGTGTTCTAAGGGGGGATAAGCATGTCTCGCGTCGCTAAGAACCCCGTTAAGCTGCCAGCCGGTGTCGAAGTCAAATTCGCAGGCCAACAGCTTTCGGTGAAGGGTGCCAAGGGTACTCTTGAACTGAACATCCATTCGTCCGTTGAGATCGTTGAAGAAGCGGGTGAGCTGCGTTTTGCTGCTCGCAATGGCGATCAACAAACTCGCGCAATGGCCGGTACCACGCGTGCGTTGGTAAACAACATGGTCCAAGGCGTAAGCCAAGGCTTCGAGCGTAAGCTCCAGCTGGTCGGTGTTGGTTACAAAGCGCAAGCAAAAGGCACGGTTTTGAACCTGGCCCTTGGCTTCTCGCACCCTGTGGATTACGAACTGCCAGCGGGCATCACTGCTGAGACCCCTAGCCAGACCGATATCCTGATCAAGGGCATCGACAAGCAGCTGGTAGGTCAAGTGGCCGCTGAGATCCGCGACTTCCGTCCACCAGAGCCGTACAAAGGCAAAGGTGTGCGCTACGCGGACGAAGTCGTCCGTCGTAAAGAAGCCAAGAAGAAGTAGGGCATAGCAAATGACCGACAAAAAAGTTACTCGACTGCGTCGCGCTCGCAAAGCACGCCTGAAAATGCACGAACTCGAAGTCGTGCGTCTCTGCGTGTTCCGCTCGTCGCAGCACATCTACGCCCAGGTCATCTCGGCCGACGGCAACAAAGTCCTGGCAAGCGCCTCGACTTTGGATAAAGAACTGCGTGATGGTGCCACCGGCAACATCGACGCGGCCACAAAGGTTGGCCAGCTGGTCGCTACGCGTGCTAAGGCCGCTGGCGTCTCGCAAGTGGCTTTCGACCGCTCTGGCTTCAAGTACCACGGTCGCGTGAAAGCGCTGGCTGATGCTGCTCGTGAAGCTGGGCTGGAGTTCTAAGTTATGTCAAATAACGACCAAAAGCGCGACGAAGGCTACATTGAGAAGCTGGTTCAAGTTAACCGCGTAGCCAAAACCGTTAAAGGCGGCCGTATCTTCACTTTCACCGCGTTGACCGTGGTAGGTGATGGTAAAGGGCGTGTTGGCTTCGGCCGTGGCAAGTCACGTGAAGTGCCTGCTGCAATCCAGAAAGCAATGGAAGCTGCTCGTCGCAACATGATCCAAGTTGATCTGAACGGCACCACGCTGCAGTACGCAATGAAGTCCGCCCATGGCGCTTCGAAGGTGTACATGCAGCCTGCTTCTGAAGGTACCGGTATCATCGCTGGCGGCGCTATGCGTGCTGTCCTCGAAGTTGCTGGCGTTCAGAACGTTCTGGCCAAGTGCTACGGCTCGACTAACCCGGTAAACGTGGTTCACGCCACTTTCAAAGGTTTGAAAGCTATGCAATCTCCTGAGTCCATCGCTGCCAAGCGTGGTCTGACTGTCAAGGAGATCTTCTGATCATGGCTACCGTTAAAGTAACGCTGATCAAAAGCATGACCGGCCGTATCCCTAACCACAAACTGTGCGTTAAAGGTCTGGGTCTGCGTCGCATCGGTCACACTGTAGAAGTCCAGGATACTCCCGAGAATCGCGGGATGATCAACAAGGCTTACTACATGCTGCGTGTAGAGGGTTAATCGATGAAACTCAATGATCTGAGTCCAGCGCCGGGTTCCCGTCGCGAAAAGCATCGTCCGGGCCGTG
This sequence comes from Pseudomonas sp. NFR09, assembly GCF_900111535.1. Taxonomy (NCBI): domain Bacteria; kingdom Pseudomonadati; phylum Pseudomonadota; class Gammaproteobacteria; order Pseudomonadales; family Pseudomonadaceae; genus Pseudomonas; species Pseudomonas sp. NFR09. The sequence goes on from NZ_FOIH01000010.1 coordinate 28,613, forward strand.
GTATCGGTAGCGGTTTGGGTAAGACTGGTGGCCGTGGCCACAAAGGTCAAACCTCCCGCTCCGGTGGCACCATCGCTCCAGGCTTTGAAGGCGGTCAACAGCCGCTGCATCGTCGCCTGCCTAAGTTCGGTTTCGTATCCCTGAAAGCCATGGATCGCGCAGAAGTGCGTCTGTCCGAGCTGGCTAAAGTGGAAGGCGACATCGTTACTGTGCAGACCCTGAAAGATGCCAACGTGATCAACGTCAACGTACAGCGTGTGAAAATCATGCTGTCCGGTGAAGTGACTCGCGCTGTCACTATCGGCAAGGGAATCGGCGCCACCAAAGGTGCGCGTTCGGCTATCGAAGCAGCTGGCGGCAAGTTCGAGGAATAAATGGCTAAGCAAGGTGCTCTCTCAGCGCTCGGCAAAGGCGGTATGTCTGAACTTTGGGCTCGTCTGCGTTTTCTGTTCCTGGCGATTATCGTCTACCGAATAGGCGCACACATCCCGGTTCCAGGTATCAACCCGGACCGACTCGCAGACCTGTTTCGACAGAATGAGGGGACCATTCTTAGCTTGTTCAACATGTTTTCCGGCGGTGCGCTGGAGCGGATGAGCATCTTTGCACTGGGGATCATGCCGTACATCTCGGCATCGATCATCATGCAGCTGATGACCGCCGTCAGTCCGCAGCTGGAACAGTTGAAGAAGGAAGGTGAAGCTGGCCGTCGCAAGATTAGCCAGTACACCCGCTACGGCACTGTCATCCTCGCCCTGGTTCAAGCTATCGGCATGTCCGTTGGCCTAGCCGGGCAGGGTGTTGCGTTCACTGGTGACTTTGGCTTCCATTTCGTCGCGGTATCCACGTTTGTGGCTGGTGCGATGTTCATGATGTGGCTGGGTGAGCAGATTACTGAGCGTGGTGTTGGCAACGGTATCTCGATGTTGATTTTCGCAGGTATCGTCGCCGGTCTTCCGAGAGCGATTGGGCAGTCTTTCGAGTCTGCACGTCAGGGCGATATCAATATCTTTGCCTTGGTTGCCATCGGTTTGCTGGCAGTAGCGATTATCGGTTTTGTGGTGTTCATTGAGCGTGGTCAGCGTCGTATTGCTGTTCACTACGCCAAGCGTCAGCAGGGCCGTAAGGTTTTTGCTGCGCAGACCAGCCACTTGCCGCTGAAAGTGAATATGGCCGGCGTTATTCCGGCAATTTTCGCGAGCAGCATTTTGCTGTTTCCGGCTTCGTTGGGTACCTGGTTTGGTCAGTCTGAAAATATGGGCTGGCTGCAGGACCTCTCTCAGTCGATCGCTCCTGGTCAGCCGTTGAATATTCTGCTGTTTAGTGCAGGGATTATTTTCTTCTGCTTCTTCTATACGGCGTTGATGTTCAATCCGAAAGACGTAGCGGAAAACCTGAAGAAGTCCGGTGCCTTTATTCCGGGCATCCGTCCAGGTGAGCAGTCTGCGCGCTACATTGATGGCGTTCTGACTCGTTTGACCCTGTTCGGTGCTCTATATATGACGGCCGTGTGCTTGTTGCCCCAGTTCCTGGTGGTTGCAGCAAACGTTCCGTTCTACCTTGGCGGGACCTCGTTGCTGATCGTGGTCGTGGTTGTGATGGACTTCATGTCCCAAGTACAATCGCACCTCGTTTCGCACCAGTACGAATCCCTGATGAAGAAAGCCAACCTGAAGGGCTACGGCAGCGGCATGTTGCGCTGAGTACCCCATAAGGTTCGAGGAGTTGGTGATGAAAGTTCGTGCATCGGTGAAAAAGCTGTGCCGTAACTGCAAGATTATTCGCCGCGAAGGTGTTGTTCGAGTAATTTGCAGCGCGGAACCGCGTCACAAACAGCGCCAAGGCTGAGTGTGATCCGCTTGAAGCCCGGCAGCTAGTGCGCTGCCGGGTTGATTATTTGTTATTACAGCGATATTATCTCGCGCCCTATTTCTTGGCTTCCGGGGCGTAGGTAGCTGTCAATTGGAGTCCCACTGAATGGCCCGTATTGCAGGCGTTAACATTCCAGATAACAAGCACACTGTTATCTCGCTGACCTACATCTATGGTGTTGGTCGCACTACTGCGCAGAAAATTTGCGCAGTCGCTGGTGTAAATCCAGCCGCTAAGATCAAGGATCTGAGCGACGAGCAGATTGAACAGCTGCGTGGCGAAGTGGCGAAGTTCACCACTGAAGGTGACCTGCGTCGCGAAATCAACATGAAAATCAAGCGTTTGATGGACCTCGGTTGCTATCGCGGTCTGCGTCATCGTCGTGGTCTTCCAGTACGCGGTCAGCGTACCAAGACTAACGCGCGTACCCGTAAAGGTCCGCGTAAGCCGATCCGCAAGTAATCGCCCCAGCGAATCGACAGGAAAATTATCATGGCAAAACCTGCTGCTCGTCCTCGTAAAAAAGTTAAAAAGACAGTGGTTGATGGCATCGCCCACATCCATGCTTCTTTTAACAACACCATCGTGACCATCACCGACCGTCAAGGTAACGCGCTTTCTTGGGCTACCTCCGGTGGTTCGGGTTTCCGCGGTTCCCGCAAGTCCACCCCGTTTGCTGCTCAAGTAGCTGCTGAACGTGCTGGTCAAGCTGCGCTGGAATACGGCCTGAAAAACCTCGACGTTAACGTCAAAGGTCCAGGTCCAGGTCGTGAGTCTGCTGTCCGTGCTTTGAACGGCTGTGGCTATAAGATCGCCAGCATCACCGACGTGACGCCAATCCCGCACAACGGGTGCCGTCCGCCGAAGAAGCGCCGCGTGTAATCCAGGAGATTGTAAAGAATGGCTCGTTACATTGGTCCAAAATGCAAACTCGCTCGTCGCGAAGGCACCGATCTCTTCCTGAAGAGCGGCGTGCGCGCGATCGAATCGAAGTGCAACATCGAAGCAGCACCTGGTATCCACGGCCAACGCCGCGGTCGCCAGTCCGACTACGGCACCCAACTGCGTGAAAAGCAGAAGGTCCGTCGTATCTACGGCGTTCTCGAGCGTCAGTTCAGCGGCTACTACAAAGAAGCTGCTGGCAAGAAAGGTGCAACCGGTGAAAACCTGCTGCAACTGCTCGAATGCCGTCTGGACAACGTTGTATACCGTATGGGCTTTGGTTCGACTCGTGCCGAATCCCGTCAGCTGGTATCGCACAAGTCGATCAGCGTTAACGGTCAGACCGTAAACGTTCCGTCCTACCAGGTTCGTGCTGGTGACGTGGTCGCAGTTCGCGAGAAAGCAAAAAACCAACTTCGCATTGTCCAAGCTCTCGATCTGTGTGCCCAACGTGGCCGCGTAGAATGGGTAGAAGTAGACACTGAGAAGAAGTCGGGCGTTTTCAAGAACGTTCCTGCTCGCAGTGATCTGTCCGCCGACATCAACGAAAGCCTGATTGTCGAGCTCTACTCCAAGTAAGGGCTAGAAAATAGGTGCATCCATGCAGATTTCGGTAAATGAGTTCCTGACACCCCGCCACATTGATGTGCAGGTTGTCAGTCCAACCCGCGCTAAGATCACTCTCGAGCCTCTCGAGCGTGGTTTTGGCCACACCCTGGGCAACGCGCTGCGCCGCATCCTGTTGTCCTCAATGCCCGGCTGTGCAGTAGTCGAGGCCGAGATTGACGGTGTGCTCCACGAGTACAGCGCCATCGAAGGTGTACAGGAAGACGTAATTGAAATCCTGTTGAACCTTAAAGGTCTGGCTATCAAGCTGCACGGCCGTGACGAAGTTACGCTGACCTTGTCGAAGAAGGGTTCGGGGGTGGTTACCGCTGCCGATATTCAGCTGGATCATGATGTCGAGATCGTTAACCCCGATCACGTAATCGCTAACCTGGCGTCTAACGGCGCTCTGAACATGAAGCTCACCGTAGCTCGTGGTCGTGGTTATGAACCGGCCGACTCGCGTCAGAGCGATGAAGACGAAAGCCGCAGCATTGGTCGCTTGCAGCTTGACTCTTCGTTCAGCCCGGTTCGCCGCATCGCATACGTGGTGGAAAACGCCCGTGTCGAGCAGCGTACTAACCTGGACAAGCTGGTTATTGATCTGGAAACCAACGGTACTCTGGATCCTGAAGAGGCTATTCGCCGCGCTGCAACCATCCTGCAACAGCAGTTGGCTGCGTTCGTCGACCTCAAGGGTGACAGCGAACCAGTGGTAATCGAGCAGGAAGACGAGATCGATCCGATCCTGCTTCGCCCGGTTGACGATCTGGAACTGACTGTACGTTCGGCTAACTGCCTTAAGGCGGAAAACATTTACTACATCGGCGACCTGATTCAGCGTACCGAAGTAGAACTGTTGAAGACTCCGAACCTGGGCAAGAAATCCTTGACTGAAATCAAGGACGTTCTGGCCTCCCGCGGTCTGTCCCTCGGCATGCGCCTCGACAACTGGCCGCCTGCAAGTCTTAAGAAGGACGACAAGGCGACTGCCTGATCGTCGTAATCACCGAACGTGAGTTTGGTAAGGAATGAACCATGCGTCATCGTAAAAGTGGTCGTCACCTGAGCCGTACCAGCTCGCACCGCAAGGCCATGTTCCAAAACATGGCGGTGTCGCTGTTCGAGCACGAGCTGATCAAAACTACACTGCCGAAAGCTAAAGAACTGCGTCGCGTTGCTGAGCCGCTGATTACTTTGGCCAAGACGGACAGCCTGGCTAACCGCCGTCTGGCTTTCGACCGTACTCGTTCGAAAGCTATCGTTGGTAAGCTCTTCAACGACCTGGGCAAGCGTTACGCTACCCGTGAGGGTGGCTACCTGCGCATCCTCAAGTGCGGTTTCCGCGCTGGCGACAACGCGCCTATGGCGTACGTCGAGTTGGTTGATCGTGCTACTGCTGGCGAAGCTGTAAGCGCCGAGTAAGACGACAAGCTGTAACGAAGAACCGGGCCTAGTGCCCGGTTTTTTGTGCGAGTAAGAAAAGCGCGATTTGTACAAGCTTCCGTCGATTGTGCTTGGCACTATGGCACGAGGGGAGTTTGGTAGTTATTTTCTATCGAAGCCTACAATTTAATGAATTTGTAGGCGTCATGTTGATGATCAATACTCCCTGCAAGCCGATTAGCCGGCAGTTCCAAGTCCGACCTGAGGGAAATTGAGCATGAGCCAGAATAAAATCCTTACGACCGCCAGCGGTGCTCCCGTTGCGGACAACCAGAATTCCCGTTCCGCAGGCCCGCGCGGCCCGTTGCTCCTCGACGATTTTCACCTGATTGAGAAGCTCGCTCACTTCAACCGTGAAAACATCCCTGAGCGCCGTGTACACGCCAAAGGCTCGGGTGCCTATGGCACTTTCACAGTCACCAAAGACATTACCCAATACACCAGTGCTAAGTTGTTCGAGTCCGTCGGCAAGCAGACGCCGACCTTCCTGCGCTTTTCTACGGTAGGTGGTGAGCGCGGTTCGGCTGATACCGAGCGCGACCCACGCGGCTTCGCCCTTAAGTTCTACACCGAAGAAGGCAACTGGGACATCGTGGGTAACAACACCCCTGTGTTCTTCATTCGCGATCCATTGAAGTTTCCTGACTTCATCCATACCCAGAAGCGCTTGCCGCAAAGCAACCTGAAAAGCGCGCAAATGATGTGGGACTTCTGGTCTCACTCCCCTGAGGCGTTGCACCAGGTCACCATTCTGTTTTCCGACCGTGGCATTCCCGATGGCTACCGCCATATGCACGGTTTTGGCAGCCACACCTATAGCCTGATCAACGCCAAGGGCGAGCGTCACTGGGTCAAGTGGCACTACAAAACCAAACAGGGCATCAAGAACCTGGCACCGGCCGAAGCTGCGCGTTTGGCCGGTACTGACCCTGATTACGCCCAGCGCGATCTCTTTGATGCGATCGAGCGCGGTGACTTCCCGAAATGGCGCGTGTGCATCCAGATCATGACCGAGGCCCAGGCCAACGCTCATTACGAGAATCCTTTCGATGTGACCAAAACCTGGTCGCAGAAGGAATTCCCTTTGATCGAAGTCGGCGAACTGGAGTTGAACCGCAACCCGCAGAACTACTTTGCTGAAGTGGAGCAAGCCGCATTCGGTCCGAGCAATATGGTTCCAGGCGTAGGCCTGTCGCCAGACCGCATGCTGCAAGGTCGTGTATTCGCCTACGCAGATGCCCACCGCTACCGCGTTGGTACCAATCACCAGCAACTGCCGGTGAACGCCCCACGTAGCCCAGTAAACAGCTACCAGCGTGATGGCTCGATGGCATTCGGCAGTAACGGTGGTGCGGCGCCTAATTACGAGCCGAACAGCTACGCCGATGCACCGAAGCAAGCGCCACAGTATGCAGAGCCTGCACTGGCACTTAATGGCGCGGCTGACCGCTACGATCACAGAGAGGACACTGATTACTACAGTCACGCAGGTGCGCTGTTCCGCCTGATGAGCGATGAGCAGAAAGCGTTGCTCACCAACAACATTGCCGGCGCAATGGGTGGCGTTTCCAGCGACGTCGTTCAGCGCCAGCTGCAACACTTCTACAAGGCTGATCCTGCTTATGGAGAAGCAATCGCAAAGGCGTTGGGTGTATCGCTTAGCTGACTCTAAACGATAAGCAGAACCGCCCTCATTTGGGCGGTTTTTGCGTTAAATCCGCTACTTTTCTCGGAAAATCTTCACTTTTCTGCCGTTGGTCCCGTGACCTTCGAGTCATCATGGTTCAAACTACAGACTTTCAAGCAGGGAGATGTAGGGCGATGCAAGGTCACCCCGACGTAATCGATTACCTCAACACGTTGCTGACGGGCGAACTGGCGGCTCGTGACCAATATTTCATCCATTCGCGCATGTACGAAGACTGGGGCTTTACCGAGCTCTACGAGCGTATCAACCACGAAATGGAAGAAGAGGCACAGCACGCCGACGCACTGATGCGCCGTATCCTCATGCTCGAAGGCACGCCGCGCATGCGTCCGGATGACCTGGATGTGGGCACCACGGTCCCTGACATGCTCGCCGCCGACCTGCGCCTCGAGTACAAGGTCCGTGCCGCGCTTTGCAAAGGCATCGAGCTCTGTGAACAGCACAGCGACTTTGTCACTCGGGAAATCCTGCGGGTGCAGTTGAATGATACCGAAGAAGATCACACCTACTGGCTGGAAAAGCAGTTGGGCCTGATCAAGTTGATTGGCCTGGAGAATTACCTGCAATCGCAGTTCTGATTCCCGGCAGCAAAAAGCCCCTGTCACTGCAAAGTGACAGGGGCTTTTCATTGGGCCCGAAAAAGTCAGGCCCGGTCGCGTTCCAACAGTGGTTTCAAGTAGTAACCAGTGTGTGACTGCGGCATTTCGGAAACCTGCTCCGGCGTACCTACGGCGATAATCTGACCGCCCTTGGAACCACCTTCCGGCCCCAGGTCTACCAGCCAGTCGGCCGTCTTGATCACATCAAGGTTGTGCTCGATCACCACCACGGTATTGCCGTGGTCGCGAAGGCGGTGCAGCACGTCCAACAGTTGCTGGATATCCGCGAAGTGCAGGCCGGTGGTCGGCTCATCAAGGATATACAAGGTCTTGCCGGTGTCGCGCTTGGACAGCTCACGAGACAACTTCACCCGTTGTGCTTCACCACCAGACAGCGTCGTAGCTGACTGCCCCAGCTTGATATATGAAAGGCCTACATCCATCAGGGTCTGTAGCTTGCGCGCCAGCGCCGGAACCGCGTCAAAGAACACGCGCGCTTCCTCGATGGTCATCTCGAGGGTTTCATGGATGCTCTTGCCTTTGTATTTGATCTCCAGCGTCTCGCGGTTATAGCGCTTGCTCTTGCACACATCGCACGGTACGTAGATGTCCGGGAGGAAGTGCATCTCCACCTTGATCAAGCCATCGCCCTGGCACGCTTCACAGCGGCCGCCCTTGACGTTGAACGAGAACCGGCCCGGTCCGTAGCCTCTTGAGCGTGATTCCGGAACACCCGCAAACAGCTCACGAATCGGTGTGAACAGTCCGGTGTAGGTCGCCGGGTTGGAGCGCGGTGTACGGCCAATCGGGCTTTGGTCGATATCGACCACCTTATCCAGGTGTTCCAGGCCCTTGATGCTGTCATGGGCCGCCGCTTCCAGGGTGGTCGCGCCATTCAGGGCGGTGGCACTCAACGGGAACAGCGTGTTGTTGATCAGCGTCGACTTGCCCGAGCCGGAAACACCGGTCACGCAGGTCAGCAGGCCCAGTGGAATTTCCAGGTCGACATTGCGCAGGTTGTTGCCACGCGCGCCCTTGAGGTGCAGCGCCAGCTTTTTGTTGCGTGGCGTACGTTTGGCGGGTACTTCGATCTTCACGCGGCCGGACAGGTACTTGCCGGTCAGCGAGTCCGGGTGCGCCATGACTTCGGCAGGCGTGCCCTCTGCGACAATGTGCCCACCATGCACACCCGCGCCCGGGCCGATGTCGACCACGTAATCCGCCAGGCGAATCGCGTCTTCATCGTGTTCGACCACGATCACCGTGTTACCGATATCCCGCAGGTGTTTCAACGTACCCAGCAGGCGATCGTTGTCACGTTGGTGCAAACCAATCGACGGCTCATCAAGGATGTACAGCACACCCACGAGGCCGGCACCAATCTGGCTGGCCAGGCGAATCCGTTGGGCTTCGCCGCCGGACAAGGTATCGGCGCTGCGATCCAGCGACAGGTAATCCAGGCCTACGTTGACCAGGAACTGCAGCCGCTCGCGAATCTCCTTGAGGATCTTGTCGGCGATCTCCCCACGGCGACCGGTCAGTTTGAGCACGCCAAAGTATTCGCAGGCATCACCGATCGGCAGGCTGGTCACCGCCGGCAAGGTCTTTTCGCCCACCCATACATGCCGCGCCTCACGACGCAGGCGCGTGCCGCGGCAATCCGGGCAAGGCTGGGTGCTGAGGAATTTCGCCAGCTCTTCGCGCACGCTGGCCGATTCAGTCTCGCGGTAGCGACGCTCAAGGTTCGGCACAATGCCTTCGAATGGGTGGGAGCGCTTGACGATATCGCCACGGTCGTTCAGGTACTTGAAGTCGACGTTCTGCGAGCCGCTACCATGCAGGATGACCTTCTGCTGGTCCGCCGGCAGTTGGTTGAAAGGCACTTCCAGGCTGAATTTATAGTGCGACGCCAACGACCCCAGCATCTGGAAGTAATAGACGTTGCGCCTATCCCAGCCGCGAATGGCCCCCTCCGCCAGCGTCAGGTCACCGTTGACCAGGCGCTTGATGTCGAAGAACTGCTTCACGCCCAGGCCATCACAAGTCGGGCAGGCGCCGGCCGGGTTGTTGAAGGAAAACAGCTTGGGTTCCAGCTCGCTGATGGCGTGGCCGCAGATCGGGCAGGCAAACCGGGCGGAGAAGATGATCTCTTCGCCTGGCTCGTCGTCCATCGGCGCCACCAGTGCAATACCGTCGGCCAGTTTCAATGCGGTTTCGAAGGATTCCGCCAGGCGCTGCTGCAGGTCGGCGCGCACCTTGAAGCGGTCGACCACGACATCGATCGAATGCTTCTTCTGCTTGTCGAGCTTCGGCGCTTCGTCCAGCTCATACAGCTTGCCGTTGATCCGCGCACGCACAAAACCTTGCGCACGCAGCTCTTCGAAAACGGAAAGATGTTCGCCCTTGCGCTCACGGATCACCGGTGCCAGCAGCATCAGCTTGGCACCTTCCGGCTGGGCCAGCACCAGGTCGACCATCTGGCTGACGGTCTGGGCTTCCAGGGGAATGTCGTGGTCCGGGCAACGCGGAATACCCACGCGTGCATACAGCAGGCGCAGGTAATCGTAGATTTCGGTAATGGTGCCCACGGTGGAACGCGGGTTATGGGAGGTCGACTTCTGCTCGATGGAAATGGCCGGCGACAGGCCTTCAATAGTGTCGACGTCGGGCTTTTCCATCATCGACAGGAACTGCCGGGCATAGGCCGACAGGGATTCCACATAGCGGCGCTGGCCTTCGGCATACAGCGTGTCGAACGCCAGCGACGATTTGCCGGACCCGGACAAGCCGGTGATGACGATCAGTTTGTCCCGGGGCAGGGTCAGGTCGATGTTCTTCAGGTTGTGGGTTCTAGCCCCACGAATCAGGATCTTGTCCAAGATGGCCTCGCACGGCGGGCGTAAATAATGCCGGAGTATACGGCTAAAGACTGGATGAATATACACTGTCAAAAGGCCGCTTGCAGCCTTAGATGAAAGCTGCGCGGCAAAGCGCCGCATATACCCTCTCAATCGATGGGACTGGTAGAATCGCCGCCGGTTCACACGAGGTTTTTCCATGCACGATCCCCACAGCGAACGCATGAGTAGCGGCGAGACCCGAGCGGCAAGCGGTCTGGCCCTGGTGTTCGCCTTCCGTATGCTGGGCATGTTTATGGTGTTGCCGGTGCTGGCGACCTATGGAATGGATCTCGCAGGCGCAACCCCCGCGTTGATCGGCCTGGCGATTGGCGCCTATGGCCTGACCCAGGCGATTTTCCAGATCCCGTTCGGGATCATTTCCGACCGTATCGGTCGCCGCCCGGTGATCTACCTGGGGCTGATCGTGTTCGCCCTCGGCAGCGTGCTCGCGGCTCAATCCGATTCCATCTGGGGCGTGATCGCCGGGCGCATCCTGCAAGGCGCGGGCGCGATTTCCGCTGCGGTCATGGCGTTGCTGTCCGACCTGACCCGCGAACAACATCGCACTAAGGCCATGGCCATGATCGGCATGACCATCGGCCTGTCGTTTGCCGTGGCCATGGTGGTGGGGCCCTTGCTGACTCGCGCGTTTGGTTTGCACGGGCTGTTCCTGGCCACAGGCGGTATGGCACTGTTCGGCATCGTGATCGTGGCCTTCATGGTGCCGCGCTCCACTGGCACGTTGCAGCACCGTGAGTCAGGCGTCGCGCGCAAGGCCCTGTTGCCGACGCTCAAGCACCCGGACCTGCTGCGCCTGGATTTAGGTATCTTCGTATTACACGCCATGCTGATGTGCAGCTTTGTCGCCTTGCCTCTGGCCTTGGTAGAAAAAGCCGGCCTGCCCAAGGAGCAGCACTGGTGGGTCTACCTTACTGCGCTGCTGATTTCGTTCTTCGCCATGATCCCCTTCATCATCTACGGCGAAAAGAAACGCAAAATGAAACGAGTTTTGCTCGGCGCCGTCGCGACGCTGATGCTCACTGAGCTATTCTTCTGGCAGTTCGGCGACAGTCTGCGGGCGCTGGTAATCGGCACGGTGGTGTTCTTCACCGCGTTCAACCTGCTGGAGGCGTCGCTGCCTTCGCTGATCAGTAAAGTTTCACCGGCCGGCGGCAAAGGGACGGCGATGGGGGTGTATTCCACCAGCCAGTTCCTGGGTTCCGCACTGGGCGGCATCATGGGTGGCTGGATGTTCCAGCATGGCGGTTTGTCGGTTGTGTTCCTTGGATGCGCAGGTCTGGCTGCCCTCTGGCTGGCCTTTGCTGTTACCATGCGCGAACCTCCCTATGTGACGAGTCTGCGCTTGCCGTTATCGCCCGAAGCGATCCGCGAAGCCGGTCTGGTCGAGCGCCTTAAGGCCGTTACTGGGGTTACCGATGCCGTGGTTGTTGCTGAAGAAGCCGCCATCTACATCAAATTGGACACCGAATTATTGGATCGCGCGACGCTCGAGCAACTGGTCAACCCAGTGCCGACAGCGCGCCCAGCCTAGGAGAACGTTATGGCCCGTGGGGTTAACAAAGTCATATTGGTCGGTACGTGCGGCCAGGATCCCGAAGTTCGCTACTTGCCTAACGGTAACGCCGTGACCAACCTGAGTCTGGCGACCAGCGAACAGTGGACCGACAAGCAGACCGGCCAGAAGGTCGAGAAAACCGAATGGCACCGTGTGTCGATGTTCGGCAAGGTCGCAGAGATCGCCGGCGAGTACCTGCGCAAAGGTTCGCAGGTCTACATCGAAGGCAAGCTGCAGACCCGCGAGTGGGAAAAAGACGGCATCAAGCGTTACACCACTGAAATCGTGGTCGACATGCAAGGCACCATGCAACTGTTGGGCGGCCGTCCACAGGGCGACCAACAGGGCCAGGGCGGCATGTCCAACTCGGCTCCGCGTCCACAGCAGTCGCGCCCGCAGCCAAGCCAGCAGCCACAGCGTGAGTCGCGTCCAGCGCCACAACAGGCCGCGCCGCAACCGGCTCCGGATTTCGACAGCTTTGATGACGATATCCCGTTCTGAGGTTTAACACCTGGAACACACAGAACCCCCGCTGGCTCAGGCCTCGGGGGTTTTTTATCACCCGTGATCAGCTTCAGTCGAGGCGGCGGTGACAACCATCTCCTTGAACCGCTGCAGCATCGCCGAACCGTCATCGATCCGCGTCGCCAAATGCAACGGCGCCACCAGGCTGCGGCACTCCGTCAATTCCCGATAAACGATGCCATCCCCGCGCAAGCGCTGCATCGACGCCGGCACGATGGACACCCCAAGTCCAGCAGCCACCAGGCTTAGGGTCGCGGTCATGCGCGGAGCTTCCTGCACCACCTGCGGGCTGAACCCTGCTTCACGGCAGGCCACCAGAATTGCGTCGTACAAACCCAGCCCCACACGCCGGCGGTAGAGCACGAAGGACTCGGTCGCCAATGCCGACAAGGGCAGGGGAGATCCCGGATCGATTGCCAGAGGATGATCCGTGGGCAACGCCAGCAACATGGGCTCCACCAGGATCGGTTCGTCTTGCAGCGACTGGGTTGCGCTGAGGGGCGAGCGGATAAATGCTGCATCGAGCTTCTCATGGACCAACGCGTCCAGCAGTTCGCCGGTCCCGGCTTCCTCCAGCACCACTGTCACGCCGACAAAGGTTTCGCGAAACCGCCGTAATACACTCGGCACAAAGGGATGCAGCGCCGCCGAGCTGGTAAACCCGATCGCCAGGCGCCCACGCTCGCCCCGTGCGGCGCGGCGCACCACCTCTGCAATCCCATCTGCCTGGGCGAGAATCTCACGTGCTTCGTCCAGCAATGCGAGCCCGGCCGTCGTGGGCCGCACGCCACGGGGCAGGCGCTCCATCAAGACCACACCCAGTTCGGCCTCAAGGCTTTGCAGCATCCGCGTCAACGGCGGTTGCTGCATGCCCAGGCGTTCGGCAGCGCGGGTGATATAGCCTTCTTCGGCGATGGCCACAAAGGCCTTGAGTTGGCGAAGTTCCAGCATAGGTATACTTTTCAGGTATGGGAGTGCATCAATCCTGGCATTTGTTCTCATGGCTCACAAGATTTAGGCTGTGGACATCCTCAAGAAGAAGGAAAGCCGTGATGAACTGGTCAGCCAAGCAGTACACGATGTTCGAACAGCAGCGCACCCGCCCTGTCCGTGACCTGGTCGCGGCCATTCCGAACGTTGAAGTGCACAATGCCGTCGATTTAGGCTGCGGTCCCGGTAACTCGACTGAGGTGCTCGCCGAGCGCTTCCCGCAAGCGCACATCACCGGTATGGACAGTTCCGATGACATGCTGGTCGACGCCCGCAAACGGCTACCGACATTGAACTTCGAACTGGCGGATATCGGTGCCTGGAACCCTGCGCGCGCCTTCGATGTGATCCTGGCCAATGCGTCCCTGCAATGGCTGCCGGACCACGCCACGCTGTACCCGCACCTGGTCCGCCAACTGACGCCCGGCGGTACGCTGGCGGTGCAAACCCCGGACAACCTCGACGAACCCGCCCACCAGCTCGCCCGCGAAGTCGCGGCAGAAGGTCCATGGTCGGCAAAGATCGGTGCGGTCAAACACAACGAGCGCCACACGGCGAGCTACTACTACGAACTGCTGAGCAAACATTGCAGTACGGTCGATGTGTGGCGCACCACCTACCAGCACCCGTTGGCGAGCCACGCGGCAGTAGTGGAGTGGTTCAAGGCATCGGCGCTGAGGCCCTTCCTCGCGCCTTTGGCCGACAGCGAAAAAACCGCTTTCCTGCAGGAATACCAGGCGCGAATGACCCGTGCCTATCCGGCCCTGGCTGACGGCACTGTACTACTACCGTTTCCGCGCCTGTTCATCATCGCGACCCGCTGACGTCCAAAGGACAAGTGGCGGTCATGCCGCCGCTTGCGCCTTCAAATACTCATCCGCCGACACCACGCTCGCATACCCAAACGCCAGCGACGCCATGTAAGCCCCATGCACCTGCGCCGCCGGAATCACCTGCCCATTGAACTCCAGGTCCCGCGTGGCGCACGCGTCATGAATCACCGTGACCGTGTAGCCCAGGTCCGCCGCCGCCCGCACCACCGCGTCGATGCACATGTGGCTCATGCTGCCGACCACTACCAGGTCCGTGATGCTGCGCTGTTCCAACAGGGCTCGCAGGTTGGTCTCGCGGAACGCATTCACGAAATGCTTGAGCACCACCGGCTCGTTGCCCTCGTTCAACACTTTGCCATGCAGGTGCGCACCCTCGGAGCCGGGCGTGAAGAACGGTGCGTCATCGGAGGTGAACTCATGGCGCACATGAATCACCGCATCGCCCGCCTGGCGAAATGCTTGCAGCACCTGCGCGGCTTTGTCCGCTGCGGCGTCCACGCCGTCAAGTGGCCACTTGCCCTGGGGGAAGTAGTCGTTCTGGATATCGATTAGGATGAGCGCTTGCTTGGCCATGTGTGTTGCCTCGTGATGGGTTGATGGGGCCAGTATCTTAGCTGGCGCCCACACCTGGGATTGGCTGCACCGACAATAACAGGGGGAAAACTGACAATGGTCGTGGTTGAGCTGGGCGTGTTGATCTACCAGGGTGCGCAACTGGCCGCCGTGCACGGCTTGACTGACCTGTTTGGCGTGGCCAATCGCATCGCCGCCGAGCATCAATCCGCGCAGTTGCCATTGCTGCGGGTCAGCCATTGGCAGGTGGATAGCGCTGGCACACCGGTGCGTGTTTTCAGCAGCTATCCCGGTCCCGAGCAACCGATGATGGCGGTGCTGGTGCCGCCATCGATCGGCGAGTTTACAGAAGACCAGGCACACCCGGCGCTGCTGGAATGGATTCGCCAGCAACATGCGGCAGGCACGGTACTGGGCGGTGTGTGCATTGGCTCGATCATGTTGGCGCGCAGTGGGTTGCTCGACGGGCGCAGCGCCACCACCCATTGGTCCTCCGCCAAATCCTTCGCCAGCCGCTACCCGGCGGTGCGCCTGGAGGCCGACAAGCCGATCGTCGATGATGGCGACCTGATCACCACCGCCGGCTTGATGGCCTGGTCCGAACTCGGCCTGCGCCTGGTCGACCGTCTGATGGGCCCAAGCATCGCGGCCGATACCGCGCGTTTCCTGGTGATCGAGCACAGTGACAGCGCCAGCCAGTGCGGCAGCAACTTCGCGCCGATTCTTGGCCACGGTGACACAGCCATCCTCAAGGTTCAGCACTGGTTGCAGGCCAGCGGTGCGGTGGATGTTTCCCTGGCGGCAATGGCCCGGGAAGCCGGTTTGGAGGAGCGGACTTTCCTGCGGCGTTTTCGCAGCGCCACCGGTTTGAAACCCACCGAATACTGCCAGCACCTGCGTGTGGGCAAGGCGCGGCAGATGCTGGAATTCACCAACGGCACCATCGACCATATCGCGTGGACCGTGGGCTACCAGGACCCCAGCGCCTTTCGCGCCATCTTCAAGAAAATCACCGGCCTTGCGCCCAGCGATTACCGCAGCCGTTTTGGCGTGTGAATCGTGCAGAACGCCGCTGCGTTAACGCGGCGTCGTGCAGAATAAAACAGGCCAACTGCCATCGGTTTTTCCGTAACGGCTTGATTTGAAAAGCATCCTCCATGGAAGAGCCTTGGCCTGATCCCTGCAACCTTCTGCGTACACACATGGCGGGATGGCCAAGGGGGACGCATGACCCCGATTCAACGCAAGAAGCTGGTCGTTGCTCACTCCACGCGTGAGGGCGCGCCGCTGCATGAGGTCGAAACCAATCGTGCCTTGGCACGCTGGCTGGCGCAGATCCTCGGGCTCAAGTTCGGTGGAAGCTATGACGCTGATCTACACGCGGGGCGGGCGTTATACCTGCTGCCCACACAAACCCTGGTCGGTCCCGGCCAGGCGCGGGCACTGAATATCCAAGGTCCGGAGGATTTGTGGGGCGGTTATGTCGACCACGACTTCATCTGCACCAAGGCCATCAGTCATGGCTTACTCAGCCCTGAAGCCAAAGCGCCCGAAGGGTGGTCGGGGTTGTTTGGCGAACGTGTGCGAAAAGTCGTGCTGGAGGGCTTGAGTGTCTTTGCGCTGGAGGACGCGCGGCCTGCCGCTGCACGCTTGCTGTCCAGCGGCCCCATTCGCTTAAAACCCGTGCACGCCTGCGCGGGCCGAGGCCAGGAAGTTATCCACAGCCTGGATGAATTCGAAGCGGTGCTGGCGCGACCGGATGCCGCACAACTCTTCAACCAGGGCGTGGTGCTGGAGCAAGACCTGCACAACGTGGTCACCCACAGTGTCGGCCAGAGTTTTATCGGCGATCACGTGTTCAGCTACTGCGGCGAGCAATACCTGACGAAAGATGGACAGGGCGAAGAGGTCTACGGCGGCTCCAACCTGTTGGTGGTGCCCGGTTACTACGAAGACCTGCTGCAACTCGAATTACCCGACGACGTTCGCGAGGCCATCGAGCAAGCCCAAGTCTTCGACGCGGCCGCCGATGAAGCCTATCCCGGCTTCTACGCATCACGGCGCAATTACGACATCGCCCAGGGCCTCGACAATAACGGCCAGCGTCGCAGCGGCGTGCTCGAACAATCCTGGCGCATGGGCGGGGCCAGCAGTGCCGAAGTCGTGGCCCTGCAAAGCTTTATCAACAATCCCGGCCTGCGTGCGATCCATGTGTCCTCCGTGGAAACCTACGTGGACCAGCCCTTGCCGGCTGATGCCATCGAGGTGTATCGCGGCCCGGCGGAAAACAGCGAGTTCCTTCTCAAGTACGTGACGGTTGAATCTTATGACGGCTAGAAGCGAAAGCATTGCGATCGATATCGACGACGAACAGATGAGCGGCACCTTCCTGAGCCCCAAATCCAAAGTGCCTGGCGTGTTGTTTGTGCACGGTTGGGGTGGCAGCCAGGAGCGAGACCTTGAGCGCGCCAAAGGCATCGCCGGCTTGGGATGTGTATGCCTGACCTTCGACCTGCGCGGGCACGCTGGCACGGGTATTCCTTTGTCCCGCGTCACCCGCGAAGACAATCTGCGCGACCTGCTGGCGGCCTATGACCGACTGCTGGCTCACCCGGCCATCGACACCTCGGCGGTGGCGGTAGTGGGCACCAGTTACGGCGGCTACCTCGCGGCGATCCTCACCTCGCTGCGCCCGGTACGCTGGCTGGCGCTGCGCGTGCCAGCGCTGTACCGCGACCAGGAATGGCTCAAGCCCAAGCGTGACCTGGATAAGGCCGACCTGATGGATTACCGCAGCACCTTGGTCCACGCCGAAACCAATCGCGCCTTGCATGCGTGTTCGGCATTTACCGGGGATGTATTGATCGTCGAATCGGAAACCGATGACCACGTGCCCCACGCGACCATCATGAGCTACCGTGCGGCGTGCCAGCAGACCCATTCCCTGACCCATCGCATCATCGATGGCGCCAACCACTCCCTCAGCGATCCGGTGTCCCAACAGGCGTACACCTCAATCCTGGTGGATTGGATCACCGAGATGGTGGTGGGCGAACGGTTGAGCATCATCCAGTCCCAGTAAGCGTTCAGGCGGGTGTTTTCTTCACCCGCAACGCCTTGGCCTTGGCCTCCACACCGAGGTACATCACCAACGCGATCAGCAGCGGCAAGATGAAGTAAATCGCCCGATACGCGATCAATCCGGCGAGCAGACTGCCCCGCGACGCCTCATGCTGCAGCAGTGCAATAAACACCGCCTCCAGCACGCCCAGCCCGGCGGGAATATGGGTGAGCACCCCGGCAATCGCGCTGATCAGCAACACGCCCAACACCAGTGGATAGTCCAGCTTGGCCGGCAGCAGGGTGAAAATCACCGCCGCCATCAGCGACCAGTTCAACGCGCCGAGCAGCAACTGCAGGCACGCCATGCGCACTGACGGCAGGTTGATTTCCATGCCGCGAATCGTCCACGCGCGCTTCTTCGAAAACTGGCAGGCCACCAGATAGCCGAGGCTGGCCAGTACCAACAACGCGCCAATGCCCTGCAATGCCGTGGTGCTGACCTTCCACCCCGGCGGCATGGTCACCAGGCCGCTGCTGAACACCACCCCGGCAATCGCCATGTAGCCAAACCAATTGGTGGCCAGGCTCAGGCCGAGAATCTTGGCGATATTGCCGGTGCTCACGCCCAGGCGCGAATACAGGCGATAACGCATGGCGATGCCGCCCACCCACGCGCTCAGGTTGAGGTTGAAGGCGTAGCTGATGATGCCCACCGGCAGGATCTGCTTCCACACCAGGTTCTGGCGGATGTAGGTGCGGCCGATCAAGTCGAAGCTGGCGTACACCAGAAAGCTGCACAACGTCAGTGCCCCCGCGATCACCAGAGTGCGCACCTTGAAGTCACCCAGGGTCTGCAGCACTTCGCTCCAGTCGATACGCCGCGCCAGCAGAGTGAACAGCACGATCAGCACCAGGAAAAAGGCGATAGTCAGCGGTTTCTTCCAGCGTTTGAACCGGGATTCAGCGGTCATTGGCCTGGCTCTCGATGGGTTTCAATCGTGGCTTGTGCGCCGGCAGCCATCCCGTCAACGCTGGGAAGTGGCGCATCACATGAAATACCAGAAAGCCCACGGTCAATCGCCACAGCCACAAGCGCGGTTTGCGGTTTTCCGGCATGGTCTGGCAATGATTGTTGGCGAGTGTTTCCAGACGTTCGTATAAGTGTTGGTTGAAGGCTCGGTCGCGTATCAACACGTTGGCTTCCAGGTTCAGCGACAGGCTCAACGGGTCCAGGTTGCTCGACCCAACGGTGCTCCATTCGTCATCCACCAACGCGACTTTGCCGTGCAGGGGGCGCTGGCAATACTCGTGGATCACCACCCCGTCCTTGAGCAGATAGTCGTAGAGCATCCGCGCCGCCAACTTGGCCAGCAGCACATCGGGCTGGCCCTGCATGATCAATTGCACCCTCACGCCACGGCGCGCGGCGTTGCGGATTTCCCGCAGCAAGCGGTAGCCGGGGAAGAAATAGGCGTTGGCAATCACCGCACGTTTTTGCGCCTTGCTCAGTGCGTGGATGTACGCCTCTTCAATATCATCGCGATGTTGCACGTTGTCGCGGTAAATCAGCCGCACCAGGCCATCGCCCTGGTCGGTGGACCACAACGAAGGCCGCTGCTGGCGCCGCCGCCAGCCACGTCGCGCGCGGACTTGGCGACCACTTTGCGCCAGGGCAAAATGATGCAGGTCCGCCACCGCCGGGCCCACCACCCGCACTGCATAATCCTGCTTGGCTTCTGGACCGAAATCTCCCAAATGATCGGCGGAGAAATTGATCCCGCCAATAAACGCCACCTGCGCATCCACCACCACAATCTTGCGGTGCAGGCGACGAAACCAGTTGGTGCGAAAGCCCAGTGTCTTGGACGCCGGGTCAAACATCTGCACCGTCACCCCGGCGTCCGCCAGTTCACCGAGAAACGAGGGCGTCAGCTCACCGCAACCAAAACCGTCCAGGCTTGCCACCACTTTCACTCCACGCTGCGCGGCCTCGATCAGGATGCCGTGCAGCTCATGACCCACCTTGTCTTCGAAGAGAATGAAGGTCTCCAGCAGAATCTCACGCTGCGCCGCGCGCAGGGCTTCGAACACCTTGGGAAAATACGCCTCGCCATTTTCCAGCAACTCGATCTGGTTGCCACTCTGCCAGCCATAATCCAGGTCGCGGGCCTTGGCTTCGTCCGGCGGCTGGTCGGTGGAGATATGTTCCACGGCCACGTTCATAGCTCGATCTCCACCGATAGCGGCACATGGTCGGAGAGGTGGGACCATGGCCGCGTCGTCAGCACCCTGGGGTTATGCACCTTCAGGTTGCGTACATAAATCCGGTCCAGCGGCAGCAATGGCAACCGCGCCGGGAAGGTGCGCGCGGGTTTGCCCATGGACTCGATAAACACTTCCTTCAAACCCGCCTTGCTCAGGTCGGCCTTCTGGCGCCAATCGTTGAAATCACCGGCCACCACTAACGGTGCATCGGCCGGGATTTCGCTGATGCGCTGCTCGATCAAGCGTAATTGCTGCTGGCGGTGCACTTCACGCAAACCCAGGTGGATGCAGATCGCATGGATCTCCTGGCCGGTGCCCGGCAAGCGCAGCACGCAATGCAGCAGGCCCCTGTTTTCATGGCCGCTTTGGGAGATATCGAGATTGTCGTAACGCACGATCTGGAACTTCGACAGCAACGCATTACCGTGGTCGCCATGGGGATAGACCGCGTTGCGCCCGTAGGCGAATTGCGGCCAGATACTGTCGGCGAGGAACTCGTACTGCGGCATGTTCGGCCAGTCACTGAAGCGCTGGGGGTGGCGCTCGTGGGTGCCGTGGATTTCCTGCAGGAACACCATGTCGGCGCCCACGCTGCGCACGGCTTCACGCAATTCGGGCAGGATGAAGCGTCGATTCAGTGCGGTGAAGCCCTTGTGGATATTGACCGTCAACACCGTGAAGCGAGTGATGGCGACGCTGGGGGTGATGGGCACCCAGTCGGGAATCGCAGCCATAGTTGCTCCTGTGAAAAAGTGGTGGGGCCTGGCCCTCGTTTATGGCTGACTGTGATTTTTGACGGAAAGTTTCCAGCGTCCTACAGACGGCATAAAGATGCCGCTGAAGGGGAACGATCAACGCGCAAACCCGTCAGTTCCTTACAGACTCTTCTGAAGGAGCTCGGTGTTTTGCTGAATCTCAAGACTGCATTACTGCTCGGCGCGCTGCTGTTTTGCGGCAGCGGTGCGCTGCAAGCGGCGGCCACCGCGCCGGAACCTGAAGCGCCGGCCAAGCCAGAGTTGCTGGTGGAAGGCGGCCTTCTCGGTGCGATCAGTTCCAGCATTGATGATGTGCAGCAAAAGCTGGACCTCAACCAGAACTTCATTGACGAATGGCGCCTGCGGGCCGACCGGGCTGCCAACGAAGTCGGTCGCCTGGTCAACCAGACCGCTGAGCGTTCCCCGTGGAGCGTGGCCGGGGACTTCCTGTTGCTGTCCGGTGTGTGGATCGGCGCCTTTACGCTGCTGACGTTACTGGGGCGCGTGATAGTGAGACGACTGGGGCAACGCACGTTTTTCGAACGGCGCAAACGCCTCCTAGCGGTGCTGGGCTATGTGGTGCCTTACACGATCCCGGCGCTGATATGCCTGCCCCTGACCTTGTATGTCAGCCATTTTCTGCCCACCTCCGTGGGGCGGGCGCTGGCGCTGTGTTTTGCCTATGCCACCAGCAGTGGCATCTTCTCCACGTCAATGCTGCTGTGTGTGATCGTCATGTTCAATGTCGGCCACAAGCGCCCGGCGGTGCAGATCATTCGCGGCTACTGCCCCAAGCCGCTGTTCCTCATCGGCTTTCTCGCCGCCCTCAGCGACGCCTTGACCAGTCCGCAGATCGCACGCCAACTGGGCGGCAATATCACCAGCAGCATTGCGGTATTCACCGGCCTGCTTGCGACAGTAATCTTTGGCGTATTAGTGGTTCGCCTGCGCCGTCCGGTCGCCCACCTGATCCGCAACCGGCCGTTGGCGCAGCGCATGAAACATCCGGCGCTCCAGCAATCTCTGCGGGTGTTTTCCGGGTTGTGGTACTGGCCGATCCTGTTGATGGTACTGGTCTCGGCAATCAACTTGATCGGTGCCGGCGACGATAATCAGAAGGCCCTGCGTTGCGCGTTGTTCACCACGATCCTGCTGATCGGCACGGTATTCCTCAGCACCGTGTTGCAACACCTGTTCAAATCCCGCAGCCAGGTGGCGATCCAGCGCAGCAGCGCCTACAAGGAACGTTTTCTCAGCCTGTTGCACGCGATCCTGCGCATCGCCATGGCCATTGCCTTTATTGAAATCCTCGGGCGGATCTGGGGCGTGTCCCTGTTCGAGTTCGCCCAGCGCAACTCGGTGGGCCGCGCGATCAGCGATTCGCTGAGCAGCATCGGCCTGATCCTGCTGATGACCTGGCTGTTCTGGGTGGTACTCGACACGGCGATCCAGGAAGCCTTGAAACCACCGGTCAACAAGCGCTCCAGTCGCCAACCGAGCACGCGGGTGAAAACCATCCTGCCGCTGCTGCGCAATGCGGTGAAGATCGTTCTGGTAGTGATCTGCGCGATCACCACCATGGCCAACCTCGGGATCAACGTCGCGCCGCTGCTGGCCGGTGCCGGGGTGGTCGGCCTGGCCATTGGTTTTGGTTCGCAACAACTGGTGCAGGATGTGATCACCGGCCTGTTCATCATTATCGAAGACACGCTGTCCATCGGCGACTGGGTGGTACTCGACTCCGGTCACGCCGGCACTGTCGAAGGCCTGACCATCCGCACCCTGCGCCTGCGCGACGGCAAGGGCTTTGTGCATTCGGTGCCGTTCGGGCAGATCAAGGCGGTCACCAACCAGTCGCGGCAATTTGCCTATGCGTTCTTCTCGGTACAGTTCACCTATGACACGGATGTGGACAAGGCGGTGGAACTGATCCGCGAGGCGGGCCAGTCGATCCGCGATGACGTGTTCCTCAAGTACAACCTGCAAGGCCCGCTGGAGGTGTTTGGCGTGGACAAGATGGACCTCAACGGCGTGGTACTCACGGCACAGTTCCGCACGGTGTCGGGTGGGCAATATGCGGTGAGCCGCGCGTTCAACCAGCGCCTGAAAAAGCTTGTGGATAACTGTGATCAGGTGCACTTCGCGCAGACTTATCCACAGCAGGTGTTGCTGCCCAAGCGTACGCCGCAGGTGGATGAGCCGGATGAAGACGTGCCCGCTTCGGTGGTGCTTACCGAGCAACCGCGAACGCAGTGACCCTCGTGGTGAGCGGGCTTGGCCCGCGCGGTACAAGCCTGCTCACCACAAGAGGTTCATCGTTTGATCAGTTTTTCTTGCAGCAGCGTGGTCTCGGGTAAACTCAGTTCCAGCAACATTTGTTGCGTGCCGCCGACCATTACCGCCGCCGGCAACCCATCCCGGTACACAATCCGATTACCGCTCACTGCCGGCACCTTGTTGCCGGGCAACAGTGTACCGACCAGGTTCAGCGGATCGGCCCCACACACTGCGATCAAACTCCCGTCATGGGGCCGCCGCCGTACTTCACGCAGCAGCGGGATCGCCTCCGGCAGCGCAAACTGCTCACCTGCCAAACCACTGACAAACCGCCCGCCGCGAATTTCCCCGCGTGCTTCCAGCCGGTGAAACGTGCGCAGCAGCTCGCGCCAACTCGGCAGCCAATCTGCCTCACGCTCCAGCAAGCGCCAGAACACCACGCCATAGCGGCGCAGCAGGGTCATGGCGACATGCTCAAGTGCCTCGGCTGAATGGGGCCCGGTAGCCGTTGATGAACGTCGCACCAAGGCCCAGCGCCCGGCATCGTCCATGCCGCCGACAAACGCGCCGCGCCCGCGTCGGCTGCTGCGCGCCTGGCGTTTGCTGGCGGGGGTGGTCAGGGCGCGCAGGCCGGCGAAGCTGTCGGCGTTCACCAGCCCTGCGCCGACCAACTCCTGCAACGTGGTTTCCAGCTCGCTGCGCAACAGATGGGCTTCGTGGGACAGCTCATCAAAAAACAGCGCGCCGTGATCACACAGGGCCTGATGCACTTTCTGCGCCTTGGGCGACAGGGTGGTGACATCGGTAACTTCGGTCAATCCGCTCCATAACCCTACTTGGCTACGGGGCAGCAACACCACCGGCGTGCTGCGCAAGGCCATGGCGCTGGCCTTGTTGCTCAAGCGCAGCCACACCAGTTTGCCGCTGCGGCAGAGTTCGTCGAGCCATGTGGATGAATAATCCTTGAGGCGTGCGCTGAGCAGGTCGTTGTCCCAGGCGGACGTGGCGGCGGCATAGCCTTCAAACTGCCCGACGATTTGCGGCAGCATCGCGCTGCCCTGGCCACGGGTGCCGCCGGACAGGTGCTGCCAGTCGAACAGAAAACGCATGAAATCCTGTAATGCCACCGGTTCGATTTCCCGGCGCAGGCGCTTGACCGTGTAGCGATGAATGCGCGCCAGCAGGTGGCGTTCGCACCACTGCTCTTGTGTGGCCTCGGGGCTGAAATAGCCGCGTAACACGTAGCCTTCCTGTTCCAGGCGGGCCAGTGCTTGAGTGACCTGCATGACCGACAACGCCAGGGGCGCGGCGATCTCGATCAGGC
The DNA here is from genome assembly GCF_900111535.1 of Pseudomonas sp. NFR09. Classification (NCBI taxonomy): domain Bacteria; kingdom Pseudomonadati; phylum Pseudomonadota; class Gammaproteobacteria; order Pseudomonadales; family Pseudomonadaceae; genus Pseudomonas; species Pseudomonas sp. NFR09. The sequence goes on from NZ_FOIH01000010.1 coordinate 52,867, forward strand.
TCACCGGGCCGAACCCACCGAGGCGCGCGCGCAACACTTCCGTCACGGCATCCTCGTAGGTCCACGACTCATCGAAGCCGGGCAGCAACGGCAAGTTGCTCGGATAGATCGCCTGCAGGCAACCCAGGCGCTCAACGGCGACCCACAGGTTGGTGTGTAAGTGAGTGTGCAACTGATAGGCGCGGCCAGCCTTGGCCAGGGCATGCAGCCATTGCGCCCATTGCGGCGTGACTTCGTTGGCGGCGATACACGCCAGGCTCATCAGCGCCTCATGCATTTCATCCGGCCCGTTGGGCGCCGGCCAGGCTTCTTCGCGCACGGCGACGATGGCATCGGCGTCCAGCGCACCGAGGTCGTCGGTGCTTTGCGGGTCGCTCCAGCGTCGGGTGAGCACGGCCTGGGTGCGGCGTTCCTCCAGCGGCGCATCGTCGAGAAAAGTGTACGGACGGGCGCTGAGAATCTCCGCCGCCATGGGCGAGGGTGCCGGCAGGTCGCGGCTGACCAGGCGCACGTCGCCGCGCTCCATGCGCCGCAGCAGGGCCAGCCAGGCGTCGCAGTCCATGGCTTCATGCAGGCAGTCGTCGAGGGTTTGTTCCACTAACGGGTGCTCGGGCACGTCGCGCTCACCGGCGAGGTTTTCCAGGCAGGCAATCTGGTCCGGGAACACGCTGGCGATCAGGTCTTCGCTTTTCATGCGCTGGATCTGCGGCGCGACCTTGCGCCCACCGGCATAACGCGGCAACGCCAAGGCCACACCGGCATTCCAGCGCCAGCGCACGCCGAACAGCGGCGCATCCAGCACGGCCTGGATCAGGATATGTTCGGCGCTTTGGCTGTTGAGGTAGCGCCACACCTCATCCAGCTCGAAGCTGTGGCTGGTGGACAGCGACAGCACGATCGCATTTTCGCTGGCCGCCGCCTGCAACTCGAAGTTGAACGTGCGGCAAAACCGCTTGCGCAGGGCCAGGCCCCAGGCACGGTTGACGCGGCTGCCGAACGGCGTGTGGATGATTAATTGGGTGCCGCCGGACGCGTCGAAAAACCGCTCCATGATCAGCGTGTCCTGGGACGGCAATGCACTCAGGGCCAGGCGTGCGCGGGCGAGGTAGTCGAGGAGCTGTTCGGCGCTGGCGCGGTTCAGGCCGAGTTCGCCGGTCAGCCAGGCCTGTGCGGCTTGCAGGTCGCCGGGTGTGGCGCCGAGCAGCGTGTCCAGTTGACCTTGCAAACGCGCCACCGCCGCCGACAGCTCGTGACTGCGCCCAGGCGCTTCGCCTAGCCAGAAGGGGATGGTCGGCGGTTGACCATGGGCGTCCTCGACCCGCACTTTGCCGGCTTCGACCCGCAAGATCCGATAGGAGGAATTGCCAAGCTGGAAGATATCCCCGGCGATGCTTTCCACCGCGAAGTCTTCGTTGACGCTGCCGATGTTCAGGCTCTGGGGTTCGAGCAACACGCTGTAGTCGGCGTTGTCGGGGATGGTGCCGCCGCTGGTCACGGCGGTCAGCTTGGCGCCGCGCCGACCACGCAAGGTGCGGGTCAGGGCGTCGCGGTGCAGGTAGGCGCTGCGCATGCCCTGGCGACCGTTGTAGCCGTCGCAGAGCATCTGCAACAGTGCCTGGTAATGACGTTCGTCGAGTTCGGCGTAGGGCGCGGCGCGATGGATCATCTCCAGCAAGCCTTGCTCCGACCATTCACGGGCGCTGACTTCGGCGATGATTTGTTGGGCCAGCACGTCCAGTGGCGCCACCGGTATGTGCAGGGTGTCCAGTTCGCCTCGACGCACGCAGTCGAGCAGGGCGGCGCATTCGATCAGATCGTCGCGGGTGGTGGCGAACAGGCGCCCTTTGGGTGTGCCGCCAACCTGGTGACCGGAGCGGCCGACCCGTTGCAGAAAACCGTTGATGGAACCCGGCGAACCGATCTGGCATACCAGGTCCACATCGCCGATATCAATCCCCAGCTCCAGGGATGCCGTGGCGATCAGCACTTGCAGCTCGCCGCCCTTGAGGCGCTGCTCGGCATCCAGGCGCATCTCCTTGGCCAGGCTGCCGTGGTGGGCAGCCACCGCAGTTTTGCCCAGGCGCTCGCTCAAGTGCCGGGCCAGGCGTTCGGCCAGGCGTCGGGTGTTGACGAACACCAGAGTGGTGCGGTGCTCGCGCGCCAGTTCGGCGAGGCGGTCGTAGACCAGCTCCCACACGTCATTGGCCATCACCGCCGAGAGCGGCACGGGCGGCACCTCGATATCCAGATCACGTGGGCGGGCGTGGCCGATATCCACAATCGCGCAGTCCCGACCAGTGCCCACCAGGAACCGCGACACCGCGTCGATGGGCTTTTGCGTGGCCGACAAACCAATGCGCATCAGCGGCCCGGCGCACAAGCCTTGCAGGCGCTCCAGGCTCAGGGCGAGATGGCTGCCACGTTTGCCGGCGGCGATGGCGTGGATTTCATCGACGATCACCGTGCGTGTGCTGGCGAGCATCTGGCGACCGGAGTCCGAGCCCAGCAGCACGTAGAGCGATTCCGGGGTGGTCACCAGGATATGCGGCGGGCGCTTGCGCATCTGGGCGCGGTCTTTTTGTGGGGTGTCGCCCGTGCGCACGGCGGTGCGGATGATCAGCGGCGGCAGATCCAGGCGCTGCAAATGCTCGGTGATCCCGGCCAGCGGGTTTTGCAGGTTGATCTGTATATCATTGGACAGCGCCTTGAGCGGCGACACGTAGACCACCAGCGTCTCATCCGGCAGCTCACCGCCGTTGGCCAGGCCTTGGTGGACCAGGTCGTCCAGCACCGCCAGGAACGCGGTGAGGGTCTTGCCGGAGCCGGTGGGCGCGGCGATCAGGGTCGATTGACGCTGGCGGATCAGCGGCCAGGCCTGGGCCTGGGCGCCGGTCACCGAGGGGAACGTGCTGCGCAACCAGGCGCTGACGGCGGGGTGGAAGCCGGTCAATGCGGTATCAGTGGATTCAGGAAGGCTCATGCAATGATTGATAGCCCTAGTTCCAACAAGTTGCAATGGCACAGTTAATCCGTGACGGTTGCGCGATGAACCCGCAAAATGCAACGATTCTGACCAATACCTGAATAACCTTCGTTCCAACAGACCGGGCCTGCTCAATCTATGCGAATGCGCCTTATGTTACTGGGCGGCGGGAATGCCCTCGGGCAGGCGCTGATTCGCCTCGGTGCAGAGGAAGACATCGGTTTCCTCGCACCCAAACCGCCCCAAGACGGCTGGGATGCCGCAAGCCTCACCCAATTGCTCGACGACACCCGTCCCGACGCGTTGATCAACCTCGCCTACTACTTCGACTGGTTCCAGGCCGAAGCGGTCAGCGAGCCCCGTCTGGCTGCCCAGGAGTTCGCCATCGAGCGCCTGGCCGAGCTGTGCCAGCACCACAGCATCACCCTGTTGCAGCCATCCAGCTACCGCGTGTTCGATGGCTCCCGCGCCACCGCCTACAGCGAAAAAGACGAGCCGGTGCCCCTGGGCCTGCGCGGCCAGGCGCTGTGGCGTATTGAACAGAGCGTGCGCGCCACCTGCCCGCAACATGTGTTATTGCGCTTTGGCTGGCTGCTGGATGACAGCGTCGACGGCACCCTCGGGCGCTTCCTGGCCCGGGCTGAGAAGCCGGATGAGTTGCTGATGGCGGACGACCGTCGCGGCAACCCGACACCGGTGGATGACGCGGCGCGGGTGATCATTTCGGTGCTCAAGCAACTCGATTGCGCGGCGCCGCTGTGGGGCACTTACCACTACGCCGGCCATGAGGCGACCACGCCGTTGGCGCTGGGCCAGGCGATCCTCACTGAAGCGCGCAACTACCACCCGCTGGCAATCGAATCCCCCACCGCCCAGGCCCACGCGGCCCGACCGGATGCGAGCGAAGAACCGCAACACGCGGTGCTCGCCTGCAAGAAAATCCTCCACACCTTCGGCATCAAGCCTCGGGCGTGGCGAGCGGGGTTACCGGCGTTGCTGGACCGGTTCTACCGCCATGGCTGACCCAACACAAAACCCAATGTGGGCATGAGCTAAATGTGGGAGGGGGCTTGCCCCCTCCCACATTGGTTTTTGTGTTGTTGGTCAGGTCGGTGTCAGAACTTGTAGCCGATACCCACCATGTAAACCATCGGGTCCACGTCCACATTGACCTTGGCGCGAGTGCCAGGGGCGACCGCGTTGTTTTCCACGGTGGCCTTGGTGCTGATGTCGATGTAGCGCGCCTGGGCGTTGATCATCCACTTGTCGTTGATCATGTAGTCGGCGCCGATCTGCGCGGCCCAGCCCCAGGAGTTCTCAGCCTTGAAGTTGCTGAAGCCTGCGCCTTGGGCACGGCTGCCGACGTGCTCGTCGTAGATCCAGGTGTAGTTGATACCGGCGCCCACGTACGGTTGGAAGGCCGACTTGTTGTCCAGCGGGTAGTACACGACGCTCAGGGTCGGCGGCAGGTGTTTCAGGGTGCCGAGCTTGCCGTTGGCGGCGCCGAGGGCGGTGCCCTTGATCTTCACGTCATGCTCGAACGGCGTGGCGGCCAGCAGTTCGATACCCACGTGATTGGTCAGCATGTAGGCGAAGTTCAGGCCCAACTGAGTGTCGCTGCTCATGGTCGCCTTGCCGCCCAGGTTGGCGCCGGCCAATGGGCCTTGGTCAACCTTGACGTGGCCGCTGTCGGCCTTCGGGTTCACGGTGATTGCACCAGCGCGAACCAGAATGTCGCCCGCTTCGTGAGCGTGTACGACGGGGGCAACGAGGGCGAGCGCGAAGAGGGACGCGCCGAGCAGAGACTTGTTCATGGGAGCTCCAAAGGACGTTTAAAAGTTGTACGTCCAATGGTAAAGATCGTTCCGTTCGGTCTTTTGACTCAGCTCAATGAAAGGGCGATAAGCGTTATTCGGGCAATTCGTACATGTAAATCTTCTCGGCCTCCATCTGGTAACCGGCATCGGCCAGTTCGCTGGTGGACGGTTTGACCTGCATCGCGCCCTCGATCCAGTACGGCTGATACAGCTCATCGAGCTTCACGCCGATTTCGCTTTTGACATGCACGATCTGGTTCGACGGCGGCGGTGGCACATGGATGCACGCGCCGAAATACGGCACCAGCAAGAACTCGGTGGTGCGGCCGTTTTCGCTGACCTCCAGTGGCACGATGTAGCCGGGCAAGCGAATGTGCTGGCCATCAAGCGCTGGCACCACCGGTGCGTTGGGCAGGTCCTGCTTGGCTGCGGGTGCCGATTCCAGTGCATCCGCCATGCTGGAGAGATTGTGCAGTGGTTGCATGTTCGGCACTTCTGGCGGGGCATCCGGCGGTATCAGTTCCGACCACGTCAGTTCTTTGGGCTCGGCTGCCCAGGCGGGCAGGGCAAGCAGCAGCAACAGTGCGAACAGGACGCGACGCATCAAAGCCTTCCTCATAAACGTATGGACAGGCCATCGGCCAGGGATTGCCGATAGGCGCGCCACGCGGGCACGCTGCCCATCAACAGCGCGGCGCCCAGGATACCGGCGAGCAGCGTCCATTCATATTCGCTCGGCCACGACATCGGTAGGTCCAGGCCGTAGTTGGCCTGCAGATACCCGCGCGACGCGGCGATGCACACGTAGAGCAAACCAACGCCCGCCACCACGCCGGACAGCGCCAGGGCGAAGGCTTCGAAGATCAGCAGCGTCGCGATATGCCAGGGCCGTGCGCCCACCGAACGCAAGATCGCCATTTCGCGGCGGCGCTCGTTGAGACTGGTGAGGATCGCCGTGAGCATGCCGATCAGGCCGGTAAGCACCACGAACAGCGAGATCACGAACAGCGCTTTTTCGGCGGTGCCCATCATGCTCCACAACTCTTGCAGCGCCACGCCAGGCAGGATCGCCAGCATCGGCTCGCCACGGAATTCGTTGATCTCCCGTTGCAGGGCGAAGGTGGAAATCTTGTTGTTCAGGCCGAGCATGAACGCGGTGATGGCTTGGGGCGTGAGGTCCATATTGCGCGCCTGGTCGGCGCTGATGCGGCCTTTGCCCTGGGCCGGTACGCCGTTGTGCCAGTCGATATGGATCGCTTCCATGCCGCCGAGGCTGATGTGCAAGGTGCGGTCCACCGGGGTGCCGGTGCGCTTGAGAATGCCGACCACGGTGAAGGGCTTGTCGTCGTGCTTGACCAGGCTGACCACTGCCACGCCATGGGCCAGCACCAGTTTGTCGCCAAGTTTGTAGTGCAACGCGTCGGCGACTTCGGCGCCCAGCACCACTTCGAATGGGTCGGTGGCGAAGGCACGACCGCTGGCCAGTTCGAGGTTCTGCTTGCGCCCGTACTGGTAGTGCTCGAAGTAGGACTCGTTGGTGCCCATCACGCGGTAGCCGCGATGGGAGTCGCCGAGGGAAATCGGAATCGCCCATTTCACCTGTGGGCTGGCGGCGAAGTGTTCGAAGCTGTCCCAGCGGATGTTGTTGGTGGCGTTGCCGATGCGGAATACCGAGTACAGCAACAGGTTCACCGAACCGGAACGGGCGCCGACGATCAGGTCGGTGCCGCTGATGGTACTGGCGAAACTGTTGCGCGCTTCAACGCGTACGCGCTCCACCGCGAGCAGCAAGCAGACTGAAAGCGCGATGGCGAACGCGGTGAGGATCGCGGTAAAGCGGCGGTTAGCCAGGCTGGCCATGGCTAGACGGAACAGATACATCTCAAACCTCTGCGGGCGTGGCGGCGCGATTGAGTTCGGCCAGCGACAGGTTGCGGTCGAACAGCGGAGCCAGGCTCTGGTCATGGCTGACAAACAACAAGCTGGCCCCGGCCTCGCGGCATTCGGCGAACAACAACTGAATGAACGCTTCACGGGCGTCGTAATCCAGGGCCGAGGTGGGTTCGTCGGCGATCACCAGTTCCGGTTGGCCGATCAGTGCCCGGGCGGCGGCGACACGTTGTTGCTGGCCGATGGACAGCGAGTCGGCGCGGCGTTCCAGCAGGTTTTTGTCTTTCAAACCCAGGTGCGCGAGCAGGGCGGCGGCGGCCTGATCCACGCTGCCGTGGCGCTGCTTGGCGCGTTGCGCCCGCAGTTTGGAGAAGTGGCAAGGCAACTCGACGTTCTCGCGCACCGACAGGAACGGCAGCAGGTTGAACTGCTGGAAGATATAGCCGGTGTGGTCGACGCGAAAACGGTCGCGAGCGCCGGCCGAGAGTTCGGTCAGCTCCTGGCCGAGCAGGCGGATGCTGCCCTGGCTGGGTTTCTGCACACCGCCGAGCAAGCCGAGCAGGGTGGTTTTGCCACTGCCGCTCGGGCCCTTGAGAAACAGGGTTTCCCCCGCTTCCAGGCGGAACGCGGGGATGTCCAGCAACTGCGGGTGGCCGGGCCAGTTGAAGCCCAGGCCGGACAGTTCGATCAATGCGTGGGTCATGTGAACTCAGAATTTCAGGGTGGCTGCAGTGGCCGTTGCTTCAACACCTTGCTGGCCGCTCGGGCCGATCAGTTGTACCTGAATTTTCTGGGTGGCGGGGAAGGTCTTGAACACCTGGGTCAGGTCCAGGTTGCTCAGCGCAGTCGGCGTGGCGCAGGTGAACTGGTAGTGGGCGTGGATTTCGCTGTGGTCGTGATGATGCTCGTGGGCGCCGTCTTTGGCGTCATCATCGTCGTCGTCATGGTCGGCTTCGGGCTTGTCGCCAAACAGCGGGCTGTTGAGTTCCTGACTGCTGACCACACAACCGGCGGCCTTGGGCAGGTTGAACAACGCTACGGGGTTTTCCAGTTGTTTGCGTGCGGCGGCGACCTTGGCTTTGTCGGCAGGCGTGGTGGCCAGGTGTTCAAAACCCACCAGGTTCATTGCCGGGCTGTCCAGTTCAAGCTCCAGGGCCTGGCCGTCGAGTACCGCGTTCAGGCGGCCGACGCCATGCTCGTGCGCGCCAAGGCTGCCATGTTCATGTTCATGGTCGTGCTCGTCATGAGCATGGGCAACCGCCAATGGCAGCAGGGCGAACGGCAAAGCAAGCAACAGACGGCGCATGGGAAGACTCCAGAACATGAAAGTTTTGTTATGTGATCTTATAACAATAGCGTCAGAGTTTGACCGCCCGCTTGGCGTTGCGCAAGCCACATGGGAGCATGCCCGTCAGAAAAAGTGCAGGAGTGAGGACGATGTTGCGAATTCGTGGAACCGTTGGCGACTTGCCGGTGGACTTGACCCTGGAGCTGGATGACGGCGACTGGGCCCGCCTGGGCGCGCAATTGCAGGCCACGCCCGTTGCCAGCGCGACCGCCGCGCCGGTGGCTCCGGTCAAACCCAATGATGACCTGTGGCAGGGCGCCCAGGACCTGTTGCGCAAGGCCGGCCAGCTCAGCGGTCTGGAGTTGCTCGATCAACTGGAAGGCTTGGCTGGCGACGCCTCGGCGGGCAAGCGCCTGCTGGTGCGCTTGCGTCATAGCGCCAAGGTGAAGGTCAGCAGCGGCGCGGATACGCCGCTGTACAGCTGGGTCGGCGCCTAGTACAGCGCGGCGAACAATTTGCGGCGATACACGGTGACCAGTGGATGGTCATTGCCCAGCAGTTCGAACACCTGCAGCAACGTCTTGTGCGGCAAACCTTCGCTGTAGCTGCGATTGCGGATAAACAGCTTCAGCAAACCTTCCAACGCCGCGTCGTATTGCTGGCGTGCCAGTTGTTGAATCGCCAGTTGATAGGCCGCTTCATCGTCTTGCGGGTTTTGCGCCAGGCGGCTTTTTAGCTCGGCGGCGTCGGGCAGGTCGGCAGCCTGACGCAGGAAAGTGATCTGTGCCTTGGCCCCGGCGAGCGCGGCTTTGTGATCGTCGCTTTTCACGGCATCCAGCACGGTCTGAGCTTCACCCAATTCACCGCGTTCAGCCAGGCAGCGCGCGTAGAGGATCAGCGCGGCAGCGTTGGTGTTGTCCTCGCCCAACAGCGCGACCAGCAGCGCTTCGGCATCGCTGATACGCCCATCGGCAAACAGCGCTTGAGCCTGTTCCAGTGGGTCGGCCGCAGCCGGCGGTGGCATCTGCACATGCGGCTCCAGCATCGCCCGCACCGCCGATTCCGGCTGCGCCCCGGCAAACCCGTCCACCGGCTGGCCATCCTTGAACAACACCACGGTCGGCAGGCTGCGAATACCAAAGCGCGCAACGATATCCTGCTCGGCCTCGCAATCGACCTTGGCCAGCAGCAGTTCGCCCTGATAACTCTCGGCGATCTGTGCCAGCAACGGCATCAGCGCCTTGCACGGCGCACACCACTCGGCCCAGAAATCCACCAGTACGGGCTTGTGGAACGAATTCTCGATCACCGCCTGGTCGAAGGTGGCAGTGGTGACATCGAAGATATACGGCGTGGGCTCACTCATGGGTCGTCTCGAATAAAGCGGGAATGGGGGCAACTATAAGGGCTGGCGCGGTTGGCTGAAAGCGCAAGAATCTACAGTGGGCTGATTTGTCTGGGGGGCGCCGATACCCTTTGTTGTTTTGACATGGAGTCGGGCCCTCAGGATAACTGTCTGTGTTATGAAATTACGTAAAAATTTCACAATGTAGACATAGGATTTAGGTGCGTAAAAAAATTAACTATTTACCACGATGCTCGGGAATGTTTGCGGTTCTATAAGGCTTCGTCGGTTAATGAGTTAGTGTTTATGTTTACTAAAATATCTGCATTTGTTTTTGTGGGGCTCAGTTATATATCGCAGCCTGTCAACGCTGAAATTGATATTGGCAGAGGAGTCGAGAATTTTGCGCCCGGCAGAGTACTGAATAATCAAGATGGGCTCTATGACTATTGGAGCGGTGTTGGGCGAATTCAAAGTCCCACCCGATGTGTTGGGACGCTGCTGGATACTAGAGTTGATGGAGTCGCCAAAGGTCCTGCTTATGTTTTGACGAATGGGCACTGCGTCAGTTGGGACGGGGGCGAGATTCTAAGAAATACCGACTTTGAGGGGACCATACAGTTCAAATTTTTTACAGGTCAAGAAAGTACCGCGAAAGCCTACCCGTTCAAGAAAGTCAATTGGAGCAGCATGCGCGGTGTGGATCTGGCCATTCTGGAGTTGCAGGCAAGCCTTGCCTCGGTGATTGAAGACGGTGTTCAACCTCTTTTATTTGGGCAGCGTCCTGATGAAGGCACGGATATTCTGGTGGTTGGCAGTAAAGGCATTGACCCCCTGCAGGTGGCCGCTTGCCAGTTGGAAAGCTCACCAGAAGTGGTTGAGGGTGTTTGGGTATGGCGCCATACCATGAAAAATAAGTGTAAAGGTATCGGGCCTGGCAGTTCTGGCAGCCCGATTATTGAGCGCTCTACCAATAAAATAGTAGGGCTGTTAAACACGGAGTATGATTACGGGGCGTATCAGTGTGGTATACACATGCCCTGCCAGATCAAGGATGGAAAATTTTACACGGAGATAACCAATTACGGGATTTCGACGGACAGGATCGACCGTTGCTTTGTTGACGGTGTATTTTCCGAAGACCCGGCGCGATGTGTATTGTTTCCCGCTTATTCGATTGTTGGCGATGTAGCGCGCCAACAGCAATATTATCTTCCTGAAGATTTAACTACGGGCTCGCCTGCCGTCTATCCAAAATGGAATATGCGATTCACCCTTGATAAACCGTTTTATCGCTACAAGGTGACCAGGCGGCCGAGGACGTGTGAGGTGGTGCATGGTTATAGCGACATAATAGACAGTGCTAACGCTTATATTAATGATGAGATTGGGCCGCAGGTGGGCATCCATACACTGTGTGTTATTGGTGTGGATAGTCGAGAAAGCTTGCCTTTTCCCGGGGTGATGAGAAATGCGCTGAATGCAGTGGTTGAGTTGAAGGCTGCTGATAAGAACGTTGAACCTTTGGTGCGATTTCGGAGCAATTGGTTTGGTAGATATGCTGAGTTTCGTCGTGCCCCGCCTTCGCGTAATCAATTCTTTATGAAGTACGGTCAGCCCGCGCAAGTGGATTGCACGACTCAGGATGGCTATACAGAGGTGGAATTTAAAGAGGGGCAAGGCACTTCTGTCGTTAAACTTGAGCCCCGGCCTGGCCTTGTGTGTGTCTATAGCAAAGACATCCGAGGCACTTCTTCACCAGTTGAGACTTATCCTTAGGTCCCACGTGCAAAGGCACACCGGCCTACCGTGTTAACGCCGTGAATGGTACAGGCTCACCTTGCGAAACTCCCAAGGCTCGGCCAGGTCCGGCAGGGTCAGGGCATCGAGGATGCCCAGGCGCTGATAATCCGGGTGCTGGAAGTCGCGCACCCGCGAATCCGCCACCAGCGCTTCGCGGCCACGGGTCAGGAACTGATCCAGCAGCGGCAGGTTCGCGCGGTCGTAGAGCACGTCGGCCACCAGGATCAGGTCGAAGCGATCGGCTTCGGCGAAGAAATCCGCCGAATAACCCAGCTCTACGCCATTGAGTTCGGCATTCGCCCGGCAGGACGCCAGCGCCAGTGGGTCCAGGTCGCAGGCCACCACTTCCAGGGCGCCCGCCTTGACGGCGGCAATCCCTGCGACACCGGAGCCGGCGCCAAAGTCCAGCACACGTTTACCGGCGACCCATTCAGGGTTCGCCGCCAGATAGCGCGCCAAGGCCAAGCCACTGGCCCAGCAAAAACTCCAGTAGGGCGGTTCATGCAGGATGCGCCGGGTTTCTTCGGGGCTGAAGGCGCGGTCCATGTTGTCCGCATCCAGCAGCCACAACGACAACCCAGTGCCCGGCAGCGGGCAGGGCGCCAATTGCGCGTCGCCGATCAGTTCGCTGAGGGCGGCTTGCAGGCCAAGCGGTGGTGTCATGGGGCCTTGACGAGTTGCAGGGGGCCGGTGGTCTGGGTGATCGCCTGGGTGATGCGCACGGCGGGCAGGTGCAGGATCAACTGGCCGGACTGGCTGGCGCGGCCACGCAATTCAACCCGTGCACCGGCCGGGAAGGCCTCGGGGTTGAAGCGCAGGCGGAAGGCCAGGGGCTTGCCGTTGCCGGTCAGCACGCTGCTGGCCAGCAATTGTTGCGGGCGCGAGCGGTCGTCGATCACCAACAGCGCCATCTCCACTTCGGCACCGGCCGGAATGTTGGTCAGGCTGCCGCTGATTTCACGCTGATAGGCGGGCAGGGGGCCGAGTTCTTCAATGCCTGGGACTTTTTTCTCTTGCGCGGGCGTCGGTTGAGGCGTGGTCGGTTTGGGGGCTTCGCTGCTGCAGGCGACCAGGAAACTGAACAGGGTGAGCAAAACAAGTGGTCGTAACTGCATGTACGGCTCCAGAAAGGACAAAATCCGTGGCTTAAAAAATATGAAACATAATAGTCAGCCTATATACCGTAAAGGCTATGGCTTGTCTTGCCACGGGGATGCGCTACCATGGCCCTCCCTTTATTTGTTGCCTGCCTACCATGCACTGTCCCTTCTGCGGTGCCAACGACACCAAGGTCATTGACTCGCGTCTGGTCGCCGAGGGCGATCAAGTGCGTCGCCGGCGCGAATGCCTGGCCTGCGGTGAACGTTTCACCACCTTCGAAACCGCCGAACTGGTATTGCCGCGCCTGATCAAATCCGACGGCAGCCGCCAGCCTTTCGACGAAGAAAAACTGCGCGCCGGTATGCAGCGCGCCCTGGAAAAACGCCCGGTGAGCGTCGAGCGGCTGGAGGCGGCGCTGGTGCATATCAAGCACAAGCTGCGTGCCACTGGCGAGCGCGAGGTCAAGAGCCTGGTGGTAGGAGAGTTGGTGATGGGCGAGCTGCAAAAGCTCGACGAAGTCGCCTACATCCGTTTCGCCTCGGTGTATCGACGCTTCCAGGACCTCAATGAGTTCCGCGAAGAGATCGACCGCCTGGCCCGGGAGCCTGCCAAAGAATGAACCCACCGTCTGCCGAACAAGCGGTGCTCGACGCCCATTACATGGCCCGCGCCTTGGAACTCGCGCGCAAAGGCTTGTACACCACCCATCCCAACCCGCGTGTAGGTTGTGTGATCGTGCGCGATGGGCAGGTTGTCGGCGAAGGCTGGCATGAGCGCACCGGCGAGCCCCATGCCGAACCCAACGCCCTGCGTGCCGCTGGTGACAAGGCCCGTGGCGCCACGGTGTACGTAACCCTCGAGCCGTGCAGCCACCATGGGCGCACACCGCCCTGCGCCGATGCCCTGGTCACGGCCGGTGTCGCCCGTGTCGTGGCCGGCATGCAGGACCCTAACCCCGAAGTGGCCGGGCGCGGCATGCAGCGTCTGGCGCAAGCCGGGATCGAGGTCTTGAGTGGCGTGCTGGAAGCCCAGGCCCGCGCGTTGAATCCGGGATTCCTCAAGCGCATGGAGCACGGCCTGCCCTTCGTGCGGGTCAAGCTGGCGATGAGCCTGGACGGCCGCACTGCCATGGCCAGCGGCGAAAGCCAATGGATCACCGGCCCTGCGGCCCGCGCTGCCGTGCAGCGCCTGCGTGCCGAGGCCAGTGTGGTGCTGACCGGCGCCGACACGGTGTTGGCCGACGGCGCCCGCCTGACCGTGCGCGCCGCCGAACTCGGCCTGGACGAAGCCACCACTGCGCTGGCCATGTCGCGCCCGCCGTTGCGCGTGCTGATCGATGGCCGTTTGCGCGTGCCGCTCAACGCACCGTTCTTCAAGGCCGGGCCGGCGCTGGTCATCACCTGTGTGACCCCGGAAAACCAGTTTCCCCGTGGCCCCGAGTGCCTGGTGGTGCCCGGCGTTGACGGCCAGGTCGACCTGCGTTCGGCGCTGGTCGCCTTGGCCGCCCGTGGCGTCAACGAAGTGTTGGTGGAGGCAGGCCCAAGCCTGGCGGGCGCCTTTGCCCAGCAAGGCCTGGTGGATGAGTACGTGATATTCGTCGCCGGCAAGTTCCTGGGCTCCGCTGCCCGGCCTTTGCTGGACTGGCCGCTTGAGAAACTGGCCGATGCCCCCCAACTCAAGATCACTGAAATGCGCGCTGTAGGCGACGACTGGCGAGTCACTGCCATCCCGCTTCCACCCGCGAGCGTATAATTCTGACCGGGCGCTCAAGTGCCCGTCCCGTTTTCCAGGAGAAGGCCATGTTCACCGGCATTATCGAATCCATCGGCAGCATCCGCGCCATGACCCCCAAAGGCGGCGACGTGCGCCTGCTGGTTGAAACCGGCAAGCTGGACCTGGGCGACGTCAAGCTGGGCGACAGCATCGCCGTCAGCGGCGTGTGCCTCACCGTCATCGACCTGCCGGGCAACGGCTTTGCCGCCGATGTCAGCCGGGAAACCCTGGACTGCACCGCGATGAACGACCTCAAGGCCGGCAGCCCGGTGAACCTGGAAAAAGCCCTGACCCCGACCACCCGCCTCGGCGGTCACCTGGTCAGCGGCCACGTCGACGGCGTCGGCGAAGTGGTAGCGCGCAGCGAAAACGCGCGTGCCGTGGAATTCCGCATCCGCGCGCCCAAAGAGCTGGCCAAGTACATCGCCCACAAAGGCTCGATCACCGTCGATGGCACCAGCCTCACCGTGAACGCCGTGAACGGCGCCGAATTTGAACTGACCATCATTCCCCACACCCTCAGCGAAACCATCATGGCGTCTTACCAGCCAGGTCGCCGGGTGAACCTGGAAGTGGACTTGCTTGCCCGTTACCTGGAGCGCCTGTTGTTGGGCGAAAAGGCCGCAGAGCCTGCAACCGGGAACATCACCGAAAGTTTTCTGGCCGCTAACGGCTACCTGAAATCCTGACCAAGGGGGTGCCGCGTGGCGCTCAATAGCATCGAAGAACTGGTTGAAGACATCCGCCAAGGCAAGATGGTCATCCTGATGGATGACGAAGACCGCGAGAACGAAGGCGACATCATCATGGCCGCCGAGGCCTGCAAGCCTGAGCACATCAACTTCATGGCCAAGTACGCCCGCGGGCTGATCTGCATGCCCATGAGCCGCGAGCGCTGCGAGTTGCTCAAGTTGCCGCTGATGGCGCCGCGCAATGGCTCGGGTTTTGGCACCAAGTTCACTGTATCGATCGAGGCCACTACCGGCGTCACCACCGGCATTTCCGCCGCCGACCGCGCCCGCACCGTGCAAGCCGCTGCTGCCAAGGACGCCAAGGCCGAAGACATCGTCAGCCCCGGCCACATCTTCCCGCTGATGGCCCAGCCGGGTGGCACCCTGGCCCGTGCCGGCCACACCGAAGCCGCCTGCGACCTGGCGCGCATGGCCGGTTTCGAGCCCTGCGGCGTGATCTGCGAAGTGATGAACGACGACGGCACCATGGCCCGTCGTGCTGAACTCGAAGCCTTTGCCGCCGAACACAACATCAAGGTGGGCACCATTGCCGACCTGATTCACTACCGCATGATCCACGAACGTACCGTTCAGCGGATTGCCGAGCAGCCACTGGACAGCGAACTGGGCCAATTCAATTTGGTGACCTACCGTGATTCCGTGGAAGGCGACGTGCACATGGCGTTGACCCTGGGCACCATTTGCGCCGAAGAGCCGACCCTGGTGCGTGTGCACAACATGGACCCATTGCGCGACCTGCTGATGGTCAAGCAACCGGGTCGCTGGAGCCTGCGCGCTGCCATGGCTGCGGTCTCCGAGGCCGGCAGCGGTGTGGTGCTGCTGCTCGGTCACCCGCTGGATGGCGATGTGCTGCTGGCGCATATCCGCGAAACGGCGGACCACACGCCGGTGAAAAAACCGACCACCTACAGCATCGTCGGGGCCGGTTCGCAGATCCTGCGTGACCTGGGCGTGCGCAAAATGCGCCTGATGAGCGCACCGATGAAATTTAATGCGATATCCGGTTTCGACCTGGAAGTAGTAGAATACGTGCCCTCCGAATAAAGGCCGGCGATTTTCGCCCCTTGTTCGCGGTTCAAATATCACTAAGGGACGCGTCATACACGCGTCCCGGCTCTTTAAGAGATTTGTCGAATGACCCTGAAGACCATCGAAGGTACCTTCATCGCCCCCAAAGGCCGCTATGCCCTGGTGGTTGGCCGCTTCAACAGCTTCGTGGTTGAAAGCCTGGTAAGCGGTGCCGTTGACGCCCTGGTTCGCCACGGTGTGAGCGAAAGCGACATCACCATCATCCGTGCCCCTGGCGCCTTCGAAATTCCACTGGTTGCGCAGAAAGTTGCTCAACAGGGTGAATACGCGGCGATCATCGCCTTGGGCGCGGTCATTCGTGGCGGCACGCCGCACTTCGAATACGTGGCTGGCGAATGCACCAAGGGCCTGGCCCAGGTGTCCATGGAGTTCGGCGTACCGGTTGCGTTCGGCGTGCTGACCGTGGATTCCATCGAGCAAGCCATCGAGCGTTCCGGCACCAAGGCCGGCAACAAAGGCGCTGAAGCTGCCCTGTCCGCCCTGGAAATGGTCAGCCTGCTGTCGCAGTTGGAGGCCAAGTGATTTCCGACGAGAGCGACAACTTCAACCCGCGCGAGCCACGTCCAGCCGATGCTGGCAAGCCTTCGAAGAACGAGAAGCGTCGCGCTGCTCGTCAGTTGGCGACCCAGGCGCTGTATCAGCGTCACCTGGCGGGCGCGTCGTTGAACGAGATCGAAGCACAGTTTCGCGTCGACAACGATTTCACCTTTGCCGACCTGCCGTATTTCCACGACATCTTGCACGGTGTGCACGCGCACCTGACCGAGATCGACACCGCCCTGGCGCCTTGCCTGGACCTGACCATCGAAGAGCTGGACCCGGTTGAGCTGTGCGTGATGCGCCTGTCGGCTTGGGAGCTGCTGTATCGCGTCGACGTGCCGTACCGCGTGGTGATCAACGAAGGTATCGAACTGGCGAAAGTCTACGGTTCGACCGACGGCCACAAGTTCGTCAACGGCGTGCTCGACAAACTGGCCCCGCGCCTGCGTGAAGCCGAAGTGAAGGCGTACAAGCGCTGAATCGCGCTTGAAACCTGAATGGGCGAGTTTGAGCTGATCCGCAACTACTTCGCCGCCGCGCCTTGTGCGCAGGGCGGCGAAGGCATTGCCCTGGGTATCGGCGATGACTGCGCCTTGCTGGCACTTCCCGCTGGGGAGCAGTTGGCAATCTCCACCGATACTTTGGTCGCCGGGGTGCATTTTGCCGACCCTTGTGACCCGTTCCTGCTGGGCCAGCGCTCGTTGGCCGTGGCGGTGAGCGACCTGGCGGCCATGGGCGCCACCCCCCTCGCATTTACCCTTGCCCTGACCACACCAACCGTCGATGCCGATTGGCTGCAACGCTATGCCCAGGGGTTGAACCTCATGGCGCAAAACTGTGGTGTGGGTCTGGTGGGCGGCGATACCACCCGTGGCCCCCTGAGTTTGACGCTGACCGTGTTCGGTCGCGTGCCGGCCGGGCAAGCCTTGACCCGCAGCGGTGCGCAGCCGGGTGACCTGCTGTGTGTCGGCGGCGAGCTGGGCAATGCCGCCGGCGCCTTGCCGTTGGTATTGGGCCAGCGCAGCGCCGACGCAGCCATCGCCGAGCCCTTGCTCGCTCATTACTGGTCGCCGCAACCGCAGTTGGCCCTGGGTCTGGCGCTGCGTGGCAAGGCTACGTCTGCGATGGATATTTCCGACGGGCTCCTGGCCGATTGCGGGCATATCGCGATGGCGTCAAAGGTCAGCCTGTTGATCGAACGCGAGCGGTTGCCAATGTCCCAGGCACTGTTGGCGTTTGTCGGCGATGATGACGCGCGCGTGGCAGCCCTGAGTGGGGGCGACGACTATGTGCTGGCGTTCACCCTGCCACCTGTCGAACTGGCACCGTTGCTGGCCGATGGCTGG
This sequence comes from Pseudomonas sp. NFR09, assembly GCF_900111535.1. Taxonomy (NCBI): domain Bacteria; kingdom Pseudomonadati; phylum Pseudomonadota; class Gammaproteobacteria; order Pseudomonadales; family Pseudomonadaceae; genus Pseudomonas; species Pseudomonas sp. NFR09. The sequence continues at coordinate 70,594 of NZ_FOIH01000010.1, forward strand.
CCGATCCATGTGATCGGCCGGGTCGAAGCGGGGCAGGGCGTCACGTTGCTCGATGGCAGCGGGCAGGACATCACCCCGGCCATCCGTGGTTATCAGCATTTTCGCGAGACACCCTGAATCGGCAAGCTGCGCTACCCTGTGTAGCGTTATCACGCATGCAAGGCCCTGTAGGAGGTCGTCACCATGGATGTGCGCCGTTGGCTGCTGATCGTACTGTGTGTCTTCACAGCGGTGGTCCAGGCGCAGGAGGTGCCCGGCAAGGTCATGCTGGCGAGTGAGGAATGGAGCGACTACACCAACAAAGACGGCACGGGCCTGGCCTGGGACGTACTGCGTCAGGTCTTCGAGCCGGCCGGCATCAACTTGCAGACCCGTTCCGTGCCCTACACGCGCTCGGTCGGCCTGGCCCAGCGCGGCGAGGTGGATGGTTGGGTCGGTTCCTACCGCGATGAAGCCGAAGGTGTGTTGTACCCCCACTGGAACTTCGATTCCGACCACATCTACGCCCTGGGGCTGGCCAGCACACCGACGCCCACCATCGCCACGCTGGGTAACTACCGCCTGGCCTGGGTGCGCGGCTACAAGTACGAGGAGTACTTGCCCAATGTGCGCCGTTTCAACCAGGTCGAGCGTCGCGATGGCATTTTGGCAATGCTGCTACATGGCCGTGCGGACTTCTACATTGATGCGTTGGCCGAGGCCAAGTACGTGCTCAGTCAGGCGGATGATCCCTCGAAGTTCACGCTGACGCCGATTGCCGAACTGCCGTTGTACATCGGGTTTGCCGATAACGAGCAGGGCCGGGGCTTGATGGCTGTCTTTGACCAGCGCATGGCGGCCCTGGTGAAAAGCGGTGAGTTAAAGCCGATATTCGAGCGCTGGAAACAACCCTATCCGTTCTGACGTGCATAGAACCAGGTCGAAGGCCAATCGAACCTATTGATCTTTATCAGCGATAATTCAGCTTAAGCGTCTGTAGGAACCTGCTGTTACAATGGCCGCCTCTGTAAAAACTGAAATCAGGAGCACACGGTGCCCGTCGTTTTCGTCGCCGCTTCCAAGCTGCCTACCCCTTTTGCCACGTTCACCATGAACGGCTTTCTCGAAGAAGCCACCGGGCGCGAGCACGTCGTGCTCAGCCTGGGCGATATCGCCGATGGCGCACCGGTGCTTGGCCGGGTGCACTCCGAATGCCTGACCGGTGATGCGTTGTTCAGCCAGCGTTGCGACTGTGGTTCGCAACTGGAGGCCGCCATGCGCGCGATCGCCCGTGAAGGCCGAGGTGTGCTGTTGTACTTGCGCCAGGAAGGCCGTGGCATTGGCCTGATGAACAAGATCCGCGCCTACGAGCTGCAAGATGGCGGCGCCGATACCGTCGAGGCCAACGAGCGCCTGGGCTTTGCCGCCGATCAGCGTGACTACGCGATCTGCCTGCCGATGCTCGAGCACCTGGGCGTCAAATCCCTGCGCCTGATGACCAATAACCCGCGCAAGGTCAAAGCCTTGACCGAGATGGGCATCACTGTGGCCGAGCGTGTGCCGCTGCACACCGGGCACAACCCGCACAACAAACTCTACCTGGCCACCAAGGCCAGCAAGCTTGACCATATGATGGGCAACGAGCACCAGGGCGAGGTCGACCGCGCGTGACCCGAGGCCAGGTGAAACGGCGACTGTCCTTCAATTGGTGGCAGTACCTGGCCCTGGCGCTGCTCCCCCTGTTGGTGCTCAACCTGGTGTTCGGCCAGGCCGAATCCCTGCTGCCGGTGCTGGCCATGCCGTTCTTCATTGCCGGCGTGGCCTCGATGTTCCTCAGCCTGCGCTACTTCAACGGCTATAAACACGCGTTGATTGCCACCTCCAAAGCCCTCGATACCCCCGAAGAACCGGCTGCCTGGATCACCCTGGCGGCGCGTCGGCGCACGGCGTTGCTGGTTGCCGCCGTACCGGCCTGGGTCGGTGCGTTGTCGGTCTTCGTCGGGTTGGAAGCGGTGCCACTGTTTCTGTTGGCGCTGTCGACCGTGGTGCTGTTCTACCTCTACCGCATTCCCCGTCAACTGGGATGATTCGCCACTGGCTGGCCGTGTTGCTGGTATTCAGTGCCCAGGCGCTGGCGGCCGAGCGAGTGGTGAGCCTGGCGCCGTCCCTGTCTGAAATCGTGGTCGAACTGGGCGCAGCCGATGTGCTGGTGGGCGTGCTCGACGGCGGCGAACGCCCGGCGGCCTTGGCGCAGGTGCCGTCAGTGGGGCATTACGGTCAGTTGGACATGGAGCGCCTGCTCAGCCTCAAGCCCGACCTGATCCTGCTCTGGCCCGGCAGCGTCGGCCCGGCCCAGCGCGAGCAATTGCAGCGCCTGAATATCCCGGTGTACGTCGCCGAACCCCATAGCCTTGAACAGCTCACCACCCAGGTCCAGGCCATTGCCGAGCAATTGGGCCGCGCTGACGCGGGTCGACAGTTGGCCGCGCAGTTGCGCCAACGCCTGGCCGAGCTGCGACAGCGCTATCAGCGCGCCGAGCCATTGCGCGTGTTTTACCAGGTATGGAATAAGCCGCTGTACACCGTGGGTGGCGGGCAGATCATCAGCGATGCGTTAAAGGTATGCGGCGCGCGCAATGTGTTTGATGACCTCAAGCTGCCGGCCCCGCAGGTGAGCATTGAATCGGTGTTGCAGCGTGATCCCGAGATGATTCTGGTGGGCGACCAGGCGCAGAAGGAGGCCTGGAAGGTCTGGCCGACGATGGCTGAGCGGGTGCGACTGGTGCCGGATAAAGGCCTGGAGCGGCCCAGCGGGCAGATGCTGGAAGCCGTAGCCCGATTGTGTGAGGTAATCGCGTCCCGCTAGAGGTCCGGCGTCCAGGTCACGCCAACCATCAGCGCCCGGCCTTCTTCCCGGTAGCCATATTGCTGGCCTTGGTACTGATACAGCGCCCGGCTGTAGGCCTTGTCCAGCAAGTTATCGAGCTTCATGCTCAGCGTGACTTCACGGTTCAGCGTCCAACTGGCGCGCAGCCCGAGCAATCCATAGCCAGCCAACGGTTGCTGGTTCTTCGCGTCGTCGTAGCTGCTGCTGACCGCTTGCCAGCTGGCGCCGACGCCGAATTGGTCGAATTGGCGATCCAGGTCCAGGCTCACGGTGCGCCTGGCGCGACGCGCCAGCGTATGTCCGGAATCGCGGTCTCGTGGATCAATCAGTGCCAGTCCCAGGCTGCCTTGCCAGCCGAACAGCTCTTGCTTGAGCGCGGCTTCGAAGCCGTTGATGCGCGCCGAACTGACGTTTTGCGGGCCGTCGCTGCCGAACACGATCGCATCCTGGATATCGGTACGGTACAGCGAAGCTTCCAGGCGGCTGGTGTCGCTGAGTTGGCTACGCCATTGCAGTTCGTAGCTTTTCGAGGTTTCGGGCTTCAGGTTTGGGTTGCTGTTCTTGAAGCCGTACTCGTCCGGGTAATACAGGTCATTGAACGTCGGGGCGCGGAAGCCCTCGCTGTAGCTCAGCAGCAGGTCGTTGTCCGGGTTGACTGGCAACGTGAGCGTGCCGCTCCAGCTGTTCTGCCCGCCAAACTGCTGGTTCTGGTCACGCCGCAGCCCCAGCTCGGTGGAAAACCATTCGCCATGGAAGCGATGCTGCACAAAGGCTGCGCGGTTCCAGCGACTGTTTTCGGTGAGGGTGGTGGAGCCGTGGAAGCGGTCCTCGTACCAGTCGCCGCCGAGAATCAGGCTGTTCTGCTCATTCAGCGTCAGGTCGTTCTGCCAGTTGACCGAGTCGCGGTAAGTGTTGAACACACTGAAGTCATCACTGAGGGTGTCGCGCTTGGTGTCGCGGTTCTCGCTATGGCCCAGTTCCAGGCGCGATTGCCAGCGCTCGTTGAGCGTGGCGTCGACATAGCCGCTGGCGCTGCTCACGGTGTAGTCGGTGTAGGGCTTTTGCCCCACCGTTTGCCCGGTGGCGACGTCGTAGCGGCCAAAGCTGTTGTCGTACTCCGACTTGCCGCGGTTATCCAACAGGTTGAACCCCGCCTCCAGCGCATCGCTGAAGGAATGGCTGAGGTTCAGGCTGAGGGACTGGTTGCGGTAGGCGTCATGATCGCCATCGCTGGGGAATGAGGTGTGCGTCGAGTTGATGCCGGCGGTCTCATCCAGGCTCGCGCCGAGGTTGAAGTGCGTGTATTCATCGCCACCGGACAGGCCGAGGCTGCGCTCCCAGGTCTTGTTGCTGCCAAACCCGAGCTTCAGACGCGGTTGCAGGCCTTGCCCGGCATTGCGCCGGGTAAACACCTGGATCACCCCGCCAATCGCATCGCTGCCGTAGATTACCGAACGTGAACCGCGCAGCACTTCCACCCGTTCGATCTGGTCGACGTTCAGGTATTGCAAGCCGCTGTCGCCGGAGGTGCTATTGGCAATGCGCTGGCCGTCCACCAACACCAGGCTTTGTGCGGATTTGGTACCACGGATATAAATTCCCGGCAGGCTGCCGCGACCACCGGTAGGCGCTACCTGCACGCCGGGTACGCGGCTGATCAGGTCAGTGAGGCTGGTGGGTTGCAGGCGGTCGATGTCGTCGCGGGTGAACACGGTGTTGGCGGCGCTGCTGTCGTTGCGCGCCTGGACCTGGCGGTTGGCGCTGATGACCACGTTGGGAAGTTTCAGTGCGTCGTCGCGGGTGTCGGCGAGTAGTTCCGGGGCGGTCAGCAGTAACAGGGGCAAGGTGAGACTAAGATGTTTCATCGGCTGTCCATGGCATTTGAAGGTGCCGCAAATCAAATGTGAAAGGGGGCAAGCCCCCTCCCACATATTGATCCGGTTTCTACAGGCCCAGCAGTGCCATGCGCTCGCGCACCGATGTCTCAATGCCGGCCTCATCCAACCCACACTCGGCCAGCATCTGCGCCGGCTTGGCGTGTTCGACATACACATCCGGCAAGCCCAGGTGCAGCACCGACTTGAGGATATTCTCCCGCGCCAGGAACTCGCTGACCGCCGCACCGGCGCCACCCATTATTGCGTTTTCTTCGACGGTCACCAGCAGCTCATGGTTGCCGGCAATCTCGTGTACCAAGGCTTCGTCCAATGGTTTGACGAAACGCATGTCGACCACGGTGGCGTCGATCTTCTCGGCGACTTTCAGCGCTTCGGCCAATTGCACGCCGAACACCAGGAAAGCGGTCTTGCTGCCTTGGCGACGCACGATGCCCTTGCCGATCTCGATAGGCTCCAGGTCCTTTTCGATCACCGCATTCGGGCCATTGCCGCGCGGGTAACGTACGGCGGCCGGGCCGTTATACAGGTGGCCGGTGCTGAGCATCTTGCGCAGTTCGTTTTCATCACTTGGCGTCATCACCAGCATGCCGGGGATGCAACGCAGGTAGGACAGGTCGAAGCTGCCGGCGTGGGTCGGGCCGTCTTCGCCCACCAGGCCGGCGCGGTCGATGGCGAACAGTACGTCGAGGTTCTGCACTGCCACGTCATGCACCAACTGGTCGTAGCCACGCTGCAGGAACGTGGAGTAGATCGCCACTACTGGCTTGGCGCCTTCGCAGGCCATGCCGGCGGCAAACGTGACCGCGTGCTGCTCGGCAATTGCCACGTCGAAGTAGCGCAGCGGGAAACGCTCGCTGAACGCCACCAGGTCGGAGCCTTCCTTCATCGCCGGGGTAATGCCCACCAGGCGCGGGTCGGCGGCGGCCATGTCGCACAGCCATTCGCCGAACACACCGGAGTACTTCGGCCCGCTGGCCTTTTTCGGCGCGGCGGCAGGAGCGTCCAGGGGTTCCAGCTTGGTGATGGCGTGATAGCCAATCGGGTCGACTTCCGCCGGGGCGAAGCCTTTGCCTTTCTTGGTGACGATATGCAGGAACTGCGGGCCCTTGAGGTCACGCATGTTGCGCAGCGTGGCGATCAGGGTCGGCAGGTCGTGGCCATCGATGGGGCCGATGTAATTCCAGCCCAACTCTTCGAACAGCGTGCCGGGCACCAGCATGCCCTTGGCATACTCTTCGGTGCGCCGGGCAATTTCCCACGCGCCGGGCAGGCGCGAGAGCACCTTCTTGCTGCCTTCGCGCATGCTCGCGTACGTGCGGCTGGAAAGGATCTTGGCCAGGTAATTGGACAGGCCACCGACGTTGCGCGAGATCGACATATCGTTGTCGTTGAGGATCACCAGCATATTGGCGTCCACTTCCGGTGCATGGTTGAGCGCTTCGAACGCCATGCCAGCGGTCAGCGCGCCATCACCGATCACCGCGATCGCCTTGCGGTCGCTGCCTTGCAGGCGGGCGGCAATCGCCATGCCCAGCGCGGCACTGATGGAGGTGCTGGAGTGGCCGACGCCAAAGGTGTCGTACTCGCTCTCGGCGCGGCGCGGGAAGGCGGCAATGCCGTCCTTCTGGCGCAGGGTGCCCATTTGCTCGCGGCGGCCCGTGAGGATTTTATGCGGGTACGCCTGATGGCCCACGTCCCACACCAGCCGGTCGTCCGGGGTGTCGAACACGTAATGCAGGGCGATGGTCAGCTCGATGACGCCCAGGCCGGCACCAAAATGCCCACCGGTCTGGCCGACCGTGTAGAGCAATTCCAGGCGCAACTCATCGGCCAGGGTTTCCAGCTCGGCTTCACCGAGTCGACGCAGGCCGGCCGGCGTGACAGCACGGTCGAGCAGGGGCGTGGACGGGCGCTTGCGGGGAATCTCTTGAAACGTCGTGGGCATCAGGCGAATCGTTATAGGTATAGAAGAGGCGGCAGTTTACCTCAAGCATCGCAAACTGCCCACGCGGAGCGCCGAACTTGGCCGATATGCGGCCGCAAAGGCCGCCGTTATCAGTGCCGACGTTCGACGATATACCGCGCCAGGTCACGCAGTGGCTCGGCCGCCGCGTCGAAAGGTCGCAGGGCATCCAGGGCCTGGTCGCGCAGTTCCAGGGCATAGGCCTTGGCGGCTTGCAGCCCGAGCAGCGCAGGATAAGTCGGTTTGTCCCGAGCGATATCGGCGCCCTGGCGTTTGCCCAGGGTGGCGGTGTCACTTTCTACGTCGAGAATGTCGTCCTGCACCTGGAATGCCAGGCCAATGGCCCGCGCGTAGGTCTTCAGCGCGGCCAACTGAGCGGCTTCGGCCCGCCCGCTGGCAAGTGCTCCCAGGTGTACGGCAGCTTCGATCAGGGCACCGGTCTTGTGGCGGTGCATGTATTCCAGCGCCTGTTGATCAAGCTTCCGGCCGACCGAGCCGAGGTCGATGGCCTGGCCGCCGACCATGCCGGCCGGGCCTGCCGCCATCGCCAGGGCGGTGACCATGCGCAAGCGGATCTCGGCATTCACGCTGCTCAATGCCGGGTCCAGCAGTGCGCTGAACGCCAGGCTTTGCAGGCCATCACCGGCGAGGATCGCGCAGGCTTCATCGAAGGCTTTGTGGGTGGTGGGCTGGCCGCGACGCAAATCGTCGTCGTCCATCGCCGGCAAATCGTCATGCACCAGGGAGTAGGCGTGGATCAACTCCACCGCACAGGCCGCGCCGTTGGCCTGTTCGGCGTCTGCGCCCAAGGCTTCGCACGCTGCATAGGCCAGCAACGGACGCACGCGCTTGCCGCCATTCATCACGCTGTAGCGCATGGCTTCATAAAGACGCTTGAGTTCGGGGCTTGGCGCAACAAACAAGGGTTCCAACGCCGCATTGACCCGGGCTTGGCTACTGGCCTGATACGCGTCGATCATTCGGGCTGTTCCGCATCGAAAGGTTCTTCGGCCAACTCCCCGTCACGTTCCAGCAACACCTGCACCTTCTGCTCCGCCTGCGCCAGCGCGCTCTGGCAGTCACGGGTCAGGCCGATGCCTTGCTCAAACGCCGTCAGCGAGTCTTCCAGCGACAACTCGCCGTTCTCCAGCCGCTCGACCAGGGTTTGCAGGTCGGCGAGGGATTGTTCGAAATCGAGTGCAACTTTTTTGCGGGCCATGGCGGCTATTCCGGTAGACGGTAAACCGGCGGGACACTAGCAGACATGGGGATTCTGGGCAAATGAGCGGGGGAGGGTGTTCAGGCGGTGAGCCGAATAAGCGCCCTATTCGGCTCATCAAATGAGCCGTATACCCATTTTATTCGGCTCACCGCCGGTCAGGATCTTTGCGCCATTGACGAGCATTGTTCTTGTGATGTTTTCAACTGTGCTTCAAATGTCTGCAATCCCACGTGCATTTCCTGTAGCGCGGCAATTTTCAGGGCTAGTTCCTGCTTCTTGTCTGCGATTGCCTGGTCCGCCCGCTCCCAGGGCAATACATCGCCTACGTGACCTGCAAGAATCTCCTGCAACTCCTTGAGCTTGAACCCCAATTGCTGCGCGCACTTGATAAACATCAACAGCTCAACGTTCTGCGCCGAATAGACCCGGTATTGGCCCTGACGCCGCGGTTCTGGCAGCAGTCCGATCGCCTCATAGTGACGAATCGCCTTGATGGTCGTGCCCGACAACTGCGCGGCTTTGCCGATGTACATGAAAACTCCTTTTTTCCGTTAAAGCGCCGGCCTGTTTCAGCCATGTATCCCGCTGCGCCGCAGTGGAGCCCAGCACCGGCCCGAACAGCAGTGTCTTTGCAGTCTTGACACCACAAAGCCCCAGCGTGGTCTTGCGCATCTGGTGAATGCCCGGCATGCGATAGAACCAACGGTAATACCATGGCGGCGTGTCCAGGGTCACCAGTAAATGTGCCGTTCGGCCGTGGAGCAGTTTGTCAGGAAAAGCCCTGCCCGCTCGGTATTTAAAGGCAAAACCGGGTAAGAAGATTCGGTCGATAAAGCCCTTCATCAACGCCGGGATGCCACCCCACCAGATCGGGAAAACAAATGTCAGGTGAGTGGCCCAGAGGATGTCGGATTGCGCGCTGAGCAGGTCGGGCTCCAGCGGCTGAATCTGGGTGTAACCGTGATGAAGGACGGGGTCGAAAGCCAGGTCGCCCAAGCGTACGACACGTACTTCATGGCCGGCGGTTTTTGCCGCCTGGATGTAGGTATCGGCCAGGGCTGAACAAAAGCTGGAGGCGGAAGGATGGCCGAGGATCACCAGGGTACGCGGGGTCATGGGGAGGTCCTGAACAGGGTGTTCCAGGGTAAAGGCTGCTGTATAGGGGAGAGTCAAGTCAGTAGTCCGCAATGGCCAGCAGGACGTTTCTGTGGTTATTGAAGGGGCCTTCCTGGAACGACCTTCGCCCCTTGTGACCGTCAATGCGCCTGACTAGCCTGCCTCAAAACTCCAGAGTGACATGGCATGAGCGAACCCTGTATCGGCTTGACCGCACCACCAGCGGGCTACAGTGACTGGCTGACCGACCTGAAAGGCCGTATTCATGCGGCGCAACAGCGCGCAACACTGGCGGTGAATCGGGAATTGGTGTTGCTCTATTGGCAGATTGACCACGACATTTTGACCCGCCAGGCGGAGCAGGGTTGGGACAGCAAAGTCATTGATCGACTTGCCCAGGATCTGCGTGCGGCCTTTCCCCGAATGAAGGGTTTTTCGCCGCGTAATCTCAAGTACATGCGTGCTTTTGCCGAGGCGTGGCCAGATGCTGAATTTGTGCAAGAGGTGCTTGCACAATTGCCCTGGTATCACCATTTGGCATTACTGGACAAACTCCCCGGCCCCGAAACCCGCCGCTGGTACATAGCCCAGGCGATAGAGAACAACTGGTCGCGTAACTCGCTGGTGATGCACATCGAAAACCGCTTGTTGGAGCGCAGTGGCAAGGCGGTCAGCAACTTCGAGACCCACCTGCCCAAACCGCAATCCGACCTGGCGCGTGAGTCGCTGAAAGACCCTTACCGATTTGACTTCCTCAGCCTGGCCCTGGACGCGCAGGAGCGCGACATAGAAAACGCCTTGATCAAGCACGTCACCGACTTTTTGTTGGAGCTGGGCGCCGGTTTCGCCTTTGTCGGCCAGCAAGTACTGTTGGATGTCGGAGGCGATGAGTTCTTTGTCGACCTGCTGTTCTATCACGTGAAGCTACGCTGCTACGTGGTCATCAAACTGAAAGCCGGCAAGTTCAAACCCGAGCATCTGGGGAAACTCAGCTTTTATCTGGCTGCCGTCGATGCCCAGCTTAAACATCCACAAGACGGGCCCACCATCGGCCTGCTGTTGTGCAAGAGCAAGAACGAAGTCGTCGCCGAGTATGCGTTGCGCGATAACAATCGGCCGATTGGTGTAGCGGAATATCAACTGGTTGAGTCGTTGCCCGCAGAGCTGCGAACCAGCCTGCCAAGCATCGAGCAGATCGAGCGGGAACTGGCGGGTTAAAACCGACTGATAGCCTCAAAAGCCCGGCGGAATATACCCCGGCACAAATGGCACATTCAGGCATTTGCCATGCAGGATCCGGCCATCCTCAATCCTGAACAGCACGATCTTCTTCGTCTTATCCACCGTGGCTTCCAGCTTGCAATCCGAACTGTGTCCGACCTGCTGGTAATACTCCGTGTACACCATCCCGTTCCCGGTGTGATTCATTGAAGTTCCGGCGGCTTCAGTGGTCGTCCATGAAGAGGATTTGTGCCAGGTCATCACCACCTGCGTGTCGCCATTGGGCGCATTCTGCTTTTTCATCGAGTCGGGCTTGCCGAACAAATCCAACGCCTCTTGCACGTCCCGGCCTTCCCAGCGCGATTGTGCAATCAGGTGGCACCCGTTGATAAACAGCACTGCGGGCAACAAAAGCCCAGCCAGCAACAGCCTTGTCAATGTAGGCATGGTGAATCCTTCTTGTAGGTGAGTGTTGCTCAGCGCTTGTTGCCCAGCATGTCGTCGAGGTCATCGATCATCTGGCTCTTCTCCTGAGTCGGCCCCAATTGCTGGAACATGGCCTTGGTGGTCTGGATCATCTGCAGGTGGGTCATCTTGCCCATGGCGATGGTGTCCTTGCTCTTGCCCGGTTCGCAGACATACGCGAGCGTGCGGTCGAGCCAGAACTCCTTCGGCGTCTGCCACGTGTTGGAGACCTTCAAGTGCGTAAGGGTGTAGGAAAATGGCGCAACCGACTGCCCGTTAAGAAAGCGCAGCTTGCGCGTGGAGCACTGCACTTCGATGTTGTACACATCGATCATGGGCTTGCCCGGTTCTTCATACACCACCGTGACGGCCACCAGTTTTGCGCCCTTGTTGTGGTTCGACGGCACCACCGAAGTGCGATCGGCCACATACATCACGTTTTTATGGGCCCGACCGCTGCCGTAGATGATCGACCAGTCGCCGATCGGTGTTTCTTCATCGGCCAATACCGACGGTGTGCTGGTCAGCAAAATGGGCAACAGTGCCAGGCAGCGCCCGATTTTGGTTAAGGTATTCAATAGCGTCCTTCCTTGAGACTCGAAATAAGCGAAGGACTTTAGTGGTGAGGCGGTGCCGTCTCAATTAGGGCGAGTGTGCTAATGGCGCATTGCTAGTTAACCAAAAAAGCCTGCGTTTCAAGGCAGGCTTAGTGTGTGCAGCGGTTGAATTAGTCCTTACGCGCCGTCAACGCCGCATACCCATTCATCAAGTTGCGATAGTTGGGAATGCGCTGGGACAACAGATTCCCCAGGCCTTCGATATCGTTGCGCCAGTCGCGGTGCAGCTCACACGCCACCGAGAACCAGTTCATCAACTGCGCACCTGCTTGCGTCATCCGGCTCCACGCCGCCTGCTGCACCGTGGTATTGAACGTGCCCGACGCATCGGTCACCACAAACACCTCAAACCCTTCCGCCAGCGCCGACAGGGTCGGGAACGCTACGCACACATCGGTGACCACGCCGGCAATGATGATCTGCTTACGGCCAGTGGCCTTGATCGCCTTGACGAAGTCTTCGTTATCCCACGCATTGATCTGACCAGGGCGGGCGATGTAGGGCGCGTCCGGGAACATCTCTTTCAGTTCCGGCACCAGCGGGCCATTGGGGCCTTGCTCGAAGCTGGTGGTGAGGATGGTCGGCAGGTTGAAGAACTTGGCCAGGTCAGCCAGGGCGAGCACGTTGTTCTTGAACTCGTTGGGCGAGAAGTCCTGTACCAGAGAAATCAGGCCGGTCTGGTGGTCGACCAGCAGGACGACGGCGTCGTCTTTGTTCAAGCGGTTGTAGGTTGCAGTGCTCATGGTTGAATCCTTTTTTGTTCAGGTTGGTTGGGCGTTGCGTTCAACATGGGCACAGATTAATGGGTGGTCTGTGGGGGATAAATCGGGTGAAACCGGTAATACCGTCAACTCACAGGGGACAATAGTGGCTGCGTCTAAGGTGCTTGGGGAGCCGCTGGGTGCGCCGCAGAGGGCGGTGATGTATTTGATGGAGATGGCGAACAGGATGGCGAATCGGACTGTAAGCCGCCCGCTTTTGGTCATTCAATTGTCCAGCAGCTTGTTGGACAATTGAATTGGGATTTTCACGGGCATTAAAAAGCCGGCTTGTGGCCGGCTTCTCGGGGACTGCCTCAGCTTGTTTTTGACAAACCTCACCAGCCTTCAAATCGCTCAGCCCACAACACGTCTGGCTGAATAGTAGGGGCATCCGCGGGAACTCCTCCGCTTCGCCAGGCAAGGTGGATAGCGTAAAGCCACCCCCTGCCAAATGTGCGGCGCATGATACCCATATTCACCTCAGTTGCCCACCTCCGGATCCGATTTAGAGCCTTCCCAGTCCAACAGATGCTCATCCAGTGGCACGGGCGGGCGGCGGTTATTCAGGGTGGACCACCAGAATACCCACCCCACAATCTGGAAGTTCTGCTCAAAGCGTTGTTCGTAGGTGAGGTATTCGTCGGGATGCTCGCCGGCATTGTGACTGCGCATGCGCAAACCTCCGCCGGGCCTGTTGTAGAGGTATTTGATGCGCAGCATGCCGTCGTGTTCTACCGCGTAGATCTCGCCGTCGATGATTTGCGTGCGGCCTCGGTCGATGGCGAGGGTGGCGCCTTGTTGGATGATGTCGATCATGCTGTTGTCGACCATGTAGGCGCCCAAAGCGCGGTCGGGGTTTACGCTCAGGGCCTGAAGGGTGTGCAGCGAGAGGCGGATGCGCTCGTTGGAGGTGAATGAAGGGTGGAGATCGATCTCCACGTCGGTTTTTTCCGGGAGGCAGGCGGGGCCTGTGAGGTATTTGCCGCTTCCTTCGCGGGTGGTGGGCAGTCCTTTTCGTGAGCTCGGGCCATCCAGCAGGAAGTTGGCCGGTGGGTGTTTGGGGCCTTCGCCGGTGCGCAGCCAACGGCTGGAGACGCACAGCAGTTCTGCGATCTCGTTGAGTCGGCCCATGGGTACACCGCGCTTGAACCAGTTGTTCACGTGCTGGGGCGTGACACCGCGGTTCTTGGCGAAGTCGGAGGCGGAAAGATGAACTTCCTGTAGTAGCGCTTTTAAACGATCACCTGATGTATTCATAAACGCAGAGTTTACTGGGCGGAATTACAGATCAAATAAACCATGCGTTGAGTTGCGCTTGTAGGGATTTACTTAGTTGTAGCCTGATACTTCGAATTTTGATTTGAATTAAACGTTATTTATAAATTATTGAACTTTTCGTTTAATTTTTCCCACAAAAAAAGCCCCGAATAATCGGGGCTTTTTCAATTGCCGGGGCAATGAGGAGCGGGTATCAGCCTTTGTAGGCGGCAACCGACTTCAGGATCTCGGCGCGGGCGGCGTCTGCGTTGCCCCAACCGTCGATCTTCACCCATTTGCCTTTTTCGAGGTCTTTGTAGTTCTCGAAGAAGTGTTTGATCTGCTCCAGCAACAGTGGCGGCAGGTCGGTGTATTCCTTCACGTCCACGTACAGCTGGGACAGCTTGTCGTGTGGAACCGCGATCACTTTAGCGTCGCCGCCGCCGTCGTCGGTCATGTTCAGGATGCCGACTGGACGCGCACGGATAACGGAGCCTGGGGTCACCGGGTAAGGGGTTACCACCAGCACGTCGAGGGGGTCACCGTCGTCAGCCAGCGTGTTGGGGATAAAACCGTAGTTGGCCGGGTAGAACATCGGGGTGGCCATGAAACGGTCAACGAACAGGCAGTCGCTGTCTTTGTCGATTTCGTATTTGATCGGCGCGTGGTTGGCCGGAATCTCGATGGCGACGTAGATGTCGTTCGGCAGGTCTTTGCCAGCCGGAATCTTGCTGTAGCTCATTGGGCGTTGCCCCCGTTAATTGGCCATGAAACATGGCCGGATTGGCCTAAAAGTGGCGGCGATTATAGGCACATTCTGACGCCGATGCCATGCGCCAGACGTCGTACGGTCATTCGCCCTGTGGCTGATAGCGCGGGTCGCTGGCTTGCAGTTGACTGAGGCGGGCCAGGGGATCCTGGCGATAAAAGAGGCTGAGTTGGGCGTACACCTGTGGATAACTGCTGACCAGCAAATCCGGGGCGCTGAAAAAATATTCGCTGGTGACGGCAAAGAATTCAGCGGGGTTTTCGGCGGCGTAGGGGTCGATCTCGGTTTCGGCGTCCGGGTTGGCATCGAGTTGGCGATTGAGATCGTCGTAGGCGCTCTGCATCACGCTGGCCCACTCCTGCACGCGCATGTCATGGTGCAGCGGTGGCAGGCCGTTGGCGTCGCCGTTGAGCATGTCGAGCTTGTGGGCCAGTTCGTGGATGACCAGGTTGTAGCCTTCCCACTGGCCGCTGGCCAACACGCCGGGCCAGGCGAGGATCACCGGGCCTTGCTGCCAGGCTTCGCCGCTGTGTTCGCCGTCCCACTCGTGTTCGACGCCGCTGCTGTCGCGGTGACGCTGGGGGCTGAGGAAGTCGTCGGGGTACAGCACGATTTCGTGGAAGCCCTGGTACCAGTCGAGGTCGCCCAGGTTCATCAGCGGCAATTGCGCCTGGGCGGCGAGCAGCAGGCGTTGTTCCTGATGCAATTCGACGCCGGGCAGGGCGGTCAGGTGTTTTTCGGCGAGGAACAGCACGCAGGCTTCGCGCAGCCACTGGTCCTGCTCGGTGCTGATGCCGTCGAGGAAGGTCAGGTGATGGCGCACCCGTTGCCAGGTGTCATCGGCAATCGGGTGTTTGGCCAGCAAGCGCCGGCGACGCCAGGCGCTGAGGGACCACATCGCAGGTTACTGCGGCTTGGCTTCGGAGGATGTGCGGCCAAACCGGCTGCGGAACACCCCAATGATCATCGGCACGAGCGACAGCAGGATGATGAACACCACCAGCAGCGACAGATTTTTCTTGATGAACGGCACATTGCCGAAGAAATAGCCCAGGGTTACCAGGCCGCCGACCCAGAGGATGGTGCCGAATACGCTGAAGCCGAAGAAGCGCGGGTAGGGCATTTTCGCGATGCCGGCAACGAACGGCGCGAACGTGCGCAGGATCGGCAGGAAGCGCGCCAGGGTCACGGTTTTGCCGCCATGTTTGTCGTAGAAGTCGTGGGTCTTTTGCAGGTAGTCGCGACGGAAGATCTTCGAGTTCGGGTTGCTGAACAAGCGCTCCCCGGCCGTTCGCCCGATCACATAGTTGGTGCTGTCGCCGAGGATTGCCGCCAGCATCAGCAGGCCGGCCAACAGCACCGGGTCCATGCCACCACCCGCAGCGACTGCGCCGGCGATGAACAGCAATGAATCGCCTGGCAGGAACGGCATGACCACCAGGCCGGTTTCGCAAAAGATGACAAGGAACAGAATGGCGTAGATCCACGGACCGTAATTGGTTACCAGCAGGTCGAGGTAGACGTCGAGATGCAGGATAAGGTCGAGCGGGTTGAAATCCATGGATGGCACCTGTGTGAATGGCCCGGCTCAGCAGGCCTGTGCGGAAGCTCGGGTAATAAGGCTACAAGTGTATGCCGCATTTCTTACAACCCTGAAAGGTCCGCATTATACGGATTGGAAGGTGAAAAGCGTGTTGGTTTTGTAGCGAAGGATGTCGTGGTACTCGGGCTTGCAAGTGCTGCAGGGCTAAATGTGGGAGGGGGCTTGCCCCCGATGAGGCAGTGCCAGTTAAAAATTGGCTGACTGGCACACTGCTATCGGGGGCAAGCCCCCTCCCACAGTAGATTTGAGGTGTTTGGGCTACCGCGATCAATCCTCACTGATCGGCAACACGTAGTTCTTGAACTCCGTGTCTTCCCGAAACCCAATGGACTCATAGGTCTTCTGCGCCACTTCGTTGTCGCTGCTGGTCGACACGCGCAGTCGCACCGCGTGGGTCTCCTTGGCCATTTTCTTCGCCGTGCGCATCAGGTTGTCCGCCACCAATTGCCGGCGGGCGTCTTCAGCCACATAGATGTCATTGAGGATCCACACCCGCTTGAGCGACAGCGACGAAAAGCTCGGGTACAGCTGGCAAAACCCCAGCAGCTTCTTGTCATCATCATCCGCCAGGGCCAGGTAGATCACCGACTCCTTGCGCCGCAGGCGCTTCTCCAGGAAGGCCCGCGACGAATCCGGGAACGGCAACGCCCCGTAGAACTCACGGTATTTGACGAACAGCGGGGTCAACAGGTCCAGGTGTTCCAGGGTCGCTTGAGTAATCCGCATGCCAGGCCTCAACTTCCAAATGGGGGATGACCACACAAGCGGCCGTGACTCGATGCTGCCTAATGGCGTGAAAAAGCGCAATCGTGCAGCGTTCAGTCATCCGGTGAACTGAGCAGGAAATTGCCTTTCATCAGGTCCGGATCATCCGACTCGAGGGTCTGCACCTGCGCCTCATCCTTGAGACTGACCCCCGACAGCTGCCGGCGACACGCCTCTCGCATCAAGTAAAGCAGGCGGTGGGCGGCCATGCCGTAGCTCAGGCCTTCCAGGCGCACATTGGAGATGCAGTTGCGGTAGGCGTCGGTGAGGCCGACCTTGGGGTTGTAGGTGAAATACAGGCCCAGGCTGTCCGGCGAGCTGAGGCCGGGCCGTTCGCCGATCAGAATGACGGTCATCTTGGCCCCGAGCAACTGGCCCACTTCATCCGCCACCGCCACGCGGCCCTGTTCCACCAGGATGACCGGCGACAAGGACCAACCGTCTGCGCTGCTCTGTTCTTCCAGGCGCGTCAGAAACGGCAAGGTGTGTTTATGCACCGCCAGTGCCGACAGGCCATCAGCGACCACCACCGCCAAGTCCACGCCGCCGGGGTTGGCCGATGCATGATCGCGCAGCAACTGGGCTGACTCATCGCTCAGGCGCCGCCCCAGGTCCGGGCGTTGCAGGTAGAGGTGACGGTCAGTGGCAGCACTGTGCAGCAACAGGCTGTCACGCCCGCGTTCGGCCAACTGACCGCGCAGGCCCGCATGGTCGAAGGGCAAGTGCACCGCATCCCGCGCCTGGGCGTGGGCAAACTGGAAATCCAGCTGCGCGTTAGTGGGGATGCTGGTGCCGGTGCGGCCCAGGGCTATTCGGGCTGGCGTCAGGCGGCGCAGTTCCAGCCAAGGGTTGTCAGGCAGGTCGAGTTGCACAGGCGGCTCCTTCATCCCAATTGCGCCAAGGCTTGGCGAAACGCCGGTGGCAGGCTGTTGCCGAAGTGCACCTTGCCGTCGGCTTGCGTAAAGATGCCCATTTTCGCCAGCCACTGCTCAAACTCCGGCGCTGGCTTCAAGCCCAGGGTCTGGCGGGCGTACAAGGCGTCGTGGAACGAGGTGGTCTGGTAGTTGAGCATGATGTCGTCGGAGCCGGGAATGCCCATGATGAAGTTGATCCCGGCCACACCCAGCAGGGTCAGCAGAGTGTCCATGTCGTCCTGGTCGGCTTCGGCGTGGTTGGTGTAACAGATGTCGCAACCCATCGGCACGCCGAGCAGCTTGCCGCAGAAGTGGTCTTCGAGGCCGGCGCGGATGATCTGCTTGCCGTTGTACAGGTACTCGGGGCCGATAAAGCCTACGACGGTATTCACCAAAAATGGTTTGAAATGTCGCGCCACCGCGTAGGCGCGGGTTTCGCAGGTTTGCTGGTCGACGCCAAAGTGCGCGTTGGCCGACAGGGCACTGCCCTGGCCGGTTTCGAAGTACATCAGGTTCTGGCCCAATGTGCCGCGATTGAGGCTCAGGCCTGCTTCGTAACCTTCCTGCAGCACACTCAGGCTGATGCCGAAGCTGGCGTTGGCCGCCTCGGTGCCGGCAATCGACTGGAACACCAGGTCCAGCGGCACGCCACGGTTGATCGCTTCGATGGAGGTGGTGACGTGGGTCAGCACGCAGGCCTGGGTGGGGATTTCATAGCGTTGGATGATCGCGTCGAGCATCTCCAGCATGGCGCAGATCGAGGCGATGCTGTCGGTGGCCGGGTTGATGCCGATCATGGCGTCGCCGTTGCCGTACAACAGGCCATCGAGAATGCTCGCGGCGATGCCGGCCGGCTCATCTGTAGGATGGTTGGGCTGCAGCCGCGTGGACAAGCGCCCGCGCAGGCCCAGGGTGCCGCGAAACTGCGTGACCACGCGGATCTTCTGCGCCACCAGCACCAGGTCCTGCACACGCATGATCTTCGACACGGCGGCGGCCATTTCCGGTGTCAGCCCTGGCGCCAGGGCGCGTAGGGAATGTTCATCGGCCGCGTCGCTGAGCAGCCAGTCGCGCAAGCCGCCGACGGTCAGGTGGCTGACCACGCTAAACGCCTGTTTATCGTGGGTGTCGATGATCAGTCGGGTGACTTCATCGCTTTCATAGGGGATCAGCACTTCGTCGAGGAAGTGTTTGAGCGGGATATTCGCCAACGCCATCTGCGCCGCCACGCGTTCACCGTCGTTCTGTGCGGCGACGCCGGCGAGAAAGTCACCGGAGCGTGCGGGGCTGGCCTTGGCCATCACGTCCTTGAGGCTGTCGAAGCGGTAGGTCTGTGCACCCACCGCGTGGGAAAAACTTGCCATACAGTGTCTCCTTGGCGACGCAGGCACGCGCCTGCGTCGAGGTTTACGGCTATCAGTGCAAGGCGGCCTCTGCGGCCTGGATCGCCGCGAATTCCTCTTCGGGCGTGCCCGCTACCAAGTGATGCCGGCTGTAGAAAGCAAAGTAAGCAATTAATACTCCATAGATGATCGCGGCGCCAATCACCACCCGTGGATCCACCAGAAAGCCCGCTACCACGGCCACGCAGGCCAGCACGAGGGCAACGCCGGAGGTGAAGACGCCGCCCGGCGTGCGGTACGGACGGTCCATTTTGGGGCGACGGATGCGCAGGGTGATGTGCGCGGCCATCATCAGCACGTAGGAAATGGTCGCGCCAAACACCGCCACCAGGATCAGCAGGTCACCCTGGCCGGTCAGCGACAGGCCAAAGCCGATGATGCCGGGGATCACCAACGCCAGCACGGGCGCCTTGCTTTTGTTGGTCTCGGACAGTTTGCGTGGCAGGTAGCCGGCACGCGACAGCGCGAAGATTTGTCGCGAATAGGCGTAGATGATCGAGAAAAAGCTGGCGATCAGGCCCGCCAGGCCTACCAGATTGACGAAGCTGCCCATCCAGGTCGAGCCGCCATAGGACAAGGCCAGCGCCTCCACCAGCGGGTTGCCGGACTTGATCAACGCGTACGTGCCGGCGCCGCCCGGTGCTATTACCAGGATCAGCAGGGCAAAACTGGTCAGCACCACAATGGCGCCAATCAGGCCGCGCGGCAGGTCGCGCTTGGGGTTCTTGGTTTCTTCGGCGGCCAGCGGCACGCCCTCGACGGCCAGGAAAAACCAGATGGCATAGGGGATTGCCGCCCACACACCCACATAGCCGAACGGCAGGAAGGTGCTGGCACCCTTGGCCTCGGTCACCGGGATGTCCAGCAGGTTGGCGACACTGAAGTGCGGCACCATCGACACCAGGAACACGCCCAGGGCAATCGCAGCCACGGCGGTAATCACGAACATCAGCTTCAAGGCTTCGCCGACACCCAAGATGTGGATGCCGATAAAGATGATGTAGAACGCCAGGTAAATCATCCAGCCGCCAATGCCGAACAGCGACTCGCAATACGCGCCGATAAACACCGCGATGGCGGCGGGGGCGATGGCGTATTCGATCAGGATCGCGGTGCCGGTGAGAAACCCGCCCCAGGGACCAAAGGCGCTGCGGGCGAAGCCGTAGCCACCGCCGGCGGTGGGGATCATGGAAGACAGCTCGGCCAGGGAAAAACACATGCACAGGTACATGGTGGCCATCAGCAATGTGGCCAGGAACATCCCGCCCCAGCCACCTTGGGCCAGGCCGAAGTTCCAGCCGGCGTAGTCGCCGGAGATCACGTAGGCGACGCCAAGGCCGACCAGCAGTACCCAGCCGGCGGCGCCTTTTTTCAGTTCGCGTTGTTGGAAGTATTGGGAGTCGACTTTTTCGAAGTCGACAGAAGATCCAGTCGGTTCGCTAGGCATGGGAAAGTACCTTTCATTCTTATTGTTTTTAATTTGGCGTCTTTGTGTCGAACGCAAAATGTGGGAGGAGATAAGCCCCTCCCACATTTGATTGCATTTCAAATGTGCGAGGGGGTAATTAGAAGAAGCCCAGCGGATTAATGTCGTAGCTCACCAGCAAGTTCTTGGTCTGCTGGTAGTGATCCAACATCATCTTGTGGGTTTCACGGCCAACGCCGGACTTCTTGTAACCACCGAACGCGGCATGGGCCGGGTACAGGTGGTAGCAGTTGGTCCACACGCGGCCCGCCTTGATCGCGCGGCCCATGCGGTAGGCGCGGTTGATGTCGCGGGTCCACACACCGGCGCCCAGGCCGAACTCGGTGTCGTTGGCAATCGCCAGGGCTTCGGCTTCGTCCTTGAAAGTGGTGATGCTCACCACCGGGCCGAAGATTTCTTCCTGGAACACACGCATCTCGTTGGTGCCCTTGAGCAGGGTCGGCTGGATGTAATAGCCGCCGGCCATGTCGCCGCTAAGCTTCTCGACCTTGCCGCCGGTCAGCAACTGCGCGCCTTCGCCCTTGGCGATTTCCAGGTAGGACAGGATCTTGTCGAACTGCTGCTCGGACGCCTGGGCGCCGACCATGGTGTCGGTATCCAGCGGGTCGCCGCGTTTGATCGACTCGATCTTCTTCATCACCACTTTCATGAAGTCGTCGTAGATCGATTCTTCCACCAGTGCACGGGAAGGGCAGGTGCACACTTCGCCCTGGTTGAAGAACGCCAGCACCAGGCCTTCGGCTGCTTTTTCGATGAACGAAGGTTCGGCTTTCATGATGTCGGCGAAGAAGATGTTCGGCGACTTGCCGCCCAGCTCAACAGTCGACGGAATAATGTTCTCGGCCGCCGCATGCATGATGTGCGAACCCACCGGGGTGGAGCCGGTGAAGGCAATCTTGGCGATGCGCTTGCTGGTCGCCAGGGCTTCGCCGGCTTCCTTGCCGAAACCGTGCACCACGTTCAGCACGCCCGGTGGCAGCAGGTCGCCGATCACTTCCAGCAGCACGTTGATGCCCAGCGGGGTTTGCTCGGCAGGCTTGAGCACCACACAGTTACCGGCGGCCAGCGCCGGGGCGAGTTTCCACGCGGCCATCAGCAGCGGGAAGTTCCACGGGATGATCTGGCCAACCACGCCCAGCGGTTCGTGGAAGTGGTAGGAGGCGGTGTGTTCGTTGATCTCGGCGCTGGTGCCTTCCTGGGCGCGAATGCAGCCGGCGAAGTAGCGGAAGTGGTCGGCCGCCAGCGGGATGTCGGCGTTGAGGGTTTCACGCACGGCCTTGCCGTTGTCCCAGGTTTCGGTGATGGCCAGCAGTTCGAGGTTCTGTTCGATGCGGTCGGCGATTTTCAACAGGACCAGCGAACGGTCCTGGGCCGAGGTCTTGCCCCAGGCGTCGGCGGCGGCGTGGGCGGCGTCCAGGGCTTTGTCGATGTCTTTGGCGGTGGAACGCGGGAATTCAGCAATTGCCTTGCCGTTGACCGGCGAAGTGTTGGTGAAATAGTTGCCATCGACCGGTGCAACGAACTCGCCACCGATGTAGTTGCCGTACTTGGCCTTGAACGAAACGATGGCGCCTTCAGTACCGGGGTGTGCGTAACGCATGGTGGGTATCTCCTGGCTTTTATGTTTATTGGGAGCGCAGCGCAACGAGCGCTTGATAAGCGTAGAGCAAAGGTTGGGCCACCGCTGTGTGAGCCAGCTAAATCAAGGGGTTGGGCATTGTTGCAAGGCGTTGCTGTGGCAGGGTTGATACAGCCTGTGTGACAGTTTGTGCCGTAAACGGTACAGCCCGTGACCGGCGGGTCGGCACGGGATTGCATTGCCTGGATGGCTGGGGGATGCTGGGGGTTCTCACGCAGGGAGAATAATAAGAAATGCACAACGATCATTTCAGTCGCCATGCCCAGCAAGTCCTCACCGTGGCGCATGGTCGCGACCCATCCAGCGATCCCTCCATCGCCCGCTCCTGGCTGCGCTGCCTGGAGGACTATCACCTCGACCCTGCGCAAACCATTGCCCCCACCGTGCTTGAACACGGGCGCCTGCTGGAAAGCCGCGAGCGCCTGCAACAGGTGCTGCATATCGCCGGCAGTGAGATGAACAGCCTGCACCAGCAGCTGTCCGGCGCCGGGCATGCGGTACTGCTGACCGATGCGCGAGGCGTGATCCTCAACTGTGTCACCGCGCCGTCCGAGCGCAAGATCTTCGAACGCGCCGGGCTTTGGCTGGGCGCTGACTGGAGCGAAGCGTGCGAGGGCACCAACGGCATCGGCACCTGCCTGGTGGAGCGCCAATCCCTGACCATTCATCGTGATGAACACTTCCGTGGCCGGCATACCGGGCTGACCTGTTCGGCTAGCCCGGTGTTCGATCCCCATGGCGATCTGCTGGCTGTGCTGGATGTGTCCTCGGCCCGCGAGGCGGTGTCGCGTCAGAGCCAGTTTCACACCATGGCGCTGGTCAATCTGTCGGCGAAGATGATCGAGAGTTGCTATTTCTTGCGCCACTTTGAAAACCACTGGTTGCTGCGCTTTCACCTGCAGGCTGAGTCGGTGGGGTTGTTCAGTGAAGGATTGCTGGCGTTCGATGGGGACGGGCGCATCTGCGCGGTGAACCAAAGTGCGCTGAACCTGTTGGGGCAGTTACGTGGCGGCCTGCTGGGCCAGCCGGTGGAGGCATTTTTCGAATGCACCCTCGATCAGTTGCTCGGCCGCGCCAGCGCCAATGCCACCGCCAGTTGGCCGTTGCGTACCCGCGATGGCCGGCATTTGTTCGCGGCGCTGCGCGGTCAGGTGCGCAGTATTCCCACACCCGTTGCCAAACCTGCGGTAGTGGAACGGCCGCGCCTGCCCGGCATCTGCCTGGGCGATCCGGCCCTGCAACAGGACTTCAGCAAGGCGTTGCGGGTTTTCGAGCGCGATGTGCCGTTGCTGATCAATGGCGAAACCGGTTCCGGTAAAGAGGCCTTTGCCAAGGCCGTGCATCAGGCCAGCCGGCGGGCCGACAAGGCATTTGTGGCACTCAACTGTGCCGCCATCCCGGAAAGCCTGATCGAAAGTGAATTGTTCGGCTATCGGGGAGGCAGCTTTACCGGTGCGCGCAAAGAAGGCATGCAAGGCAAGTTGCAGCAAGCCGATGGCGGCACCCTGTTTCTCGATGAAATCGGCGATATGCCCCTGGCGCTGCAAACCCGTCTGCTAAGAGTGCTGGAGGACCGGCTGGTGGTGCCGCTCGGCGGTGAGCCCCAGGCGGTAAACGTACGAATTATCAGCGCCACCCATCGCAATTTGCTGGCGCGTGTGCAGGACGGCACCTTTCGCGAAGACTTGTACTACCGGCTCAATGGTCTGGAAATTTCCCTGCCGGCACTGCGTGATCGCGCGGACAAATCCCAGTTGCTGGATTTTCTGCTGGGCCAGGAGGCGGGTGAGCAACAGGTCGCGCTGGATCCTGCTGCACGCCGGGTGTTGTTGGCGTTTGCCTGGCCAGGCAATGTGCGTCAGATGCGCATGGTGCTGCGCACGCTGATCGCGCTATGTACGGACGGTCTTGTTCGGCTTGAAGACGTGCCCGCCCGTGTTCGTGGTTCGCAGACCGCACAGGCAAACAGTGTCATGCCATCGGTTGATTCATCGCTTGATGTCGCCGAACGTGGAGCGTTGCTGGCCGCCTTGGCGCAGCAACACTGGCACATGAGCCAGACCGCGGTTTTATTGGGCATCAGTCGAAATACGTTATATAGAAAGTTGCGCAAGTACGGAATCGCTCGTCAATTGCGCCAGGAATGTTAGTTGCCGGTCGCTTATTAACTGCGGCGTGTAAGTAACGGTTATCGCTCACCGTCCGAGGGGTCGGCTTTGTTTGCGCGGCATTGGTTTTCTGGAACTGGTGGTTGGTTTTTCAAGACGCAAAGGATAAGGCCAATGTGCAATTTGGCCTTGCCTGTCTCAACAACCATCCGTTTCAGAAGTTATCAGGGTGAAGGTTATGCGTATAACAGGTCAGACTCCGGCAACACCTATGCAAACTGAACAACCGTCCACCGAGTCATCAAAAGAGCCCACGGCACCGCCCATTAATTATCCCAGTGATGAAGCCCAAAACGGGCAAGAGGTACACAGTCGTCGCAAGAGAGACTTGTTTTTCAACCCGTTCAGGCGGCGTCCGCCATCACCACCGACACGGGGAAGCAGCGTTGGAGGCTCACGGCCACGCCTCAATCCCCCGCCTGCAAGCCCAGCGCCGCCGACGGGGTCTGCGGGAAGTGCCTTCAAGAGTATTTTGCCAAAGATCACTGGCCAGCCGGTGGCCAATGTGATTCCGTCCCAGACCCATGCTGCTCCCAAGACCTTGGCCGAGGTGACGCAAAACCTGATCGTTGCGGATCGATTGCACAAGGCCGGTGTGTTTTCCACTTCCCCCAAACTCGGCACGGTGGCCCGTGATGCCTTTGTAAATGCGGGTGTCAATGGGCTCGTCAGTGCGCCACTCAGTATTGCAACCTACGCAGGGTCCGCTTGGACAGGAGAGGCGATCAAAGGCCAGTACGCCGCACAGACCCCGGTACTGCCACCGGTGCACCAACCGGCCCCCAGCACTCAGGGGACGACGCCCACGGGCAGTATTTCGACGCAGAATGCCAATGTAGACACGCGATTGGCCCTGGCCGAACTGCGTATCGAGGTCGTGGCGAATAACATCATGGCAATACGGGAGGGGACGGATGCGACGGCCCTCAAATTGGTTGAACGTGATTCACAGTCTCCGGGTGAGCGACTGGCCGCGCTTGAGGCCTTGTACGACGTCGCCGAAAATCAACTCAAGATGATCGGTGATGAAAACGACATGATCTTTCGACCTTACAAAGAAGCTTCCGGCGCAACGACCGGTACCGACAGCAGCCGGCTGGACAGCCTGGACAAGCGTTTTGAGGCGGTGAACAAGTTCATCGGCAAACTCATCGTACTCAAGGCCACCGAGTTACCCGTCGAAACAACAGCTGATACGGCGACCGTCTGAGTCCCCGGGCGGCCCTCCGGGGCCGCTTCCTGACAGCTAAAGAGTGCGATTTTCGCCCCCCTGCGCTAACCTGCCTCGATGTTTTACGAGGTCGACTATGCACATTCATATTCTCGGTATCTGCGGCACGTTCATGGGCTCGATGGCGGTGCTGGCCAAAGAGCTGGGCCACCATGTCACCGGCTCCGACGCCAACGTCTATCCGCCCATGAGCACGCAACTCGAGGCCCAGGGCATCGAGCTGACCCAAGGCTACGACCCGGAGCAATTCGACCCGGTCCCTGACCTGGTGGTGATCGGCAACGCCATGTCCCGTGGCAACCCAGCGGTCGAATATGTGCTCAACAAAGGTTTGCCTTATGTGTCTGGCCCGCAGTGGCTGGCCGACCACGTGCTGCAAGGCCGCTGGGTACTTGCTGTCGCCGGCACTCACGGCAAGACCACCACCAGCAGCATGCTGGCCTGGGTGCTTGAGCATGCGGGCATGAGCCCGGGCTTCCTGATTGGCGGCGTGCCGCAGAATTTCTCGGTGTCGGCGCGCTTGGGCGACACGCCGTTCTTCGTGATCGAGGCGGATGAATACGACAGCGCCTTCTTCGACAAGCGCTCAAAGTTCGTTCACTACCGTCCGCGCACGGCAATCCTGAACAACCTGGAATTCGATCACGCCGACATCTTCCCCGACCTGGCGGCCATCGAGCGCCAGTTCCACCACTTGGTGCGGACCATTCCAAGCGAAGGCCTGGTGATCCACCCGACCACTGAGCCTGCCTTGCAGCGCGTGATCGAGATGGGCTGCTGGACCCCGGTACAAACCACCGGCGCGGGCGGGCAATGGCAGGTCAAGTTGCTCAGCGAAGACGGTTCCCGCTTTGAAGTGCTGTTCGAGGGCGAGGCCCAAGGCATCGTCGAGTGGGACATGACCGGCCAGCACAACGTCGCCAACGCTTTGGTGACCCTGGCGGCTGCGCGGCATGTAGGCGTAGTGCCGTCCATGGGTATCGCCGCGCTGAGTGCATTCAAGAGCGTGAAACGGCGTATGGAAAAGGTCGCCGACGTGAATGGGATTACCATCTACGACGACTTTGCCCACCACCCGACGGCGATTGCCACCACCCTGGATGGCCTGCGCAAGCGCGTTGGCGATGCGCCGATCATTGCGATTGTCGAGCCGCGCTCCAACTCCATGAAGCTTGGCGCGCACCGCGACGGCCTGCCGGAAAGCGTCAACGATGCCGACCAGGTGGTCTGGTACGCACCGGCCAATCTCGGCTGGGACCTGCCGGCGATTGCCGCCCTGTGCACGGTGCCGTCCAGCGTCTGCGACTCCATCGAAGGCATCATCGAACACGTCAAGCACCAGGCCAAGCCCGGCACTCACGTAGTGGTCATGAGCAACGGCGGCTTTGGCGGCCTGCATGGCAAGTTGGCCGAGGCGCTGAAATGAGCGGCCCGGAGCGCGTCACCCTGGCGATGACCGGTGCATCCGGCGCACCCTATGGCTTGCGTCTGCTCGATTGCCTGGTGCGTGAAGACCGCGAAGTGCATTTCCTGATCTCCAAGGCCGCGCAGTTGGTGATGGCCACCGAGACCGACGTGGCGCTGCCGCCCAAGGTGCAGGCCATGCAGGCCTTCCTCACCGAATA
Organism: Pseudomonas sp. NFR09; assembly: GCF_900111535.1. Taxonomy (NCBI): domain Bacteria; kingdom Pseudomonadati; phylum Pseudomonadota; class Gammaproteobacteria; order Pseudomonadales; family Pseudomonadaceae; genus Pseudomonas; species Pseudomonas sp. NFR09. The sequence continues at coordinate 97,583 of NZ_FOIH01000010.1, forward strand.
CACCGGTGCGGCGGCGGGGCAGATCAAGGTCTACGGCAAAGAGGACTGGATGTCGCCGGTGGCGTCCGGCTCAGGAGCGCCGGCGGCGATGGTGGTGGTGCCGTGTTCCACGGGCACCTTGTCGGCGATTGCCACGGGGGCCTGCAACAACTTGATCGAACGGGCTGCTGACGTGACCTTGAAGGAGCGCCGCCAGTTGATCCTGGTGCCACGAGAAGCGCCGTATTCGAGCATTCACCTGGAGCACATGCTCAAGTTGTCGAACATGGGCGTGACCATTCTGCCGGCCTCGCCGGGTTTCTATCACCAGCCGCAGACCATCGATGACCTGGTGGACTTTGTGGTGGCGCGCATTCTCAACCTGCTGAACATTCCCCAGGACATGCTGCCACGTTGGGGCGAGCACCATTTGAGCAGCGATGAATAAGGCGCTGCTGGTCCTGCTGGCGCTGCAACTGACGGGCTGCGCCACCGCGCGTACGTTGGACGCGGCGCAACCGGGTGCGCCGGTGGTGTATGCCGGCACGCGGTTGGATTTGTATGCGATGAATGGTGGCTGCTGCGCCAAGGACAGGTTTGGTGCCGAGGCGCCGGGTTATCCTGGGGTGGATCTGCCGGCGAGTGCGTTGCTCGATACCTTGTTGTTGCCGCTGTCGGTGTTGACGGTGTTGGGCGTTGGTTTCAACGCCACGGGCGGCCTGTAACCCTGGGGCAAGCCCGCTCGCCACGAAAAAGCCCTTCAGTGGGAAGGGGCCGGTTATTTGCCGAGTTTGCGCAACTCGTCCGACTCCACCACCCGCACCCCATCCTGCTCTTCCAGCGCCAGGCGCCACATGGCGCGGGCCAGTTCGCACACTTCAATGCCGTGGTATTTGCCCGGAATCAACCGCGACAGCGGCCCGGCCAATTGCTCCGCCAAGCGCGGTTGCAAGCGTTCCCCCAGCAACAACGAAGGCCGCACGATGGTCAGCTGTGGCCAGTCCTGGGCCCTCAAGGCTTGTTCCATTTCCCCCTTGACGCGGTTGTAGAACACCGAGGATTTCGGGTCGGCGCCAATCGCGCTGATCACGATCAGGTGCCGCGCGCCCATTTCCCGCGCACGCTTGGCGAAGGCCACGACCATGTCCAGGTCAACCGCGCGAAAGGCGGCTTCGGAACCAGCTTGTTTGAGGGTGGTGCCCAGGCAGCAGAAGGCGATATCCACCCGGCCGCTCAGTTGTGGCAGGAGCACCGCCGGGTCGCCCACCGGGTTTTCCAAATGCGGGTGTTCGGCCAGCGGCTTGCGGCTGGGCGCAAGCACGCGGGTCACGGTGGGTTCGTTGAGCAGGCGGTCGAGCAGGTGTTCGCCGGTAAGGCCGGTGGCTCCGGCGAGCAAGATATGCTGAGGCGTCAGGTACATGGTGTTTCCCCCTTGTTACACGTTACAGCTTAGTTGCCTTTGGCATCCTTGCTATTCATTGAGACGCTTTCCAGCGCCTTTCGTGCCTGCTGTTTGCGTAATAATTGCCAGTGGGCGATCACACCCTTGGGGGCCCAGATCTGCGGTTCGGAGGCTTCGAAGTTGTCCGCCTGTTCGCGTTCGGCCACATGCAGTTGCGCCAGCTTGAAGGCTTGCTGCAAGTCGTCGGTCTGGTTGAGGGCTTGGGCGAAGAGGGCGTCGCCGAAGTAGGTGAAGTCGGCTTCCTCGGAGCAGCCGAAGGACACGCGGTCGGCCCGGGAGGCGGTCATGATCAGCGTGTGCTCATCCTTCAAGGCCGGGATGAAGCCGCCGGAGTAGCAGGCCGAAATCACCACGATCTTGTCGCGGTTCTTCAGCGGTGCCAGCACGGCCGCCAGCTCATCGGCTGGCAGGTCGGCCAGCTCCATGCGCGGCTGGTCCAGCACCAGTTCGTGTTCGTGGGTACCGTGGCTGGTCATGTATATGAACACCAAGTCTTCCGGGCCGGTGCGCTCGGCCAGGGTTTGCACGGCGCGACGCAAGCTTTCGCGGGTGGCCAGGGGGCGATCGGTGATGTGGTCGCGGTGATTGACCAGGCGAATCTGCCCGCGTGCGCCGAAGCGGGTGGCGAGCATATTGCTGACGTAATCGGCTTCGCGCAGGAACACGCTTTGTTTACCGTCGCCAGCCACGGCCAGGGTGTACAGCTCCACGGCGGGGGTGGAGGCGGGCACGGCGGCGAGGGCTGCATCCAGCAGGCGGCCTTGGGCCAGCACGCCGATTTCCAGGGGGTCGGGCAGCAGCTTGCCGTCGGCGTCACGCACGCGCATGCCATTGACCCAGGTACCGGCCTGCACGGTGCCGTCGGTGAGGACCAGGGTACCTTTGCCTTGATAGTTGTCGCCGTCGAAACCGCCGATATAGAAGCTGCCATCGGTGAGGTTGAGGCGACCTTCGCCGCTAAAGCGCCAATCAGCGAACTGGCCGACGTAGTGGCTGCCATCCACACCGATCAACTCGCCCTTGCCGCTGAGCGCGCCTTCCTTGAATTGGCCGATCCACACGTCGCCATCGGCGTTCTCGTAGCGGCCCTTGCCGTTGAGTTGGTTCTGCTTGAACTGGCCGACATAGATGTCACCGTCGGCGCTGTTGAAGGTGCCGTTGCCTTCCAACTGGCCATCGACGAAATGGCCGCTGAACTGGTTGCCGCTGTCGTCGTTACGCTGGCCTTCGCCATTGGGCTTGCCGTGGGCGAACTGGCCCTGGTACTGGCTGCCGTCCGCCAGCTCCAGGCGACCAAGGCCGGAATACTGGTCGTCCTTGAATTCGCCGCGATAGGTCATCTGCCCCTCTTTGAGGGTGCCTTCGCCATTGCGTCGTCCGTTCTTGAAGCCGCCCACATAGTGGCTGCCCGCCGTGGTCAGGCTGCCCTGGCCATCGAACAGGCCTTGCTGGAACCGGCCTTTATAGACTTCGCCGTTGCTGCCATGCCATTCGCCCTGGCCGTGCCACTGGCCCTTGTCGAACTGCCCGGCGTACCAGCTGCCGTTGGGGTAGTCCACGCGGCCCTGGCCCTGCAGCAAGCCATCGACCACATCACCCCGGTAGCGGCCGCCATCAGGCAGGCGCGCATCGGGCGGCAACAGCGATTCGCCATCTCCGCAAGCGGTGAGCAACAGGGCAAGGGCGAGGGGAGCGAGTGGGCGCATAGCGGGATCCGGATAATTGAGCGCCGAGTATGCCGCAGCTGCGAGTTTCATACATAAATTTACATACCCTGTGGTGAGGTTTATTTCCCCACCACAGGCACGGCCTTATACAAAGCAGAGTGACAACGACTCGGCAATGTAAGCCGGTTTTTCCTGGCCTTCGATTTCCAGGGTGCAGGTTGCCTTGAGCAACCACTGGCCGGGCTTTTTCTCGGACACGTCGGTGAGGGTGACCGCCAGGCGCACGTTGGAGTTGACCTTCACCGGCTGGATGAAGCGCACGCTGTCCAAACCATAATTGACTGCCATCTTCAGGCCTTCGGGCATGATCAGGATGTCTTCGATCAGCTTGGGGATCAGCGACAACGACAGGAAGCCGTGGGCGATGGTGCTGCCGAATGGCGTTTGCGCGGCCTTGACCGGGTCGACGTGGATGAACTGATGATCGCCCGTGGCCTCGGCGAACAGGTTGATGCGTGCCTGGTCGATGGTGAGCCATTCGGAACGTCCCAGTTCCTTGCCGACATAGTCTTTGAGCTGCGCTACGGGTACATGGGGCATTGCGTCTCTCCTTGGTTCATCGGTGCTGTTTTTATCGATTACAGAGAACCAATGTAGATCATCATGGCCAATCGGCCCGGTCAACCCACCATGCTTTTGGCGAATGCCGGTGCATAGGGCGGGCATGCTTATAATGCGGGCGAGTTTCGAGGGGGAAGAACGGATGCTGTTACGGGGCCTGACCTGGCTGGTGCTGTTTCAATTGATCGGCACCGCGATCAATCATTTGCTGTTGCCGGTACTGCCGGGGCCGATCATCGGGCTGCTGCTGATGCTGGGCTTCCTGGTCTGGCGTGGCGAAGTCGGCGAGCCATTGAGCCTGGCCGCCAGCAGCCTGTTGCGTTACCTGCCGTTGCTGCTGGTGCCGCCGGCGGTAGGCGTGATGGTGTATGCCAAGGACATCGCCGCGGACTTCTGGGCCATTGTCGGTGCGCTGGTGTTGTCACTGGTGATTGCCATGGGCTTTGTCGGCGTGTTGATGCAGCAGATGGTCAAGCGCAAGGAGAAGGATCAATGACCTTCGACTGGCAGGGCGCCTGGGCGGCGGTGATCCATCACCCGTTGTTCGGCATCGGCATCACCCTGGGTGCCTATCAACTGGTACTGGCCGGTTTCGAGAAAACCCGCTGGATCTTCCTGCAGCCTGTACTGGTTTCCATGCTGCTGGTGATCGGCGTACTGATCAGCTGTGGCCTGAGCTACGCCGAGTACCGCGAGAGCACCGAGATCATGGGCATCCTGCTGGGCCCGGCGACGGTGGCCCTGGCGGTGCCGCTCTACTTGAACCTGCGGCGCATTCGCCAATTGTTCTGGCCGATTTTTACTACGCTGGTCATAGGCGGGGTGTTGGCCACCGGCCTGTGTGTACTGCTGGGCTGGTGGTTTGGCGCCGAACACAGGATGTTGATGACCATGGCGCCCAAGTCCGTGACCTCGCCGATCGCCATGCTGGTGGCCGAGCAGATTGGCGGTGTGGCGGCATTGGCGGCGGTGTTTGTGCTGATCACCGGGGTGATCGGCGCGATGATCGGCCCGGCATACCTGTCGCGCCTGGGCGTGCACAGCCCTGAGGCGCGGGGCATGGCCCTGGGCATGACCGCCCACGCGGTCGGCACCTCAGTGGCGTTGCAGGAAAGCGAAGAGTGCGGCGCCTTTGCGGCGCTGGCCATGAGTCTGATGGGCGTGGCCACGGCAGTGTTCCTGCCGCTGGCTGTGTCGGTGATCGTTTAAACCGGGTTTAAGGAAACCTTTATGAGTCTGGCGCTGTTCCCGCTCAATACCGTGCTATTCCCAGGCTGCACCCTCGACCTGCAACTGTTCGAGGCGCGCTATCTGGACATGGTCGCCCGCTGCATGAAAAAGGGCGAAAGCTTCGGCGTGGTGTGCATCCTCGACGGCAAGGAAGTGGGCCTGGCCCCGGACGGCTACGCGCTGATCGGCTGTGAAGCGCTGATCCGCGACTTCAAGCAGCAGGACAATGGCCTGCTGGGGATTCGTGTCGAAGGGGGTCGCCGGTTCCGGGTGCGTGACGCGGGCGTGCAGAAAGACCAGCTGCTGGTGGCTGATGTGCAGTGGCTCGAAGAACTGCCGGATCAACCGCTGGAAGAAGAGGACGCCGACCTGCTGGCATTGCTCCAGGCGTTGGCCGAGCATCCGATGGTGGCCTCGCTGGACATGGACGCCCACGCCGACGGGCAGCAAGCCTTGGGCAATCAACTGGCGTATCTGCTGCCATTCACCGAGGCCGACAAGATCGACCTGCTGCAACTCGACGACCCGCAGCAGCGCCTGGATGCGATCCAGATGCTGCTCGATGAGTTGCAGGGCGAGTTGTTCACTTAATAGGCATAACGCAGCAGGGCGTGGGGCGTGCCGGTGAGGGCGATAAAGCTGAGCACCGCCACCAATGCTGGCAGCAACAGCCACCAGGCTTTTTGCGGCATCGCCGGCAGCGGGCTGCGGTACTGGCTGACCCCCAGGCTGAACGCACATACCGTCATCGCCAGCAGCGTGCCGGCCAGGATGTCTGTGGGCCAATGCGCGCCCAGGTAGACCCGCGACAATGCGATAAAGGCGGCGGGAATGCAGCCCAGCAGCATCCAGGTCAGGCGTAGCCGGATGGGTTGCCCGCGCCCGGCCAGGACCGCGAGGGCCAGGAAAAACGCAAACGCGCCGGATGCATGGCCGCTGGGCATACTGAAACTGGTCAGTGGGTCTGTGAGGATTTCCGGGCGGCCACGGGCGAAAAACAACTTGGTTCCGGTGTTGATCACCGCCGCACCGGCGAGGGTCGCGCCGACAAACACCGCATGGCGCCATTGCCGAGCCACTAGCAGCAAGCCGGTAAACACGGCGCTGGCGACGAACATCTTCTTGAATTCGCCCAGTTGGGTGATGCGCACCATCACTTCGTCCAGCCAGGGGCTGCGGTGCTCCTGTACCAGGGCGCTCAGGCCCTGGTCAAAGTCATTGAGGTGGGGGTAGCCGATAAACAAGGCGATCAACATCGTCAGGCTGGCGCAACCGATCCAAAGGGTAGCGCGACGATGGCCACGCAGGCTGCTGTTCAGGCTCAGGCCCACCACCACCGCGATACAGGCTGCTACCACTCCCGCTTCAGGCCAGAAACCCTCCGGCAATGGCAGGCGGAATGCGGCGCCGGTCGCCCAGCCTGGCAGCAGGTACGCCACCGACCAGCCCGCCGCCGCCACGAGGCTGACAATCGCAAAACGCGGGAAGGGCATGTCGCACATCCCGGCCACCATCGGCAGCATGGGCCGCAGCGGGCCGATGAAGCGCCCGACCAGCAGGCTGGCAATGCCGTACTTGTGGAAGTAAGTTTCGGCGCCGTTCATCCATTCCGGGTGATGACGCAAGCCGGGCAAGCGCCGGATGTTCTGGTGGAAATGTCGCCCCAAGTAGTAGGAAACCCCGTCACCCAATAATCCGCCGAGGAAGCCCAGCAGCAGGGTCTCGCTCAGTGACAGCGCACCGCTGCCGGCGAGGGCGGCAATGGCAAACAACAATACCGTGCCCGGCACGATCAGCCCGGCGATGGCCAGGCACTCCACGCAGGCGACGATAAACACCGCGACCGCCAGCCATTCGGGGTTCAGGGTCAACCAGCCGGTAATGCTATCGAGCCATTGGCCCATACGATCCACTCCATGCTCAAATCAAAAAATAATCGCGGCCTTCGACCTGGCCCCTGCGCAGCGGGTTCCGCGTGCAATAAGGCGCGTAGCCAGCATCGACGAAGCGGTACATCAGGTGTTCATCACGCCCGCTGGGGATCCCCAGGCGGGTGGTCTGGATGATCTGGGTCGGGGTCTGCCCCACATCCTCCACGTAGAGCCGTTCCTGATCGAAGCGCTTGGCATCCCACATCGGCACCTTCAGGCCCAAGGCCTTACACAGCAGGGTCTGGCCGGCGCACAGTTTTTGCGAGGCGCGGGGACTGCCGTCGGGGGTCGGGTTGTTCAACAACATCTGTGCCAGGCTGGCCGGGCCTGATACGTCATCGACCCATGGATAGGCCGATTTGATCAACACGGCATTGCCTGGTCCATGGGCGCTGAAGTTCAGCGAATCGCCACCCCGGGCGTAGTACATGTAGATATGCCCGCCATCCAGAAACAAAGCCTTACGCTTTTCTGTGTAGCCCAATGAGGCGTGACTGCCTTTTTCCGCCACGTAATAGGCTTCGGTTTCAATAATCCGCGCCGAAAGCCAGGTTTCACCGACGCGATGGCGGATGACTTTGCCGAGCAATTCCTGCGCAAGCAGTTGCGCGTCACGGTCGAAGAAGCAGTCGGGCAGGGCGCTGGCGGGGAGTTGCGGCGATGAACTGGGCATGGCGGTCAGGGTAAATACGGCTAAATGTGACGGAATCATAACAACTCCCACCTTAATTACCGCTGAACCCCAGGTTTTTACAGTTCATTTCGACCATCCGCCCCTCACCGCTGTCAGTCGGGCGGCGTCACAGCTATAATCTGCCGCTTTCCTCCCTGCCAAGACTCCCTGACCATGACTGAGTCCGTTCTTGACTACATGACCCGCCTGGGTCGCGCTGCCCGTCAGGCCTCGCGGTTGATCGCCCGTGCGAGCACTGCGCAGAAGAACCGCGCCTTGCTGGCCGCCGCCGATGCCCTGGATGCTTCGCGCTCCGAGCTCAGCGCCGCCAACGAGCAAGACCTGGCCAACGGCCGCGCCAATGGCCTGGAGCCGGCCCTGCTGGACCGCCTGGCACTGACCCCGGCACGTATCGACGACATGATCGAAGGCCTGCGTCAGGTGGCCAAGCTGCCTGACCCCATCGGTGAAATTCGCGACATGCGTTACCTGCCGTCCGGCATTCAGGTCGGCAAGATGCGCGTGCCCCTGGGCGTGATCGGTATCATTTACGAGTCGCGTCCGAACGTGACCATCGACGCCGCGAGCCTGTGCCTGAAGTCTGGCAACGCCACCATCCTGCGCGGCGGTTCCGAGGCGATCAATTCCAACCGTGCCATCGCGGCCTGCATCCAGCAGGGCCTGGCCGTGGCCGAGTTGCCCGCCGAAGTGGTGCAAGTGGTGGAAACCACCGACCGCGCCGCCGTGGGTGCGCTGATCACCATGCCGGAATTCGTCGACGTGATCGTGCCGCGTGGCGGCAAGAGCCTGATCGAGCGCGTCAGCCGCGATGCCAAGGTGCCAGTGATCAAGCACCTGGACGGCGTGTGCCACGTGTACATCGACATCGCCGCCGACATCGACAAGGCGATCCGCATCGCCGACAACGCCAAGACTCACCGCTATGCCCCGTGCAACACCATGGAAACCCTGCTGGTGCACGTCGGCATTGCCGAGCGCGTGCTACCGCCGCTGGCTGCCATCTACCGCGACAAGGGCGTTGAACTGCGCGGTTGCGAGCGCACCCGTGCGCTGCTGGGCGCGGACGTGATCGAGGCGACCGAGCTGGACTGGTACACCGAATACACCGCGCCGATCCTGTCGATCAAGTTGGTCGACGACCTCGACGAAGCCATCGAACACATCAACACCTACGGCTCGAAGCACACCGACGCTATTGTTTCCGAGCATTTCAGCGATGCCCGGCGCTTCCTCAACGAAGTGGATTCCGCCTCGGTGATGATCAACGCTTCGACACGCTTTGCCGACGGCTTCGAATACGGCCTGGGCGCAGAGATCGGGATTTCCACCGACAAGCTCCACGCCCGTGGCCCGGTCGGGCTGGAAGGCCTGACCAGCGAGAAGTACGTGGTGTTCGGCGACGGTCATGTGCGCACTTGATGGGTAAACGCATCGGGCTGCTCGGCGGTACCTTCGACCCCGTGCACATCGGCCATTTGCGCAGTGCCCTGGAAGTTGCGGATGCTCTCGCGCTGGACGAGCTGCGCGTGATGCCCAATGCGCGGCCGCCCCATCGCGATACGCCGCAGGTATCGCCGCAGCAACGCCTGGAAATGGTGCGCCTGGCGGTGGAAGGCATAACGCCGCTGGTGGTGGACGACCGCGAGCTCAAGCGCGATAAACCGTCCTACACTGTTGACACCCTGGAGCTGATGCGCGCCGAGTTGGCCGCGGATGACCAGTTGTTTTTGCTTCTGGGCTGGGACGCTTTTTGCGGCCTGCCCTCTTGGCATCGCTGGGAGGAACTCCTCCAGCATTGCCACATCCTGGTTCTGCAACGCCCGGATGCCGACAGCGAACCGCCGGATGCCTTGCGCAACCTGCTGGCCGCGCGGTCGGTAAGTGACCCCTTGGCCCTGACCGGGCCGAACGGGAATATTGCATTCGTCTGGCAGACCCCGCTTGCGGTGTCCGCCACCCAGATCCGTCAACTGCTGGCCAGCGGGAAGTCGGTACGTTTCCTGGTGCCTGACGCGGTCCTGGCCTACATCGATGCGCACGGGCTTTACCGTGCGTCGAACTGAAAAGGCGCGCTTGAACGCACGAAAAATCGTACGGCAGGCGCCCGAACATACGAGCAAAACGAGTTTTATATGACGAACAAAGACGTAAGCAAAGTTAAGCGCAAAGGCACTTTCAAAAGCGCGCCACTGCCGGTTGAAGCCCACGTAGGCCCGGAACTGGCCGGCGAAGAGCTGGTAAAGGTCGCCGTGGCTGCCCTGGAGGACGTCAAGGCCCAGGATATCCAGGTGCTGGACGTGCGCGACAAGCAGAGCATCACCGACTTCATGATCATCGCCACCGGTACCTCGAACCGCCAGATCGGCGCGATGCTCGACAAGGTCCGCGAAGCCGTCAAAGCCCAAGGCGTGAAGCCGCTGGGTGAAGAAGGCAAGGGCGACAGCGACTGGGTGCTGCTGGACATGGACGATGTGATCGTTCACATGATGACCTCCAACGCCCGCCAGTTCTACGATCTGGAGCGTCTGTGGAAAGGCGCCGAGCAGAGCCGTGCCGCCGATGGCAAGCACCACAGCCCGGAAGTGGGCCACGCGCACTTCGACAAGCTGAACAAAGACCAGGAATAAGGAACGGCTGTGCGCCTGCGTCTGATTGCTGTCGGTTCACGCATGCCCAAGTGGGTGGAAGAAGGCTGGCACGAGTATGCCAAGCGTCTGCCCGCCGAGCTGTCGCTGGAGCTGGTAGAGATACCGCTCAATACCCGGGGCAAGAATGCCGACGTGGCGCGCTTTATCCGTCAGGAAGGCGAAGCCATGCTGGCCAAGGTCGGCCCCAACGAGCGCATCGTCACCCTCGAAGTGCACGGCAAGCCCTGGAGCACCGAGCAGCTGGCGGTGGAACTGGATCGCTGGCGCCTGGACTCGCGTACGGTCAACTTCATGGTCGGCGGCCCCGAAGGGCTGGCGCCGGAAGTCTGTGCGCGGGCGGACCAGCGCTGGTCGCTGTCGGCGCTGACGCTGCCGCACCCGTTGGTAAGGATCCTGATCGGTGAACAGCTGTATCGCGCCTGGACAGTCCTGTCCGGGCACCCTTACCACAAATAATCTGCGCCCCTCCCGATGACCCAACCGATCCGCATCAAGGACCACGAGAAAGACGCACGTCTCGTACGCGCACGCGTGGTGTTTGGCGCGATCATGGTGGTGGCGTTGTTGGGCGTGCTGATCGCCCGTCTGTATTTCCTGCAGGTGATCCAGTACGACTATCACTCCACGCTGTCGGAAAACAACCGGGTGCATGTGCAGCCGATCCCGCCGACCCGTGGGCTGATTTTCGACCGTAATGGCGTGGTGGTGGCGGACAACCGGCCCAGCTTCAGCCTGAGCATGACCCGCGAGCGCTCTGGCGACTGGCAACAGATCCTCGATGTGATCGTCGAGGTGCTGCAACTGACGCCGGAAGACCGGGTGATCTTCGAGAAACGCATGAAGCAGGGGCGCCGGCCTTTCGAGCCGGTGCCGATCCTGTTCGAGCTGACCGAAGAGCAGATCGCGCGGATCGCGGTGAACCAGTTCCGCCTGCCGGGTGTGGAAGTGGTGGCGCAGTTGGTGCGGCATTACCCGCAGGGGCCGCACTTTGCTCACTCCGTCGGCTATATGGGGCGGATTAACGAGAAAGAGCTGAAAACCCTCGATCCGGTGAATTACAGCGGCACCCACCATATCGGCAAGACCGGCATCGAGCGTTTTTATGAGCCCGAGCTGCACGGCCAGGTGGGTTACGAGGAAGTCGAGACCAACGCCCGTGGCCGCGTGCTGCGGGTGCTCAAGCGCACCGACCCGGTGCCGGGCAAGGACATCGTGCTGAGCCTGGACATCAAGTTGCAGGAAGCGGCGGAGATGGCCCTGGGCGGGCGTCGCGGCGCGGTGGTTGCCCTGGACCCGGCTACCGGTGAAGTCCTGGCGATGGTCAGCCAGCCGAGTTTCGACCCCAACCTGTTTGTGACCGGGATCAGCTTCAAGGCCTACGCCGAGTTGCGCGATTCCATTGATCGTCCGCTGTTCAACCGCGTGCTGCGCGGCCTGTACCCGCCGGGTTCGACCATCAAGCCGGCGGTGGCGATTGCCGGCCTGGACGCGGGTGTGGTTACCGCTTCCAGCCGCGTGTTCGACCCGGGCTACTACATGCTGCCCAACTACGATCACAAATACCGTAACTGGAACCGCACCGGCGACGGCTTTGTCGACCTGGACACCGCAATCATGCGCTCCAACGACACCTATTTTTACGACCTGGCCCATAAGCTCGGGATCGATCGCCTGTCTGCCTACATGGGCAAGTTCGGTCTCGGCCAGAAAGTCTCCCTGGACATGTTCGAAGAGTCCCCCGGCCTGATGCCGTCGCGGGAGTGGAAGCGCGCAACCCGCCGCCAGGCGTGGTTCCCGGGCGAAACCCTGATCCTCGGTATCGGCCAGGGCTACATGCAGGCCACGCCGCTGCAACTGGCCCAGGCCACGGCGTTGGTCGCCAACAAAGGCATCTGGAACCGTCCGCACCTGGCCAAGACCATCGAGGGCGAGAAGCCCCTGGATGAAAACCCGATCCCGAACATCGTGCTGCGCGATCCGTCCGACTGGACCAAGGTCAACCATGGCATGCAGCAAGTGATGCACGGTGCACGCGGCACCGCACGCAAGGCGGCCATTGGTGCGCAGTACCGCATTGCCGGCAAGAGCGGTACCGCCCAGGTGGTGGCGATCAAGCAGGGCGAAAAATACGACCGCTCCAAGGTTCAGGAACGCCACCGCGACCACGCCTTGTTTGTAGGCTTTGCCCCGGCGGACGATCCGAAGATCGTGGTCGCGGTGATGGTCGAGAACGGCGAGTCCGGCTCCGGCGTCGCGGCGCCCGTGGTGCGCCAGGTGATGGACGCCTGGCTGCTGGCCGACGACGGCAGGCTCAAGCCCGAATATGGCGGCCCCCCTTCAAGCACCGAGGTTACGGCCCGTGAAGAGTAATTTTGACCGCATCCTCTCCAGTGAGGATGTGATGCGTCGCCGTGCGACGTTGCTGCAACGCATGCACATTGATGGCCCGCTGCTGATCCTGCTGCTGACTCTGGCGGCCGGCAGCCTGTTCGTGCTGTATTCGGCCAGCGGCAAGAACTGGGACCTGCTGATCAAGCAGGCGTCGTCGTTCGGCCTGGGCTTGTTGTCGATGGTGGTGATCGCCCAGCTCGAGCCGCGTTTCATGGCGCGCTGGGTGCCGTTGGGCTACGTCGCCGGGGTATTGTTGCTGGTGGTGGTCGACGTGATGGGCCACAACGCCATGGGTGCGACCCGCTGGATCAACATTCCGGGGGTGATTCGCTTCCAGCCGTCGGAATTCATGAAGATCCTGATGCCCGCGACCATTGCCTGGTACCTGTCCAAGCGCACCTTGCCGCCGCAGCTCAAACATGTGGGCATCAGCCTGATCCTGATTGGCGTGCCGTTCATCCTGATCGTGCGCCAGCCCGACCTCGGCACCTCGCTGCTGATCCTGGCGGGTGGCGCGTTCGTGCTGTTCATGGGCGGCTTGCGCTGGCGCTGGATCCTCAGCGTGCTTGCCGCTGCCGTGCCGGTGGCCGTGGCCATGTGGTTCTTCTTTATGCACGACTACCAGAAGCAGCGGATCCTCACGTTCCTCGACCCGGAAAGCGATCCGCTGGGTACCGGCTGGAACATCATCCAGTCGAAGGCCGCCATCGGCTCCGGCGGGGTATTTGGTAAGGGTTGGTTACTGGGTACCCAGTCGCACCTGGACTTTTTGCCCGAGAGCCACACCGACTTCATTATTGCGGTGATGGGCGAAGAGTTCGGCCTGGTGGGCATTTGCGCGCTGTTGCTGATCTATCTGCTGTTGATTGGTCGCGGCCTGGTGATCACCGCGCAGGCGCAGACGCTGTTCGGCAAACTGCTCGCCGGCGCCCTGACCATGACTTTTTTTGTTTACGTTTTCGTCAACATCGGTATGGTCAGTGGCCTGTTGCCGGTGGTTGGGGTGCCGTTGCCATTCATTAGCTACGGCGGAACTTCGCTGGTGACATTGCTGTCAGCGTTTGGGGTTTTGATGTCGATTCATACGCATCGCAAATGGATCGCACAGGTTTGAATAAGGTGAAGATGTCAATGCAAGTAATGCGCGGCTGGGCGACTCGGCACGCGTCCTGGATGGGCCTGATTGGGCTGCTGGGCGCAACGCAGGAGGCGCAGGCCGGTGACTATGATGGTTCACCCCAGGTCGCCGAATTTGTCGGTGAGATGACCCGCGACTATGGTTTCGCCGGTGAACAGCTGATGGGCGTGTTCCGCGAAGCGCAGAAAAAGCAGGCGATCCTCGATGCCATCTCGCGCCCCGCCGAACGTGTGAAGCAGTGGAAGGAATATCGCCCGATGTTCCTCACCGACGCCCGCGTGGCCCGTGGCGTGGACTTCTGGCGCCAGCACGAGGCCGTGCTGGCTCGCGCCGAGCAGGAGTACGGCGTGCCGGCCCAGGTCATCGTTGCGATCATCGGCATTGAAACCTTCTACGGGCGCAATACCGGCAGCTATCGGGTGATCGACGCCTTGTCGACCCTGGGCTTCGATTATCCGCCCCGCGCCGAGTTCTTCCGCAAGGAACTGCGCGAGTTCCTGCTGCTTGCCCGCGAAGAGCAGGTCGACCCGCTGAGCCTCAAGGGTTCCTATGCGGGTGCGATGGGCTTGCCGCAGTTCATGCCGAGCAGCTTCCGCGCCTATGCAGTGGACTTCGACGGCGACGGGCATATCAATATCTGGAGCAACCCCGACGACGCCGTCGGCAGCGTGGCCAGCTACTTCAAGCGCCATGGCTGGGTCGCCGGCGAGCCGGTGGTGATCCGCGCCGATGTCAGTGGGGACCGCGTCGATGAAGGTCTGACTCAGGGCATCGAGCCGGCCAAGACGGTCGGGGAGTTGCGGGCGCTGGGCTGGTCGAGTCAGAATGCGCTGCCTGACGATATGCCGGTCACGGCATTCCGCCTTGAGGGCGAAAACGGCCCGGAATACTGGATGGGCCTGAAGAATTTCTACGCAATCACGCGTTATAACCGCAGTGTGATGTACGCCATGGCCGTGCATCAGCTGTCAGACATGCTGGTCCAAGCACGGGGCACTAAGTAATGCGGGCATCGCCGTTCAATCAACCGCTCAAGCTGGTGGCGTTCGTCGCGTTGTCCCTGCTGGTCGTCAGTTGCTCCACCAGCCGCGGTCCGGCGCAGAAGTCCGGGGGCACCGCAGTTCGTTCCCAGCCGGGCCTGGACATCAACCGTGCGCACAAAGACGGCGCGCCGTGGTGGGATGTCGATGTGTCGAAGATCCCGGACGCCACGCCCACCCTGCACACCGGTGCCTACAAGGCCAACCCGTACACCGTGCTGGGCAAGACCTATTTCCCGTTGCAGGACTCCAAGACCTACGTGCAATCGGGCACGGCTTCCTGGTACGGCACCAAGTTCCATGGCCAGAACACTGCCAACGGCGAAGTGTATGACCTGTATGGCATGAGTGCGGCGCACAAGACCCTGCCGCTGCCGAGCTATGTGCGGGTGACCAACCTGGACAACAACCGCACGGTGATCCTGCGCGTGAACGACCGTGGCCCGTTTTACTCGGACCGTATCATCGACCTGTCCTACGCCGCCGCGAAGAAACTCGGCTACGCCGAAACCGGCACTGCGCGGGTCAAGGTCGAAGGCATCGACCCGGCGCAGTACTGGGCCCAGCGCGGCAAGCCGGCGCCGTTGATGCTCAACGAGCCGCAGACACCACAACCGCAAATTACCGCATCGGCCGGCAAGGTCGAGCAATGGACACCGCCGCCACAGCAGCACGCCCCGGACACCGTGGCTGTGCCGCAGGCTGCCCAGGGCGCGTCGCTGGCTGGCGGCCAATACTTGCAGGTGGGCGCTTTCGCCAACCCGGATGCGGCAGAACTGTTAAGGTCCAAGCTCAGCAGCATGGTCAACGCGCCGGTCTTCATCAGTTCCATCGTGCGTAACCAGCAGACATTGCACCGTGTGCGCATGGGCCCGATCGGCTCGCCGAGCGAAGTGGCGCAAGTGCAGAACAGCGTGCGCCTGGCCAACCTGGGGCAACCCAGCGTGGTCACCGCTGAATAAACAGAATTGATGGTTCTGGCCCGTGCGCGGGGCAGGGCTGTGGTTGTTGGCTCGTTGAACAATAAAAACCCGGGGGCAAGGGGTGAGCGGGCAACCGAACACGTGACAGTCTGGTAGCGGACTGTCTGAATAAGTTTTGCCCGCGAGGGCAAGTTTCCATAAGCAATTTCGAGAGACGGATGAACATCACCACCTTAGCCAAACGCACGTGCCTGCTTCTTTCGCTGATCATCACCCCGGCCGCCTGGGCGGTTGAAATGGTGCCGGCTTCCCCGCAACTGGCTGCCAAGGCCTGGGTCCTCATGGATGCCGCCAGCGGCAACGTGCTGGTCGAGAACAACGGTGACCAGCGCCTGCCACCGGCCAGCCTGACCAAACTGATGACCGCCTACATCGCGACCCTGGAAATCCGTCGCGGCCAGATCGGCGAGAACGACCCGGTTACCGTCAGTGAAAACGCCTGGCGTACCGGCGGTTCGCGGATGTTCATCAAGGTGGGTTCGCAGGTGACTGTGAGCGACCTGCTGCACGGCATCATCATCCAGTCCGGTAACGACGCCAGCGTCGCCCTGGCCGAGCACATCGCCGGCAGCGAAGACGCGTTCGCCGACATGATGAACAAAACCGTGGCCGACCTGGGCATGACCAACAGCCACTTCATGAACCCGACCGGCCTGCCGAACCCGGAGCACTACTCGTCGGCGCACGACATGGCGATCCTGGCGCGCGCGATCATTCGTGTCGACCCGGTGCACTACGCGATCTACTCCCAGAAGGAGTTCTTCTGGAACAACATCAAGCAGCCTAACCGCAACCTGCTGCTGTGGCGCGACAAGACCGTCGACGGTCTGAAAACCGGCCACACCGAAGAAGCCGGCTACTGCATGGTGTCGTCCGCTGTGCGCGACGGCCAACGCCTGATCGCCGTAGTCTTCGGCACCAACAGCGAGCAGGCCCGTGCGGCCGAGACGCAGAAACTGCTGACCTACGGTTTCCGTTTCTTCGAAACCCAGACCTTCTACCAGAAGGGTACTGAGCTGGCGACCGCGCCGGTGTGGAAGGGCGCTACCTCCCAAGTCAAGGCCGGCCTGGCTGAAGACCTGACCCTGACCATGCCTAAAGGCCAGCTGAAGAAGCTCGCTGCCAGCATGACCATGAACCCGCAACTGGTTGCGCCCATCGCCAAGGGCGACGTGATCGGTAAAGTCGAAGTGAAGCTGGACGACAAGGTGGTGCACAGCGCCGACCTGATCGCCCTGGACGCCGTCGACGAAGGTGGTATCTTCCGCCGCGTGTGGGATAGCATCCGTCTATTCTTCTACAGCCTGTTCAACTGATTGTGTGCACCTGCAAGGCCCCGTGTTGATCCGACGCGGGGCTTTGCCCGTCGCCACGGCTTACGCTTACGAGGCCGTTACGCCATGACCGATAAAGAAGCAGAAGTAAAGGCGCCCAAGATCGAGTTCCCAGTGACGGATTATCCCGTCAAGGTGATCAGCGATACCGGCGTGGGCCGTAAGGACACGATTCTCGCGATCGTTCGCAAATACGCGACGATCAATGACAACCGCGTGGACGAGCGTCAAAGCTCGACCGGCAAATACACCACGATCCAGTTGCACATCGTTGCGACGGATCAGGACCAGCTCTACAACATCAACAGCGAACTGCGGGCTACCGGCTTCGTGCACATGGTGCTGTGATGTCACAGGTCCTGGGCTTTCGCGAGCTCGGCCGGATGGACTACGAGCCCGTCTGGCACGCCATGCAGCGCTTCACTAACGAGCGCGGCACGTCGGCCCCCGATGAGATCTGGCTGGTGGAACACCCGCCCGTGTTCACCCAGGGCCAGGCCGGCAAGGCCGAGCATCTGCTGCTGCCGGGGGAAATTCCGGTGGTGCAGGTCGACCGAGGTGGCCAAGTGACTTACCATGGGCCCGGCCAACTCGTGGCTTATTTGCTGCTGGATGTGCGCAAGCTGGGGTTTGGCGTGCGCGACCTGGTCAGCCGCATGGAGGCTTGCCTGATCGAGCTGCTGGCCAGTTACGGAGTGACTGCTGCGGCCAAGCCGGATGCGCCGGGTGTGTACGTTGATGGCGCGAAGATCGCCTCCCTGGGGCTGCGGATTCGCCACGGCTGTTCCTTTCATGGCCTGGCCCTGAACGTGGACATGGACCTGGCACCGTTCCGGCGGATCAACCCGTGTGGCTATGCCGGGTTGGCGATGACGCAACTGAGCGACCACGCCACACCGATTAAATTTGCCGAGGTAAGTGCCCGGCTGCGTGCGCAGCTCGTCAAACACCTCGACTATGCTGAGCAGACGACCCTTACGGGCGGAATCGACTGATTATGACTACTGATGCAGTGCAAACCATGATCCCGACGGTGGACGTTACCGAACGCCCAGCCCCGGCCCCGCGTGCCAAGGTGGAAGCCGGCGTCAAGCTGCGCGGCGCCGAAAAGGTTGCACGCATCCCGGTGAAGATCATTCCGACCACCGAACTGCCGAAGAAACCCGACTGGATCCGCGTGCGCATCCCGGTTTCGCCGGAAGTCGACCGTATCAAGGCGCTGCTGCGCAAACACAAGCTGCACAGCGTCTGCGAAGAGGCCTCCTGCCCGAACCTGGGCGAGTGCTTTTCCGGCGGCACCGCCACCTTCATGATCATGGGGGATATCTGCACCCGTCGTTGCCCGTTCTGCGACGTTGGCCACGGCCGTCCGAAGCCACTGGACGTCAACGAGCCGGAAAGCCTGGCCATCGCCATCGCCGACCTGCGCCTCAAGTACGTGGTGATCACCTCGGTAGACCGCGACGACCTGCGTGACGGCGGTGCCCAGCACTTTGCCGACTGCATCCGCGAAATCCGCAAGCTGTCGCCGAACGTGATGCTCGAAACCCTGGTGCCGGACTACCGCGGTCGCATGGACGTGGCGCTGGAAATCACCGCAGCCGAGCCGCCGGATGTGTTCAACCACAACCTGGAAACCGTGCCGCGCCTGTACAAGGCTGCCCGCCCCGGTTCGGACTACCAGTGGTCGCTGACCCTGCTGCAGAAATTCAAGCAGATGATGCCGCACATCCCGACCAAGTCCGGCTTGATGCTGGGCCTGGGCGAGACCGACGAAGAAGTCATCGAAGTCATGAAGCGCATGCGCGAACACGACATCGACATGCTGACCCTCGGCCAGTACCTGCAACCGTCCCGCAGCCACTTGCCGGTGCAGCGTTTCGTGCACCCGGACACCTTCGCCTGGTTCGCCGAGGAAGGCTACAAGATGGGCTTCAAGAACGTGGCGTCCGGCCCGCTGGTGCGTTCTTCGTACCATGCGGACGAGCAGGCCAAGCTGGTCAAGGCAAGCCTGGTTTCCTGATAGCGCTGTGAGCGGCACCGCAGGTTAATGTGGGAGGGGGCTTGCCCCCGATAGCGGACTGTCAGTCAGCACTTCTGATACTGATACACCGCCATCGGGGACAAGCCTCCTCCCACAGTTGTTTCGCGTTAGCCAAGGAGAGTCGTGGATGACCGCTGCAGTACCTGCCCTCCGTAGCGAAGGCACCATCGCCCTGATCGCCCCCGCCGGCCCCGCCACCCTGGACGTTGAAAAAGCCGGCCAATGGATGCGCACCCGCGGCTACGACCTGCGCATCTTCCCGGGTGTCTATGAACGCGACGGCTACCTCGCCGGCAGCGATAAAACCCGCCTCAACGACCTGCACACAGCTTTCGCCGACCCTGAAATCGACGCCATCTTCTGCCTGCGTGGCGGCTACGGCACGCCGCGCCTGCTCGATAGCCTGGACTTCGACCTGCTACGCGCCAATGCCAAACCCTTCGTGGGTTACAGCGACATCACCGCGCTGCACCTGGCAATCAGCCGTTACGCCGGCTTCGTGACCTTCCATGGGCCGATGCTCAACGCCGATCTCTTGGGCGACAAGCAACCACCTACCGAGTCTTCATTGTTCAGCATGCTGCGCGGCCAGTTGGGCGCTGGCAGCGAGTTGATGCACCCCGTGGCGTGCCCGCTGACCACAATCGAGCCTGGCATTGCCTGTGGGCGCTTGCTGGGTGGCAATCTGTCGATGATCGCGGCAGTCATGGGCACACCCTTTGAGATCGACGCAGATGGCATCATCCTGTTGATCGAGGACGTCAACGAGCCGATCTACCGTATCGACCGCCTGCTGACGCACCTGCGCCTGGCGGGCAAGCTGGAGCAGGTCGCCGGCGTACTGGTAGGGGACGTGGCGGGTGTGGATCAGGTTGCGCTGGAGCGCTTGCTCAAGCAGACCTTCGAGCCATTGCGCATCCCGGTGTTGTCCGGTTGGCGCAGTGGTCATTGCGACCCGAACCTGACGTTGCCGATGGGCGCATTGGTGCGGTTGGATGCGGGGGAGCAGCGGGTGGTGTTGGAGCAGGATGTGGTGTTCAAAGCCTGAGCTTTTTAGTCTGTCAGTCCGTCATCGGGGGCAAGCCCCCTCCCACAATGGAATGCTGTCGAAATGTGGGAGGGGGCTTGCCCCCGATAGCGATAGCCGCCATAGGCAGCTCTATCGATTCTGCAACGACTCCAGCAGCTTCACGGTCGGATACCCATCCGCCGGCCAGCCCAAGGCCTGCTGCGCCGCACGAATCGCCTTGCGCGTATTGGCGCCGATAATCCCATCCGGGTTGCCCGCGTCATAGCCGTTGGCACTCAAGGCCGTCTGCAAGTCGATGCGCTGTGAGCGGCTCAATGGCAGCTCATCCTTCGGCCAATCGCCACGGATCACTCCACCGCCACCAAAGCGTTCCGACAACAAGCCAACCGCCAGTGCATAGGACGAGGAGTTGTTGTACTTGAGGATCGCGCGGAAGTTATCCAGCACCAGGAACGCCGGGCCACGGTAACCGGCCGGCAATAGCAGCGCAGCGGAGAGTTGGTCGACGTTGGGTGGCATGCTTGCGCCGGGCGGCAGTTGGATACCCAGTTTCAGCCATTCTGCGACCGTCTTGCGGATGCCGCCATCGGCCAGGGCGTAATCGAAGTTCGCCGGCAGTTGTTTCACTTCGAAACCCCACGGTTGGCCTTTCTGCCAGCCGGAGCTCTGCAGGTAGTGTGCGGTGGAGGCGAGGGCGTCTGACGGGCTGTTCCAGATATCGCGGCGACCGTCGCCATCGAAGTCGACGGCGTGGGTGTTGTAGGTGGTTGGGATAAATTGGGTCTGGCCCATGGCGCCGGCCCAGGAACCTTTCATCTGGTCGGCCTGGATATCGCCGTGCTGGATGATCTGCAGCGCCGCCAGCAATTGCGCCTGGGCAAATGCCGGGCGGCGGCCTTCGTAGGCCAGGGTCGCCAGGGAGCGGATCACCGAGTTGTTGCCTTGGAACTGGCCGAAGTTACTTTCCATGCCCCATACCGACACCAGCGCCTGGCGGTCGACGCCATAACGTTGTTCGATGCTTTGCAGGATGTCGGCGTACTTGACCAGCAACGCCTGGCCGTTGCGCACGCGCACGGGCGACAGGGCGCCGTCGAGGTATTCCCACACCGGGCGGGAAAACTCCGGCTGGCTGCGGTCGGCGCGGATCACCGCCATGTCGGGTGTGACGTTGGCGAATGCGTTGTCGAACACGGTGGCGGTGATGCCGGCCTGCAGGGCTTGCACGCGAAAGGCCGCCTGCCATTCGGCGAAGGTCTGGGTCGGCTGGATATCAAGATTATCCACAGCCAGCGGGGCCACGACAGCGGGCGCAACCACAGGGGCGGTCTGGAGCTTGGGCAGCGGTTGAGCGTCGGCGGCGGTGGGTTTCTCCGCACAGGCGACGAGCAGGATGAGGCTGGAGGCAGCGATCAATTGGCGAAAGTGCCAACGACGGGAAAGACTAGAGGGCATGCACAGGTCCAGGGATTGCAAATCAGGTGCAGACCTTATCATGCCAGAGGGCTGCTTGCCTTCAGGCAGCCAGAAAGTAAGAAGCCTCCCAGCTATTAGACTGGAAGGCTTCGCGGCGGTAGCTGCCTTTGCCCTTGCCGGCGCGTTCCTGACGGCTACGGAACAGAGGCTGGGCGATGATGGATTTGGCCTTGTTGGGGCCATGCTTGGATGGCTTTTTGCTCATGGTCGTTACTCTCGTTGGGTGGTTGAAGCGGTGCAAATCATCTGCCGATGTTGCGCCGCTGTAAAGCCCTTCGAGAGGTAGGACTATTCTGCCGGCAATGTCAGGCGCTGGCCGGCCATCAACAATGATAAACGGCTCAGGCTCATCCACGGCGAACCCGCCGCCTGGCCCTTGATCTGCGCGTCGATGCGTTGCGCTTCCAGCAGCAATTGCGCCCAGCGTTGCGCCGAGTGCCGCTGCAGTGCTTTGCTCATCAAGGGTTTGCGCTTGTCCCACACCGGTGGCTTGGCCTGGCTGAAGCATTTGTCCAGCGGCGTACCCTGGCTGTATTGCAGGGCAATATTGGCCAGCACCCGCAGTTCCCGGGCCAGGGCCCAGAGAATCACCGGCGGTTCCACGCCTTCGCCGCGCAGGCCTTCAAGCATACGCAAAGCGTGGGCGGGTTCACCGTTGAGGATCGCATCCACCAGCCCGAACACATCGAAGCGCGCGCTATCGGCCACGGCGCCCTGGACGGTCTCGACGGTAATCTGCCCGTCTTCGGCCATCAGCTTGAGCTTTTCGATCTCCTGGGCAGCGGCCAGCAAATTGCCTTCAACCCGGGCGGCGATCAACTCCACTGCGTCCTGGGTCGCCGACAGTCCCGACTGCGACAGCCGCTGGCGAATCCATTGCGGCAACTGGCTGCTGTCCACCGGCCAGATCTGGATGAACTGGGTCTGCGCCCCTTCCACCAGGGCCTTGCCCCACTTGGTTTTCTGCGCGCTGCCATCAAGCTTGGGCAGGCTGATCAACAGCACGGTGTCTTCGGCGGGGCGCGAGCAGTATTCCATCAGGGCGGCCGCGCCTTTGTCGCCAGGCTTGCCCGAAGGCAGGCGCAGTTCCAGCAGGCGCTTCTCGGCAAACAGCGACATGCTCGCACCGGCCTGCAGCAGCGTGCCCCAGTCGAAGCTGGCGTCGGCGCTGAAGACCTGGCGTTCGTCGAAACCTTGCTGGCGTGCCGCCGTGCGAATGGCGTCGGCGGCTTCCTGACACAGCAGCGGATCATCACCGCTGACAATGTAGACAGGCGCAAGGCCACCTTGCAGGTGTTTGGCGAGTTGGGCAGGGGCGAGTTTCATAGGCGGGGTAAACGGGGCGCTTGGGGCGCCCCGTCCGGCTTACTCGACAGGGACTTCAACAGGCGACTGTTTCGGTGTGTTGTCTTCGTACTCTTTGGCAGCTTTCAGCGCGTCGGCCTCGGCCTTGGCCTTGTTGTCAGCCTGTTGCTGCAGGGTCTCCAGTTGTTCCGGAGTCAGCATCGACAGGCGCAGCACAATGCGCTGTACCAGTTCGCGACGCATTTCCTTGCGCACCTGCTGGATTTCGGAGTCCGAACCCACCAGGTTGTTGCCATCGTGGCTGACCACTTTCTGCACCTGGATCTTGTCACCCATCAGCGGCAGATGATCGCGGCCCTGGATTTCGAAGTTGAGCGCAGTGTTCAGTTCGATGTCGGACGCACGCCCGGCGCTGGCGTAGCTCAGGTTACGCTGGGTTTCTCTTTCGTCCACCAGGAACAGTTTGTACGTCGCGCCGGTGTAGACGTGCACGCCGCTGTTTTCCAGCACCTGACGCAATTGCGTCACCGTATCGCCGTAGGCGTTGCGGGCGCTGACGTCGAGTTCCTTGATCGTCAGGTCATTGGTGGCAGTACCGCGCAGCTGGAAGCCGCATGCGCTCAGCAGCACGGCAAGGCCCATCACCAGCAAATTGCGTTTGATCATTTTGTTGCTCCCCTTGAAACCATGTGGGCCTTATCGAGGCCCTGAAGGCTTTGTTCGACGCAGGGCCCAAGCCCTGCGCCCGATCCGATTAGCTCGCGACGATATTGACCAGTTTGCCAGGCACCACGATCACTTTGCGAATCGTCAGGCCTTCGGTAAAGCGCAGCACGTTTTCGTTGACGCGGGCAGCCGCTTCAACGTCTTCGCGGCTGGCGGTGGCTGGCATGTCGATCTGGCCACGCAGTTTACCGTTGACCTGGATCACCAGTTGCAGCGTGTCCTGTACCAGGGCGCTGTCATCCTGCACCGGCCAGCGCGCATCGATGACGGCGTCGTTGTGGCCCAGGCGGTTCCACAGGTCGTGGCTGATGTGCGGCGTGATCGGCGCCAGCAGCAGGGTGACCGTTTCCAGGCCTTCCTGTACCAGTGCGCGATCCTGCTCAGTCACTTGTGGGGCTTTTTCCAGCACATTCATCAGCGTCATTACCTGGGCGATGGCGGTGTTGAACTTGTGGTTCTGGCCCACGTCCTGGCTGGCTTGCTTGATGGCCAGGTGGGTGCTGCGGCGAATGAGTTTCTGCTCGTCGCTCAAGGCGGCCACGTCCAGTTTGCCCGGCAGGCCCTGGCTGATGTGAGCGTGCGCCAGGCGCCAGACGCGCTTGAGGAAACGGTGCGAGCCTTCGACGCCGGAGTCGGACCATTCGGCGCTCATGTCAGGCGGCGAGGCGAACATCATGAACAGGCGGCAGGTGTCCGCGCCGAACTGATCGATCATCGACTGCGGGTCAACGCCATTGTTCTTGGACTTGGCCATCTTCTCGGTGCCGCCGATTTCCACCGGCAGGCCGTCGGCGATCAGCTTGGCGCTGATGACCTTGGCTTTGCTGTCGCGCTCAAGCTCGACGTCTGCCGGGTTGAACCAGGTGTAGGCGCCATTGGCTTCACGGCGATAGTAGGTCTCGGCGACCACCATGCCCTGGGTCAGCAGGTTCTTGAACGGCTCATCGGAACTCACCAGGCCTTCGTCACGCATCAGCTTGTGGAAGAAGCGCGCGTACAACAGGTGAAGGATGGCGTGTTCGATACCGCCGATATACTGGTCAACCGGCAACCAGTGGTCGGCCGCGGATTTCTCTACCAGGCCGCCTTCATAGTGCGGCGAGGCGTACCGGGCGTAATACCACGAGGACTCTACGAAGGTGTCCATGGTGTCGGTTTCACGTTTGGCAGGCGCGCCGCATTTGGGGCAACTGCATTCGTAGAATTCGGGCATGCGCGCCAATGGCGAACCGGCGCCGTCCGGCACCACGTCTTCCGGCAGGACGACTGGCAGTTGATCTTCCGGTACTGGCACGTCGCCACAGCTTGCGCAGTGGATGATCGGGATCGGGCAGCCCCAGTAGCGCTGGCGGCTGATACCCCAGTCGCGCAGGCGGAACTGGGTGCGCGAGGCACCGAGGTTTTTCTTGATCAGGGCGACTTCAATGGCGTCGAAGGCGCCCTGGAAGTCCAGGCCATCAAACTCGCCGGAATTGATCAGCTCACCGTGCTCGCCGTAGGCGTCCTGCCACGGGGCCGGGTTGGTGTCGCCCGAGCTGGTACGCACCACGGACTTGATTGGCAGGCTGTACTTGGTGGCGAATTCGAAATCGCGCTCGTCGTGAGCCGGCACAGCCATGACAGCGCCATCGCCGTAGTGCATCAGCACGTAGTTGGCCACCCACACCGGCAGCTTTTCACCGGTGAGTGGGTGCTCGACGAACAGGCCGGTCGGCAGGCCTTTTTTCTCCTGGGTGGCGACGTCGGCCTCGGCCACGCTACCGCCTTTGCATTCGGCGATGAACGCCTGCAACTCAGGGTTGTTCTGTGCAGCCTGGGTGGCCAGCGGGTGTTCGGCGGCCACGGCGACGTAGGTCGCGCCCATCAGGGTATCCGGGCGGGTGGTGAAGACTTTCAGTGCGCCCGCTTCGCCGATCGAGTCGACGTTGTACGGGAACTGCACTTCCATGCCCTTGGATTTGCCGATCCAGTTGCGTTGCATGGTCTTGACCTGCTCCGGCCAGCCCGGCAGGTCGTCGAGGCTCGACAACAGTTCATCCGCGTAGGCGGTGATCTTGAAGTAGTACATCGGGATTTCGCGCTTTTCGATCAGCGCGCCGGAGCGCCAGCCGCGACCGTCGATCACTTGCTCGTTGGCAAGGACGGTCTGGTCGATCGGGTCCCAGTTCACGGTGCCGCTTTTTTTGTAGATCACACCTTTTTCGAACAGGCGCGTGAACAGCCATTGTTCCCAGCGGTAGTAATCCGGCTTGCAGGTGGTGACTTCGCGGGACCAGTCCACCGCCAGGCCCAGGCTGCGCAGCTGGGTCTTCATGTAGGCGATGTTTTCGTAGGTCCACTTGGCGGGGGCCACGTTGTTTTTCATCGCGGCGTTTTCCGCCGGCATGCCGAAGGCGTCCCAACCCATGGGTTGCAGGACGTTCTTGCCTTGCATGCGCTGGTAACGGGAAATCACGTCGCCGATGGTGTAGTTACGCACGTGCCCCATGTGTAGCTTGCCGCTGGGGTAAGGGAACATCGATAGGCAGTAGTAAGTCTCCTTGCCTGGCTGTTCACTGACTTCAAAGGACTTTTGCTCGTCCCAGAAGGTTTGGGCGGCATTTTCTATTTCACGGGGCTGATATTGTTCGTGCATGGCTACTTTTGAACTGAATAGGGGTGGCCTAATCCTCTTCGGTGCAACATTCAGGTTGATCGACACCAAAAAGCGGCGCGTCCGTGCCCAAACCCTGCGGGAAGTGGAGTTACAGGAAGCGCCGTAGCATACATGACCCCACTCTATCGAGGGAAACCCTGATTGCTCTGGCAGGGCCGTCTGTCGCGGCGCCGGGCAGGCGCAGCCACGGGGGCTACGCTGTTTATTGGGGAGCAAGTCTTTCTTCAATGAGGTGAGGGGATGGTTGAATCGCAGCGAATCGTAACGAAACCGGAAATCTACGAAGGACTGATCGACCGATTGGGTCGTGCATTGGATGCAGCGAGGACAGCGGGCCGATTGCGTGATGAACGGCCTGTGGAGTTGGAACTGCGCGGTTTGACCCGTGCGGAGCTGGAACTGATCAAGGCTTTTCTGGAACGGAATGGGCGCGGTGCGCCTCCTCTGGTGGCAACCCCGCCACTCAAGGAGCCCACGCACTCTGCCAAGGTGGTGTGGCTCAAGGACTTGTCGGTCGGTCGCGGCCCGGAAAAACGCCGCTTCGTACGCTACAAGTAGTTCACTCCCCCAGAGCAACACCTTCGCGTCATGTCACGGTAAAGATTGTCGCTAAACCCCGTTACACCTTAGGCTTCGGGCATCTTTGGAGATGCCCGATGCCTATTCGTTACTTCATCAAACAACTGCTCCTGCCGCCCGGCATTCTTTTGCTGTTGCTGGCCCTTGCCTGGTGGTTTCGGCGCAGCCGGCCACGCTTGGCGGGTTGCTGCTTTGCGCTGGGGTTTGGCGGTATGTGGCTGATCAGTCTGCCGGTGATGGTGGAGTGGGGCGCGCGAACCCTGGAAACCGAGCCGCCGTTGGCGCGGGAAGACTGGTCGACGCTGGCGCAGCGCGCCGATGCGATCGTGGTGTTGGGCTCCGGGCGGGAGCGCGGGGACCCGGCCTGGGGCACCGATCAGCCGACGGGTATCGGCCTGGAGCGCCAGCGCTATGCCGCACGATTGGCCAAGGCCTCCGGGCTGCCGGTGCTGACTACCGGCGGCCTGCATTACGGCACACCGCCCAGCGAGGCGGAACTGATGGCGGTATCGATGCAGGATGACTTCGGCGTGACAGTGCGCTGGAAGGAAGAACGCAGCCGAACCACCTGGGAAAACGCGCAGATGAGCGCGGAAATTCTCTTGCCCGAAGGCATCAGTCGCGTGGTGGTGGTGACCCAGGCCTGGCACATGCCGCGTTCGGTGTGGAGCTTCGAGAAGGCCGGTTTCACCGTGGTGCCTGCGCCGGTGGGCTTCCTGGGCGTGGATAACGCCCGGCCACTGGGTGGCTGGATGCCTGAGTTCGTATCAGTGTGGCGCAGCGGGCAGTTGATCAACGAAGCGGTGGGGCAGCTGGGTTATCGGTTGTTCTATCGATAACACGGCAGATCAACATCTGGGAGGGGGCAACCCCCCCTCCCACATTGGTTATGGGTTGTCTGTCAGACGGTTTTGGACATGCGGCCCGCCAGCAGCGCCCAACCGAACAGCCCCAGGCACAGGATGATCAACGGCCACGAACGCCATTGCAGGTACGGCGTGAGGTTGTGCATCGGCACCACTTCGCCGTAGAGAATGCCGCGTTCGAATTGCGGGATCTGCGCCGTGATCTGCCCGAACGGGTTGATCAGGCCGGTCACGCCATTGTTGGTGGCGCGGATCATCCAGCGCCCGGCTTCCAGCGCACGCATCTGCGCCATTTGCAGGTGCTGCAACGGGCCGATGGAGCGGCCGAACCAGGTGTCGTTGCTGATGGTCAGCAGCAGATCGCTCTGGGCCGACAGGCCGGCGGCGAATTCCGGGTACACCACTTCGTAGCAAATGAACGGCGCAATCTGATAACCCTTGGCCTGCAGCATCGCCTGGTCAGAGGGACCGCGGGCGAAGTCCGACATCGGTAGATCAAAAAAGGCAATCAGGCCACGCAACATGTCCTGCAGCGGCACGTATTCACCGAACGGCACCAGCTTCTGCTTGAGGTAGGTACCGTCGCCTTCGCCGACCACGGTGATGCCATTGAAGTAGCGCTTCTGGTGGTGCACTTCCTGGCGAATCGGTACCCCGGTGATCAGCGCGGTGTGCCGGTCGGCGGCGAACTTGCCCATCATGCCCAGGTAGCCTTCGACAGACTCCTTGAGCACCGGCACCGCCGTTTCCGGCCATACCAGCAAGTCGACACGCTTGGAGCTGAAGCTCATGTCGCGATACAGCGCCAGCTGCGCGTTGAGCTGCTCCGGGTCCCACTTCATGCTCTGTTCGACGTTGCCCTGGATGGCGGCCACGCTCAGCGGCGCGCCGGACGGACTGGTCCAGGCGTGATGCTTGAGTGCCAGGCCGATCGCCCAGGGTGCTACCAGCAATACCAGGCCGGCACCGATAAAGGCGTTGCGCTTGCCGGCCAGCAGGCGCGGCAGGTTGCACAGCAGGGCGGCGGTGAGTGCCAGGGCAAAGGAGATCAGCCACATCCCGCCCAGCGGCGCGAGGCCGGTGAGCGGGCCATCGAGTTGGCTGTACCCGGAATACAACCATGGGAAACCGGTGAGGAACCAGCCGCGAAATGCTTCCTGGCCCACCCACAACGCCGCGAAGGTCAGGGCATCGGCCAGCGGCGCTTCGTTGCGACGCAACCAGCGCGCCCACAGCCAGGCGGGCAGGGCGAAGAACCAGGCGATGGCGGCGGTGAACAGCAGCATCAGGAACCCCGCCAGCAGCACCGAAGCGCCGCCGAAGTGGTGGATGCTGTAGTAGATCCAGCTGGTGCCGGCGCCGAACAGGCCGAAGCCGAAACACCAGCCACGGCCCAGGGCCTGGCGTGGGCTCAGTTCCCGCAGTCCGACATAGAACAGGCCGACCGCCACCAGCGCAAAAGGCCACAGGTCGAACGGCGCCAGCGCCAGGGTGGTGATGGCGCCGGCCACCACGGCCAGCAAATTACCGGGCCAGCCGGGGCGGGTTAGGCGCTGCATGTCATTCCTTAGCGGGCAATTGGTGTCAGGCGGATCAGGTGGATGCGACGGCTGTCGGCATTCAGGATACGGAAGCGATACGCGCCGATCTCGGTGGTTTCGTTACGCTTGGGCAGGTGCCCGAACGCACTCATCACCAGGCCGCCGACGGTGTCGAACTCATCGTCGGAGAATTCGCTGTCGAAGAACTCGTTGAAGTTCTCGATCGGCGTCAGCGCCTTGATCAGGAAGTCACCGCTGGGCAGTGGCTTGATGTAGCTGTCTTCTTCGACGTCGTGTTCGTCTTCGATATCGCCGACGATCTGTTCCAGCACGTCTTCAATCGTCACCAGGCCAGCTACGCCGCCGTATTCGTCGATCACAATGGCCATGTGATTGTGGTTGGCGCGGAATTCGCGCAGCAACACGTTCAGGCGCTTGGATTCAGGCACGAAGGTGGCCGGACGCAGCAAGTCCTTGATATTGAAGCTGTCGCCGTTCTCCTTGAGGATCAGCGGCAGCAGGTCCTTGGCCAGCAGGACGCCCATGACATCGTCATGGCTTTCACCGATCACCGGGTAGCGCGAGTGCGCCGAGTCGATCACGGCCGGGAGGAACTCCCGTGGGGTCTGGGTCGCCTTGATGCTGATCATCTGCGAGCGGGGGACCATGATGTCCCGTACTTGCAGGTCAGCCACCTGGATGGCGCCCTCGACAATGGCCAGCGCTTCGCTGTCCAGCAACTTGTTCTGATGGGCCTCGCGCAGCAGCTCCAAGAGCTCCTGGCGGTTTTTCGGCTCGTGGGCAAAAGCCTGGGTCAGTTTACCCAGCCATGACTTCTGCCCGTTGCTCGATCGGTCTTCGCTCATAGCGATTACTCTGAATCCTTTATTGTTACAGTTGAGTGTTTTTAAGCTTCATCGTCGGCATATGGGTCCGGATGACCCAATTCTGCAAGCAACGTTTGTTCCAGTGTTTCCATTTCCTCGGCTTCCTCATCGTCTATATGGTCGTAACCCAAGAGATGCAAGCAGCCGTGGATGACTAGATGGGCCCAGTGGGCTTCAAGTTCCTTGCCTTGTTCCTTTGCCTCGCGCTCCACCACGGCGACACAGATGACCAGATCGCCCAGCAACGGGATATCCAGCAGCTCATCCGGCACATCGGCGGGGAAGGACAGCACATTGGTCGCGTAATCCTTCTGGCGCCAGGTGTGATTCAGTTCGCGGCCCTCGGGCTCGTCCACCAGGCGAATGGTCAGTTCCGAGTCGGCGGTGCGCTGGCGCAGGGCCAGGGCGCACCACTGACGGAACTGGGCTTCGCTGGGGGCGGGCGCTTCGGTGGCCAGCTGCAGGTCTAGCTCAAGCATCGCGGCGAAGGTCCTTGGCCGGTGCATCGTCGCGATGGTCGAAGCGCTCGTAGGCTTCGACGATGCGCTGCACCAGCGGGTGACGAACCACATCCTTGGGCATGAAGTGCGTGAAGCTGATGCCCGGCACGTCCTTGAGCACCTCGATCACCTGGGCCAGGCCCGACTTGGTGCCTTTGGGCAGGTCGACCTGGGTGACATCGCCGGTGATCACGGCGGTGGAGCCGAAACCGATGCGGGTGAGGAACATCTTCATCTGCTCGACCGTGGTGTTCTGGCTTTCGTCGAGGATGATGAAGCTGTTGTTCAAGGTACGACCACGCATGTAGGCCAGCGGGGCGATCTCGATCACCTGGCGTTCGATCAGCTTGGCCACGTATTCGAAGCCGAGCATCTCGTACAGTGCGTCGTAGAGCGGGCGCAGGTACGGGTCGATTTTCTGGGCGAGGTCGCCGGGCAGGAAGCCGAGCTTCTCGCCAGCCTCGACCGCCGGGCGTACCAACAGGATGCGGCGCACTTGCTCGCGTTCCAGCGCGTCGACTGCGCAGGCCACGGCCAGGTAGGTCTTGCCGGTACCGGCAGGGCCGATGCCGAAGTTGATGTCGTTGCCGAGGATTTCCTTGACGTACTTCTGCTGATTCAAGCCGCGCGGGCGAATCATGCCTTTTTTGGTACGCAGGGCCACGCTGGCTTCGGCCACGGGGTTATTGGCCAGGTCTTCGACGGCCGATTCCTGCAGGTACAGGTGCACGGTTTCCGGCGACAGCTCGCTACCCTTGGTTTCGCGGTAGAGGCGGCGCAGCAGGTTTTCTGCGGACGTGGTGTGTTGGGGTTCACCAATGAGCTCGAACTGATTGCCGCGGTTGCGGATCTCGATGCTCAGGCGTTGCTCGATCAGGCGCAGGTGCTCGTCGAACTGTCCGCACAGATTGGCGAAACGGCGAGCCTCAAAGGGCTCGAGGAGAAAACGATGGGGTTCTGCTATGGGTGCGTTCAAGGTTGTTTTTAGCCGCCCTTTGGCTGTTGAGGTGAAAGAGAGAATAACGCCAGCTGCCCGTGCGCGAAAGCACTTACGTCATCGGAATGTTGCACGGTCAGAATGTGGGAGGGCGCTTGCCCCCGATAGCGCCGGTTCAGATAAAACATCTGTGTCTGACACGCCGTCAGCGGGGGCAAGCCCCCTCCCACCTAATCAGGCAATTATTGCCGCAATGACCCGCGCAACGAATGCGGCTGCGCCGCATCGATGTGCACATCGGCAAACTGGCCGATCAGGGTTGGATTATCGCAACGGAAGTTTACGATTCGGTTGTTCTCGGTACGCCCCTGCAATTCGCCCGGGTCTTTTTTCGAATAGTCGGTGACCAGGATGCGCTGGACAGACCCGACCATTTGTCGGCTGATCTCGAAACCCTGCTGGTTCAAGCGGTGTTGCAGCGCATTGAGGCGCTCTTTTTTCAGCGCTTCCGGGGTGTCGTCCGCCAGGTCGGCCGCCGGGGTGCCGGGGCGTTGGCTGTAGACGAACGAATAGGAGAAGTCGAAGCCGACATCTTCGATCAGCTTCATGGTCTGATCGAAGTCTTTCTCGGTCTCGCCGGGGAAGCCGACGATAAAGTCCGAACTGATGCAGATGCCCGGCACCGCTGCGCGCAATTTGCGCAGTTTGGATTTGTATTCCAGGGCGGTGTGGTTGCGTTTCATGGCCGCCAGGATGCGGTCCGAGCCCGATTGCACCGGCAAGTGCAGGTGCTTGACCAGTTCCGGCACTTCAGCGTGGGCCTGGATCAGGCTGTCGGAGAACTCCAGCGGGTGTGAGGTGGTGTAGCGGATGCGCTCGATACCGTCCACGGCAGCCACCACGCGGATCAGCTCCGCCAGGTCGGCCAGGCGGCCATCCTCGGTCAGGCCGCGGTAGCCATTGACGTTCTGGCCCAGCAGGGTCACTTCGCGCACGCCGTTTTCGGCCAGGTGGATGATTTCCGACAGCACATCATCAAATGGCCGGCTGACTTCTTCACCGCGTGTGTAGGGCACCACGCAGAAGGTACAGTACTTGCTGCAGCCTTCCATCACCGACACATAGGCGCTTGGCCCATCGATACGGGGTTCGGGCAAGTGGTCGAATTTTTCGATCTCCGGGAACGACACATCCACCTGCGGCAGCTTGGTAGCGCGTGCGGCATCGATCATTTCCGGCAGGCGGTGCAGGGTCTGCGGGCCGAAGACCACGTCGACATAAGGTGCGCGGTCGCGGATCGCGGCGCCTTCCTGGCTGGCCACGCAACCGCCGACGGCGATCACCATGTCCGGGTTGGCCAGTTTCAATTCGCGCCAGCGGCCCAGTTGCGAGTACACACGGTCCTGGGCCCGCTCGCGGATCGAGCAGGTATTGAGCAGGATCACGTCGGCATCTTCGGCGCGGGCGGTGACTTCCAGGGCCTGGTGTTCGCCCAGCAGATCGACCATGCGCGAGCTGTCGTACTCGTTCATCTGGCAACCGTGGGTTTCGATGTAAAGCTTCTTGGCCATGGGAATCGTCAACTGGTGGTAAAGAACCGCGCATTATAGGGGGCATGCCCATTGGTTCCTAGCGTTGTGCATCGGGTGCCATGCTATAGTTCGCGCCCTCTTTTATATCCCCGATGTGTTGTTCGCCCACCATGACCAAACGTGAAGCTCCAATCTACAAGGTGATTTTCCTCAACCAGGGCCAGGTGTTCGAAATGTACGCCAAGCAGATCTATCAAAGTGATCTGTGGGGTTTCCTGGAGGTGGAAGAGTTCGTCTTTGGCGAGCGCACCCAGTTGGTCGTCGACCCGGGCGAAGAGAAGCTCAAGGCGCAGTTCGAAGGCGTGGTGCGCAGCTTTGTGCCGATGCATTCGATTGTGCGCATCGATGAAGTCGAGCGCCTGGGCACGCCGAAGATCAGCGAGGCGCGGGGCACCAGCAATGTGATGCCATTTCCGATGCCAATGCCGGAGAAGTAGGGCGGCTGTCAGGGCAGCGGTGAGAAGGGCGAACGCCCATCGGCGCTCTGCAGTTCCAGAAGGTAGTTGCGGAAAATCTGGCCCAGCACCTGGGTCGCCACTTCCAGTTCATCGCGCTGCATGTGCTCGGCGACTTCGTCGGCGGTGTCCAGCGCGTCTTCAGCGCCGTTGACCGCGGCCATTTTCAGCACGATGTAGGCCTGGACGTTGTTGGCCGGCACGCCTTCGCCCTTGAAGAACATGTTGCCCAACTGGAATTGCGCTTGGGCATGGCCCTGCAACGATGCTTTCTCGAAGTAGCTCAAGGCCTTGTTGAGGTCGCGCGCAGGGTTCTTGCTGTCGTGGAAGTACTCGCCCAACTCGTATTGCGCCTGCGCATCCCCGCCGTCGGCCTGCTTCTGGCACGCGCTCAGGGCTTCGGCCTGGCTGTCTGGCTGGGTATTGAGGGTGCAACGACCCATCGCTGGGATTAACAACGAGTTGCCGCCTGCTTGTGCATGTGCCAGCAGCGGCTGAAGGAGCAACAGGCAGCCCAGAACCAGGGTGCGGCCGGTGCGTTTCATGGGAATCGACTTACCTCTGACGGGGCACGCGGACCCTCGGGGGATCCAATAAGCGCGCATTATGAAATAAGCAGGCCTCTGCTTACAAAGTCTTTACTCGTTTTTCTGCTGCTTGGGCAAGTTATCTGCCGGATTGCAGGTGAATTCTCGGAAAAACTCGGAAATATCTGTAAGCAAAGTAGCAAATC
This sequence comes from Pseudomonas sp. NFR09, assembly GCF_900111535.1. Taxonomy (NCBI): domain Bacteria; kingdom Pseudomonadati; phylum Pseudomonadota; class Gammaproteobacteria; order Pseudomonadales; family Pseudomonadaceae; genus Pseudomonas; species Pseudomonas sp. NFR09. The sequence goes on from NZ_FOIH01000010.1 coordinate 132,028, forward strand.
AGACACCGTTTGCGGGGTGCCTGATGGTTGCGGCCTGTTACTTCAGTGCGGCGAAGGCGCGTTCGGCGGCGTCGAGGGTCAGTTTCAGCTCGGCTTCGCCGTGGGCGATCGAGGTGAAGCCGGCTTCGAAAGCGCTCGGTGCCAGGTATACGCCGCCTTCCAGCATCAGGTGGAAGAAGCGTTTGAACAGACCGGCATCGCTGCCCATTACGTCGTCAAAAGTGACGATATCGTCGGCACCGCTGAAGTACAGGCCGAACATACCGCCCGCCTGGGTGGTGACAAACGGAATGCCGGCGGCATCGGCGCGCTGTTGCAGGCCGTCGAGCAGGCGCGTGGTGTAGTCGGTCAGCTCGGCGTGGAAGCCCGGGCGGCTGATCAGGCGCAGGGTGGTCAGGCCGGCGGCCATGGCCAGTGGGTTACCCGACAAGGTGCCCGCCTGGTACACCGGGCCCAGCGGCGCGATGTGTTGCATGATCTCGCGCTTGCCGCCGAAGCAACCCACCGGCATGCCGCCGCCGATGATCTTGCCGAAGGTGCTCAGGTCCGGCGTGACGCCGTAGTGCGCCTGGGCGCCGCCGAGGGCGACGCGGAAACCGGTCATCACTTCGTCGAAAATCAGCACCACGCCGTGTTTGTCGCACTGTTCGCGCAGGCCTTCCAGAAAGCCTGGCGCGGGCGGCACGCAGTTCATATTGCCGGCCACCGGCTCGACGATGATGCAGGCCACGTCCTGGCCCACTTCATTGAGCATCTGCTCGACGGCGGCGATGTCGTTGAACGGCAGGGTCAGGGTGTGCTTGGCAAACGCGGCAGGCACGCCCGCCGAGCTAGGGACACCTTGGGTCAGCGCGCCAGAACCGGCCTTGACCAACAGGCTGTCGGAGTGGCCGTGGTAGCAGCCTTCGAACTTGATGATGCTGTCGCGGCCGGTGAAACCACGGGCCAGGCGGATTGCGCTCATGGTGGCTTCGGTGCCGGAGCTGACCATGCGCACCATTTCCATCGACGGCACGATCGAGCAGACCAGGTCCGCCATCTCGGTTTCCATGGCGGTCGGCGCGCCGTAGGACAGGCCGTGTTCCAGTTGCTTGCGCACCGCGTCCAGCACGTCCGGGTGGCTGTGGCCGAGGATCATCGGGCCCCAGGAGCCGACGTAGTCCACGTAGCGCTTGTCATCTTCGTCGGTGACGTAGGCGCCTTCGGCATGCTTGAAGAACAGCGGCGTGCCGCCCACGCTCTTGAACGCACGCACGGGGGAGTTCACACCGCCGGGGATGTGTTTCTGGGCATTGGCAAACAGCGTTTCGGAACGGGACATGATCGGGCTCTCTAAACTGAAATTTTAAGAAGGTCGTTGAACGCTCGGGCGCGGCGCGTGACTTCCTGGGTGCTATCGGCGCCAAACAGGCCGTGCACCACCGCCAGCAGGTCGGCACCGTGGGCCACCAGGGGTTCGGCGTTCTCCAGGGTGATGCCGCCGATCACGCAGATCGGCAGCTGCAGGCGCGCACGGGCCTGGGCCAGCATTTCGACGGTGGCGGCCGGGGCGCCGGGCTTGGTACTGGAATTGAAGAAGCGACCGAAGGCGACGTAGCTCGCACCTTCCTTGGCAGCCTGCTCGGCCAGTTCGATCTGGCTGTGGCAGGTGGAACCGATGATGGCCTTGGAGCCGAGCAGGGCACGGGCCGGGGTCAGCGGGCCGTCGGTCTGGCCCAGGTGCACGCCGACGCCGAGGCGCGCGGCCAGTTCGGCGTCGTCGTTGATAATGAGTTGGGTTTTGTAGCGCGAGCACAGCTCCCGCAGCTTTTCTGCTTCACGCAGGCGCCGGGCTTCGTCGCTGCTTTTGTCGCGGTATTGCAGCAGGGTCACGCCACCGTCCAGCGCCGCTTCGACGTAGGCGAGGAATTTGCCGGCCAACAGTTGGCTGTCGGTAATGGCGTAAAGGCCACGTAGTTTCATCAGGCAGGCCTCGTGCTGTTAAGAGCAGAAATCCAGCGGCAGACGGCGCGGCACGAACTGGCCCTGGCCGAGTTGTTCAGCGTCACGCAGGGTGCGCCAAGTGTAGTTGAGGGCCGATTGCACGGCGCTCACCAGGCCTTCGCCTTGGGCGATCCGGCCCGACAGGGCACTGGCCAGCGTGCAGCCCGAACCGTGATAACTGCCAGGCAGGCGCTGGCAGGTAAAGGTCTGGCGCGTGCCGTCGCGGCTGTAGAGGCGGTTGTGTACTTCGTGCTCGTCGCCATGCCCGCCGGTGATCAGCAAATGCCTGATATACGGCAGCAGCTTCTCGGCGCATTCGTCCGCCGAGCCTTCCGGCAGCTCGGCGAGGATGCGCGCTTCGGGCAGGTTCGGCGTGGCGATCAGCGACAACGGCAACAGCCGCTCGCGCATCGCATAACCGACCTCGTCCTTGCCCAGGCTACCGCCGCCACCGGCGCGCAGTACCGGGTCGCACACCACCGGCAGGTGCGGATGCGCCTGCAGCAGTTCGACCACGGTGTCGACCATCGCGGTGGAACCGAGCATGCCGAGCTTGACCGCCGCCACTTCGGAGTCGCCGAGCACGGCATTGGCCTGGGCCAGTACCCATTCGCGGTCGAGCACGCGGAAGTCGCTGACGTTGACCGTGTTCTGCACGGTCAGTGCGGTGATGGCCGGAGCCGCATGGCAACCCTGGGCGAGCAGGGCTTCGATATCTGCCTGCAAGCCGGCGCCACCACTGGGGTCATGGCCGGAGAGACAGAGGACAACGGGGCGAGAGCTGTAGATATTCATGGTGCGCGAGCTTACCACCAAACGCTTTTGGCGGGGCTGTTGCGCGAAAGAGGATTTTCACCGCGGGTGGAAGGTTTCAGCAATCCAGGTCAGTGCATGAATATTGCTGAAAGCACCGTTCTAGAGCCTTTCAAAAAATTATTTCAATGGTGTCCAATAGCCTTTAGTGGCTATGCTAAAGTGGATCCAAACTACTAACTGTATTGCCGGTGTACGTCTTCTCAAAAGGAATGGGGGGCTTTTTGACATAACCGGGCAGGCCACGCTGGGGCTCTATGCGCTATTTGCTGATTTTATTGTTGTGCGGGCTGCCGCTGCTCGCCAGCGCCATCGAGTTCAACCAGGACACGCGAAGCCTGCCGCTGGGTCGAGCCTTGCAAGTGCTCGAAGACCCGACCGATGCCCTCACGATCGCCGATGTCAGCGCACCCTCTGCCGTCACGCAGTTCAAGCCCCACGATAAAGACACGCTCAACGCCGGTTACTCACGTTCGGTGTTCTGGCTCAAGGTCAATCTGCACTACCTGCCTCAGAATCCTGAAGCCCAACGCACCTGGTTGCTGGAGCTGGCCTACCCGCCGCTCGACCATCTGGACCTGTACCTGCCCGACAGCACAGGCACCTATCGCCTCGCCGGGCGCACAGGGGATGCGCTGCCGTTTGCCGCCCGTGAGATTCGCCAGAACAACTACCTGTTCAAGCTCGACTTCACGCCGGGCGAAGCGAAAACCGTCTACCTGCGCCTGCAAAGCGAAGGCTCGATCCAGGCGCCCTTGACGCTGTGGTCCAGCACCGCCTACCTGGAACAACAGCCGCTGCGCCTGTATGTGTTGGGCCTGATCTACGGCGTGTTGCTGGGCATGCTGGTGTACAACCTGTTCATCTATCTCAGCGTGCGCGACACCAGCTACCTCTATTACATCCTGTATATCGCTTCATTCGGCATGTACCAGCTGTCGGTCAACGGCGCGGCAGTGGAGTACTTCTGGCCGGACAACCCCTGGTGGGCGAATGCGGCGACGCCGTTCCTGATTGGCTCGGCCGCGTTGTTCGGCAGCCTGTTTGCGCGCAGCTTTCTGCACACGGCCCAGCACAGCCGCTGGATCAACCGTCTGTTGCTGGGGCTGGTGGCGTGTGGCGGTGTGGTGATGCTGCTGTCGTTGATGACCAGCTACGCCCTGGCGCTGCGCCTGGCCACCGGCTTGGCGCTGGTATTTACCGTGACCATCTTTGTCGCGGCCATCAAGGCCTGGTATTGCGGGCAGCGGGTGGCGCGCTATTTCATCATTGCCTGGTCGGCGTTCCTGCTCGGCGGGGTGGTCAATACCCTGATGGTGCTGGGCTACCTGCCGAATGTGTTCCTGACCATGTACGCCAGCCAGATCGGTTCGGCGATCGAAGTAGCGTTGTTGTCCCTGGCCCTGGCCGACCGCATCAACGCAATGCGTGAGCAACAGGCGCAGATCCTGTTCGATGCCAGCCAGAAGCTCGAAGTGCTCAACCAGCAATTGGCCCGCAGCAACCGCCTCAAGGATGAATTCCTCGCCACCCTGACTCACGAACTGCGCACCCCGATGAACGGCGTGATCGGCTCCCTCGAACTCATGCAAACCGTGCCGCTGGATGCGGACCTGGCGCAATACCAGCAAACCGCTGCCGGCTCGGCGCGGGACATGATGCGCATGGTCAACGGCATCCTCACCCTCACCGAGTTGCAGGCCGGGCGCCTGGTTGCGCGGCCCGAGGTGTTCAGCCTGCGCGGTACGCTCGACACCTTGCGCCAGCAGTTCAGCGCCAGCGCCCAGAGCAAGGGCCTGGCCTTTTCCATCGATGTGGCGGACGAGCTGCCGGACCGCGTGCTGGGCGATGCCGACAAACTGCTGCAGTGCCTCGATTGCCTGCTGGATAACGCCTTCAAGTTCACCCACGAAGGTTCGGTGCGCCTGCGGCTGGTCGGTGTGCCCCACAGCGATGGTCGCCTTCGCCTGAGTTTTATCGTCACCGACACCGGGATCGGCTTTGCTTTCCTTGATGAAGCCACCCTGTACCAGCGCTTCTTCCAGCTGGATGGCTCCACCACTCGCGAGTACGGCGGCCTGGGCATCGGCCTGGCCATCTGCCGGCAACTGGTCGAACTGCTGGGCGGGCGCCTCACCCATCATTCCGAGCCGCGCAAAGGCAGCCGCTTTCAGCTGGAAGTAGAGGTCAGCCCGGTCCCGTCCGAGTCAAAGCCTGGACCGGACAAACAACGTGCGCCCCAGGAATGCTCGGTGCTGCTGGTGGATGACAACAGCGTCGGCCAGTTGGCGGTGCGCGGTATGTTGCTCAAGCTCGGTTACCGGGTGAAAACCGTGGACAGCGGCCCGAGCGCGCTGGCGGCGTTGCAGGCAGCGGATTTCGATGCAGTGCTGTTGGATGTTCCAGAAGGCGGTTTCTCGTTGTGCTGTCAGATTCGTGCGTTGCCTGGCTGCGGCGAATTACCGGTGATCGCCTTGAGCTCGTCACTGAATGTGTCGGAGCGCGAGGGCTGCCATGGCATCGGGATTTCCGAGCGCCTGGCCAAGCCAGTACGTTTCGAGGCGTTGCAGGTGGTGTTGGAGCGTCGGTTGTTGTGTCCGTTAGAGGGCAAAAGCGCCGGACAATCGGCGGGTATGTCACTTTTTTAAGCGGTATGACGGTGCTTAACTGAAATGCAGGCCTCAACTGAACGTGGCCTTTTTTCTTGGAGGCCCGTCATGAACCTGCATCAATTTGCCGAAACCCACGACGTCACCAACCAGCCGCCGTCCCTGGACGGCACCAACCTGTACCGTATCGATCTGCCCCTGCAGGAATGGTCGCGCCGCTTTGGCGCCGGCTGGGCGCAGGCGCGTATCGACGCCTACGGTGCGTTGGCGGGTGGGCCGTTGATGGAAGCCGGGTTCCTGGCCAACCAGAACAAGCCGGTGTTCAACAGCCATGACCGTTATGGTCGTCGCATCGACCTCGTGGAATTTCACCCGGCTTATCACGAGCTGATGCGCACCGCCGTCGAACACGGCCTGCCGTCACTGCCCTGGGCCCATCCGCAGTCCGGCGCCCACGTGGCCCGCGCCGCCATGACCTACCTGCACAGCCAGGCCGAAGCGGGCACCGGCTGTCCGCTGACCATGACCTTCGCCTGTGTGCCGGCGCTGCGTTTGCAGCCGGACCTGGCCGATATCTGGCTGCCGAAAGTCCTCGGCACCCAATACGATTCGCGCAACGTTGGCATCGCCCACAAGGCCGGTGCCACCATCGGCATGGCCATGACTGAGAAGCAGGGCGGCACCGATGTGCGTGCCAACACCACCCGGGCATATCCGGTGGGCGCTGGCGGGCCAGGGCAGGCCTATGAACTGGTGGGCCACAAGTGGTTCTGTTCGGCACCGATGTGTGATGCGTTCTTGACCCTGGCGCAAACCGACAAGGGCCTCACCTGTTTCCTGCTGCCCCGGCACCGTCCGGATGACACACGCAACGAGTTCTACATCCAGCGCCTGAAAAACAAACTCGGCAACTGCTCCAACGCTTCCAGCGAAGTCGAATTCCGTGGCGCCCTGGCCTGGATGATCGGCGAAGAAGGCCGTGGCGTGCCGACCATCATCGAGATGGTCGCCATGACTCGCTTCGATTGCATGGTCGGCTCCAGCGCCCTGATGCGCCAGGCGCTGACCCAGGCCAGCCATCATTGTGCCCATCGTTCGGTCGGCGGCCGCGTGCTCAGCGAGCAGCCGTTGATGCAGAACGTGCTGGCGGACCTGGCGCTGGAAAGCGAATCCGCACTGGCCCTGAGCCTGCGCATGGGCCGGGCGCTGGATCATCTGGACGATGAACAGGAAGCCAAGTTCGCCCGGCTGGTGACGGCGGTGGGCAAGTATTGGATCTGCAAACGTGCGCCAGCGATGATCAACGAGGCCGCTGAGTGCATGGGCGGCGCGGGGTATGTGGAAGACAGCATTCTGCCGCGCCTGTACCGTGAGGCACCGGTGAACTCGACGTGGGAAGGGTCCGGCAATGTGCAGTGCCTGGACGTGCTGCGGGCGTTGTCGAAAGAGCCGGGCGTGCTGGAGGCGCTGTTTGTCGAACTGGGCGATGGGCACGGCGACCGGCAGCTGGCGCGGCATATCGAGCAGTTGAAGTCGGCATTCATGGACACCCAGGACATCCAGTACCGTGCGCGGCAACTCACCGAAGACATCGCCGTGGCATTGCAGGCCAAGTTGTTGCTGGAGGCGGGGAATGCGGCGGTGAGTGATGGGTTTATTGCCAGTCGGTTGGGTGGCTTGTCTGGCCGTGTGTATGGAACCTTGCCACGCGGCGTAGATGTGGAGGCTCTCATCGCCCGCTCCACCCCCAATCTATCGGACTAAAATGCGGTAAACATGTGGGAGGGGGCTTGCCCCCGATAGCGGTGTGTCAGCGATAGATGTGTTGGCTGACAATCAGCTATCGGGGGCAAGCCCCCTCCCACATTTACCGCATTCCAACTCTGGTGTTTCGGTGAGGCCGGTATACAGGCAAGATAAAGGCCTGCAAGTCAGAACACAGGATGCTTACCGTGACCGAAGCTTTTGTTGTCGTTCAAACCGCTGAAGAAGCCGTGGACCGGCTGGCGGCCCTGCACGAGCGTGCCACTGGCGCGCTCAATCAAGCCCTCAAGCAATACCTCAAAGACCGCGTCGAGCCCGACGCCGAACAACGTGCGCTGTTTCGCTACCCGGAACTGCGCCTGACCTACCATTGCCACGGCGAAGTCCCACAGACCACCCGGGCGTATGCCAAGGTCCAGTTGCCGGGAACCTACAGCGTCACCGTCACCCATCCTGCGGCGTTCCGTAAATACCTGCTGGAGCAACTGGTGCCGTTGATGCACGACTTCACCGTGACCGTGGAAGTCGGCGTGAGCCAGCAGAACATCCCGTACCCGTACGTGGTGGAGCAGGGCGACGAACTGGCCGGTTCCGGCGTGACCGCCGCGACCCTGGCCCGTGTATTCCCCAGCACCGACCTGTCGGCCGCCACCGATGGCATCGCCGACGGCTTGTACGACTGGGAAAACACCGACCCACTGCCCCTGGCACTGTTCGATGCGGCCCGCGTGGACTTCTCCCTGCGCCGCCTGGTGCACTACACCGGCAGCGACTGGCGCCATGTGCAGCCGTGGATCCTGCTGACCAACTACCACCGGTATGTCGACCAGTTCATCCTGCATGGCCTGGAGCAACTGCGCAGCGACCCGCGCTTTATCCGCATGGTGCTGCCGGGCAACGTGGTGATCGACAAGAGCATGGATCACGGCGAGGCGTCGGCAATTGCCGCCGGTGTGGTGTGGCACCGTTACCAGATGCCGGCCTATCACCTGCAGGCCACTGATGGCCATGGCGTGACCCTGGTGAACATCGGCGTCGGCCCGTCCAACGCCAAGAACATCACCGACCACTTGGCCGTGCTGCGTCCGCATTGCTGGTTGATGATCGGCCACTGCGGCGGCCTGCGCCAATCCCAGACCATCGGCGACTACGTACTGGCGCACGCCTACATGCGCCGCGACGGTATTCTCGACCGCGTGGTGCCGCCGAACATCCCGATCCCGGCGCTGGCTGAAGTGCAGCTTGCGTTGCAGCAAGCGGCGGCTAACGTTACCGGCGAAAAAGGCGAAGAGCTGAAAAAACGCCTGCGTACCGGCACCGTGTTGACCTACGACGACCGTAACTGGGAATTGCGCTGGGCCCAGGAACGCCCACTGATCAACCTGTCCCGCGCCGTGGCCGTGGACATGGAGAGCGGCACCATCGCCGCGCAAGGCTATCGTTTGCGGGTGCCGTACGGCACCTTGTTGTGTGTATCGGACAAACCGCTGCACAGCGAAATCAAGCTGCCGGGTTCGGCCAACGCGTTCTATGAGCGTGCGGTCAGCCAGCACTTGAAGATCGGCATCGAGGCGGTGGACCTGTTGCGCACCGAACTCAACTCGCTGCACTCGCGCAAACTGCGCAGCTTCGACGAGCCGCCGTTCCGCTAAGCGGTTGGGATGGTCATTTAACGGTCAGGCCACTAGCATTGTCGGTCCTGACCGTTAGATGTTCCTTTGCCATGTCCCGTCCCACCCGTCCCGATTCGCGCCGCCCTGGCGTGAACCCCCCGTATTCCGCTGCGCGGCGTGTCGCCAAGGCGCCTCCGGCCGAGCCGAAGTTGATCCTGTTCAATAAACCGTTCGATGTGCTGACCCAGTTCAGCGACGAAGGCGGCCGCGCGACGCTCAAGGATTTCATCGATATTCCCGGCATCTACCCGGCGGGCCGTTTGGACCGTGACAGCGAAGGCCTGCTGCTGCTGACCAATGACGGCCAGTTGCAGGCACGGATTGCCGATCCCAAACATAAACTGGCGAAAACCTACTGGGTGCAGGTGGAAGGCGAACCCACCGAAGAACAGTTGCAACGCCTGCGCAAAGGCGTCGAACTGAACGACGGCATGACCTTGCCCGCCGAGGCTCGGCAGTTGGATGAGCCCGAGCTGTGGCCGCGCAACCCGCCCGTGCGCTTTCGCAAAAGCGTCCCGACGCATTGGCTGGAACTGGTCATTCGTGAGGGGCGCAACCGACAGGTACGGCGCATGACCGCTGCTGTCGGTTTGCCTACTTTGCGTCTGGTGCGCGTGCGGATTGGCGATTGGTCGATCGACGGCCTGGACCAAGGCCAGTGGAAGGAAGTGCCGGCGCGCTTATAAGGCGCCGGACTCGATCAGGCCGATCACCACGCTCTTGATGATGAACGCGGCCACGCCCAGGCCCAGCACGAAGAACAGAATGAACGAGCCAAAGCGCCCGGCCTTGGACTTCTTCGCCAGGTCCCAGACGATAAAACCCATGAAAATGATCAGGATCGTGACCAGGCCGGTCATCATCCATTCTTCGAAGAGGGCGGGGTCGATGTTGTTCATGGGGGATTTTTCCGACAGGGCAGGCGGGCAGTATACGGCAGCGTTACCGACGCAACATTGACCTGGATCGAAGTGCAATCCAAATGTGGGAGGGGGCTTGCCCCCGATAGCGGTGGGTCAGTTGATAAATAACTGACTGACACTCAGCCATCGGGGGCAAGCCCCCTCCCACATTTGACCTTCACCGATCTTAAGTGCGCAGGTGGGTCAGGGGCAGTTCGGTGCTGTTCAATACCTGATTGAGCACAAAGCTGGAGCGCACGCTGGTCACACCTTCGATGCGGGTCAAGTGCCCGAGCAGCAATTTCTGGTAGTGGTCCATGTCCGGCACCACCACCTTCAACTGATAGTCCGCATCCATCCCCGTCACCAAACTGCACTCCAGCACCTGGGGCAGGGTGCGGATCGCCGCCTCGAAGTTCTCGAAACGCTCGGGGGTGTGGCGGTCCATGCCGATCAGCACGTAGGCGGTCAGGCTCAGGCCGAGCATCTTTCGGTCGAGCAACGCGACCTGGCGGGCGATGTAGCCGTCATCCTCCAGTTGCTTGACCCGGCGTGAGCAGGGCGACGGCGACAAGCCGATGCGTTCGGCCAACTCCTGGTTGGAGATCCTCGCGTCGCGCTGCAATTCCGCCAAAATACTCAGGTCGTATCGGTCAAGCTTGCTCATTGGGTTGGCCTTTGTCGTAACTATTGCGGCGAATTATCCATGAAGGGTTAAAAATTGCGCAAGCACTGTTTATTGACGCAATCTTCGCAATCATCTGTCGGGCGCCTACGGGTATCTTTATCAACAGAATCACCGCCTGGACAACAGTCCACAGCAGCCCGCCCAATCAGGCTCGCTGCGGCCGCTACCCCAGCAGGGTTGAGCCGGCCTCCAGGCTGCACACTGTCCATAAGACGGCGTGAGGTGAGCCAACGTCAAAAGCGTTGAGCCAGGACGAAGTTCTCAAGGGGTGGCCGACGGGTCACCCCTTTTCTTTTGCCTGCTGATAACCTGTGCGAGAACCGGGCCTGGCTTTTCCAGTCTCATGGACAGGCCCTAATCCGCAGTGAGGAATAGCATGAAGCGCATCTGGCGTATGGCAGGTGTAGGTTTGCTGGTGGTTACCGTTGGCGCCCAGGCAGTGGCCGACGAACGTGACAACGGGCCGCGTGGTGAAGGCGGTGGTCAGCATGAAAGAGGGCCGGAGGGCGGACGGCCAGGGGGCAATGAACAGCCGCGCCCCCAGAGCAACCCGCCACGGCCGGAGAACAATCAGCCACGCCCGCAGAATCAGCACTTTGATCGCGGCGGCCAGAACGGTGGCGGCCAATGGCAGGGACGTCCCCAGGGCAATGAGCAGGGGCGGCCGGTGCAACCCCCACCGCCACAACCGTCGAACAACCTGCCGATCCAGGGCCGCCCCGACACCGTACGCCAGACCCAGGAGCCCCGTCAGGGCTACTACCGCGACATCCCGCGCCGCAATGACGGCAATCCACACTGGGAAGCCGGCGGGCCCGGCTCGCGTCCCGGCGACAACCGCTGGCCAGGGCGCCCCGACGGCCACGGCAATGGCTGGGGCCCAGGCCCGCAACATCGCCCAGGCTATGTGATCGACCGTTTCCCCGACCGCAACTACCGTGTGCCTTACCGTGGCCAGGATTACTTCTACTCCGGCGGCTATTGGTATCGCCCGCAAGGCCCGCGTTATGTGGTGGTGACGCCACCGTACGGCATCCGTGTGCATTACCTGCCGGACTACGCGCGTGAAGTGTGGGTGGGTGGCGCGCTGTTCTTCCTCGCCGCGGGTGCCTATTACACCTACGAAAGCAGCTCCCAGCAGTACGTGGTCGTGCAACCACCGACGCAGGTGCCGCCGCCGCCCGCGCCGCAAGGCAATGGCTATGACGTGGTGGCGTACCCCGTCAACGGCCAATCGCCGGCCCAGGTGCAGCAGGACGGTTATGACTGCTATCGCTGGGCGGTGCAGCAAAGCGGTTTCGACCCGCAGCAAGTGACCTACGCCCCCGACCCTGCAGTGGTGCAAACCTATCGCCAGGCCCAGGGCAACTGCCTGAGCAGTCGCGGCTATCAGGTGCAGTACTAGGGTTTATTGCCCGTGACCACTTCCCGTGGGTCGGCGTGCACCAGCACTTCGGCACGCGGGTAGGCTTTGTGAATGGCATCGGCGGCCTGGTCGCTGATGCCGTGGGCCACTGACAGCGTCAACTCCCCCGGCAATTCCAAGTGCAACTGTACGAACCAGTGGCTGCCGGAAATCCGCGTGCGCAAATCATGGGCGCCCAACACTCCGGGCACACCACGGGCCAGTTCCAGCATGTGCTGGCTGACCTCCGGCGGCAGCTCCTCGTCCATCAGTACTGCAAAACTTTCCCGGGCGATCTGGATCGCGCTCCACAAGATATAAGCGGCAATGCCCAGGCCGAACCAGGCGTCCACCTGATGGTAGCCAAACCCTGCCAGCACCAGCGCCACCAGGATGCTGCCGTTGAGCAGCAGGTCCGAGCGATAGTGCAGTGAGTCGGCGCGCACGGCGTTGGAGCCGGTTTCGCGGATCACCCGGTGTTGCAGCATCAACAAGGCCACGGTCAGGACCAGGGAAAACACAATCACGCCAATGCTCAGCCACGGTGCGCCGACCGGCTCCGGGTGTTGCAGGCGCTGGTAGGCCTGGAACGCGATCAACACCGCACTGCCGCCGATGAATAGCGCCTGGGCCATGCCGGACAGCGACTCAGCCTTGCCATGCCCATAGCGGTGATCGTCATCGGCCGGGCGCAAGGCGTAGTGCACCGCGAGCAAATTCAACAGCGAGGTCACGCCGTCCAACAGCGAATCGGTCAAGCCGGCGAGCATGCTCACCGAGCCGCTGAGCCACCAGGCGATGGCCTTGGTGATAATCAGCGCACAGGCCACGCCCACCGAAGCGCGGGTGGCCAGGCGCAAGAGCCTGGCGTGTTCGGGACTGCTGGTCATGGACAGTCCTTATGCGGCGGGTTGCAGGCCCAGGGACGCGAGTTGCTGCACACTCCCTTTGAACTGGATCATGCGCGGGTCGTCCAGCGGCAGGCTGCGGCCGGTTTCCTTCTGGATGATGCTTTGCAGCTTGGCATTGTCGACCTTGCCGTCGGCGCCAATGGCGTCGTGGAGTTTGGCCGGGTCGACCTGGGCAGTCTTGCCCGGTTCGAAATAGATGGCGCCGGTGGCGAAGTCCACGCCGAACGCGATCAGGCCGGGGATCACATAGAACAGCAGGCCCACGGCGTCGAGCACGGCAATGGTCGGGTCGATCTTGCCGTCGATCTGGCCACGGCGGTCGGGGTAGAAAATCGACCCGCAGGCGGTGAGTTGGCTCAGCAGGGTGACGGCGAGGACACCGCCGATGACACGGGAAGCGATACGCATGGGGACTCTCCTGAACACGGTGGATACGCGACTATATAGCAACGGCCTTACAGCAATGGCCTTGAGACCATCGTCGGCATTCGGCAGTTCGCCGTTATACTCGCCGCTCTGCTTTGGAGCCAGTATGAATTCGTTGCCGATCGATGAAGTTTTACCCGCACTGCGTGACGCCTTGGCGAATCGCCATGAAGCCGTGCTGGAAGCACCGCCCGGCGCCGGTAAAACCACCCGTGTGCCTTTGGCGTTGTTGAACGAGCCCTGGCTGGCCGGGCAGACCATCCTCATGCTCGAACCCCGCCGCCTGGCCGCCCGTGCCGCCGCCGAACGCCTGGCCAGCGAGCTGGGTGAAAAGGTCGGCGAAACGGTCGGCTATCGCATCCGCCTGGACAGCAAAGTCGGCCCTGACACCCGTATCGAAGTGGTCACCGAAGGCATCCTCACCCGCCGTCTGCAGGACGACCCGGCGCTGGACGGTGTGGGCCTGTTGATCTTCGACGAGTTCCACGAGCGCAGCCTCGACGCCGACCTGGCGCTGGCCCTGAGCCTCAACGGCCGCGAACTGTTTCGCGATGAGCAACCGCTGAAGATCCTGCTGATGTCCGCCACTCTGGAAGGCGAGCGTCTGGCCAGCCTGCTGGATGACGCGCCGATCCTGCGCAGTGAAGGCCGCATGTTCCCGGTGCAGATGCGCTGGGGCCGCCCTTATCAGCCCGGTGAATTCATCGAACCGCGGGTGGTGCAAACCATCCTCGAAGCCCTGCACGACGAAACCGGCAGCGTGCTGGTCTTCCTGCCAGGGCAGGCAGAAATTCGTCGGGTCCACCAGCAACTGGCCGACGTCCTCGGCGAGCGCCCCGATGTGCTGTTGTGTCCGCTGCATGGCGAGTTGGACCTCAACGCTCAACGCGCCGCCATCGACCCGGCGCCCGCCGGTAAACGCAAAGTCGTGCTGGCGACCAACATTGCCGAGACCAGCCTCACCATCAACGGCGTGCGCGTGGTGATCGATGCCGGGCTGGCACGCGTACCGCGTTTCGACCCGGGCAGCGGCATGACTCGCCTCGACACCCAGCGCATCTCCCGCGCCAGCGCCACCCAGCGCGCCGGTCGGGCAGGGCGCCTTGAGCCGGGCGTGTGTTATCGCCTGTGGTCCGAAGACCAGCATGAAGGCCTGGCCGCCTACGGCAGTGCGGAAATCCTCGCCGCCGACCTGGCGGGCCTGGCCCTGCAGCTGGCGCGCTGGGGCGTTACACCCAATCAATTGGTGTGGCTGGATGTGCCGCCGACCGCCGCGTATGCCCAGGCCCAGGATTTGCTGGTGCGCCTCGGTGCGTTGAATGACGACACACTCACCGCCCACGGCCAGAAAATGGCCGAACTGCCGGCCCACCCGCGTATCGCCCATCTGCTGTTGCGCGGGCAGGACCTGGGGCTGGCAAGCACCGCGTGCGATGTCGCCGCGCTGTTGGGCGAGCGCGATATCTTGCGCGGCAGCGGTGCGGACTTGCACAGTCGCTTGGCGCTGCTGTCCGGTGAAGAGCGCTCGCGCGGTACGCAAGGCGGCGTGCAACGGGCCAGGCAGTTGGCCCGGCAATACCGCGGCTATTTAAGAGGGCAGGCGACTCAAGCAGTGGCCGACCCCGATCATCCGCGCTGGCTCGGCGCCTTGCTGGCACTGGCCTACCCGGACCGCGTTGCCCAGCAACGTCGCCCAGGCGGTGCCGAGTACCGCCTGGCCAACGGCCGCGCGGCGCTGTTCGCCGAGGCCGATAGCCTGATGAAACAACCCTGGCTGGTCATCGCCGACCTGGGCAGCCGCCAGGGCCAGCGTGAAGAGCGCATCTACCTGGCGGCGGATTTTGACCCGGCGCTGTTCGACACGGTGCTTGCCGAACAAGTGCGCAGCGTCGATCAACTCGACTGGGACGAGCGTGAAGGCGTGCTGCGCGCCGAGCGCCAACGCAAAGTTGGTGAGTTAGTGCTCAGCCGCGAACCCCTCACCGGCCTCGATGAGTCCGCGCGCAGTCAGGCACTGGTCAACCTGGTGCGTCGCAAAGGCCTGGAACTGCTGCCGTGGACGCCGGAACTGCGCCAATGGCAGGCCCGCGTCATGCTGCTGCGTCACCTTGACGCCGGCAAAACCAGTGAATGGCCGGATATCAGCGACAGTGCCTTGCTCGCCAGCCTCGAACACTGGCTGATGCCCTACCTGGGCAAAGTGTCGCGCCTGAGCCATTTCGCCAACCTGGATATCTCCAGTTTCCTGCACAACCTGCTGCCGTGGCCGCTGCCCCAGCGTCTCGATGAACTGGCGCCGCAGCATGTGAAAGTGCCGTCGGGCTCGTCGGTGCGGCTGGACTACAGCGAACAGCCACCGATCCTCGCGGTGCGCTTGCAGGAGTTGTTCGGGCTGGCCGACACCCCGCGCATTGCCGGTGGGCGCCAGGTGGTGAAGCTGCACCTGCTGTCCCCGGCGCGACGGCCGGTGCAGGTCACCCAGGATCTGGCGAACTTCTGGCGCAGCACCTACGCCGAGGTGAAGAAGGATCTGAAGGGGCGCTATCCCAAGCATTACTGGCCGGATGATCCGTTGGTGGCCGAGGCAACAGCGCGGATCAAACCCCGCAAGTCGTAACACCACAGGGTCCAAATGTGGGAGGGGGCTTGCCCCCGATAGCGGTCTGTCAGCTAGAGAGGTATTGGCTGGCACACTGTAATCGGGGGCAAGTCCCCTCCCACATGGGTTTGTGGTGTTGGTTATGGCGCGGCCGGTAGCAGGAACCGGGCGATCACCGGCAGGTGGTTGGATATCCGCAAGGTGTCTTCCTGCCGCACTTTCGCCTCGACCCGCTTGATCCGTGGGCTGTAGAACAGGTAATCCAGCGTGCGGTCCGGCCCGTCCACGCTTGGGTCGTTAGGGAAGTGCGTCAGCCACTTCTCACGGTCGATGCCGCTGGATTGGCTGTTGCTCGGGACCATCGGGTATTTGTCCCACAGCAGATGCAGCTCGCTGTCCGGCGAATACTGCCCGCGCTTGCCGGCGTCCAGGCGCAGGAATTGGCCCAGGGGCAGCAGGTTGAAATCCCCGCCGATCAGCCAGGGCGTGCCGCGCCCTTCGAATTTATCCAGCAGCTTGACCGTGGTCTGTACTTGTTCCAATACCGCGCTGCGCCCTGGGGCGTCACCGTCCAGGCGCGTGTTGAGCACCGCCAGTTGGCCGCCGTCGCTCAGGGGCAGGTAAGTCAGCAGCAAGGCCGGCTTGGGCTGGAACTGGCGGCTGAGGATGTTGGCATCGGACGCCGGCAATTGCAGGCGTTCGGCGTGTTCGATCTGATAGCGGCTGAGTGTCGCGAGCTTGCGGCCGACGCTGCCGAAGATATGCCAATCGGGCACGAAGTCGGCTTTCCAGTCGAAGGCCTGGGCGCTGCATGGGTACAGGTCGACCAGGCGTTCCTGCAGCAGGGCCAGTTGGTCCTGATAGTGGGAAGGCTTGGCGTTTTCGTCGAGCTCCTGCAAGAGCAGGATGTCGGGTTGTTCGTCGCGGATCACCCGCGCCACTTCGTCAAGGCTGGCGGCCATGTCTTCCACGGTAGGCCGATCATCCGGGCCGCTGCCATCGGCCGTGTCGTACCAGAACACGTAGTTCTTGCCGGCCAGGTATTGCACGTTCCAGGTCATGACCTTGAGCGCCTGCCCCGGCAGCAGCGTGGGCGCACGCGGCGCAACGCAACTCACCGGCAGGGTTTCCTTGGGCTCGGGACGCCAGGTCAGGCTGTAGACCATGGCTGCAAACAGCCCCGCGATGATCAGCAGGCTCAGCAAGGTGATGCGCAATAAACGGGTCATCGGCTCGGCTTATAGCGTTTCAGAAGTGGCACGGAGCATATCACCGCGCGTCGGCATCGCCACCGATCAGCATGAATAAACGGAACAGTACCACGCTGGTAAACAGCTGCAGGAAGCTGTGGGCGCTGTCCAGTAACAGGCCCAGCAGCGGCGCGGGCTCGGGGTAGGCCGCTACGCTGGCGCCCTTGAGCAGCCACAACGGCGTCATCACACACAGCAGGCACACCAGGATCCGCCAGAAATGCCCACGGCTCAGGCGGAAACTTTCCTTCATCGCCTCCAGCGCTGGCATGCCGCGCAGCACCAGCAGGTACTCGGCAAACGCCAGCACCACCATCAGCCACAGGCCCGGCAGGAAATACAGCGACAGCCCCAGCAGGATCAGCAGTGTGCTCATGGCCGTCAGCAGGGCAAAGCGCGGCCACAGGGTCAGGGCCATGGCCCAGACATCCTTGGTGCGCGGCGACTCGCCACGGGTGCGGGCATCCAGAAACAGGATCAAGGCCCCGGTGTACAGCGGGTACACCAGCAACCCCACCACCACGCTGTAGCCGGGGAATGCATCCTCGCCCACCACGTGATTCAGCACCTGTTGCAGCAGGGCTTCGAAAATCACCAACGGCAAGCACAACTGGACGATGGCGCCCAGGTTGCGTTGGGTGAAACGGAAGGAGTCGCGCAGCACGTCTAACGGATTCATCAAGTTCATCGCAGGCCTGAAAGCAAGGGCAACACTTTAACCGATCATCACCGGCGGTGAGCAAACGTAAACCTTGAGTAAAGACCATTGAAACAACTCGTAACACCCCCATAACTAGAGCGGCGCCTGATGACAGGCACACCACGATTTCTACCGGCAATCTAACGAGGTCGCCATGAACAGCGAAGAGCAAACCCTGATCGATGGACTGTTTTCACGGTTGCAACAAGCCGAAACGGACTCAGCCCCCCGCGACGCCCAGGCCGAAGCGCGGATCAAGGAGCACATGACGCGCCAACCGGCGGCCGGGTACTACATGACCCAGTCGATCCTGGTGCAGGAACATGCGCTCAAGAGCCTCGACGCGCAGAACAAGCAGCAGGCGCAGCAGATCCAGCAATTGCAGGATGAACTGCAGAGGGCCAAATCCGCGCAGCCTGCTCCGGCGAGCAGCGGCGGTTTCCTGTCGAGCATCTTTGGCGGCGGTGGTTCCCGTGATCAGCAGCCGGCTCAAAGTGCACCGCCGTCTTCTGGTGGCGGCTGGCGCGAACCGGCGCGGCCTGGGTTCAGCCAACCTGCCCCGCAGCAGAATTATCAACAGCCTGCTCCAGCCGCTCCGGTGGGCAGCGGTTTCCTCGGCGGCGCGATGAAAACCGCAGCCGGCGTGGCCGGTGGTGTATTGCTGGCCGAAGGCATCAGCAGCCTGTTCAACCACAACTCGCAACAGCCGCAAGTCGTGGAAGAAATCATTCGTGAGGAGCCAGCGCCTGCCAGTGACAACGGCAACTGGGGCAATGATGACCAGAAATACGCCGGCAACGACAGCTGGGGCAGCAACAATTCGGACAGCTTTGCCGACAGCGATTATTCCGACGATTCTTCCTCCTTCGGCGACGACGATTCCTTCGTCTGACCTACCTTGGCCCGGGGCGCTGCGTCGCCCCGGTCTGATTTTTCCCGGCAACCCTCTCGCGGCTGGCATACTTGCACCCTTTCCGGGCCCTGGCGCCTGGCTGTCATGAGGAAGTGCGGTGAAGAAAATTGCAGTGTTCGCCGATGTGCAAAACCTCTACTACACCGTCCGCCAGGCCTATGGTTGCCACTTCAACTACGCCGCGCTGTGGGCTGACATCAGCGCGCGCGGGCAGATCGTCGAGGCGTACGCCTATGCCATCGACCGTGGCGACAGCAAGCAGCAGCAATTCCAGCAGATCCTGCGCAACCTGGGCTTCACGGTAAAACTCAAGCCCTACATCCAGCGCAGCGACGGCTCGGCCAAGGGCGACTGGGACGTGGGCATCACCCTCGACATCATGGACGCCGCCGACCACGTCGATGAAATTGTGCTGGCCTCCGGCGACGGTGATTTCGACATGCTGCTCGACCGGGTTATCCACAAGCATGGCGTCGAGGCCGTGGCCTATGGCGTACCGGGGCTGACGGCCAATTCATTGATACGCGCCGCCAGCCGCTACGTGCCGATCGAAGGCGCTTTGTTGCTTAAATAGATCTTCAGATGGAGTTGGAACAGGTTTGGAACGTATAGCGGTCATCGACTTTGAAACCACCGGCATCACCCCGAGCAGCCGTTGCCGGGCCACGGAAATCGCGGTGGTCATCCTTGAGCGTGGCCAGATCGTGGACCGCTACCAGAGCCTGATGAAAACCGGCGTGCACGTGCCGGCGTTTATCGAACAACTCACCGGCATCAGCAACGCCATGCTGCGCAGCGCGCCGCCGGCGGAGCGGGTGATGAACGAGGTCAATGAGTTCGTCGGGACTACGCCGCTGATGGCGCACAACGCTGCGTTCGACCAGAAGTTCTGGGATTACGAATTGGGCTTGATCCGCCGCACGCGTTTGCAGAAGTTTGCGTGTTCTCTGTTATTGGCGCGACGCCTGATGCCGTCGGCGCCAAACCATAAGCTCGGCACGTTGAACGCCTTCGCTCAACTGCCCCACACCGGCCAGGCTCACCGCGCGCTAGCGGATGCGGAGATGGCGGCCAACCTCACGGCGCACCTGGCCCAGGAGCTGCGCCGTACCCACGGCTTGCGCGAACTGTCCCACGACCTGCTGTGCACCTTGCAGAAAGTGCCGGCGGCGAAGATCAATGAGCACTTGAAGAAGCATCGCGGGTTCTGACCTCGCCACACGCTCCAGAACACTGGGCTCTGAATGTGAAACTCAACATGTGGGAGCCGGGTTTGCCCGCGATGTCGTCGTCAGGGGATAAACGCTATCACCGATGCGGGTGAGCCCGAACCGCCTTCCAGTGCCAGGACGCCGATCACTAATGTGGCTCCTTTGACCGGCAGTTGGTCGAGGTTGGTCAGGCACTCCAACACAATCCCGTCCCCGGCCAGCACCGCACGATTCGTCGCAAATGCAGTGCTCTGCCCCGAATCAATCCCGTGGGTATCAATGCCTACACCGGCTACTTGGCGCTGCGACAACAGAAATTGAATTGCCGCCTCGCCGATCCCTGGGAAATGCGAGCCTTGGGCGTCCTGGCGGAAGAACGCCGCCGGATCATTCCAAAGGTGCTGCCAGCCGGTGTACATCAGCACCACGCAGCCCGGCTCGATAAGCCCGTGCTGGTATTCCCAGTCTTGAATGTCCTGCACGCTGATTTCGTAGTCTGGCGTGCATCGGGCCCGTACGTCGATGACCACCGCATGCCGCACCAGGTCGTGGGGTTGATAGCCGTCGATGCCTATGCCATCAGCATAAAAGCTGTTCGGCGCGTTCATGTGGGTGGCGCTGTGTTCGCCCATGCTGAAACGGCGCAGGAAGTAGCCGTCTTTGCTCAACGACGCTATGTCTTCGAACACCACCGGCGGATCCCCTGGCCACAACGGAATACGCGGGCTGATTGGATGGCTGAGGCTGACGACCTTACCCACCATTTTTCACCTCCAGTTGAGCCAACGGCACCCGCCTCTCTATCGCACTCGACAAAATAATCGAGGTCTTGCTGAACCCGAACTTCGCGATCCGGTTGATCAAATTCTCCAACTCCGGCATCGACCCCACCGCCGCCTGCATGATCACGCACGGGTCGCCGGTCACCCGATGGCATTCTGTCAGCTCGGGAATTTCCGCCAGCGCGTCGTACACCTTCTGACTGCCATGATTGGTCAACCGCAGTTCAATCACGCACTGGATCGGCAACCCCACCTTGGATAAATCCACCTTGGCCTGATACCCGGTGATCACCCCGCTGGCCTCCAATTTGGCCACGCGTTCGGCCACGGCAGGGGCGGAGAGGTTTACCGTGCGGGCCAGTTGCGCGTAGGACGCGCGGCCGTCTTCGAGCAGGGCGCTGAGGAGCATGCGGTCGTATTTGTCCATGATAAGGCTCCGGTTACGCGTGACTTTCGAAAGCACGGTTTATAGCCTTCACAACCATGCTTTGAAAAGTGTAACGGCGTTTTAAACAGGTTTTGTAACTTATGTTTAACGACCTGTCTTTTTAGAATAAGCCTCCCATCTCCTGCCATAGAGCTGCCCAATGCCTGGCCCACGTCGCTTTCCCTTACCGTTGATCGCCGCTTTTTTTGCGCTGTATGTGATCTGGGGGTCCACCTATCTGGTGATTCGCATCGGCGTTGAGTACTGGCCGCCGTTGTTGCTGGCGGGGATTCGTTTCTGCACGGCGGGGGCGTTGATGTATGGCTTCCTGCGCTGGCGTGGGGTGCCGGCGCCGACGTGGCCGCAGTGGAAAGCAGCCGGGATGATTGGTCTTTTGCTGCTCACCGTGGGCAACGGCGGTGTCAGCGTGGCGGAACACATGGGGGTGTCTTCCGGCGTGGCGGCGCTGGCCGTGGCGACGGTGCCGTTGTTCACCTTGCTGTGTGGGTATTTCTGGGGCGCGCGCAACACTCGCTTGGAGTGGGCGGGGGTGATTCTGGGGATCATCGGCATCGCCATGCTCAATATGGGCAGCACGTTGCAGTCGAGCCCGATGGGTGCTGTGTTGCTGTTGGTGGCGGCGGCTTCCTGGGCGTTTGGTTCGGTGTGGAGCCGGCAATTGCCGTTGCCCCAGGGCGCGATGGCCAGTGCTGCGGAGATGCTGGTCGCCGGTGTGGCGCTGTTGTTCGTCAGCGCGCTATCCGGTGAACGCCTGCAGGCCGCGCCGCCGCTGGAAGGCTGGCTGGCCCTGGCCTATCTGACGGTATTCGGCTCGATCATCGCCTTCAATGCCTACATGTACCTGCTCAAGCACGTACGCCCGGCGGCGGCGACCAGCTATGCCTACGTCAACCCGGCGGTGGCGGTATTGCTGGGGATTGTATTCGTGGGCGAGACCATCGGGCTGGAAGAAGCCCTGGCGATGCTGGTGATCATTAGCGCCGTCCTGCTGATCAGCCTGCCCCAGTGGCGCAAGCCCAAGCCGGAAATAAGGTAAACTGCGGCGCATTGCGACCTTGCGCTGAATTTTTCCTACGGTAAACACATGACTTTCGCCACCCTTGGCCTGATCGAACCTTTGCTGCGCGCCCTTGAGACGCTTGGCTACCAGACCCCGACGCCGGTGCAGGCGCAAGCCATTCCGGCAGTGCTGGCCGGTCGCGACCTGATGGCCGCGGCCCAGACCGGCACCGGCAAGACCGCCGGTTTCGCCCTGCCGCTCCTGCAACTGCTGACGATGGAAGGGCCGAAAGTCGCCGCCAACTCGGCGCGTGCGCTGATCCTGTGCCCGACCCGCGAGCTGGCCGAGCAGGTGCACGCCAGCGTCGCCGAGTACGCCCAACACCTGCCACTCACCACCTACGCGGTGTACGGCGGCGTGAGCATCAACCCGCAGATGATGAAGCTGCGCAAGGGCGTCGACATTCTGGTCGCCACGCCCGGTCGCCTGATCGACCTGTTCCGCCAGAACGCGCTGAAGCTCAACCAACTGCAAACCCTGGTGCTCGACGAAGCCGACCGCATGCTCGACCTGGGCTTCTCGGAAGAGCTGGCGAACATCTACCGCATGCTGCCGAAAAAGCGCCAGACCCTGCTGTTCTCCGCGACCTTCTCCGATGACATCCGCCTGCTGGCCGGGCAGATGCTCAACGACCCGCTGAGCATCGAAGTCAGCCCGCGCAACGTTGCTGCCAACACCGTGAAGCAGTGGATCGTGCCGGTGGACAAGAAGCGCAAGCCGGAGCTGTTTGTGCACCTGATGCGCAAAGGCCGCTGGAAGCAGGTGCTGGTGTTCGCCAAGACCCGTAACGGCGTGGATGCGCTGGTGGATAAGTTGCAGGGCCTGGGCATCAATGCCGACGGCATCCATGGCGACAAGCCTCAAGCGACCCGCCAACGTGCGCTGGACCGTTTCAAATCCAGTGAAGTGCAGATCCTGGTAGCCACTGATGTGGCAGCCCGTGGCCTGGACATCGAAGATTTGCCGCTGGTGGTCAACTTTGACTTGCCGATCGTGGCTGAAGACTACATCCACCGAATCGGCCGTACCGGGCGTGCGGGCAATACCGGTGAGGCGATTTCCCTGGTGTGTGCCGATGAAGTGAACATGCTGTCGGCCATCGAGATGCTCACGCGTCAGACCCTGACCCGCAAGATGGAGCCGGACTTCGAACCGGAGCACCGCGTGCCGGACACCGACGCCAGCGGGCAGGTGGTAAAGAAGCCGAAGAAACCGAAGAAGCCTAAAACGTCCGGTGGTGGCGGTAAGCGCAACCTGGGCAAGTGGGTGGACAGCGGTGAAGTGACGCCGGCGGAGCCTTCGATCAAGCCGGTGCGCAAGGTGCCCGTTTTTAATACCGGGCCGCGCAAGAAGAAGTAAGTTCTTCAGCGCGGCTGATGGCCTCATCGGGGGCAAGCCCCTCCCACACTTTGATTTGTGAATACAGTCAAATGTGGGAGGGGGCTTGCCCCCGATGGCGGCTTTGAATTCACCGCAATCTCAGCGATTGAGCCACTCCAACATCCCCCGCCCAGCTGCCCGGCCGCTGGCAAAACACCCCGTCAGCAAATACCCCCCGGTCGGCGCTTCCCAATCCAGCATCTCCCCCGCACAAAACACTCCCGGCAACTGCTTGAGCATCAAGCGCTCATCCAGCGCCTCAAACGGCACGCCGCCTGCGGTGCTGATGGCCTCATCCATCGGCCGTGTCTTCACCAGCGTCAATGGCAGCGCCTTGATCGCCACCGCCAACTTCGCCGGATCGTTGAAGTGCTCACCCGGCGCCAACTCACGCAGCAGTGCCGCTTTGACCCCCTCCAACCCCAACTGACTGTGCAGGTGTTTGCTCATCGAGCGCGAACCACGCGGCTTGGCCAGGGCAGCCAGGACCTTGTCCAGCGGCTTGCTCGACAACAGGTCGATATGCACGGTGGCCGCACCGTCGCGGTTGATCGCTTCTCGAATCGGCGCGGCCAGCGCGTAGATCAAGCTGCCTTCGATGCCGGTAGCGGTGATCACGCATTCGCCCAGCCGAGGCTTGTCGTCCCCCAGCCCGATGGCGACGTTTTTCAACGGCGCGCCAGCGAATTTGCTGACCATCAATTCGCTCCAGGCCGACACCTCGAAACCGCAGTTGCTCGGTTGCAGCGGGGCGCAGGGCACGCCGCGATCCGCCAGCAACGGGAGCCACGCACCGTCCGAGCCCAGGCGCGACCAGCTGCCGCCGCCCAGCGCCAGCAGCACGGCATCGCTGCGGACCGTTTTTTCGCCTTCGGGGCTGTGGATAAGTAAGTCGCCCTCGGCATTCCAGCCTACCCAACGATGCCGGGTGTGGATAACCACGCCCTGGTCGCGCAGACGCTTGAGCCAGGCGCGCAGCAGCGGGGCGGCTTTCATATCTGTAGGAAACACTCGGCCCGAGCTGCCGACAAAGGTCTCGATTCCCAAGCCATGAATCCACTCGCACAACGCCTCGGCCCCAAAACTGCGCAGCAGTGGCGCCATGTGCGGCGCACGTTCGGCATAGCGCGACAGAAACGCCGGGTACGCCTCGGAGTGGGTGATGTTCATGCCGCCCACGCCGGCCAGCAGGAACTTGCGCCCCACGGACGGCATGCCGTCGTACAGGTCCACCCGTACGCCTGCCTGGCTCAGGACTTCGGCGGCCGTCAATCCGGCAGGGCCGCCGCCGATGATGATGACGTGTGGGGGAGGGGTATCGGGCATGGGCTGCGCTCGCATAAATTAGCCGAGCATTCTACCCGACGAGAGTGAAAACGCCTGATCAAAAAACGTACAGCTTCCTACAGGCCTTATGATTAGTAGCTCTCACACGCTTACACTCAAGTTATCCACAGGTGGTTCCACAGGCATTGTGGGTAACGCTCACAGTTCAGTGACAACCTGATGACGTCCATACCCGTTGCGCACTGTGGTGCAGAATGCCGTGGCGGCGGGCCAGGGCCGGGCGGTCCTTGCTGTAGCCGCCGCCGATCACGCCCATCACCGGGATGTTGCGGCCCAGGCAGTGGCGCATCACGCTTTCGTCGCGGGCGGCGACGCCTTGGTCTGTCAGCTTGAGGTAACCGAGGGCGTCGTCCTTGTGCACATCGACGCCGGCGTCGTACAGCACCAGGTCCGGCTGGTAGAGCGGCAGCAGGTAGTTGAGCGCGTCGTCCACCACCTTGAGGTAGTCGGCGTCGCCCATGCCCATCGGCAGAGGGATGTCCCAGTCACTCTGGGCCTTGCGCGCGGGGAAGTTCTTTTCACAGTGCAGCGACACGGTGATGGCGTCTGGCGTGTCGTGGAGGATGCGTGCCGTGCCATCGCCCTGGTGCACGTCGCAATCGAAGATCAGCACGCGGTTGACCCGGCCACTGGCCAGCAGGTAATGGCTGATCACCGCCAGGTCATTGAAGATGCAGAAGCCCGCCGGGTAATCGTAGTGAGCGTGGTGGGTGCCGCCTGCAAGGTGGCAGGCCAGGCCGTGTTCCAATGCTTGCTCCGCTGCCAGGATGGAGCCACCGACCGCGCGCACGGTGCGCCGGGCCAGGGCTTCGTTCCAGGGCAGGCCGAGGCGACGTTGGTCCTCGCGGGACAACTCGCCGCCCATGTAGCGTTCGATATACCCAGCGTCATGGGCCAGGGCCAGAATCTCTGGCGGGCACAGCTGCGGGCGCAGCAGTTGGCTGTCCTCGGTCAGTCCGGTGGACACCAGGTGGTCGCGCAGCAGGCGGAACTTGTCCATGGGGAACCGGTGGTCCGCCGGGAACTCGGGGCTGTAGTCATCGTGGTAGATCAATGGCAGAGGCATGGGATTTTCTGACGGGAACCTGCGACGCATCTTACCCGCGTTGTACACTCACGCACATGGCAAGGGAGGGGACCCATGGAGCCGATACTCGAATTGGAAAGCGCACGCCTTTTGTTGCGCCAATGGCGCGACAGCGACCTGCCGGACTTTGCGCGCATGTGCGCCGACCCGCAGGTGATGCGTTATTTCCCGGCCACACTGAGCCACCTGGAAAGCGCCGCGTTGATCGGGCGGATTCGTGGCCACTTCGCCGAATACGGCTTTGGCCTGTGGGCGTTGCAACGCAAGGACACGGGGGAATTCATCGGTCTCACCGGGTTGCTGAATGTCAGCTTCGATGCCGACTTTACCCCGGCGGTGGAAATCGGCTGGCGCCTGGCTCGCGAACACTGGGGCCTGGGCTATGCCAGCGAGGCCGCGTGGACCGCATTGCGCTGTGGTTTTGATCGTCTGAACCTGGACGAGATTGTCGCCTTCACCACCGAATCCAATCTGCCATCACAAAAAGTCATGCAGGCCATCGGTATGCATTACGATCCCCAGGCAGATTTTGAACACCCCAAGGTCGCAGCCGATGACCCGCTGCGCCATCATGTTTTGTACCGCATCACCCGCGCCCAATGGTTGGACACGCTGCACGGATAGGCAGCCCGGAATGCCCGATAGATTTTAGGAGTTGCTCTATGAGCCAAGTATTGGAAGATCTGGTGGACCTGCTGACCCTGGAGCCGATCGAGGAAAACCTCTTTCGTGGCCGCAGCCAGGACCTGGGTTTTCGCCAACTGTTCGGCGGCCAGGTGCTCGGCCAGTCGCTGTCGGCGGCCAGCCAGACCGTAGAAGAAGCGCGGCACGTGCATTCCCTGCACGGTTATTTCCTGCGCCCTGGCGACGCGAAGTTGCCGGTGGTGTACTCGGTGGACCGCGTGCGCGACGGCGGCAGTTTCAGCACGCGCCGGGTGACGGCGATCCAGAAGGGCCACCCGATCTTCACCTGCACCACCTCGTTCCAGTACGACGAACAAGGCTTCGATCACCAGACCACCATGCCCGTGGTAGTCGGCCCGGAAAACCTGCCGTCGGAGCTGGAACTGACCCAGCAACGCGCGCACCTGATCCCCGAGCACATGCGCGACAAGCTGCTGTGCCCCAAGCCGATCGAAGTGCGCCCGGTCACCGAGAAAGACCCGTTCAACCCGCAACCGTCCGACCCGGTCAAGTACGTGTGGTTCCGCGCCGACGGCGCCCTGGCCGATGCACCGGCACTGCACAAATACCTGCTGGCCTACGCCTCAGACTTCGGCCTGCTGACCACTTCGCTGCTGCCCCACGGCAAGACCGTGTGGCAGAAAGACATGCAGGTCGCCAGCCTCGATCACGCGCTGTGGTTCCACGCCGACCTGCGTGCCGATGACTGGTTGCTCTACGCCATGGACAGCCCGTGGGCCGGCAATTCCAGGGGGTTCTCCCGAGGCAGCGTGTACAACCGCGCCGGGCAACTGGTGGCCTCGGTCACCCAGGAAGGCCTGATTCGCCATCGCAAGGATTGGGCATGAGCCTGACAGAGGTTAAACATTGGGTGTTCGACATGGACGGCACCCTGACGGTGGCCGTGCATGATTTCGCGGCCATTCGCGTGGCCCTGGAGATTCCACCTGAAGACGACATCCTCACGCACCTGGCGGCGTTGCCGAAGGAGGTTGCGGCGGCCAAGCATGCCTGGTTGCTGGAGCACGAGCGTGAGCTGGCGTTGGAGTCGGTGGCCGCCGAAGGCGCGGTAGAACTGGTGCGCGAACTGGCCGGGCGTGGCTATCGCCTGGGCATCCTGACGCGCAATGCGCGGGAGTTGGCGCATATCACCCTGGACGCTATTGGCCTGGCGGACTGTTTTGCCATGGAGGACATACTGGGGCGTGACGATGCGCAG
Organism: Pseudomonas sp. NFR09; assembly: GCF_900111535.1. Taxonomy (NCBI): domain Bacteria; kingdom Pseudomonadati; phylum Pseudomonadota; class Gammaproteobacteria; order Pseudomonadales; family Pseudomonadaceae; genus Pseudomonas; species Pseudomonas sp. NFR09. The sequence goes on from NZ_FOIH01000010.1 coordinate 159,882, forward strand.
CCGAAGCCGGATCCGGACGGCCTGCTGAAACTCGCGGCGGCGTGGGATGTGGCGCCAAGCGAGATGGTGATGGTCGGTGATTACCGCTTTGACCTGGACTGCGGCCGGGCAGCGGGGACGCGAACGGTGTTGGTGAATCTGCCGGAGAACCCGTGGCCGGAGTTGGCGGATTGGCATGCATCGGACTGCGCGGTGCTGCACCAGATGATCCAGCCCAGACAATAGAGATCAACTGTGGGAGGGGGCTTGCCCCCGATAGCGGTGTATAAATCAGCACATGTGTAGTTGGCAGACCGCAATCGGGGGCAAGCCCCCTCCCACAGGTTATGGCGTGAACAGTACTTTCTGGCCCTCGGGCGACGTAAACATCCCATCCCCGTTATGCCCCACTCCCGGCACTTCCACCAGCGTGTGACTCAACTGCGGGTGCCGCTGCTTGAGGTAGTCAAAATAGTTGTGCCCACGAATCAGGCGGTACGCGCCCTGGGTCTCGGCGGCGCAGCTTTTGTCCAGCGCCGGGTGGTTCGGGTCGGTGTCCTGCTGGCCCAGCAGGTAGGTGATATTGCGTGACACGTAAGCCTGCTCCAGCTGTTGGGCGCTCTGGCCCTTGGCGTAGTCGGGCAGGTTGTGCAGGCCGTACTTCCAGTCGTTGAAGCCTGGGCAACTCGCGGTGTCGAACTTCACTGGGCGTTGTGGGGTGAAGTAGGCGTAGGACGAAGGGTTGGCCACCACGTAACGCAGGCTGATGCCTTCGGTTTGCAGCAGCGGGTGGTCGTGCCCGATGAGGGCGAAGCGCTGCACCACCTGGCCGCCGCCGGAGTGGCCGGCCACGACAATTTCCTTAAGCGTCGGGAACAGCTTGCGGTTGCCCAGGTGCTTGATGAGCTGGTCGAGGACGCCGTAGGAACTGATGTGTCCCGGACCGGTGGAGGGTTCGCCGGCCATCCAGTCATTGCCGTTCCAGCGCAGTACCTGATTGTCCAAGTGGTTGCGCTTGACGTCGGACGCATTCAGAAACTGCGGCGCAATCACCAGTGTGTTGGCGCTCTGGCCTGCGTGCTCGGCGGCGTCTTCGGCGCTTTGCAGGTAGGTTTGCGCATTGCGCAGGCGGCCGTGCACGATGATCAATGCGCGGGTGACCTGGGGCAGTGGCTGGCGCCAATCCTGGCTCAAACCGAGGCTGAGATCGCCGGCCTCCAGGTGGAAACGATGGGGGCTGACGTCCTTGACGCCGTGTTCGGCGGCCCAGGTTGAACACGTGACTAACAAGCCCAGCAGCCATCCCAAGCGTTTATTCATTTAAAGACTCTTGGCGGTAAACGTGTCGCATTGAGTGATCTGGCCCTGGGCGAAGCCGGTCTTGAACCAGCGAACCCGCTGTGCCGAGGTGCCGTGGGTAAACGAGTCCGGCACAACACGCCCCTGACCCTGTTGCTGCAAGCGGTCATCGCCAATGGCGTTGGCCGCGTTCAGTGCTTCTTCGATATCGCCGGGTTCCAGCCAGTTGAGGCGCTTTTGCGCACGGTTGGCCCACACCCCGGCGAAGCAGTCGGCCTGCAGTTCCTGGCGCACCAGCAGTCCGCCATCACCTTGCATCGGCCGACCCTGCTGGCGTGCGGCCTGGATTTTCGACGAGATGCCCAGCAAGGTCTGCACGTGATGCCCGACTTCGTGGGCGATCACGTAGGCCTGGGCGAAATCACCGGCGGCCTGGAAGCGCTGCGACATTTCCCGGAAGAAATCCAGGTCCAGGTACACCTGCTGGTCAGCCGGGCAATAGAACGGGCCGCTGGCCGAGGTGGCTCCCCCGCAGGCGGAATTGACCCGGCCACGGAACAGAATCAGTTTCGGATTCTTGTAGGCCAGGCCGTTTTCCTGGAACACCTGGCCCCAGGTGTCTTCGGTATCGCCCAGCACGGCGCGGACAAAGTCCGCTTGCTCGTCGTTGGCCGGCGGCGCCTGACGTGTCTGCGTACTCACCGAGGGTGCCTGTTCCATCTGGCCGGTCAGTTGGCCGAGGATCTGCAACGGGTCCTGGCCGGTCAACCAGCCGATGCCGACAATCAGCACGATGGCCGTGAGGCTCAGACCCTTGCCGCCCCCAAAGCGCATACCGCCCCCACCACCGCCGCTGTCATCGCGGGCGTCGACCACGTTGTCGCTGCGTCGGCCTTTTTTCCATAGCATGGGGCAATCCTCTTGGTGAACGGTCCTACATTAATTGGGGAAGAGTATGGCCGTTAATCGCGGCAATAGCCTTCGCCGGTATCGACAATCAGGCAATCCTTTTTATCCGCCAACCATTTCAAACCGGTGGCTTCGCCGTCGCCTGCGCTCAATTGCTGGGGGCCGTCCGGGCGGGTAAAGGCGATGCCGTCTTCGTTGGCTTCACCTTTGAAGGTGCCGGAGTCGTCGTCATCAAGGCCATATTTCATGGTCAGAATGTAGTGACCACGGCCAATACTGTCGTCCTTGGCGATGGTGAGGTAGAGGCCTTCTACGCCGATCCACTTGCCGAGCCATTTGTCGGTGGGCGGCGTTGCCGGCACCAGGGTGGCTTGCACGGACGCCGGTGCCGGCTTGGGGGCTGGCTGCTCTTGCTGGTTGCACGCGGTGAGCAGGGCAAGGGCAGACAGGACAAAGAGGATTTTTTTCATAGCAGCAAGGCCTTGATTAAAAAGTGTGCAACACGGCGGTCAACGTGCAGCGTTGGACTCGAATCCCGTGATTTAGTGCGCTGTTCGCACGGTGTTTGGTTATGCTCTAGGGGCAGACGCAGGCCCGGCTGCTAGATTACCGGGTTGAGTGCCACGCGTTCAGCTCGCCACGCAAGAGAATTCCATGACTGTCAGCACCCCCCTTTCCGGCGTCAACCACCCCTTCAAAGGCATTTTGCTGATTGTACTGGCGACGTTCCTGTTCTCCAGCCACGACGCCTTGTCCAAATACCTGGCCGGGTTCTATCCGATCGTGATGGTGGTGTGGGCGCGTTACCTGGTGCACACCCTCTTGATGGCCGGCATCTTCCTGCCGCAATCGGGCTTGCGCGTGCTGCGCAGCAAGCGGCCGGGGATGCAGGTGGTGCGGGCGCTGTGCCTGTTGGGCACCAGCCTGTTTTTCACCTCGGCGCTGCACTTCATCCCTCTGGCGGAAGCCACGGCGGTGAACTTCCTTGCACCGATCCTGGTAACGGCGCTCTCGGTGCCGCTGCTCGGCGAACATGTGACGCGTGGCCAGTGGCTGGCGGTGATCTGCGGGTTTGTCGGGGTGCTGGTCATCATCCACCCGGGCGGCGAACTGTTCACCCCGGCGGTCTTGTTGCCCCTGTGTTCGGCGCTGTTCTTCTGCTTCTACCAACTGCTCACGCGCATTCTCAGCCAATACGACACGCCCACCACCAGCAACTTCTTCGCCGGCCTGTGCAATACCTTGGTGATGAGTGCGATGGTGCCGTTTTTCTGGCAAGTGCCGACGCTGTGGCACGGCGTGTTGATGCTGGCCCTGGGCACCTGCGGGATGACCGCGCATTTGATGCTGACCCAGGCGTTCCGCTTCGCGGCACCGGCCTTGCTGGCGCCGTTTGGCTATTGCCAGATCGTGTTCGCGGGGTTGTTGGGCTGGCTGGTGTTCAACCACACCCCGGACCTGACCACGGTGGTCGGTATCGGGGTGATCTGCATGAGTGGGCTGGCCGCTGCCTGGCAGCAGCGGCGCCGGTAGCTGAGACGGTAGATCAAACGTCCACGGTAGGGATCTTGCGCGGCGCCATGAAGTACATCCAGGTCAGCGCAATGAAGTACATCGCCGGGATCAGGGTGAACAACACGGTGTAGTTGTTGTTAGTGACCGTCAGGATGTGGCCGACGATCTGGGTCATGAACATGCCGCCGATGGCCGCGCACATGCCACCAAAACCGAACACCGTGCTCATCATGTGCTTGGGTGTGTAGTCCATCACCAGGCTCCAGATGTTGGCGGTCCAGGCCTGGTGTGCGCCAATCGCCAGGGAGATGGCAAACACCGCGACCCACAGCTGGCTGGAACCGGCGGCCATGATCACGCCGACGATGCAGCAGGCAAACAGCAGCATCGACAGCAGCCGCGCCTTGATCGAGTTCATGCCTCGGCCGATCAGGAACGACGACAGAATCCCACCCCCCACGCTGCCGAAGTCGGCGGTCAGGTAGATGATGATCAGCGGGATACCCATCTGGGTCACGTTGATGCCCAGGTTGTATTGCTGGTTCAGGAACGGCGGCAGCCAGTACAGGTAGAACCAGAACACCGGCGCGGTCATCGAGTAGGCGAAGGCGAAGGCCCAGGTGCCACGCATGCGCAGGATGCGGCTGAAGGGCACGCGGGGTTGTTCCGGTTCGACTTCCTGTTGCACGTAGTCCAGTTCGGATTGTTTGACGGTGGGGTGGTCTTCCGGGTTGAAGTACTTCAAGCCCCAGAACAGCAGCCAGATCCCGCCGAGCGCCGACATGCACAGGAACGCCGCCTGCCAGCCCCACACGTGCAGGATCAACGGCAGCAGCATCGGCGTCATCATCGCACCCACGTTGGTGCCGGCGTTGAAGATACCGGTGGCCACTGCCCGTTCACCGGCCGGGAACCACAGGCGCGTGGTCTTGACGCAGGCCGGGTAGTTGGCGGCTTCGGTCAGCCCGAGAATGAAACGACAGACCATGAAGCCCACCGCCGAGGTGGCCAGGCCGTGGGCGCCGGTGGCCAGGCTCCACAACAGGACCGCGCAGAAGAACACGCGTTTCACACCGACCCGGTCGATCAAGCGGCCCTGCAGCACAAAGCCGATGGCATAGCCGACCTGGAACCAGAAGTTGATGTTGGCGTAGTCCATCGCCGTCCAGCTCATCTCCTTGGCGAGGATAGGCTGCATCACGCCCAATGCGGCGCGGTCGATGTAGTTGAGGGTGGTGGCGAAGAACACCAGGGCCAACATGCCCCAGCGCGTTTTGCCCACGGCCAGGGCGCCGCGGATCTTGTCGCCGATGCCGGCGTGCGGTGTGCCCGGGCGGTCGGCCAGGACGGAGTTTTGCAGAGGCATGAGGTCGTACCCGTTTTTTGAAATTTTTATGGTGTGTTCTGGGTCTTGTTACTGAATCGATGGTGCGCAGCGGCTAAAAAATCGTCAATTCGCCAAAACGGCTTTGTGTTCGATAATCGCACCAAAAACTAACCGGTTCGTACATTTTAATTGCTGTGAACAGTTTAGCGGCCAATAATTTGCCGTAAATAAGACGCGCCTTAAATGCCGGGAGTCGCCCATGCAACGCTCTATTGCCACCGTTTCCTTGAGCGGAACCCTGCCGGAGAAACTCGAAGCCATCGCGGCCGCCGGGTTCGACGGCGTAGAAATCTTCGAAAACGATCTGTTGTATTACGATGGCAGCCCCCGTGAAGTGAGGCAAATGTGTGCCGACCTGGGCATTGCCATCACCTTGTTCCAGCCGTTTCGCGATTTTGAAGGCTGCCGTCGAGACCGCCTTGCACGCAACCTGGAGCGCGCCGAGCGCAAATTCGACTTGATGCAGGAACTGGGCACCGACCTGGTGCTGGTGTGCAGCAATGCCTCCGCCGATTGCGTGGGCGACGAGCGCATTCTGCTCGATGACCTCGGCCTGCTCGCCGAACACGCCGGCCGTCGTGGCTTGCGCATTGGCTATGAAGCGCTGGCCTGGGGCAAGCATGTAAATACCTGGCAACAGGTGTGGAACCTGGTGCGTCAGGTCGATCACCCGAGCCTTGGTGTATTGCTCGACAGCTTTCATACCCTGTCCCTCAAGGGCGACCCGAGCGCCATCGCCGAGATCCCCGGCGACAAGATCTTCTTCGTACAAATGGCCGACGCGCCGATCCTGGCCATGGACGTGCTGGAGTGGAGTCGGCACTTCCGTTGCTTCCCCGGCCAAGGCGAATTCGACTTGGCTGGGTTCCTCGCGCCGATCATCAAGAGCGGCTACACCGGGCCGCTGTCCCTGGAAATTTTCAACGACGGCTTCCGCGCCGCGCCCACCCGTGCGAATGCGGCGGATGGCCTGCGCTCCCTGCTGTACCTCGAAGAGAAAACCCGCGAACGCCTGAAGCAGGAAGCGCCGACGCAACCGGTCGAGATTCTGTTTGATACCCCGCCTGCCAGCGAATACGACGGCATCGAGTTCCTTGAATTTGCCGTGGACGAGAGCCTTGGCGCCAAGCTCACCCACTGGCTGGAACGCCTGGGGTTCGTCAAGGCCGGGCAGCATCGCTCCAAGAGCGTGAGCCTGTTGCGCCAGGGCGATATCAACCTGATCCTCAACTGCGAACCCTATTCGTTTGCCCACAACTTTTTCGAGGCCCACGGGCCGTCGCTGTGTGCCACCGCGATTCGGGTCAAGGACAGCGCCAAGGCCCTGGAGCGGGCGGTGGCGTACAAAGGCCAGCCGTATCGCGGCCTGGTCGGGCCGAATGAGCTGGAGCTGGCGGCGGTACGTGCGCCGGATGGCAGCCTGATTTACCTGGTGGATCAGAGTGAAGGCGGGCTGTACGACACCGACTTCAACCTGCAGCCCGGCGTGTCATCCAGCGGCGGCTTGCTGCGTATCGACCATATGGCCATGGCCCTGCCAGCCGACAGCCTCGACAGCTGGGTGCTGTTCTACAAGAGCCTGCTGGATTTCGAAGCCGATGACGAAGTGGTACTGCCCGACCCTTACGGCCTGGTGAAAAGCCGCGCGCTGCGCAGCCGTTGCAGCTCGATCCGTCTGCCGCTGAACATCTCCGAGAACCGCAACACGGCGATTTCCCACGCGCTGTCGAGCTATCGCGGCTCGGGTGTGCACCATATCGCCTTCGACTGCGCGGATATCTTTGCCGAAGTGCGCCGCGCCAAGGAGGCCGGTGTGCCGCTGCTGGATATCCCGCTCAACTACTACGACGACCTGGCGGCGCGTTTCGATTTCGACGATGAGTTCCTCAGTGAGCTGGCGTACTACAACGTGCTGTACGACCGCGATACCCAGGGCGGCGAGTTGTTTCACGTCTACACCGAACCCTTCGAAGGGCGGTTTTTCTTCGAGATCATCCAGCGCAAGAACGGTTATGCCGGCTACGGTGCGGCCAACGTGGCGGTGCGCCTGGCCGCCATGGCCAAATCGCGCAGCGGTGCGGTGCGCCAGGCACGTTTATAACGACGGTTGCGGTGCTTTCTTTCGGGGAGCGTCGCGGCCCATAATCACGGCCTGCATAACACTGGCCGTGAGCGCACCATGACCACCGAGGCACCTCGCAAGAGTCGTAAGAACAATCCGGAAAAGACCCGCGAAAACATACTCCAGGAAGCCATCGTCGAGTTTGTCCAGCAGGGCCTTTCCGGCGCTCGCGTGGACGCGATCGCCGAGCGTATCCACACCTCCAAGCGCATGATCTATTACTACTTCGGCAGCAAGGAGCAGTTGTACGTCGAGGTGCTGGAGAAACTCTACGGCGACATCCGCAACACCGAGACCCGCATAAACCTCACGGCCCTGGAGCCGCGTGAAGCGATCCGGCGGCTGGTGGAGTTCACCTTTGATCACCATGACCAGAATGTGGATTTTGTGCGCATTGTCAGCATCGAAAATATCCACAATGCCGAGTACGTGAAGCGTTCCGACTCGATCAAGGCGATGAACAGCAACATCCTGGAAGCGCTGGGTGCGACGTTGCGCCGTGGCGCTGAGATGGGGGTGTTCCGGGCAGGGTTGGAGCCGCTGGACGTGCACCTGCTGATCAACTCATTCAGTTTTTATCGCGTGTCCAACCGTCATACCTTCAGTGAAATTTTTCAGATCGACCTGTCGGATGAGGCGGTTAAACAGCGGCATCGGGACATGATTTGTGATTCGGTGATGCGTTACCTCCAGGCCTGAAGTCTCAGGTTGGAATGCATTCAAAATGTGGGAGGGGGCTTGCCCCCGATGACAGTGGGTCAGCTACAGATAAGCTGGCTGATCCACCGCTATCGGGGGCAAGCCCCCTCCCACATTTGGATTTTTATTCCAACTCAGTCAGGTATTCATGCTCTGGAAGTGCGCCAGCATGCGCTGCGCATCCGGCACTTCCCCACAGAACAGCTCAAACGCCTTCACCGCCTGAAACACCGCCATGTTGCCGCCATCCAGGGTGCGGCAGCCCAACGCGCGGGCATCGCGCAGCAGTTCGGTTTCCAGCGGGAAATACACGATTTCCGCCACCCACAGGTCTGCCCTTAGCAAAGCGGCGGGCACCGGTGTGCCGGGCAGCTTGGCCATGCCCATCGGCGTGGTGTTCACCAGCCCATCGGCCTCGGCCACGGCGTTTTCTACGTGGTTGCCCACTTGGGCGCGCCCTGGGCCGAAACGGAGCGTGAGGTTCTCCACCAGGTCGCGGGCACGGGCGGGGTCCACATCGAAAATACTCAACTGTTGCACTCCCTCGGCCAGCAGCGCATGGGCCACTGCGGCACCTGCACCGCCGGCGCCCATCTGCACCACGCGTTGGCGGGCGACATCACTCAAGTTGCGCCGGAACCCTTCGGCAAATCCAAGGCAATCGGTGTTGTGGCCGATGCGCTTGCCGTCCTTGAACACCACCGTGTTGACCGCGCCAATGCCATGGGCCTCGTCGGAGAGTTCATCGAGCAGCGGTAGGATAGCCTGCTTGCACGGGTAGGTAATGTTCAGCCCGGTAAAGCCCATGAGCTCGGCGGCGCGCAGCAGATCGGGCAAGGCGTCGATGCCCAACTGCCGGGGCTCAAGGTCGATCAGGCGGTACAAGTAGCGCAAACCTTGGGCATCGCCTTCCTGTTCATGCAGCGCGGGCGTGCGGGAAGCCTGGATGCCAGCGCCGATCAGGCCGGCGAGGATGCGTGTTTTCATCGGGCCGATCCTTTGAGCAACTGGCTGAAGTGTTCCAGCGCCAAGTGGTAGCCGTGGCTGCCGAACCCTGCGAGCACGGCCTTCGCGATGGGTGACACAAAGGAGTGATGACGGAACGCTTCGCGGGCATGCACGTTGGAGAGATGCACTTCGATCACCGGCACTTCACTGGCCACCAGCGCATCACGGATCGCCACCGAGGTGTGGGTCCAGGCCGCCGGATTGATCACGATCCCGGCGCAGCGGGCGCGGGCGCCGTGGATCCAGTCGAGCAGTTCGCCTTCATGATTGGTCTGGCGGAATTCGATTTTCAGGCCCAGCTGTTCAGCGCTGCGGCCGCACAAGGCCGCCACATCGGCCAGGGTTTCATGGCCGTAGGTAGCGGGCTCGCGGGTGCCGAGCAGGTTGAGATTGGGACCGTTGAGCACCAGCACGATAGGCGGCATGGGGTGTTCTCCACAATTCTTGTTAGTTGTGCAGATAAAATGTACTGAATGGTTAATTTGGTCAATTGATGGCGGCGTATGTGTTCGATTATCGAACCGTTAATCAGGCCGTTCATAAAGGCGGATCAGATTAGATATCAATTGAAAATCATTCTCGACAACGCTTAAGATGCCCGCCTGTTTCCTTAACATTCCAGGGAGTCGGTTTGTCGGACGTGGATCTCAAAGGCCTGTTTCTCAAGCATGCCGATGCCTTGCGCGGGTATCTGGCGCGCAAGGTACGGGACCCGCAGTTGGCCGCAGACCTGGTGCAGGAGAGCTTCCTGCGCCTGGCGGAAAAGCCGGCGGGCGAGCGCATCGACAACTCCCAGGGCTATCTCTATCGAACGGCAAGCAATCTGCTGATCGACCATATTCGCCAGGAAGCGCGGCGCAAGACTGACTCCGTGCCCCATGAGGCGCTGGCCGAGATTGAAGATGACGTGGCTGGGTTGGAGGTTCAGGCAATGGCGCAGCAACAGCGACAGGCATTGAAGCAGGCACTGGCGGAGTTGCCGGAGCGCACCCAGCAGATTTTCCGCCTCAACCGCATCGAAGGCATGACCCACGCCCAGGTCGCCCGGCACCTGGACATCTCTGACAGCTGCGTCCAAAAGCACCTGGCCAAAGCGTTGGCCTACGTGATGCAACGCTTGCAGGAAGGCGAGAGGGCACCATCCGACGAATGAATTACCGAAAAACGCCCGTTCACTCGTCACAGCGTTATATAACGAAAAATTCGAGATTCACACGTGAATAGCCAGGGTCCGCAGCAGCACAGCATTACCGAGGCGGCCGCCGAGTGGGCGGTGCGCCTGCACGCCGGTGCCCTGACCGAACAGGAGCAGGCCGAATTGCGGCATTGGATCGCCTGCGACAGCCGCCACGAAGCGGCATTGCGTTTTGCCGAACAGACCTGGGCGGCACTGGGCGAGGTGTACAAGGAACCGCCTGTGAACCGCCAGCGCCCGTCGACGGCGACGCAGCCTGCGCGCGGGACCAGGCGGCGCCGGCCATGGCAACGTGCGGCGGCCGTCGCGCTGGTCGTGGTGGTAGCCGGTGTCGGCTGGGTGCGTGGTCCGGACTTGTTGCTGCACATGCAGGCCGACTACATCACCGAGAAAGGCGAAGTGCGCACCGTGCACCTGGCCGATGGCAGCAAGGTCGAGCTGGATTCCGCCAGTGCCATCCGCCTGGATTACGACAGTGTGCAACGCCGCATCAGCCTGCTGCAGGGCTCGGCGATCTTTGATGTGGCACCGAAGGTGGGCGAGGAAACCCGACCGTTCGTGGTGCAGAGCGCCGGCGGGCAGACCCGGGCGCTGGGCACGAAGTTTGTGGTGGAGCGCGAGGGCGATAGCAAGGCGTGGACCGGGGTGTTGGAACACAGTGTCGAGGTCACGCTGCAAGCCATCCCGAAAAAAGGCCCGGCCGACAAAGTGGTCAAACAAGGCCAGGCCGTACGCTACAGCACTCAGGAAGGCATCGTGCCTTTGGATCAACTCGACGTCGCGCGCGCCACCAGTTGGCGACGCGGTGTGTTGATCTTTGATCGCCAGCCGTTGGCCAATGTCATCGAACAACTCAACCGCTACCGTCCCGGGCGCGTGGTGTTGACTGACTCGGCCCTCGGCGAGCGTGAAGTCAGCGGCGTGTTCCGCCTCGACATGCTCGACACCGCCCTTGCCACGCTGACCCAGGAACTGCAGGTGCAACGCCTGGACCTGGCTGGCCTCAGCCTGATCTATTGATGACCCGGTGGGAGCCTGCTCCCACCGCCTGAAATCCCCCTTCCTGAAAAACTTTCAAAAAACCTTACTGACTTCCTGCGCGTCGCACGTCTTTCTAGGTGAGAAGCATTCGCATAAACAAGAAAACGCTCAGCGCAGGGAACAACAGAAATGTCAGCACTCAACAAGGGGCGTATCACCGCAAGCCGGTTAGCCCTGGCCATCCACTTGGGCCTGTTCGCCGCTGTGGCTCCGGTATTCGCTGCTCAGTCTCAGGCGAATGCTGCACGCCCTGCGGTGCTGATGCTGGATATCCCCGCGCAGTCCCTGGGCAGTGCTGTGCTGGCATTCGCCGACCAGGCCGGCCTGCAAGTGCTGTTCGACAGCCAGCGCCTGGCCGGTTTGCAGAGCACGGCCGTGAGAGGGCAATACAGCGTGCAGGAAGGTTTGGCGCGTCTGTTGGGGAATGCGCCGGTGGAGTATCGCTTCAATGGCGAACGCCAAGTCACCCTGACCCGCGTCGAGCAGAGCGGCGCCGCGTTGGCACTGGCAACTACCACGATCACCGGCCTGCACCCCAACGACTGGGTGTATTCATCGCCACGGTCGGTGAGTGTGGTCGGGCGTGAGCAACTGGATCGCAACCCACCACGGCATGCCGCCGAGATGCTCGAAGAGGCGCCGGGCGTCTACTCGGCGGTCAGCCAGCAAGACCCCGGTTTGTCGGTGAATATTCGCGGCATCCAGGACTACGGCCGGGTCAACATGTCGGTGGACGGCATGCGCCAGAACTACCAGCAAAGTGGCCACCAGCAACGCAATGGCACGCTGTATGTCGACCCGGAATTGCTGTCGGAGGTGGTGATCGAAAAGGGCGCCACGTCCACGATGGGCGGCGCCGGGGTGATCGGTGGTGTGGCCAATTTTCGCACCGTGGAAGCCGCCGACCTGCTCAAGGGCGGCAAGGAAATCGGTGGGCGCATCCGCTTGACCACCGGGCTGGGTGGGCGCAGCAACGGCACGCATTTTATCGGCAGTTCGGCGTTTGCCGTGGGCACCGATGTGTGGGACATGTTGGTGGCTGCCAGTGAACGTCATCTCGGCGACTACAAACCCGGCACCCGGGGCAGCATCGGCGAGTTGCGCACCGGCAGTTCTTTCCTGCCGGCCAGTGAAGACCGGATCAAAAACTCCACCGTCGAGTACACCGGCTCGGTGATGCGTTCACGCCTGCTCAAGCTGGGTCTGAACCTGCCGGTGGATCAGCGTCTGCAATTGAGCTACCTGACCACCGAGGTCGACTACGACGACGTCAACATGATGACCGCCGAAAAGGCCCAGCTGTGGGAGAAGCTCGGCAGCAGCAATGTCACGGCGCAGAACTTCGCACTGGACTACAGCTACACGCCGGACAACCCGCTGATCGATTTCAAGGCCAAGCTCTACTACGTCGACACCCGCAATGACCAGACCACACTGACCCGTGGCAGCAGCAAGGGCTACGACGTTACCTACCAGACCAACACCTATGGTTTGCAGGCGCAGAACATCTCGACCTTCGCCTTGAGCGAGCTGTCGGTGATCAAGGCCAACTACGGCCTGGAGTTTTTCTACGACAAGGGCCGGCCGGATTCCAATCAAATGGTGGCCGCCGATTCGGCGGTGACGGCCTCGGCGGCGGAAAGCATCACGCCCAGAGGTGACCGGGCGATGGGCAGCCTGTTCGCGCGCCTGGACTACGACTACGACAACTGGCTGAACCTCAATGCCGGGTTGCGTTACGACCGCTATCGGCTGCGCGGCGAGACCGGCCTGAACACCCGTACCTTCATCATCGGCACCACGCGACAGATCGGCTTGCCCATGACTTATGACGTGGATCGGGAAGAGGGGCACGTCTCGCCGACCTTCGGCCTGTCAGTCAAGCCCGGCGTGGATTGGCTGCAACTGTTCGCCACGTACGGCAAGGGCTGGCGCCCTCCGGCCGTCACCGAAACACTGGTCAGCGGCCGGCCCCACGGCGGCGGTTCGGAGTCGATTTTCCCCAACCCGTACTTGAAGCCCGAGACGTCCACGGCCTGGGAGGTCGGCTTCAACGTGCTCAAGGAAGACCTGCTGTTCGCGGAGGACCGCGTGGGCATGAAGGTGTCCTACTTCAACACCCGCGTCGATGACTTTTCCTATATGGCCCTGGGGGTGCAGCCGCCCGGTTATGGCATCGCCAATATCGGCAATGCGGCGTATGTGAACAACCTGGAAACCACCCGTTTTCGCGGCCTCGAGTACCAGCTGGATTACGACGCCGGGTTCGCCTACGGCCAGTTCAACTACACGCGCATGCTCGGCAGTAATACGTTCTGCAGCAAGACCGCGTGGCTGGGTGGTGTCACCAAGATCCAGAAGGGGCCGGGCAGCCGAGCGCCGGTAGACGCGATGGTGCCGGACGACGTGGCCAATGCGGGTCAGAGCTGCAGCGCGATCCTGGGTTCCTCCGAACACATGCCGATGGACCGCGGCACCGCGACGCTGGGCGCACGCTTGTTCGAGCGCAAGTTGGATGTGGGGGTTCGTGCGCGCTACAGCGGCGGTTACTACGTCAAAGGTGGCGCCGGCGTGACCACCTCGCAAACCGGCGTCTACCCGGCTGACTGGAAGCCCTACACCGTCTATGACCTCTACAGCAGCTACCGCGCCACCGAGCAGTTGACCCTGCGCCTGGCCATGGAAAACGTCACCGACCGCGCCTACCTGGTGCCGCTGGGCGACGTACTGGCCTTCACCCTCGGGCGTGGGCGCACCTTACAGGGCACCGTTGAATATCAGTTCTGACCGATTTTGCCCAGTGACGGGCAAAACCACAGCAGGCACTGGCTTGCTGCGGAGATACCACCCCATGACTTGGAGTTTTGCATGAGCATTTCTATTTCATACAGCACCGCCTTCGCCGCGAACACCGTTGCCGAGTACCTGAGCGACTGGTCGGCTTACTTTGGTGACCTGAACCACCGTGAAGGGTCGGTCAAAGAGGGTTCGAACACCGGTGGTTTCAATCCTGGCCCGTTCGACGGCACCCAATATGGCGTGTCGAGCACCGTCAGCGATGCCGCGGTGGTGGCCAACGGCGACCTGCATTACACCTTGTTCAACCCGCCGTCGCACACCTTGTGGGGTTCGATCGACTCGCTGGACCTGGGCACCATTCTGACGGGCGGCGCTGCCGGCGGTAGCTACGCCCTCGCCGAGCAGGAAGTCAGCTTCGCCAACCTGGGCCTGTCGAGCCTGCAGTCCGAAGGCCGCGACGGCCAGGTGCACAAAATCGTCTACGGCCTGATGAGCGGCGACAGCTCGGCACTGGCGTCGGCGATCGACTCCCTGCTCAAGGACATCGACCCAAGCCTGTCGATCAACTCGACGTTCGACCAACTGGCCGCTGCCGGTGTGGCGCATGTGGACTCGGCTGCTGTCGCCGCCTCCGACGTGGCGCTGGTGGGCGTACAAGAGGTGCCTCAGGACTTCGCGCTGGCCGCTTAAGCAAAAAAGCGAATGGAAGATCGCTCTCCCATTCGCCGCATGACACACCGCCGTCGCCCAAGCCTTCTATCTCTTCAGCGACGGCGGTGCCGAATTCTGCGCAGCGTCGTACAGCCTGTCAACGCGACGGCGCTGCCCGCTCAACCCTTTGAGAATCCCCAGATGCGCCACGCCGGCAACGAAACCCTGGCTGCCCTCACGGCCTATAAAAGTGGCTTCTTCAACATCGGCCTGTTCTCGGCGGTGATCAACCTGCTGATGCTCGCCCCGGCGCTGTACATGCTGCAGGTGTACGACAGGGTGCTGGCTTCGGGCAACCAGATGACCCTGCTCATGCTGACGCTGATGATCCTTGGCCTGGTCGGCCTGATGGGCGCGTTGGAGTGGGTGCGCAGCCAGGTGGTGATCCGTCTCGGCACGCAGATGGACATGCGCTTGAACCAGCGGGTGTACGACGCCGCGTATGAAGCGCAACTCAAGGGCGGCACCCAGGCGGCCGGCCAGGCGTTGCATGACCTGACCACGCTACGTCAGTTCGCCACCGGCCAGGCGTTGTTCGCGTTTTTCGATGCGCCGTGGTTTCCGGTGTACCTGTTGGTGATCTTTCTGTTCCACCCCTGGCTCGGGCTGTTGGCGCTGGTCGGCGCAGTGCTGTTGATCGTGCTGGCGTGGGTCAACCACCACGTCAGCCAGGCCCCGATGGCCCTGGCCAGCCAACTGTCGATCAGCGCCAGCCAGCAGGCCACGGCTAACCTGCGCAATGCCGACACCATCGAAGCCATGGGCATGCTCGCCACCTTGCGCGCGCGTTGGTTCGGCCAGCACCAGGCGTTCCTGGCGCAGCAGAACCTGGCCAGTGAAAAGACCGCGACGGTCACCGCCTGGTCCAAGGGCGTGCGCCTGGCATTGCAGTCGCTGGTGCTGGGCCTGGGCGCGTTGCTCGCGGTGCAGGGTGACATCACGCCGGGGATGATGATCGCCGGTTCGATCCTCATGGGCCGCGTGCTCAGCCCCATCGACCAGTTGATCGGCGTGTGGAAGCAGTGGGGCTCGGCGCGCCTGGCGTTTGATCGCCTGTCACAGATGCTGGAGGCCAACCCGGCCCGGCCCGAACGCATGAGCCTGCCGGTGCCAAAGGGCCAACTGAGCGTCGAGCAAATCAGGGCCTGCGCCCCCGGCAGCCGCCGACCGGCGCTGGCCAACCTGGGTTTCAGCCTGGCGGCGGGCGAGGTACTGGGGGTGATCGGGCCGTCAGGCTGCGGCAAATCCACCCTGGCCCGGATCCTGGTGGGCGCCTGGGCACCCTTGGCCGGCAAGGTGCTGCTGGACGGCGCCGACCTGGCCCTGTGGGACAAACAGCAACTGGGCCCGCACATTGGCTACCTGCCGCAGGACATCCAGCTGTTCGCTGGCAGCATCGCGCAAAACATCGCGCGGTTTGCCGAGGTCGACGCGGACAAGGTCCTCGCCGCCGCACAAATGGCCGGCGTGCATGAGCTGATCCTGCAACTGCCGCAAGGCTACGACACGCCGTTGGGCGAAGGCGGCGCCGGGCTGTCCGGTGGCCAGAAACAGCGGGTCGGCCTGGCGCGTGCGCTGTACGGCCTGCCTGTGCTGATCGTGCTGGACGAGCCCAACGCCAACCTCGACGAGGTGGGCGAACAGGCCCTGCTCCAGGCCATCGGCCAGCTCAAGCAACAGCGTCGCACGGTGATCCTGATCACCCACAAGCCCAACGTACTGACCCTGACGGACCAGTTGCTGATCCTCAAGGACGGCCAGTTGCAGGCCTTCGGGCCGACGGCCCGCGTGTTGGAGGCACGGCAGAAACCGGCAGCGAGCAAGCCAGTGTCGACCCTGAACATGAGTTACCGCCTTGGTGAAGGAAAACAGGCATGAGCCAGAGCAAACCCGTGCTGATCAGTGACGCGCCGAACAATGTGCTGGCGCTGGATGATAAAAAATATTCGCGCCTGGGTTGGCTGCTGATGCTCGGCGGTTTTGCCGGGTTTCTCGGCTGGGCAGCGTTGGCGCCGTTGGACAAGGGTGTTGCGGTGCCGGGCAAGGTCATGGTCTCGGGCCATCGCAAGACGGTGCAGCACCCGGCCGGGGGGATCGTGGAACGCATCGAGGTGCGCGACGGTGATGTGGTCAGCGCTGGCCAGGTCCTGCTGCGCTTGAAAGAAACGCCTTTGCGCGGGCAGATGCAGTCCCTGCGCAGCCAGTACCTGGCATCCCTGGCCAGTGAGGCGCGCTTGAGTGCCGAAAGCGAAGGGCTGGCGGCGATCAGCTTCGGCCCCGAGCTGCTCAACGATCCCGAGGCGACGGGCACGCTGAGCCTGCAACGGCAACTGTTCCAGAGCCGGGCCCAGGCACTGGCCACCGAGCAACAAGGCCTGCGCGAAACCATCGCCGGCGCCGAGGCGCAGTTGCGTGGCACGCGGGATTCGCAAGCGAGCAAAGTCCGGCAGCGGGCGGCGTTGAATGAGCAACTGCAAGGCCTGCGCGAGTTGGCGCGTGACGGTTACATCCCGCGCAACCGCCTGCTCGACAGCGAGCGCCTGTACTCCCAGATCGACGGCGCCATCGCCGAAGACGACGGGCGCATCGGCCAATTGCAGCGCCAGGTGATGGAACTGCGCCTGCGTATCCGCCAGCTTGGCGAAGACTTCCAGAAAGACCTGCGCGGCCAGTTGGCCGAGACCCGCACCCGCAGCGACGACCTGCGCAATCGCCTGGCCTCGGCCGAGTTCGAACTGGCCAACAGCCTGGTGCGAGCGCCGGCGTCGGGCGTGGTGGTGGGGTTGGACGTGTACACCGAAGGTGGCGTGATCAAGCCCGGCCAGGCGTTGATGGACATCGTGCCCCAGGGCGAGCCCTTGCTGGTGGAGGCGCGGGTGCCGGTGCAGATGGTCGACAAAGTGCATCCGGGCTTGCCGGTGGAGTTGATGTTCTCGGCGTTCAACCAATCCACCACGCCACGAGTGGCCGGTGAGGTGACGCTGGTTTCGGCGGACCGCCAGGTCGATGAGCGCACCGACGAGCCGTATTACACGCTGCGTGCCCAGGTCAGCGCGGCGGGCATGCAGCAACTGGACGGCGTGCAGATCCGTCCGGGCATGCCGGTGGAAACCTTCGTCAAGACCGGGGAGCGCTCGATGCTCAACTACCTGTTCAAACCGTTGATGGATCGCACCCACATGGCGCTGGTGGAAGAATGAAGGCGCTGCTGTTTACCTTGTGTTTGGGGTGTACCTCGGCGCACGCCTTGGGTTTGCTGGATGCCTACGACCTGGCCCTGCGCAATGACCCGACCTTTCAGGCCGCGATCCAGGAGCGTGAAGCCGGTGAAGAAAACCGCGTGATCGGCCGCGCGGCGCTGTTGCCGAACCTGTCGTGGAGCTACAACAATTCGCGCAACGAATCCGAAGTGACGGCGGGTGATGTCACCAGTGACCGTGACTACCGCAGTTACGCGTCGACCCTGACCTTGCAACAACCGCTGCTGGATTACGAGGCCTACGCGCGCTTTCGCCAGGGCACCGCCCAGGCGTTGATGGCCGATGAACGCTTTCGCGGCAAGAGCCAGGAGCTGGCGGTGCGGGTGCTCAACGCCTACAGCCAGGCTTTATTGGCCCAGGAGCGAATCGAGCTGAGCCGCGCACAGAAACGTGCGTATGCCGAGCGCCTGCAACTCAATGACCGCCTGCTCAAAGGTGGCGAAGGCACGCGCACCGATGTGCTGGAAACCCAGGCGCGCCTGAGCCTGGCCCAGGCCGAAGAAATCGAATCCCAGGATGCCCAGGACAGCGCCCTGCGCGAGTTGGAAGCCATCGTCGGCCAACCGTTGCAGATCGAAGAACTGGCGCCACTGACGCGCCAATTCGAGATCCCGCCGCTGGAACCCAACCGTTTCGAAACCTGGCGCGAACTGGCCATGGCCAACAACCCGGAACTCCAATCCCAGCACCACGCCCTGGACGTGGCCGCCTATGAAGTGGAACGCAAACGTGCCGGGCACCTGCCCAAGGTCAGCCTGTACGCCACCAGCCGCCAGACCCACTCCGACTCGGAGAGCAGCTACAACCAGAAGTACGACACCAACACGGTCGGCATCCAGGTCAGCTTGCCGCTGTTTGCCGGTGGCGGCGTGTCGGCCTCTACGCGCCAGGCGGCTAATCAACTGTCCCAGGCCCAATACGAACTGGACGCGCAAACCTCGGCCACGCTGGTGGAGTTGCGCAAACAGTTCAACCTCAACACCAGCGGCGCGGCCAAAGTGCGTGCTTATGAAATGGCCGTCAGCTCTGCCACGGCTTTAGTCGCTGCGACGAAAAAGAGTGTGGCCGGCGGTGAGCGGGTCAACCTCGACGTGCTCGACGCAGAACAACAACTCTTCACCGCCCGCCGCGATTTGGCGAATGCGCGACATGCGTATCTGCTGGCGAGGATTCAGCTGAAGTATTACGCGGGGTTGCTGAGCGAGCAGGACTTGCGGGCCTTGGCGGGGTATTTCCAGCCTTCGGCATAAGTGGTTACAACCCGGCATTCGCCGGGTTTTTTGTGCTTACTAATCTGTGAATCAGCTTCGGGAAATGGGGCCGGTTGTCGGGTGACAGGGGAAAATTGTTACTTGGCGGAAAATAACCTAACGGATGGGTTACGATGAGAGTAGGCAATTACAAAGGATATGTGATTTCGGTGTTTATCAGGGATGAGCATTGCCCGCCCCATGTGCATGTGCGGGGGAAGGAATGGGATGCGCGTTTTCGTTTCAGCTTTCTGGACGGGGACGTGGAGTTGTGGGACGTAGAGCCTGAGCGGCGGCGGCCACCCATGGCGGTTTTGAAAGAAATACGCTGGGCGATCATGCAGCGGCATTACTTGGCGCGGGCACGTAGGCTCTGGTGGGAATACCTGCAAACGGTCTGCCTGGAGAATCATTCCTGGGATTGGGAGGCCGGTGAGTTGGTGCCAGGGTTGGTTATTCGACGTGGAGTCCACGTCATCGCAAGTGCTCGGCACGATGTCGTAGCGCAGAGGACAATTTTGAATCTGGTAAGAGCACCAGACTGCGTGGGGATTGATCTATGAAAATCGTAAAAGCCAAAGTTGTACCCTATAAACCGCTCACTGAGGCCGACGTCGAAAAGGCGATAGCCCGAGGGCGCAAGACACGGCACCTTTATGCCCGTGCCAGCGCTGTGCGTTATGAAGACAACTGCATTTCCATCGGCTTCATCGACGGTAGTCGCATTGTACTGCCGGTAGCGGGTCTGCCCGAGTTCGCAGGGTTTTCCCTGGAGGACTTTGAGCAACTGGAAGTCGGCTTTGGCGGAAAGGCGCTGTGCTGTGAGGCCCAAGACCTGGATGTTTCGATCACGGGCCTGATTGCCACCAGCAAACCCCTGATGGACCTGGCGATCAGCCTGGTTGCTTCGCGCAACGGTCGCAAAAGCAGCGCCGCCAAAGCCGCCGCCGCTCGCGCCAATGGCAAGAAGGGCGGGCGGCCGCGCAAGAAGGAACCGGAGGACGTCGAGTTACCGCCGAGTCAATAACACCCCGGATTCCATATGGTGCGTCCACGGAAACTGGTCAAACATCGCGCATTTCGTAATCTTATGCGTGTCATGCAGTTGCGCGATGTTCGCCGCCAACGTCTCCGGGTTGCAGGAGATGTACAGGATGTTGTCGAAGCGTCGGGTCAGTTCGCAGGTGTCCGGGTCCATGCCGGCGCGCGGTGGGTCGACGAACACGCTGCCGAATTCGTAGCTTTTCAGGTCGATGCCGTGCAGGCGGCGGAACGGGCGCACTTCGTTGAGGGCTTCGGTGAGTTCTTCGGCAGAGAGACGCACCAGCGTGACGTTACCCACCGCGTTTTCATCGAGGTTGCTCAGGGCCGCATTCACCGAGGTCTTGCTGATTTCGGTAGCCAGCACGTTGCGCACGCGCGTCGCCAGGGGCAGGGTGAAGTTGCCGTTGCCGCAGTACAACTCCAGCAGATCATCCGGGCGATCGCCCAGGGCGTCGTAGGCCCAGTTGAGCATCTTCTGGTTCACCGTGCCGTTGGGCTGGGTGAAGGCACCTTCGGGCTGGCGATAGCTGAAGGTGCGCCCGCCGACTTCGAGCTTTTCCACCACGTAGTCATGGCCGATCACATCGCGCTTGCCCTTGGAGCGGCCGATGATGCTGACATTCAAGTCGGCAGCCAGCTGGTTGGCGGCGGTGTGCCAGTGCTCGTCCAGCGGGCGGTGATAGCACAGGGTGATCATCGCGTCGCCGGCCAGGGTGGTGAGGAACTCCACCTGGAACAGCTTGTGGCTCAGGGCGGCACTGGCTTGCCAGGCGGCCTTGAGCTGCGGCATCAATTGGTTGATGCGCTGGCTGGCGATGGGGAACGCTTCGATCAGGATCGGCGTGCGCTTGTCGTCCTGGGAGAACATCGCGTAGTGGCGTTCACCGCCTTCGCGCCACAGGCGGAACTCCGCGCGCAGGCGGAAGTGCTGCAGCGGCGAGTCGAAGACCTGCGGCTCGGGCGCGTCGAACGGTGCCAACAGGTCACGCAAGCGCGTGACCTTGTCTTGCAGTTGAGCGGTGTAGCGTGCGGCGTCAAAAGTCATGCGTTGAACCAGCCCAGCTTGATCACGAACAGAATCGACAGAATCACCAGCGCCGGGTTCAGCTCACGGTAGCGGCCCGAAAGCAGCTTGATGGCGGTCCAGGCGATGAAACCGAAGGCGATGCCGTTGGCGATGGAGTAGGTGAAAGGCATTGCCAGGGCGGTGATCACCACCGGCGCTGCTACGGTAATGTCGTCCCAGTCGATTTCGGCCAGGCCCTGGGTCATCAGCACTGCCACGAACAGCAGGGCCGGCGCGGTGGCGAAGGCTGGGACGCTGGCGGCCAGTGGCGAGAAGAACAACGCCAGCAGGAACAGGATCGCGACCACGATGGCGGTCAAGCCGGTGCGGCCGCCGGCGCTCACGCCCGCCGCCGACTCGATGTAGCTGGTGGTGGTCGAGGTGCCGAGCAGGGAGCCGGCCATGGCGGCGGTGCTGTCGGCGATCAGCGCACGGCCCATTTTTGGCATGTGGCCATCCTTGCCCATCAGGCCGGCACGCTTGGCCACGCCGATCAGGGTGCCGGAGTTATCGAACAGGTCGACGAACAGGAAGGCGAAGATCACGCTGACCAGGCCGATATCCAGCGCGCCCTTGATATCCAGCTGCAGGAAGGTCGGGGCCAGGGACGGTGGCATCGACGTGACGCCGCCAAAAGGCGTGACGCCCAGCAGGATGGACACGAGGGTCACCGCCAGGATGCCGATCAGCACCGCGCCGCGCACGGCCAGGGCTTCCAGGGCCACGATCAGCACGAAACCGAGGGTGGCGAGAATTGGTGCCGGTTGTTTCAAGTCGCCCAGGCCCACCATGGTGGCCGGGTTGCTGACCACGATGCCGGCGTTGTGCAGGGCGATCAAAGCCAGGAACAGGCCGATACCGGCGGCAATCGCCGAGCGCAGGGGCAGGGGGATGGCGTTGATGATCCACTCACGGATACGGAAGATCGACAACAGGAAGAACAACACCGCCGAAATGAACACCGCACCCAGCGCCACCTGCCAGGTGTGGCCCATGTGCAGCACCACGGTGTAGGTAAAGAAGGCGTTGAGGCCCATGCCCGGCGCGAGGGCGATCGGGTAGTTGGCGATCAGTCCCATCACGGTCGAGCCGATGGCGGCCGCCAGGCAGGTCGCGACGAACACCGCGCCCTTGTCCATGCCGGTCTCGCCGAGGATGCTCGGGTTCACGAACAGGATGTAGGCCATGGCCAGGAATGTCGTGATGCCCGCGAGGATCTCGGTGCGCACGTTGGTGTTGTGTGCCTTGAGTTGAAACAGCTTTTCCAGCATGCCTGCTCCCTGTGACGCTCTGTGGCGTCGTGATTTGTTGACCTCTAAGTCAAAGCACAAACTGCGCCAAGCGCCTTTGGTTTCAGAGAGGATCGGAAAAAGCGGCGCATCATACCAGCAGCCGAGGCCTTGAGGCATACTGCGCCGACGTTTAAACCAAGGTCATCTGCAACATGAAAAACGCCAGCCTGTGGAGTCTAGCCCTGATCCCCTGTATCAGCCTGTTGCTCGGCGCAGCACCGGCCTGGGGCGCGACTGCACCGCCGTTGAGCGAAGTGCGCGTGTTCAAGGTTGAATCGGCGGCGTGCACGGAAACCATCCCCGAGCGCGCACAAAGCACGCAGATGTGCACGCACCGTGGGCCCACCAAGGTGTCAGTCATGGAAGTCGGCCTGGGCAACAACCCCATGGGCCGCTTTGATGGCGCAGAGCTCAATGGGCAGCGCACGGCGGTCTGCCAGGTCGGCAACATCAGCGAGGCCTGCAACGGGGCCGGCACACTGATGGGCTACATCTATGTATTTGACCTGAACGTGCAGGCCCAGGGCTGGTTCCAATACAGCAATTCCTCGATCAACCCCCCGCAGAACACCCTGACGACGCTGCTCAATATCCGCTGATCAATCACCTTGAACGCTCATTACCCCGGGAAGTCGTACCCCTGAGACGGCGATTTCCCTGAACGCCGCGGATGTCCACCAACCCGTGAGGTGTTTATGAGCGCAACCCCCAATGGCGCGGCGGCCCAACCGTTCGTCAGCCACTCGATACGCCTGAGCCTCAACGGCCAGGACCGCCAACTGGATGTATTGCCGTGGACCACACTGCTCGACCTTCTGCGCGAGCAACTTGACCTTGTCGGTAGCAAAAAAGGCTGCGACCACGGCCAATGCGGCGCCTGCACGGTATTGCGCGACGGCAAGCGGATCAATGCCTGCCTGACCCTGGCGGTGATGTGCGACGGCGCCGAGCTGACCACTATCGAAGGCCTGGCCGACGGCGACCAACTGCACCCGATGCAGCAGGCGTTTATCAAGCACGACGCCTTCCAGTGCGGCTACTGCACCCCCGGCCAGATCTGTTCCGCCGTGGGCCTGGCCAATGAAGGCCGTGCCCACGACACCGCGCAGATCCAGGAGCTGATGAGCGGCAACCTGTGCCGCTGCGGCGCCTACAGCAATATCCGCGATGCCATCGAGGAAGTCCTGGAGGGCAAACCATGAACCCCTTCCATTACAGCAGGCCGACCGGCGTACAGGAGGCCGTGCACCTCAGCAGCGCCGCATCGCGCTTTATCGCCGGCGGCACCAACCTGCTGGACCTGATGAAAGAGAACATCAGCCGCCCCGAACACCTCATCGACATCACCGGCCTGCCGCTGCATGACATTCAGCAAACGTCCAGTGGCGGACTGTTGATCGGCGCCCTGGTGAGCAATGCCGACCTGGCCTGGCACCCGTTGATCGAACAGCGTTACCCGTTGCTCTCCCAAGCCATCCTCGCCGGTGCCTCGCCGCAGCTGCGCAATATGGCCAGTACCGGCGGCAACCTGTTGCAGCGCACCCGTTGCTACTACTTCTATGACGCCACGGTACCGTGCAACAAGCGCGAGCCCGGCAGTGGCTGCCCGGCGCGCACCGGCTTGAACCGCATCCATGCGATCCTCGGTGCCAGTGAGCAGTGTGTCGCTACCCATCCTTCGGACATGTGTGTCGCCCTGGCGGCATTGGCGGCGCGGGTGCATGTCGAGGGCCGTGGCGGTGCGCGGATCATCGAGTTCGCCGACTTCCACCGCCTGCCCGGTGATACGCCGCAACGGGACAACCTGCTGGCCGACGATGAACTGATCACCGCCATCGAACTGCCTGCCGACAACCTGGCAAGCCATAGCAACTACCTGAAGATTCGCGACCGCGCCTCTTACGCCTTCGCCTTGGTGTCTGTCGCTGCAGCCCTTGAGCTGGACGGCGACCGCATCATTGATGCGCGCCTGGCGCTCGGCGGCGTGGCCCACAAACCCTGGCGCGACCGCGCGGTGGAAGCCGGGCTGATCGGCCAGGTTGTCAGCCGCGAAACCTTCAGCCAAGCCGCCGACGCCCTGTTGCAAGACGCAGAACCCTTGGAACACAACGGCTTCAAGATCAAGTTGGCGCGCCGGGGCATCATTCGTGCCCTGAGTGACGCCGCTGTTGCAGGAGAACGCCCATGACTGCCATCGGCAAACCCTTGGACCGGGTCGACGGTCTGCTCAAGGTTACCGGCCAGGCGCGTTACGCCGGTGAGTTTCCCGAGGAGGGCCTGCTGCATGGCAGCGTGGTGTCCAGTACCGTCGCCAAGGGCCGCGTGCTGCGTATCGACGCTTCCAGGGCGTTGGCGCTGCCGGGGGTGGTGGCGGTAATTGATCACCTCAACCGGCCAAGAATCGCCAGCTACGACGACGCTTTCCAGGACGACGACGCAGCCGATGGCTCGCCGTTCCGCCCGCTGTACAACGATCGCGTGCTGTACAGCGGCCAACCCCTGGCCTTGGTGATCGCCGACAACCTCGAATTGGCGCGGCATGCCGGCTCCCTGGTGGAGATCGAGTACGCAACCGAAGCCTTCGAAACCGACCTGCTGGCCATGCAGGAACAGGCCTATGCCTCGCCGCAAACCCCGCCCAAGCCGCGCGGCAACTTCCAGGCCGAGTGGAGCGGCGCCCCCTTCAGCCTGGACCTGCACTACAGCACGCCCGTCGAACATCACAACCCGATGGAGCCCCACGCCAGCACCGTGCTGTATCAGCCGGACGGCACCCTGCATATCCATGACAAGACCCAGGGCCCGCAGAACTGCCAGGCCTATGTGCAAAAAGTCTTCGGCCTGGATAAAAGCCAGGTGCGCATCTTTGCCGCGTTCGTGGGCGGCGCGTTTGGCTCAGGTTTGCGCCCGCAGTACCAATTGCCGCTGGGGGTGATGGCGTCCCTGGCGCTCAAACGCTCGGTGCGCGTTACCCTGACTCGCCAACAGATGTTCACCTTCGGCTACCGCCCGCGCACCTTGCAGCGTTTGCAGATGGGCGCGGCCGCCGACGGTCGTTTGCTCGCGCTGGGCCACACCGCTATCGGCCAGACCTCGCGCTTCGAGGATTTCAGCGAACATGTGGTGGAGTGGAGCGGCATGCTCTATCACTGCGACAACGTGCAACTGACTTACAACCTGGTGCCCCTGGACGTGTTCACGCCCCTGGACATGCGCGCACCTGGCGCAGCGCTCGGGGTGATCGGCCTGGAGTGCGCCATGGATGAACTGGCCTGCGCCTTGGGAATCGACCCGGTGCAACTGCGCCTGATCAACTACGCCGAGCGCAACCAGAACGAAGACAAACCCTGGTCAAGCAAGGCCCTGCGCGAATGCTACAGCGAAGGTGCCGAGCGTTTCGGCTGGAGCCAGCGCAACCCGGAACCGCGCAGCATGCGCGACGGTCGCCAGTTGATCGGCTGGGGCATGGCCGGCGGGGTGTGGGAAGCCATGCAGATGAAGGCCAGCGCCAAGGCGCGGATCGACGCGCAGGGCAAGCTGACGGTCAGCAGCGCCACCACCGATATCGGCACCGGCACTTACACGGTGATGACCCAGATTGCGGCGCAGGCCAGTGGCGTGGCAGTCGAGGACGTGGTCTTTGTGTTGGGCGATTCCTCATTGCCTACCGCACCGCTGCAGGGCGGCTCGTTTACCGTGTCTTCGGTGGGCACGGCGGTGCAGCAGGCCTGCGAAGCGTTGACCGGCAAACTGCTGGTCATTGCTCGGCAGACTTACCCGGTCTTCACGCAGGCCGAATCCGTACGCTTTGAAGACGGCCAGTTGCATACCGGTGACGTGAGTGTGTCGTTGGCGCAGTTGGTCAAGGACAGTGGCGAAGACGCGCTGGAGGTGCAGGTCGACAGCGAGCCCGACAAAAAACGCGAGGGCTATAGCACCGCGACCCATTCGGCGGTGTTTGTGGAAGTCCGGGTCGACGAAGACCTGGGCACCATCAAGGTCAGCCGCGTGGTCAGTGCGATTGCCGCCGGGCGCGTGGTCAACCCCAAGATGGCCCGCAGCCAGATTCTCGGCGGGGTGGTGTGGGGCATCGGCATGGCCCTGCATGAGGAAACCCAGACGGATCATCAGTTGGGGCGCTTCATGAACCACAGCCTGGCCGAGTACCACATCCCGGTGAACGCGGACATCGGCGAGATCGACGTGGTGTTTGTCGAGGAGCATGACGAGATCGTCAACGCCCTCGGGTCCAAGGGCGTGGGGGAGATCGGCATCGTCGGTGTTGCGGCGGCGGTGGCGAATGCGATTTATCACGCCACCGGCAAACGGGTGCGGGAATTTCCCATCACCCTCGATAAGGTGCTCTGACACGCTCTAGCCAGCACTGGTTATCAAGTGTGGGAGGGGGCTTGCCCCCGATGGGGGGTGTCAGTCAACGATGCTGTGACTGACATGGCGCTATCGGGGGCAAGCCCCCTCCCACATGGGTTATACGCTGGTTTTTTGAATAGGCTCTTCCACCGGCACGTGCATGCGGTCACGGTTGGCCAGGGTCGGGAACAGCTTGATCCACACGCCTGTTATCACCAGCGTACCGATCCCGCCCATGACCACGGCCGGCACGGTGCCGAACCAGTGGGCCGTGATCCCGGATTCGAATTCGCCCAACTGGTTCGACGCACCGATAAACAGGCCGTTGACCGCACTGACCCGACCGCGCATTTCATCCGGGGTTTCCAGCTGCACGAAGGACGCACGGATGACCATGCTGATCATGTCCGCTGCCCCCAGCACCACCAGCACCGCGAGGGAAAACCAGAAGGAGGTGGACAGGCCGAAGGCGATGGTCGCCACGCCGAACACACCGACAGCGGTGAACATCACGCGGCCCACATGGCGGTCCACCGAGAACCGCGCCAGCCACAGCGACATCAGCAACGCCCCCACCGCCGGCGCCGAGCGCAGCAGGCCCAGGCCCCAGGCGCCGGTCAGCAGGATGTCCTTGGCGAACACCGGCAACAGCGCGGTCGCACCGCCCAGCAGCACCGCGAACAGGTCGAGGGAAATGGCGCCGAGAATGTCCGGGCGGCTGCGGATAAACCGGATGCCGGCCAGCAGCGAATCCAGGGTGGCCTTGCCTTTATTCAATGGGGTCTGGCGGGCGGGCAGGTTGAGGGTCAGCACGCAGGCAATGAGGTACAGCACCACGGTAGGGCCATACACCCACACGCTGCCGAACGCGTAGAGCAAACCGCCGAGCGCCGGCGCGACAATGGTTGCCAGTTGCTGGGCCGACTGCGACGAGGCCACGGCGCGTGGGAACAGCGCGCTGGGCACGATGCTTGGCAGCAGTGCCTGGGTGGTGGGCATTTCGAACGAGCGCGCGGCACCCAGCAGGAAGGCGAGGATAAAGATCATCTCGCGGGTCACGTTGCCGGTCAGGCCGCCGATGGCCAGGCTCAGGGCAATCAGCGCCTGCACGGTCTGGCAGATGGCGGCCACCTTGCGTCGCTCATAGCGGTCGGCCACATGCCCGGTGTGCAGCATGAACAGTACGCGGGGTACGAACTCCACCAGGCCGACCAGCCCCAGGTCCAGCACATTGCCGGTCAGTTGGTAGAGGTTCCAGCCGATGGCCACGGTGAGCATCTGGAAGCCGCTGGCGGTGAAGATGCGCGCCAGCCAGAACGCGATGAAAGGGCGGTGGTGACGCAACAGCAACGCGGGTTCACTAGGCATCGGGGAATTCAGATCAGAGCCAAAGGAAGCGCCGAGATTATCATTAAGTTGTAACAGATAGTTGCAACAACTGAGCTGAGGCAGTCTGTCACGCGGCAAAAGACCACACAGTTCATTCCTGAAAATGGGACTACTCTTTCAGCAATGCTTGATCCAGATCAATGCCCGCCCGGGCATCGGCCTGGTGGCCTGCGGGCCAGATTCCCTACGCGGTTGGCTAAAAAAAGAAACGAATCGAAATTCGCCAGACTCCATATCCGTGGGGGCAGTGGGTGCAGGCTCCCGCCAGCAGCCGGTATTACCTGACAGAGGAAGACTTATGTTCGGTTTGGAGGCGCTCGATCTCGCCCGAATTCAATTTGCGTTCACCATCTCGTTCCACATCCTGTTCCCGGCGATCACCATCGGCCTGGCCAGTTACCTCGCGGTGCTGGAAGGCTTGTGGCTCAAGACCCACAACGACACCTACCGCGATCTCTACCACTTCTGGTCGAAGATCTTTGCCGTCAACTTCGGCATGGGCGTGGTGTCCGGCCTGGTCATGGCCTACCAGTTCGGCACCAACTGGAGCCGCTTCTCGGACTTTGCCGGCGCCGTCACCGGCCCGCTGCTTACGTACGAAGTGCTCACGGCGTTCTTCCTCGAGGCCGGTTTCCTCGGCGTGATGCTGTTCGGCTGGAACAAGGTCGGGCGCAACCTGCACTTCTTCTCCACCGTGATGGTGGCCGTGGGGACGTTGATTTCCACGTTCTGGATCCTTTCGTCCAACAGCTGGATGCAGACGCCCCAGGGTTTTGAAATCATCGATGGCCGTGTGATCCCGACCGACTGGTTCGCCGTGGTCTTCAACCCGTCGTTCCCCTATCGCCTGGCGCACATGGCCACGGCGGCCTTTGTGGCCACCGCGTTCTTCGTCGGCTCCTCGGCAGCCTGGCACTTGCTGCGCGGCAAGGACAACCCGGCGATCCGCAAGATGCTCTCCATGGCGATGTGGATGGCCCTGATCGTTGCGCCCATCCAGGCGGTGATCGGTGATTTCCATGGCCTCAACACCCTGAAGCACCAACCGGCGAAAATCGCCGCGATTGAAGGCCACTGGGAAAACATCGGCAACGAACCGACTCCGCTGATCCTGTTTGGCTGGCCCGACATGAAGGCCGAGAAAACCAAGTACGCGGTGGAGATCCCGTACCTGGGCAGCCTGATCCTCACTCACTCCCTGGATAAGCAAGTGCCGGCCCTCAAGGAGTTTCCACCGGAAGACCGCCCCAACTCGACCATCGTGTTCTGGTCGTTCCGGGTCATGGTCGGCCTGGGCTTCCTGATGATCTTCACCGGCCTGTTCAGCCTCTGGCTACGCCGGGGCGACAAGATGTACACGTCCAAACCGTTCCTGTACCTGGCGTTGTGGATGGGGCCGTCCGGCCTGATCGCCATACTTGCGGGTTGGTTCACCACCGAGATCGGCCGCCAGCCGTGGGTGGTCTACGGGCTGATGCGCACGGCGGACGCGTCCTCCGGGCATAGCCTGGCGCAGATGACCATCACCCTGGTGTTGTTCGTGGTGGTGTACTTCGCGCTGTTCGGCGCAGGCCTGGGCTACATGATGCGCCTGGTGCGCAAAGGGCCTCAGACCCACGAAGGCAGCGAGCCCACCCATGGTGGCCCGGGCCAGAAACGTACACCGGCCCGTCCGTTGTCCGCCGCCGATGATGGCAGCGACGACGATCACGCGCACATCCAGCACAAGGGGCATTGAGATGGGTATTGATCTTCCGCTGATCTGGGCCGTGATCATTATCTTCGGCATCATGATGTACGTGGTCATGGACGGCTTCGACCTGGGTATCGGCATCCTGTTTCCGTTTATCCCGGGCAAGACCGACCGTGACGTGATGATGAACACCGTGGCCCCGGTGTGGGACGGTAACGAAACCTGGCTGGTACTGGGCGGCGCAGCGTTGTTCGGTGCGTTCCCGCTGGCCTATTCGGTGGTGTTGTCGGCGCTGTACCTGCCGCTGATCCTGATGCTGATCGGGCTGATCTTCCGCGGTGTGGCCTTCGAGTTCCGCTTCAAGGCCAAGGACCACAAGCGTCATCTATGGGACAAGGCCTTTATCGGCGGTTCACTGGCCGCCACGTTCTTCCAGGGCGTGGCGCTGGGCGCGTTCATCGATGGCATCCCTGTAGTGAACCGCCAGTTTGCCGGCGGTTCGCTGGACTGGCTCACGCCGTTCACGATGTTCTGCGGCGTGGCGCTGATCGTGGCCTACGCGTTGCTCGGCTGCACCTGGTTGATCATGAAGACCGAAGGCCCGCTTCAGGAAAAAATGCACAACCTGGCGCGACCGTTGGCCTTCGTTTTGCTGGCGGTGATCGGCATTGTGAGTATCTGGACGCCGCTGACGCACCCGGAAATCGCCTCGCGCTGGTTCACCCTGCCGAACCTGTTCTGGTTCCTGCCGGTGCCGATCCTGGTGCTGGTGACCCTGTACGGGTTGTTCCGTGCCGTGGCGCGTAATGCGCACTACACGCCGTTCCTGCTGACGCTGGTGTTGATCTTCCTGGGCTACAGCGGCTTGGGTATCAGCCTGTGGCCCAACATCATTCCGCCATCGGTGTCGATCTGGGACGCTGCCGCGCCGCCGCAAAGCCAAGGCTTCATGCTGGTGGGCACCTTGTTCATTATCCCGTTCATCCTGGGCTATACCTTCTGGAGCTACTACGTGTTCCGCGGCAAGGTCACCCACGAAGACGGTTACCACTAGGAGGGGCGTTCCATGTCCGGCAAACCTTCGTTGCACGAGATTGAACAGGCCGAGAAGCAGCCGTTGTGGCGGCGCCTGGGGTGGCTGGCGATGATCTGGACGGGCAGTGTGCTGGCCCTGTTCGTCGTGGCCAGCCTGATGCGCATGTTTATGAGTGCGGCTGGCCTGACCACCCACTGACATCCCGATCCGGGCTTTGCGGCCCGGCTTTCCAGCCCTGCTTTTCGCCAGAGAAGCAGGGTTTTTTTATTTGCGCGCCTTGAGGATCACGAATTTTGGCGTGGTGGCGACTTGCTCGACACCCCGGAACAGGCGCGCCAGCTTGGTGTGATAACCGAGGTGGCGGTTGCCGACGATATAAAGGGCGCCGCCCACCACCAGGGCTTCCCGTGCCTGTTGGAACATGCGCCAGGCGAGGAAATCGCCGACCACCTGCTGCTGGTGGAACGGTGGATTGCACAGCACCACGTCCAGGGATTGCGGCTCTTGCCCCGCCAGGCCGTCGGCGGCACGCACGATCACATCGCGATCACCAAGGGCCGCTTGCCAGTTTTCGGCCGCCGATTGCACCGCCATGTAGGACTCGTCCACCAAGGTGTAGTGCGCTTCGGGGTTTTGCAGGGCGCTGGCAATCGCCAGTACGCCGTTGCCGCAACCCAGGTCTGCCACGCGGGCGCTGCCCAGGTTTTTCGGCAGGTGGGGCAGGAAGGCGCGAGTGCCGATGTCCAGGCCTTCGCGGCAGAACACGTTGGCGTGGTTCAGCAGTTCGATAGCCGGTGCGTCCAGGGTGTAGCGGGTGGGGTAGGGCGACACGGCAGCAGGGCGATCTTCAACGGTGGCGATCAGCAATCGCGCCTTTTTTACCGCGAGCGATGCGTGCATCGGGCCAATGTAACGCTCCAGCAACTCGCCCGCCGCCCGTGGCAAATGCTTGATCATCGCCCCGGCGATCACTTCGGCGCCTGGGGCCAGCTGGCCTTGCAAGCGAATCAGTTGTTCTTCCAGCAATGCCAGGGTTTTGGGTACGCGGATCAGCACCCGGTCGAACGGCCCGGTGGGGATATGGCTGGCCGGGATGAACGCAACGGCGTCAAACGCCTTGCCGTTGCGCACCAGGTTTTTTTCCAGGCCTTGCGCCGCCAGGAACGAATCGCCACTGGAGGTCAGTTGCACGTTGCCTTGAAGGCTGGCCGCAAGGGCGCCGAAGCTGTCATTGAGCACCAGCACCCGGGTTTGTGCGGTCGGCTGCTGTTCCGCCAAGTGGCTGAGCAGGTACTCGTCGGCGGCATCGAAGGCTTGCAGCGGATCGTTGTGTTGCTCTGGCTGGCGGATCAGATCGAGCTGGGCAAAGGGGCTTTCGAGCAGGGGCATGGCGGGGGAGACTCTGGGTAAACGATGGGTGTTCGACAGCGGTTGCCGAACCGTCTGAGTGAACCACGGGCGACACCCCGGAGGGGTCGCTCAGCACTCAGAGTGGGTGGTAAATGTTACGTTTTTTTCAGCGCGATTACATGCGGTGTTTCTTGGCCGGTTAAATAATCCCGGCCTGCGCGGCGCGAAGCACGGCGGCGATTTTGTTGTTGACGCCCAGTTTCTTGAGGATACTGCTGACATGAAAGCCTACCGTACGCTCGGACAAACAAAGTATGGCGGCGATATCTGCTGCGGTCTTGCCCATGCCAGACCACATAAGGACTTCCGTTTCCCTAGGGGTCAATTTGCTTGCAGGGTTGACGCTGGGTTTTTCGGCAAACTTCTGCGCCAGCACGGCATGCATGGCGTGGCAAAGCCATAGCGCCATTCCTGCTTTTTCATACAATTCTTCCGGGCTGATGTCACCTTTGCCACGGCTCAACGTCAGCATGCTGAAGACCCCCCGGAAATCATGCACGCTGATGGTCAACGCCTTGTGTACCTCCAAGGTAGCGGCCAAAGACCAAAGACTGGGCACGTCTTTGAATGTTTCCTCCTTCCAGACAAGGGGTAACACGCCCTCCCTACAATGTTTCACTACGGGGTCTACATCGAAGTAGTGCGCTTGGTGGTATAGATTTTTCCATTCAATTGGATAGTTCGTCAGTTCCACCGGTTTGTTTTCACCGTTGGTGAGTTGAGAACTCATCTTGAAGGAACAGTATTGGAAACCGAGTTCGTAGGCCTTGTTGATGGTCATTTCAAATACGCTGGTGACCTCGTCCTCACCTTCCAGCGAGTGGAGTCGTGTATTTCGCCAGTTAAGCATGGGTAAATCTCCATGGGGTCTCCGTGACTTGGGGTACGTCCTTTATCCCCAACGTTGCACGAAAATCAGTGTAGGACACGTACTACATGGCGAGAGGAAAATTTCGTTCTTGCGCTGTAAGGTTTAAGAATTTTTCCACAGGAAGGTAGTTAGCCAAGCAATTGGCAAGTTCGAAACTCGCGATTTATTAGGGGGTTGAAGCGCCTGTAACAACCCACTAACAGCGGCTATATGAGGTAGTTTTTAAAGCTAATAGCGAATTGATCGAAGGTGAAATCAACTTGCCATCATTGCGTACTGGTGTGATGCCACTTCCTATCGTAGGTGTTTCCGCGCACGACTTTGAGCGACACTAGGGCACTTGTAGAACGGAGCCCCCCATGACGGCCAGTGCTGAGAAATTTACCCGCCAGATCTTGCTCGACGTGCAATCGCTGACCCCCAGTCTGTTTACCCTGCGCACCACCCGCGATCCGGGCTTTCGTTTTACCGCGGGCCAGTTTGTACGCCTGGGTGTCACCAAGGCGGATGGCAGCACGGTATGGCGTGCGTATTCCTTGGTGTCCTCGCCGTTTGATGAGCACCTGGATTTTTTCTCGATTGTCGTCCCGGACGGTGAGTTCACCAGCGAGCTGAGCCGTCTGCGAGTCGGCGATACCTTGATGGTGGAGCGCCAGGCCACGGGGTTCCTGACCTTGAACCGCTTCGTCGACGGTCGGGATTTGTGGATGCTTGGCACCGGCACCGGGGTGGCGCCGTTTTTGTCGATCCTGCAAGACTTCGAGGTCTGGGAGAAATTCGAGCGCATCATCCTGGTGTACAGCGCACGGGAAGCCAGAGAGCTGGCTTACCAAGAGCTGATCAACGAGTTGGGCGAGCGCGAATACCTGACCGAATACGCGCACAAACTGACCTACATCCCCATTGTTACCCGCGAACAACACCCCGGCGCATTGAATGGGCGCATCACCACGCTGATCGAAAATGGCGAACTGGAGCGCGCGGCCGGCGTCGAACTGACCCCGGAGCATTCCCGCGTGCTGATTTGCGGCAACCCGCAGATGGTCGATGACACGCGCCAATTGCTCAAGCTGCGCGATATGAACCTGAGCTTGAGCCGGCGACCCGGCCAGGTGGCGGTGGAGAACTACTGGTAATAAAAAAGGCGCCTCAAACAGGCGCCTTTTCATGCCGGCTCGATTAGAGCGGCTTGTCGTTCTGTGCCTTGAGCAGATCGCGGATCTCACCCAGCAGCACTTCTTCCTTGGTCGGCGTCGGCGGCAGGCTTGGCGCCACGGCCTCTTCACGTTTGAGGCGATTGATCGCCTTCACGCCCATGAAGATCGCAAACGCGATGATCACAAAGTCGATGACGCTCTGGATGAACTTGCCGTATGCCAGGACCACCGCAGGCACATCGCCTTGGGCAGCCTTTAGCGTTATCGCCAGGTCACCGAAGTCCACGCCACCGATCAACAGACCAATGGGCGGCATCACCACGTCGCCTACAAACGAGGAAACAATTTTGCCGAAGGCTGCGCCGATGATAATACCGACGGCCATGTCGACCACATTACCTTTGACCGCGAAGGCCTTGAACTCACTGATCACGCCCATAGGTTATTCCTTGTTACAGATGAGAAGGGTGGTACCCAGTGTAAGTCAGTCGTAGAGGGCTTGCCTGAAACAACCGCTCACACTGTTAGCTTTTATCGACACATTAAAACGCAATTAGTTTGCAAAGTGCCATCAATCGCGCGCGAAATACCCGCCAAATCAGCGACTTACCAGATTATTTTATCAATCGGGTTGTTATGACTTTTCTATTTATCTTCTGACTCGCGGGTCACTAGCCTCTGGCAAGCACAACTGAATGTGCACTAAAAAAACCAGAGGAAACCTCGATGAACAATCCAATGAGCCGCGGGCCTGTTACCGCGCGATCCGCGCTGGTACTGGTGACCGCCAGCCTGCTTTCCCTGTCTGTACACGCCGCCAACCTGACCCGCGACAACGGTGCCGCCGTCGGTGACAACCAGAACTCGCAAACCGCCGGCGCCAATGGCCCGGTGCTACTCCAGGACGTGCAGCTTATTCAGAAATTGCAGCGCTTCGACCGCGAACGTATCCCCGAGCGCGTTGTACACGCCCGTGGTACCGGTGCCCACGGCACCTTTACCGTCACTGATAGCCTCAGCGACCTGACCAAGGCCAAGGTGTTTGCCGCCGGCGAGGCCACCCCGGTGTTCGTGCGCTTCTCCGCCGTGGTCCACGGCAACCACTCCCCGGAAACCCTGCGTGACCCACGCGGTTTCGCCACCAAGTTCTATACCGCCGAAGGCAATTGGGATTTGGTGGGCAACAACTTCCCGACGTTCTTCATCCGTGATGCCATCAAGTTCCCTGACATGGTCCACGCGTTCAAGCCAGACCCACGTACCAACCTGGATGACGATTCGCGGCGCTTCGACTTCTTCTCCCACGTGCCCGAAGCCACCCGTACGCTGACCGAGTTGTACTCCGACTCCGGCACCCCGGCCAGTTATCGGGAGATGGACGGCAACGGTGTGCACGCCTACAAGCTGATCAACGCCAAGGGGGAAGTGCACTACGTCAAGTTCCACTGGAAAAGCCTGCAAGGCATCAAGAACCTCGATCCCAAGCAGGTCACCGAAGTGCAGGGCCGCGACTACAGCCACATGACCAATGACCTGGTCACCCACATCAACAAGGGCGACTTCCCCAAGTGGGACCTGTACGTGCAGGTGCTCAAGCCTGAAGACCTGGCCAAGTTCGATTTCGACCCGCTGGACGCCACCAAGATCTGGCCGAACGTGCCTGAGCGCAAAGTCGGGCAAATGGTGTTGAACCGCAACCCGGCCAACGTGTTCCAGGAAACCGAGCAGGTAGCCATGGCCCCGGCCAACCTGGTGCCGGGCATCGAGCCGTCGGAAGATCGCCTGCTGCAAGGCCGGGTGTTCTCCTACGCCGACACCCAGATGTACCGCCTGGGCGCCAATGCCCTGCAACTGCCGATCAACGCGCCACGGGTGACCGTCAACAACGGCAACCAGGACGGCGCGATGAACTTCGGCAAGACCACCACCGGTGTGAACTACCAGCCAAGTCGCCTGTTGCCACGGGAAGAACCGCAAACCGCGCGCTACAGCCAGTCGGCGCTGTCAGGCAGCACCCAGCAGGCGAAGATCCAGCGTGAGCAGAACTTCAAGCAGGCGGGTGACTTGTACCGCTCCTACAGCAAGAAAGAGCGTCAGGACTTGATCGAAAACTTCGGCGGCTCGCTGGCCACCACCGATGACGAGAGCAAACACATCATCCTGTCGTTCCTCTACAAAGCCGACCCGGAGTACGGCACCGGTGTAGCCAAGGTGGCCAAAGGTGACCTGGCGCGCGTGAAGGCGCTGGCGGAAAAACTGACTGACTGATCCGTTGGTTACGGTCGACGCCCCGATACGGGCGTCGACCCCTGGCAGGAGAACAACCATGCGAATTTCTATCGGCTTGCTGATGGCCATGCTGGCCTTTGTCGCCCAGGCCGAGACTCCCGACCCGGTGGCGCTCAAGGCCCAATTGCAGGACTACTATTTCGACGCCGCCCGCCGTGGCGACCTCGACATGCTCAATACCTTTATCGACTCCGGCTACAGCCTCAACACCCAGGACGACAAGGGCTACACCGCGCTGATCCTCGCTGCCTACCACGGCCAGGGGCCTTTCGTGGAGCGCCTGCTCAACGCCGGTGCCGACGCCTGCGTGCAGGACAAACGCGGCAACACCGCGCTGATGGGCGCGATCTTCAAGGGCGAGTTGAAAATCGCCCAGCGCCTGCTGGCCACCGACTGCAACCCCGACCAGCGCAACGGTGCCGGACAGACCGCGGCCATGTACGCCGGGCTGTTCAAGCGTGTCGAGCTGCTGGATGAACTCAAGGCCAAGGGGGCCGATCTCAATGCCGAAGACCCGGTCGGTAACACCGCTTCACGCTTGGCCAGTGGTGAAATCCGGACCCCGGCGTCGCGCTGAGCTATCATCGCGGTTTTTCGGTTGGAGGTTCTCAAATGGCAAAGGCCAAGCGCATGTACGGCTGCACGGAGTGCGGCGCGACCTTTCCCAAGTGGGCCGGCCAGTGCTCCGAGTGCGGTGCGTGGAACACCCTGACTGAAACCATGATTGAGAGTGGCGGTGCGGCGGCCCCCACCGGCCGGGCCGGCTGGACCGGGCAGCAGGCGCAGATCAAGACCCTGGCTGAAGTCAGCGTCGAAGAGATCCCGCGTTTTTCCACGGCATCCGGCGAATTGGACCGCGTGCTGGGCGGCGGCCTGGTGGACGGCTCGGTGGTGCTGATCGGCGGCGACCCGGGCATCGGCAAGTCGACGATTTTGCTGCAAACCCTGTGCAGCATCGCCAGCCGCATGCCGGCGCTGTACGTCACCGGCGAAGAATCCCAGCAACAAGTGGCCATGCGCGCCCGCCGCCTGGGGTTGCCCCAGGATCAGCTGCGGGTCATGACCGAGACCTGCATCGAAAGCATCATTGCCACGGCCCGTATCGAAAAGCCCAAGGTCATGGTGATCGACTCGATCCAGACCATTTTCACCGAGCAGTTGCAATCGGCGCCGGGTGGCGTGTCCCAGGTGCGCGAGAGTGCGGCGCTGCTGGTGCGGTATGCCAAGCAGAGCGGCACGGCGATCTTCCTGGTCGGCCACGTCACCAAGGAAGGCGCGCTGGCCGGGCCTCGGGTGCTCGAGCATATGGTCGACACGGTGCTGTATTTCGAGGGCGAGTCCGATGGTCGCCTGCGCTTGCTGCGGGCGGTGAAGAACCGTTTCGGGGCGGTGAACGAGTTGGGTGTATTCGCCATGACCGACCGGGGGCTGAAAGAAGTCTCCAACCCATCAGCGATTTTCCTGACGCGTGCCCAGGAAGAAGTCCCTGGCAGTGTGGTGATGGCAACGTGGGAAGGCACCCGGCCGATGCTGGTGGAAGTGCAGGCGTTGGTGGATGACAGCCACCTGGCCAACCCGCGCCGCGTGACCCTGGGCCTGGACCAGAACCGCCTGGCGATGCTGTTGGCGGTCCTGCACCGCCACGGTGGCATCCCGACCCATGACCAGGACGTGTTCCTCAACGTGGTCGGCGGGGTCAAGGTGCTGGAGACCGCCTCCGACCTGGCGTTGATGGCGGCAGTCATGTCCAGCCTGCGTAACCGGCCATTGCCCCATGACTTGCTGGTGTTTGGTGAAGTCGGTTTGTCCGGTGAAGTTCGCCCGGTGCCCAGCGGCCAGGAGCGCTTGAAGGAAGCGGCCAAGCATGGTTTCAAGCGCGCCATCGTGCCCAAGGGCAACGCGCCGAAGGAATCGCCGCCCGGGATACAGATTATTGGGGTGACCCGCCTGGAGCAGGCATTGGATGCACTTTTCGAGTAAACAGGGATGGGCGCAATGCAACGAACGAATCGCTGGGGCGTGCTCGCCCTGTTCATGACCTTGGCCGGTCTGCCTGTCCTGGCGTGGGCCGACTTGCCGGCGGGATATCGCCTGGCGCAAGAGCTGGTCACGGAAGAAGGCAGCGTGCTGCAGGTGCTGGAAGACCAGCGCATCAGCGCTCAATTGCATAAGGACAGTTGGGGCAACGGGTTGGACGCAGACTCGTTCGACGAGCCCGGTGACCTGGTTGAAAACCCGTTGCTCGACGCCCAGCTGCGTCTGGTGTCGGCCTCCGGCGAGGTGATCGCGCGCAAGGACCTCGGCTACCCGCTGGCCAAGGTCAAGAAAGCCCCGCTCAAGGGACAGCCCGCGCCTGTGTATTTTTTGATCGTTGATCAGACCGCGCCCATGGGCAGCTACAGTGGCCCGGCCACGCAACTGTTGCTGCCTGCCAAGCAGCAACTGGAACCGGTGAGCTACCAGGACACCGATGGCAAACTCAAACCACTGACCCTGGCCAGCACCGGCAAGGCGGCCTGGAAGGTTTCGACGCCCGTCGACGGTAGTGCGGATGAGCTGTTGCAAATCTCGTGCTTTATGGACGGCGACGGTGACGATGATTTTGCCATGCGTTACCAGACCTACCGTTGGGTGGATGGCCAGTGGCAGGCGGCATCGACGCAGAAAGCCGGTTACTGGGACACGGAAAGCGACTTCCCGGCGCGTACGGCATTTCCCTGAGCCGTCATACTTCCAGCAAGGCGGCCAACTCCCGGTGCAGCTCGTCCTCGTCACCCAGGTTCAACTCGATCAGCCGCCGCAAGTGGCTGATCGAATCCAGGTCGATGTGCTGACACACAAACCCCAGTTGCCCAGGATCCTCATGGGTCAGTCGCACTTGCATCTTTATATGTGCCTTCGGATCGAG
Source organism: Pseudomonas sp. NFR09 (assembly GCF_900111535.1). Lineage (NCBI taxonomy): Bacteria > Pseudomonadati > Pseudomonadota > Gammaproteobacteria > Pseudomonadales > Pseudomonadaceae > Pseudomonas > Pseudomonas sp. NFR09. The sequence continues at coordinate 199,582 of NZ_FOIH01000010.1, forward strand.
GCGTATATCGACGTCGAACGGCAGCGCCTTGTTGCCCTTCCAGTCTTCCGGCCGTTGCACCAGCAGGCCTTTTAGCGACAGGTCCACCAATTGCACTGGCCATTCGCGGCCGTTTTGCCGAATTTCGGTCTTGGCATCAAAGGCGATGCGGCGGAAACGACGGCGGTCAGACGGTTGCTCGGTCATGGTGAAGCCCTCCGGGGATAGGGGGATTGTAGTCGTGCGCCACTATTGGCTCGGTTTTTCTGCTTTTTTTGTCCGCAGAAGGCTCTAGACCAACGTAGGGGGGTGGCCTTTAAGTCCAGTAGCGCTAAACTCCGGATGGCTGTCCTTTCTGTCCACCCTGGCTGGAATATAAAAATGAAAAATAATAATAGCCTGCTACGCCACCTACCCTGGCTGGTGCTGGCAATCGTAGGAGCGTGCGCCCTGGGCGTAGTGGCCTTGCGCCGCGGCGAGGCGATCAACGCCTTGTGGATTGTGGTCGCTGCTGTGGCCATCTACCTGGTTGCGTACCGTTACTACAGTCTGTTCATCGCTAACAATGTGATGCAACTCGACCCACGGCGGGCCACCCCCGCAGTGCTCAACAACGACGGTCTGGACTATGTGCCGACCAACAAACACATCCTTTTTGGTCACCACTTTGCGGCGATTGCCGGTGCAGGCCCGCTGGTCGGCCCGGTATTGGCGGCGCAAATGGGTTACCTGCCCGGCACGCTCTGGCTGATTGCCGGCGTGGTGCTGGCCGGTGCGGTGCAGGACTTCATGGTCCTGTTCCTGTCCACCCGTCGCAACGGCCGTTCCCTGGGCGACATGGTTCGCGAAGAGATGGGCCGCATCCCGGGGACCATCGCGCTGTTCGGTTGCTTCCTGATCATGATCATCATCCTCGCGGTGCTGGCGCTGATCGTGGTCAAGGCGCTGGCCGAGAGCCCATGGGGCATTTTCACGGTGATGGCGACCATCCCGATCGCGATGTTCATGGGCATCTACATGCGCTACATCCGCCCGGGCCGCATCGGTGAAATCTCGATCATCGGCGTGCTGTTGCTGCTGGGTTCGATCTGGCTGGGCGGGCAGATTGCCGCTGATCCGGTCTGGGCCAAGGCGTTCACCTTCACCGGTATCCAGATCACCTGGATGCTGATCGGCTACGGTTTCGTCGCCGCCGTTCTGCCGGTGTGGCTGATCCTGGCACCGCGTGACTACCTCTCCACCTTCCTCAAGATCGGCACCATCATCGCCCTGGCGATCGGCATCCTGGTCACCATGCCAGAGCTGAAAATGCCGGCCTTGACCCAGTTCATCGACGGTACCGGCCCGGTGTGGAAGGGCGGTCTGTTCCCGTTCCTGTTCATCACCATCGCCTGTGGCGCGGTCTCGGGTTTCCACGCGCTGATTTCCTCGGGCACCACGCCCAAGCTGCTGGATAACGAAACCAACGCCCGCTACATCGGTTACGGCGGCATGCTGATGGAGTCGTTCGTGGCCATCATGGCGATGGTCGCCGCTTCGGTGATCGAACCTGGCGTGTACTTCGCCATGAACAGCCCGGCCGCTGTGGTCGGTGGTGATGTGGTGGCCGTGGCGCAAACCGTCAGCAGTTGGGGCTTTGCGATCACGCCTGAGGCGCTGCAAGCCGTGGCCCATGATATCGGCGAAACCACCATTCTGGCCCGTGCCGGTGGTGCGCCGACATTGGCGGTGGGTATCGCACAGATCCTGCACAGCGTACTGCCGGGTGAAAACACCATGGCATTCTGGTACCACTTTGCGATCCTGTTCGAAGCCCTGTTCATCCTCACGGCGGTGGATGCGGGCACCCGTGCCGGCCGCTTCATGCTGCAGGACCTGCTGGGTTCCTTCGTGCCGGCGCTGAAACGCACCGAGTCGTGGACCGCCAATCTCATTGCAACCGCCGGTTGCGTGGCGATGTGGGGTTACCTGCTGTACCAGGGCGTGATCGACCCACTGGGCGGTATCAACACCTTGTGGCCACTGTTCGGTATCTCCAACCAGATGCTGGCAGGTATCGCGCTGATGCTGGCAACCGTTGTGCTGATCAAAATGAAACGCCAACGCTACATCTGGGTGACCATGCTGCCGGCCGTCTGGCTGCTGATCTGCACCACCACGGCGGGCTTCATCAAGCTGTTCGACGCGAACCCGGCGATTGGCTTCCTGTCGCTGGCCAAGAAGTACAGCGATGCATTGGCCAACGGCCAGATCCTCGCCCCCGCGAAGAGCATCGACCAGATGCAGCACGTAATCTACAACGCCTACACCAACGCAACGCTGACGGCGCTGTTCCTGTTCGTGGTGTTCAGCATCCTGTTCTATGCGCTCAAGGTCGGCGTCGCCGCCTGGGGCAACAAAGAACGTACGGATAAAGAAGCCCCGTTCCAGGCTGTACCGGACGCGTAATCGAGGGTTGCAACCATGTTCAATGACATCAGTCGCCTCGGTAAATACCTCGGTCAGGCCGCGCGCCTGATGGTCGGCATGCCCGACTACGACACCTACGTCGAGCATATGCAAACCAAACACCCGGACAAGCCGGTGATGGACTACAAGGCGTTCTTCCGGGAGCGCCAGGAAGCCCGTTACGGCGGCAAGGGTGGGCCCAAGTGCTGTTGAGTTAACGCAATATCCCTGTGGGAGGGGGCTTGCCCCCGATAGCGGTGTGTCAGTGACAGGTAAGTGCCTGACACGCTGCTATCGGGGGCGAGCCCCCTCCCACATTTGTTTCTGTGTTCCTTCAAGGAGAATTTCTTTTGTCCTCTCCCATTCCAGTCACGGTCCTCAGCGGCTTCCTGGGTGCCGGCAAGACCACCTTGCTGCGCCACCTGCTCAAAGCCGAGCACGGCCTGAAAATCGCCGTGATCGAAAACGAATTCAGTGACGCCGGTATCGACACCCAGCTGTTGGGCGCAGAACCGGTGCAAGTCATGACCCTGTCCAACGGCTGCGTGTGCTGCACCATCCACACCGACCTGACCAAGGCCCTGTACCTGCTGCTCGAGCGCCTGGACAGCGGCGAGATCGCCTTCGACCGCCTGGTGATCGAGTGCACCGGCCTGGCCGACCCGGCACCTGTGGCCCAGACCTTTTTCATCGACGAGGAACTGCGCGAGCGCTATATCCTCGACGGCATCATCACCCTGGTGGACGCGGCCCACGCCGAACACCACCTGACCCAGACCATTGCCCAGGCCCAGATCGGCTTTGCCGACCGCCTGTTGGTGAGCAAACGCGACCTTGTGGATGACGCTACCTTCGATGCGCTCAGTGAACGCCTGACCCGCATCAATCGCCGTGCGCCGATCCGGGTGGTGGATCATGGCAAGATCGACCTGGCCGAGTTGCTCGATGTGCGCGGCTTCAACCTCAATGCCGGCATGAGCTTGCGTCCGGTGAGCAAGGCGCCGTCCATCGACCGTATCTCCAGCCTGGTATTGCGCACCGACCAGCCGCTGGATATCGACCGACTCAGTGAGTTCATGAACGAACTGCTGGAAGACCACGGCAAGCAACTGCTGCGCTACAAAGGCGTGCTGAACATTGCCGGGGAAGACCGGCGCATGGTGTTCCAGGGCGTGCTCAAGCTCTACGGTTTCGATTGGGATACCGAATGGGCCGAAGGCGAGGTGCGAGAGAGTGTGATCGTGTTCATTGCCGATGAGTTGCCCGAAGACAAGATTCGCGAAGGTTTTGCCAAGGTCTACCAACCCTGACTTGAAACACAATCCAATGTGGGAGGGGGCTTGCCCCGATGAGGGTGTGTCAGTAGATAACTCTGTGACTGACACACTGCTATCGGGGGCAAGCCCCCTCCCACAATTAACTGTATTTCAAATTGGAATTTGGAATAAAAAAGCCCGGCTCAAGAGCCGGGCTTTTTAGTCAAGCAACTGCAATCAAGCGCCGTACACCGGCAGCTTCTTGCAGATGGCCTTGACCTTCTCACGTACCGCGTCGATCACGGCTTCGTTGTTCAGGTCGGCCAGGATGTCGCAGATCCAGCCGGCCAGTTCCTTGCACTCTGCTTCCTTGAAGCCGCGAGTGGTCACAGCCGGGGTGCCGAAGCGCAGGCCGGAGGTGACGAACGGCGAACGTGGGTCGTTCGGCACGGAGTTCTTGTTCACGGTGATGAAGGCTTTGCCCAGGGCCGCGTCAGCATCCTTACCGGAGATGTCCTGCTTGATCAGCGACAGCAGGAACAGGTGGTTTTCAGTACCGCCAGACACTACGTCAAAGCCGCGCTCGATGAACACGCTGGCCATGGCCTGGGCGTTCTTTACCACTTGTTGCTGGTAGGTCTTGAACTCAGGCTGCAGCGCTTCCTTGAAGCAGATCGCTTTAGCGGCGATCACGTGCTCCAGCGGGCCACCCTGGGCGCCTGGGAATACGGCGGAGTTCAGCTTCTTCTCGATGTCGGCGTTGGCGCGAGCCAGGATCAGGCCGCCACGTGGACCGCGCAGGGTCTTGTGGGTGGTGGTGGTCACGACATCAGCGAAAGGTACCGGGTTCGGGTAGACGCCAGCGGCGACCAGACCGGCCACGTGGGCCATGTCGACGAACAGGTACGCACCGACCTTGTCAGCGATGGCGCGGAAGCGTGGGAAGTCCAGGATCTGCGAGTAGGCAGAGAAACCGGCCACGATCATTTTTGGCTTGTGTTCAACCGCCAGGCGCTCGACTTCGTCGTAGTCGATCAGGCCGTTGGTATCGATACCGTATTGAACGGCGTTGTACAGCTTGCCGGAGGAGGAAACGCTGGCGCCGTGGGTCAGGTGACCGCCGTGGGCCAGGCTCATGCCCAGGATGGTGTCGCCGCCTTGCAGCAGGGCCAGGTACACGGCGCTGTTGGCTTGGGAACCGGCGTGCGGCTGGACGTTGGCGTAGTCGGCGCCGAACAGTTCCTTGGCACGGTCAATGGCCAGTTGCTCAACCACGTCGACGTACTCGCAACCACCGTAGTAGCGCTTGCCCGGGTAGCCTTCGGCGTACTTGTTGGTCAGAACCGAACCTTGAGCCTCCATCACCGCAGGGCTGGTGTAGTTTTCCGAAGCGATCAGCTCAATGTGCTCTTCCTGGCGCACGGCTTCTTGCTCCATGGCGGCGAAGAGATCGGCGTCGTACTTGGCAATAGTCAAATCACGGCTGAACATGGCGGTCCTCAAGGATCGGGGGCAGAAAAGGAGGGCATTCTAACCCAATGGGTTTTAGATGGCATATGAAAGGACATCATGTCGCGGACAAGTGGGGCTCATCTGGGGATAGGCGGTGGCTGTGAGTGCCTTATCGGGGGCAAGCCCCTCCCACAGTTGAATGTGTTCGCAGATCAGAATGTGGGAGGGGGCTTGCCCCCGATGAGGCCAGTGGCCTCACCGCAGAATTTCAGTCGAACATGAACAGCGCATCATTGCTGAACTGCGCTTCGAACCGATTCGCCGGCATCGGCCGCCCGAACAGGTAGCCCTGCACCTCATCGCAGCCATGCTCACGCAGAAAATCCAGCTGTTCATGGGTTTCCACACCCTCGGCGATCACCGCCAGGTTCAGGCTGTGGGCCATGGCAATAATGGCGCGGGCGATCTGGGCGTCCTGTTCGCCGGAGGGCAGGCCGTCGACGAAGGTGCGGTCGATCTTCAACACGTCGATGGGGAACTGCTTGAGGTAGTTGAGCGACGAGTAACCGGTGCCAAAGTCGTCGACCGCAATGCTCAGGCCCAGGTTCTTCAGGCTGTCGAGGATCTGCATGGCCTCGTTGACCTCACGCATCAGGATGCTTTCGGTCAGCTCCAGCTCCAGGCACGCCGGCGGCAGGCCGGTGTCCTTGAGGATGGTCGCGATGCGCGTACCCAACTGGCCGTCGGAGAATTGTCGCGCCGAGATATTCACCGAGACTTTCGGCACCCGCACCTTGTTCTGGTGCCAGGTCTTGAGCTGGCGACAGGCTTCGCTGATCACCCAGTCGCCCACGTCCACCACCAGGCCCAACTCTTCCAGCACCGGGATGAAGTCTCCCGGCGGCACCAGCCCGCGTCGAGGGTGGCGCCAGCGCAGCAGGGCTTCGGCGCCGGTCAGGCGTTTGCCGTCGCCGCTGAACTGCGGCTGGTAATAGAGCACGAATTCGTTCTGGTCCAGGGCGTGGCGCAGGTCGCTTTCCAGCTCCAGGCGTTCCAGGGCGCTGGCGTTCATGTCGGCCTGGTAGAACTGGAAGTTGTTCTTGCCGCGTTCCTTGGCGTGATACATCGCCGTGTCGGCGTTTTTCATCAACTGGCTCAGTTCGTTACCGTCCTGCGGGCTCAGGGCGATACCGATACTGGCGGTCACGAAGAACTCACGACCTTCCAGTACGAAAGGTTTCACCAGGCTGGCGAGGATCTGCTCGGCCACATGAATCGCACGGTTGAGTGCCATGTCACGGTTGACCCGTGGCTGCAGGAGCAAGGTGAACTCATCACCGCCCATGCGCGCCACAGTGTCGTCTTCGGCGACGCAGCCCAGCAGGCGGGTGGCCATTTCCTTGAGCATGCGGTCGCCGGCGGCGTGGCCCAGGGAGTCGTTGATCGGCTTGAAGCGGTCGAGGTCGAGGAACATCAGCACCACCCACGACTTCTGCCGTTCGGCGGACTGCAGCGCGGTGTGCAGGCGGTCCTGGAACAGTGTGCGGTTGGGCAGGTGGGTCAGGGCGTCGTAATAGGCCAGGCGGTGGATGCGCTGCTCGCTGGCCTTGCGCTCGCTGATATCACTGAAGAAGCATACATAGCTGGCCAGGTCGCCTTCGTCGTCGAACACCGCAGTAATGCCGACCCACGCCGGGTAATGCTCGCCATTGCGGCGCTTGAGCCACACTTCGCCTTCCCAGGTGCTGTGCTGGTGCAACTGCTTGAGCACATAGCGCAGGTGGGCTTCCTGCTGTTCATCGACGGTGAGCATGTTCGGCAACTGGTCGAGTACATCGCTGACCGCATAGCCGCTGACCCGGCTGAACGCCTCGTTGGCCTGCACGATATAGCCGGCGGGGTCAGTGATCAGGATCGCCGAAGTGGAGTGCTCGAATACCGTGGCCGCCATGCGCAGGTCTTTCTCGGCGCGGCGTTGCTGGCTGATGTCGCGGCCCACCCCAAGGATGCCCTCGAAAGCGCCGTGTTCGTCCCACACCAGCACCAGGCGCAGTTCGATCGGCACCTTGCGACCGTCGGCGCGCAGGCAGTCGAACAGGAAGAGCTGGGTCTGGATCTCATCACGCAGCCTGTTCAGTGCATCAGGATCGCCCAGCGCGCGGCTGACCTGTTCCATCAGGCTGTAAATGCCGGTCAGTTGCTGCGGGTTGGCGATGATCGACTGCCAGCCGTTCTTGAACACCCAGTCCACGTTATAGCCCAGCACGGCGTTGACCGACGGGCTGACGTAGTTGAGGGCCAACTGACTGTCGGTGGAACAGATCACGTCGCTGATACTTTCGGCCAGCATGCGGTAGCGTTGTTCGCTGTCACGCAGGGATTCGCTGGCTTCGATCTGGTCGGTGATGTCCTTGGCCACGCCGATGATGCGGGTGATCTGCGCGGTCTTGTCCCGCGCCAGGGCTTGTTCGCGGATATCGAAGCGCCGCCATTCATTATTGCGGTGACGGAAGCGCAACTGGCATTGCAGTTGGGTGGTGTAGCCGACCTGGCGCTGTTGCTGGCGCAAGTCGTGGTAATGCTCGGCGTCTTCGGGGTGCAGCAGGATTTCCCAGAAGTACTCGCCCATTTGCTGCAATTCGGCCTTGTTATAGCCGAGGGTGTGGCCCAGATGGTGGTTGCTGAAAATCATGCGCTGGCTGATTACGTCCTGCACATACAGGTGGTCGGGCACGGTGCGCACCACGTCCGACCAGAAACTCTCGCGTTCCACCAGCGACAGTTCGATCAGCTTGCGGCTGGTGATATCGCTGATGCTGAGGATCACCGCCTTGAAATCGTCCTGCTGCTCGGGCAGGCGCATCACCAGCCACAGGTATTGCTCGTTGCCGGCCACGTCCTTGAGCTGGATTTCCAGCTCCAACTGGCTTTGTCGGGTCAGCACGGCTTCGAGTATCTGGTAACCGATGGACGTGGCGTTGCGTGGGCAGTCATCGATCAGGCGTTCCCAGGCCTGCTCGCAGGAACCTACGTTCAACAGGCTGACCGCCACCTGGTTGACCTCGGTGACGCGCAGCTCCTTGAGCAGTTGCTGGCGCTCGCTGGAGTTGTGCTGCAGCCAGGCGTGCAGCTGCTCGCGGGTCTCCAGCCGCGTCTTGTCGAAGAACGCGTTCAGCCCCGACAGGTCCAGCACGCACAGGGCCACGCCGGTGCCTTCGAAAATATCCTGGTAGCGCCGCCGCCCCTCATGCACCTGGCGCTGACGGCGGCGCATGTTCAGCAGCACGATCACCGGGATCAACGAGAACGCCAGGCCCAGCAGGCATTTGCCGATGAAGGCCGGCAGCAGTTGCTCCAGCACCGCGCTGCGGTCGAACAGCCCGCGCAGTTGCCAGTCGCTTTTGCTCAACGGCGTGATCAGCACGCTTTTATTCAGTTCGTCCGGGGTCAATGCAGACGCCCACTGCGCGGGCATGCCGCTGTCGCGGCTGACCACGCGATGGTTGATGCGGTTCTCGATGGCCCACATCGGGCGCTGGCCCTGGCCGTCCTGGCGGGTGAGGTTGGTCAGGTAGTTGGGGGCCAGGCGCAGCGCCCAATACATCCGTGAGCCGCCACTGGGCTGATGCAACAGTAGATAGATGAGGGTGCCGTCGTTGCTGTTGCTCAGGTAATAAGACTGGCCGTGGCTGCGTTGCACCAGTTCTTCGAGCCAGGCGCTGTCCTGGCTGTCGCTGGCACTGTCGCTGATCATCGCGCCGCTGGGGGCAAGCAGGGCGATGCTGCGCAATTCCGGCAGCGAACGTTGCAAGGTCCGCATCAAGGCCTGTTGCTGTTCGCTGTCACGCGGTGGCTCGACCATCGGCAGCAGGTTCAGGGCAATCTTTGCGCTGAGGGCCATGTTCAGGCTGATCTGTTCAGCCAGGTCGGCGCTGTAGTCGATGGTGTATTGCTGCTGGTTCTTCTGGTTTTGCTGCAACTGGTCCAGCAGTTGCCAGAACAATAACGCGAGCAGCATAAGGACAAGCGTCGCCAATGCGCCCTTGAGGGTGCCGTGCAGGGGCGCTCCCGGCGCTATATGAGCGGCGCGCAGGGGAGTTGGCGGCGTGACTTTGGACAAGCTGTGATCCTGCGGTTTGGCTGGACTGGCGCGCGACGTGCACTATAAGCCGGACGCCCGGAGGGCGGCTAGCATGCCTTGACTTGTGGCAAAGTGCCAGCCCTTGCCTGGCTGGACTGACCAAGCGCATTCAGGTAGCTTTGCCGGTTACGCGGGGGCGTTCCAGCCCCAGATATTCAGGCTTTATACCGCACGCTGGCATTGATGATAGTCAACGGCCCGCGCCGCGCATGGCCTGGCACGGGCTTCGCCCGCTTAATTCATCAGTCACTGACGCTAGGTTCACCATGGCTCAATACGTCTTCACCATGCATCGGCTGGGCAAAGTTGTCCCCCCGAAGCGGGAAATCCTGAAAAACATTTCGTTGTCCTTTTTCCCCGGCGCCAAGATCGGCGTACTCGGCCTCAACGGTTCGGGTAAATCCACGCTGCTGAAAATCATGGCCGGCGTCGACACCGAGTTCGAAGGCGAAGCCCGCCCGATGCCAGACCTGAACATCGGCTACCTGCCGCAAGAGCCGATCCTGGATCCGACCAAGACCGTGCGTGAAGTGGTCGAAGAAGCCGTCAGCGTGATCAAGGACGCCCAGGCGCGCCTGGACGAGGTCTACGCCGCCTACGCCGAACCGGATGCCGACTTCGACAAGCTCGCCGCCGAACAGGCCAAGCTCGAAGCTATCCTGCAGGCCGGCGACGGTCATAACCTGGAGCGCCAGCTGGAAGTCGCCGCCGACGCGCTGCGCCTGCCGGCATGGGACGCCAAGGTCGAACACCTGTCCGGTGGCGAGAAGCGCCGCGTGGCCCTGTGCCGCCTGCTGCTGTCGGCCCCCGACATGCTGCTGCTCGACGAACCGACCAACCACCTGGACGCCGATTCCGTCGCCTGGCTGGAACACTTCCTTCACGATTTCCCAGGCACCGTGGTTGCGATCACGCACGACCGCTACTTCCTGGACAACGTCGCCGGCTGGATCCTCGAGCTCGACCGTGGCGCCGGTATCCCTTACGAGGGCAACTACTCCGGTTGGCTGGAAGCCAAGTCCGACCGTCTGGCCGCCGAATCCAAGCAGCAATCGGCCCATGAAAAAGCCATGAAGGAAGAACTGGAGTGGGTGCGCAAAGGCGCCAAGGCCCGCCAGTCCAAGTCCAAGGCGCGTCTGCAACGCTTTGAAGAAATGCAATCGCAGGAATTCCAGAAGCGCTCGGAAACCAACGAGATCTACATCCCGGCCGGTCCGCGCCTGGGTGACAAGGTCATCGAGTTCAAGAACGTGACCAAAGGCTATGGCGACCGCGTACTGATCGACAACCTGTCGTTCTCCATGCCAAAAGGCGCGATCGTCGGCGTAATCGGCGGTAACGGTGCGGGTAAATCCACGCTGTTCCGCATGCTGATGGGCAAGGAAACCCCGGATTCGGGCACCATCGAAGTCGGCGAAACCGTGCAACTGGCCTGCGTGGACCAGAGCCGTGAAGACCTCGACGGCAGCAAGACCGTGTTCCAGCAGATTTCCGACGGCTCCGACCAGATCCGCATCGGCAACTATGAAATCCCATCCCGTACCTATGTAGGCCGTTTCAACTTCAAGGGCGGCGACCAACAGAAGTTCGTCAAGGACCTGTCCGGTGGTGAGCGCGGTCGCTTGCACCTGGCCCTGACCCTGAAGGAGGGCGGCAACGTCCTGCTGCTCGACGAACCGTCCAACGACCTCGACGTTGAAACCCTGCGTTCCCTGGAAGAAGCCCTGCTGGACTTCCCGGGTGCTGCCATTGTGATCTCTCACGATCGGTGGTTCCTTGACCGCGTCGCGACGCACATCCTGGCGTACGAAGACGACTCGCAAGCGGTGTTCTTCGAAGGTAACTACACCGAGTACGAAGCGGACCGTAAAAAACGCTTGGGCGAAGCTGCTGCCCAGCCGCACCGTGTTCGTCACAAAAAACTGGCCTGATCCGGGCTGGTGGTTTGAAAGAGCGGAGCCTTCGGGCTCCGTTTTTTTGCCTGGAAATTGATGGTGCGTGCGGTTTGATTTGAATCCCTGAAAGGGTGCATAAAAGCCCCTGAAACTGGATAAATTTATATAAAACGCACCATTTAAATTCACAAAGGCGACATTTTGCCCTGTCGCAGTGCGGAATGAATTGATAAAGTCCGGCTCAATCTCCGTTAACAACTAAAAATTTGCCGAGACTTTTCATGATCGAATCCGTCGAATCCTTCCTTGCCCGCCTCAAGAAACGCGACCCGGACCAGCCGGAATTCCACCAGGCCGTAGAAGAAGTCCTACGCAGTCTGTGGCCGTTTCTGGAAGCCAATCCTCACTACCTGACCTCGGGCATCCTGGAGCGCATCTGCGAGCCGGAACGCGCGATTACCTTCCGGGTGTCGTGGGTGGATGATCATGGCAAGGTCCAGGTCAATCGCGGTTTCCGTATCCAGATGAACAGCGCCATCGGCCCTTACAAAGGCGGCTTGCGCTTCCACCCGTCGGTCAACCTGGGCGTGCTGAAATTCCTCGCCTTCGAGCAGACCTTCAAGAATTCCCTGACGTCGCTGCCCATGGGCGGCGGCAAGGGCGGCTCGGACTTTGATCCAAAAGGTAAGAGCGACGCCGAAGTCATGCGCTTCTGCCAGGCCTTCATGAGCGAGTTGTATCGCCATATCGGCGCGGATGTGGACGTGCCGGCCGGTGACATCGGCGTAGGTGCCCGTGAGATCGGCTTCCTGTTCGGCCAGTACAAGCGCCTGAGCAACCAGTTCACCTCGGTGCTGACCGGCAAGGGCATGACCTACGGCGGCAGCCTGATTCGCCCGGAAGCCACCGGTTTTGGCTGCGTGTACTTCGCCGAAGAAATGCTCAAGCGCAACAACCAGCGGGTTGAAGGCAAGCGCGTGGCGGTGTCCGGTTCCGGCAACGTGGCGCAATACGCGGCGCGCAAGGTCATGGACCTGGGTGGCAAAGTGATTTCACTGTCCGATTCCGAAGGCACCCTGTACGCCGAAAGCGGTTTGACCGAGGAGCAATGGTCGGCCCTGCTGGAGCTGAAAAACGTGCAGCGCGGGCGCATCAGCGAACTGGCTTCGCGTTATGGCCTGGAATTCCGCGCCGGTAAAACCCCTTGGGAACTGGCCTGCGATATTGCACTGCCCTGCGCTACGCAGAACGAACTCGACGCCGAGGCCGCCCGCACTCTACTGCGCAACGGCTGCATCTGCGTGGCCGAAGGCGCCAACATGCCGACCACCCTGGAGGCTGTGGATATCTTTATCGAGGCCGGCATTCTGTTCGCCCCGGGCAAGGCGTCCAATGCCGGTGGCGTGGCGGTGAGTGGCCTGGAAATGTCACAGAACGCCATGCGCCTGCTGTGGACCGCCGGTGAGGTGGACAGCAAGCTGCACAACATCATGCAGTCGATCCACCATGCCTGCGTGCACTACGGCGAAGAAAACGGCCGCATCAACTACGTCAAAGGCGCGAACATCGCAGGTTTTGTCAAAGTTGCCGACGCGATGCTGGCCCAAGGCATCGTCTAGGCCTCTGGCTCGACCCGCAGCACTTCGATCAACTGATCGCCGACGGGGCGTTGCCACAACACCTCGTCGCCGACCTGGGCGCCCAGCAAGGCGCGGCCCAGGGGCGAGCCCCAGTTGATCAAGCCTGCGCCGGCATCGGCCTGGTCTTCACCGACCAACTGAATGCGTTGCTGTTCGTCCAGCTCATTGGCGAAGGTCACCCAACTGCCGATCTGCACCTTGTCGGTGGACGTCGCCGGTGCCACCACTTGGGCGCTTTGCACCCGTTGGTTGAAGTAACGCAAATCCCGCTCAAGATCCGCCTGGCGCTGTTTATCGTCTTTGGCGGATTCCAGGCCATATTCGTGCTGCAACTGCGCAACCTTGGCCTGCAACTGCGCCAGCCCTTGCGCGGTGAGGCGGTTGGGTTGCTCGCTGACCTGGCGCTCCACCGGCTGGTCGGCCTGGGCAGCGGCGTTGTCCTCGTTTACAAAAGCTCGGCTCATGACGTTCTCCCTCAATGGAGTTTGGGCCATGATCGCCGCGCATTAGTTTCGATGGATGTCTGAAAGCGACCTACTGCGAACGATAGGCCCGGGCGGCGTCGCGGTCCTTTTCGTGTTGCCAGTCGCGTTCGCGGTCATCCCAGTGATTGTCCTTGTAGTCGCGCAGCTCTTCGTTCTCGCGCATGGCCTTGCACTGGCGAAAGCCATCTTCCCAGCCCTCGGCGTATTCACGGACCTTGAGATAACGCGGCACGTTCTTGCGGAACTCCCCGCTGATCACCCCGGCCGCCTGGCGACCGCTGCTGCAACCGTCATCAAAACCATCGGCAAACGCCGGTGGGTAACCCTTGGCCAACAACTCTTGATGGGTCGACTGGCAACCCGCCAACACCACCACTGCACACAGCATTACCGCACACCGCCACATGGCGTACTCCCTGGCCGTTTCACGGCTGATAGGGGAAGTCTAGAAGGGTAATTGTCGGGGAGGTGTGAAAGGGAGGTGAGAATGGCGTTGGGTCAAAGGGGCATCAACGACGATTCGCTTTAAATTGCAGGACGTTTCCTAGAGAATCTCTGGCCTATTGTGCCGTACCGTTTGGATCATTAGCCTCTTTGGGTCGCTGCATATCAGCGACCGGGTTTAGCGATCCGAGCCTCAAGAGTGGCACCGCTCCCAAAAGTATTAGCTGGCATCTGTTAGCTTTTAGCGTTTTATGGCGGCTGTGTGCGGGAGACTTTTGAGTCTACCCGGGGTGCTCTCAGACCCGGATCGCTAACCTGCACACAGCTGCCACCCTCTTCATGTTTAGCGATGTGATCTGGTGGCTCGACTTCACAAGAGAGCAATCATCATTAGCAAAGTCGTCCCTGATCCACCCTTGTCCGCAATCACCACACTTGGTGTCGTCACTTTCGGCGACTACGGCGAAAACGAAAAACCGCTGTTTCGTGTCAATTCCGGCATGCCGATTGAGGAAGCCTTGGAACACGCCTCCACTTTGCTTTTTTATTCCAAGAAACTCGCTACGGGGTTATCGACGGCTGAAAATATTCCGGTGCGGCCTTCAGTCGTAATAACCCACTGTTTTTTTCAGTTGATCCGCGTATTCGTAAATCTCATCAATGGATGAAATGGCGTGCCGGGTTTCATTTTTTTCCTCGTCGAATATCCCGAGGTATTTTTGGCTGCGATTGAAGTGAAGACGGCAGATAGGCTTGCGATTGTTGTCGTCCAGTAATATCCCAAAATAGCTTTGGGTATCGCGTTGAACGATTCGTTTGGCATCGACAACGGAGCGTACGACAGCGCGGACGATGTGAGAGCCCTCCAGTTCTTCAAGCGTCGTCAGGATCTTGTCTTCCGATTCGTCTCGTTCCTGAAGATCCGTATTTGCGCTGTTCGTGACGGTCAATGAAGCTATCGTCGGTTGAATTACCCCGCTCATGGCCGACTTGAGTCGATCATTGATCTGGTCATTCAGAAACTGAGCCAAGGCTTTACGTGTCAGTTCGAAAAACTGCTCACGGACTCTCTGAGTGATGACTCCCTCGTAAACGCGGGAGGCAAAGAATTTAACGAAGTCGTCTTCCGGTTTTACTGACTTGAGCGCCAATCAGCTTCTTGAGCTGGCTGACATATTTCAGCTCTCCCGCAGCGTTGATGATTGAATCGACGTCGAAGGCTGACTTGGTCAGCTTTATCAACTCCGGTACGGAGTATTCATCAATATCCAGCAGGTCTAGCTCAAGAAATGGCTTTTCGTCCATTTTATTCGGTGCGTCCAAGTCAGTAAAAAACCGATAGACCTGGCCGTTGGTGAGAATTGAGATTCTTGCGCTGGTGACATGAAAATACCGAAACAGCTGCGAGGCATGATTGATGCTCAGTGACTCGCCGATCTTTTTGCATTCAATGAGTATCTGAACTTCACCGTCTTTCATGATGGCGTAGTCGATTTTTTCACCTTTCTTCGTCCCGACATCGCAGACAAACTCAGGCGTCACCTCCTGCGGATCAAACACGTCATAACCCAGTACCGTGTTGATAAACGGCATTACAAAAGCATTTTTGGTCGCTTCTTCTGTTTGAATGGCCGGGCCTTGCAACCGAACCTTGGCGGCCAGACTGGTGAGCTTTTCGAAAAATTCCATAGTAAGCCTCTTACCTATTCAGATCCGTGTATAGACGTGGTGGCAATTTGATTGCTACCCGAGACTAGACACAAATCCCCATAAAGCGAGGCTTCGTCGGAGCAAGTTTTCGATGACTCAAAAAAGCTAAAAAAACCGCAAGATTTCCTTCTTAGTAATCAGGGGCTTGAGGATGGCTTGTGAGTTTGCTGTGTAGGCGAATAATTTGGGTAATTCTTAGCGAGTTTCCGTGAGCGCAGCATGCTCCGCCAATTCCTGCTGGATAAACGCCGCAATCATCGCGCGATACACCTGTTCCGTGACCTCGGGATTGGCACCCACTGCCTGGGATATCTCCCGCACCTTGGCGATTACCTGTTCAACCCGTTGTGGGGCCTTGACGCTGTCTGTGTCTTTCTTGAAGCGCGCGGCCTGGGAGACGTAGCCGCCACGCTCGGCCAGCAGGGTGACGATCTGCTGGTCGAGGCGGTCGATGTGGGTGCGGACTTCTTCGAGGCTGGTGCAGTTAACGGCCATGTTGGTGGGGCTCCTTTTAGAAGAAACTGAATAGACGCTGACCCAATGTGGGAGGAGGCTTGCCTCCGATGGCGGCGTGTCAGGCGATGGATATGTGACTGATGCACTGCTATCGGGGGCAAGCCCCCTCCCACATATTGATCTCGGCCAGGCTTTAGTCAGTAGTGATACCACTTCACTTCAAGCATCACTTCATTCACCGGCGTCGACAAGTGGCTGTACTCGCGCTGTGCACTCAGGCGTAGTCCCAGGTTGCGCGACAATTCCCACTGTTGATTCAGGCTGATACTGCGGCGCACTTCGCCATTGGTGAAGAAGTCACCCTTGGCTTCCAGGCTCAGGTTGCCCAGCGGGTTCTTCCACAGCACGCCGGTGTTGAACCCGGCCGCCGGGGAGATGGCTTCGCTGAAGTCGTTGTTGTGCTCCACGCGCACGGTGCCGAGGGCGAAGCCGAGCATGTCGTCACTCAACTGCCAGGTGCCGCCGGCGCCGCCGTTGACGTGGGCGACCAGGGTTTCGTCGTCGTGTTTGCCGGGCACGCGTTCAAGGCCGCCAGTGACTTGCCAGGACCACGGCTGCAACAGGGCGTTGCGTGGGGTCAGGGAGCGGATGGTGGCCAGGTCCAGTTGCTGCAGCTGCCAGTGGTTGCCTTCGTACTGGCGCAGTTTCATTTGCAGGATTTCGATCTGTGCGCCGAGGGGGAAACCTTCAGCGTTGTCGTTGAGGTCGTGGTAGGCCATGCGCAGGCCGTATTCGCCGAAGGCCTTGTCGCCCCGGGTGCCGATGCCGGCTTGCCAGGTGCGCGATTCGTGGCCGTTTTCCGGCAGGCCGGGCGGTGTGATCTTGAGGTCGGGCGCCGGGTTCTGGTTGATCGCGCGCAGCAGTTCGAAGCTGCGTTGGGAGCGGACGGTGTCGCGTTCCAGGCCGTTGGCGCGGTAGCGGCCGAGGCGGTAGGCGGCGTCGATGATCAGGGCCTGGCGGTCGCGGGGCAGGGCTTTGAAGGCCGGTTCCTGCAATTGCTGCTGGTCATCGCTGACCTTCAACACCCATTGCTGTTCGTCGCTGTCCAGCGGCTTGGCGCGCTCCAACAGCTCGCGTTCACGGGACGGGCGGTAGTCGATCCTTTCCACCAGGCCCGCATCTTTCACGGCCTTGACCGTATCGGTCGGGATGGCGGTCAGTGGAAACTGTTCGGTCAGGCGCAGGCCGGGGCGGGCCACTTGCAGCAGTTCGAGCAGGCGATAGGAGCAGTTTTCGTCGAAAAAGAAGTAATCGAACTGGATCTGCTTGAGCTCCCACACGTGCTCGACCATGCGCTCGGTCTCGACCTGGGTGAGGTTGAGGCGGTATTCCCACAGGTCGCGGTTCTCAAGGCTACGGTATTCGGAGAGTTTTTCCTGGTAGGGCACCAGGGCGAACAGGCCGGGATAACCACCCATCAGGCCTTTCCAGGCATAGAGGATGCTGTTGTCGGAGCCTTCGATATAGGCACCGAAGTTGATCGCGTAGCTGAGCAGGGCGGTGTTGTTGCTTTGCACGTCGGCCTGGTCGATGCGCAGCAGGGTGTGGCCGAACATCGACGACGGGCTGTTGAGGTAAGCCGCCGGGAAGATCATCACCGCGCTGTGAGGGGCGACGTCCTTGAACCATTGCTTGAATTCCGTGCAGTCCACGGCGGGCAGGTCAGTGAGGTGCAACTGATCCTTGAGCCAGCGGGTACGTGCGGGGTAAACGCATTGGGCGTGTTTTTCACCCAGGCTGGCCGGCGCGTAGAGCGCGTCAACGGTGGCCGTGAGTTCGGCGTCCGGGTGGTGGCCGCCATCGGCTGCGAGGAAGAATTTCTTGTCGCTGACATAACTGCGCCAGCCACTGATTTTGCCGGCTTCATAATGGCCGAGGGACAGCCAGAACGGATCGTTGGCCAATTGCTGCAAACGTTGATCATCAAGATGCGGTGCCGCGTACAGCGGGGCGCAGGCGAAGAGTGCCGTCCAGGCAAAGCGTTTGAGCATAGGGGCAACTTAAGTCGGAATTAAGAGAGACCCAAAGGGGAGGCGGGCCCAAAAATAAAACCCGCGCCTTAAGCAGGCGCGGGCTGGACGAGCTTAAGCCTGGGTAGCGTATTTCGCCAGACGGGCATCGCTTTTCAGTACAGCAATGGTGTTGTTGTGCACGTCGTCAGCGGTCACGTCAGCCTTGCTGAAGATCTGCTGGAAGTGCTCGTGGGTCACGGCCGCGAAGTGTTCGCGATCTTCCGGGGCCACGCCCAGTACCACGGCGTAGGTGGTCAGCGCTTCGCCATTACCCTTGGCCATGTCTTCGGACAGCTCGTTCATCATGCCATTCATGGCAATCCACGATTTGCCGCCGTAAGTCAGGGCGCTGTTGGTGCTGCAACCGTTGGTGCCCGAGGTCATGCCGAACGTGGCGTTACCCGAAGTACCGTTAGTGGTGGAAGCCAGGAAGTGAGCTGGAGTGCCGCGCTGGCCTTCGAACAACATGTTGCCCCAACCGCAGTTCGGGCCACCTGGTGCTTCTGCCATTGCATTGAGGGAGACGACGGTGAAGAGAGTACCGAGAAGGATCCGTTTCATAGCTTTGTTCTCTTTGTGTGCAAACCAATGGACAAGGGTTCAGGCGCATCGCGGCGCCCTAGGGGCCAGTTATTAGTCCAACCCGCGCAGTTTGGAGTTTAGGCACGTTCCAAGGGTTCCGTGCATTTTTCTAAAACATTCGATGATGACCCGATATTTTTACAGGGCGCGTCCCGTGTCTATGCTTTCCCACAGGCGCGCCTTGCCAGAGCGCGTAACCGGGAGCCAGAATGCCGTCATCTGCCCCGCCTGATGTAAGGAAGCCCGATGCCTGATCCTGTTGCTGCCAGCTTGCGTCTAGCGCCCGAAGCGCTGACTCGCCCTTTCTCCGCTGAACAGTTCAGCTTCTCGACCACCAATGATTTGGAGCCCTTTCGCGGTGTGCTTGGCCAGGAACGTGCGGTTGAAGCGTTGCAGTTCGGTGTGGCCATGCCACGCCCCGGTTACAACGTGTTTGTCATGGGCGAGCCCGGGACCGGTCGCTTTTCGTTCGTCAAACGCTACCTTAAGGCCGAAGGCAAGCGCCTGCAGACCCCGTCGGACTGGGTCTATGTGAATAATTTCGATGAGCCTCGCGAGCCGCGTGCCCTTGAATTACCGGGCGGCGGTGCGGCGGCGTTCATCAACGACATCAACGGTCTGGTCGACAACCTTGTCGCCACCTTCCCGGCAGTCTTCGAGCACCCGACTTATCAACAGCGCAAGAGCGCGATCGACCGCGCCTTCAACCAGCGCTACGACAAGGCCCTGGACGTGATCGAACGCCTGGCCCTGGAAAAGGACGTGGCGTTGTACCGCGACAGCTCCAACATTGCCTTCACGCCGATGCTCGACGGCAAGGCGCTGGACGAGGCCGAGTTCTCGCAGCTGCCGGAAGCTGATCGCGAGCGCTTCCACACGGATATTTCCGAGCTGGAAGAGCGCCTCAACGAAGAGCTGGCCAGCCTGCCGCAGTGGAAGCGTGAGTCGAACAACCAACTGCGCCAGTTCAACGAAGAAACCATCACCCTGGCCCTGCAGCCTCTGCTTGCGCCATTGTCGGAAAAGTACGCAGAAAACGCAGGCGTCTGCGGCTACCTGCAAGCCATGCAGGTGTACTTGCTCAAGACCGTGGTCGAGCAATTGGTGGACGATGCCAAGACCGACGCCCAGGCGCGCAAGCTGCTTGAAGAGCAGTACTGCCCAAGCCTGGTGGTGGGCCATCCGGTCAACGGTGGCGCGCCGGTGGTGTTTGAGCCGCACCCGACCTACGACAACCTGTTCGGCCGCATCGAGTACAGCACCGACCAGGGCGCGCTCTACACCACCTATCGCCAGCTGCGCCCCGGCGCCTTGCACCGTGCCAACGGCGGTTTCCTGATTCTCGAAGCCGAAAAAATGCTCGGCGAGCCGTTCGTGTGGGACGCCCTCAAGCGCTCCCTGCAATCGCGCAAGCTGAAGATGGAATCGCCGCTGGGCGAACTGGGCCGCCTGGCCACCGTGACCCTCAACCCGCAGATGATCCCGTTGCAGGTCAAGGTGATCATCATTGGTTCGCGTCAGTTGTACTACGCGTTGCAGGACGCCGATCCGGACTTCCAGGAGATGTTCCGCGTACTGGTGGACTTCGACGAAGACATCCCGATGGTCGACGAAAGCCTGGAGCAGTTCGCCCAATTGCTGAAAACCCGCACGTCGGAAGAAGGCATGGCACCGCTGACCTCGGATGCGGTGGCGCGGTTGGCCACCTACAGCGCCAGGCTGGCGGAGCACCAGGGGCGCTTGTCGGCGCGTATCGGGGATTTGTTCCAGCTGGTCAGCGAGGCGGATTTCATTCGCCATCTGGCAGGCGACGAGATGACCGATGCCGGGCATATCGAACGCGCACTCAAGGCCAAGGCCACGCGTACCGGGCGGGTGTCCGCGCGGATCCTCGACGACATGCTCGCCGGGGTGATCCTGATCGACACCGCCGGTGCGGCGGTGGGCAAGTGCAACGGGCTGACGGTGCTGGAGGTGGGCGATTCGGCATTCGGTGTGCCGGCGCGGATTTCCGCCACGGTGTACCCGGGCGGCAGCGGTATTGTCGACATCGAGCGTGAGGTCAACCTCGGCCAGCCGATCCACTCCAAGGGCGTGATGATCCTCACCGGTTACCTGGGCAGCCGTTATGCCCAGGAATTCCCGCTGGCGATCTCGGCGAGTATCGCGCTGGAGCAGTCCTACGGTTATGTGGACGGCGACAGTGCCTCCCTGGGCGAGGCGTGCACCTTGATCTCGGCCTTGTCGAAAACCCCGCTCAAGCAGTGCTTCGCCATCACCGGCTCCATCAACCAGTTTGGTGAAGTGCAGGCGGTGGGCGGGGTCAACGAGAAGATCGAAGGGTTCTTCCGCCTCTGCGAAGCGCGTGGCCTGACCGGTGAACAGGGCGCGATCATTCCCCAGGCCAACGTCGCTACGCTGATGCTGGATGAGAAGGTGCAGCAGGCCGTGCGTGCCGGGCAGTTCCATATCTATGCGGTGCGCCAGGCGGACGAGGCGTTGAGCCTGTTGGTGGGCGAGGATGCCGGTGAGCCGGATGCCGAAGGGCAGTTTCCGGAAGGCACGGTGAATGCGCGTGTGGTAGAGCGGTTGCGCGCGATTGCCGAGATGATCAGCGAGGAAGACCTGAAGGAAGCGGAGAAGGAGTTGGCGCAGGAAGCGTTGGCGGAAGCCAAGCCCATCTGATGGCGACGTGAATTGTGGCGAGCGGGCTTGTTGTGGCGAGCGGGCTTGCCCCGCGTTGGGCTGCGAAGCAGCCCTAAAACCAGACAATTCAATCTCACTGGCACACCGCAGCGGTCCTATTGGGGCTGCTGCGCAGCCCAACGCGGGGCAAGCCCGCTCGCCACAACTAGCACCATAGCCACAACAATCCCATCACCACATGACGGGTAAAACCGTCATGAATTTGGCGCGACTGTAAGACCAACGCCCGTTGGTCCCTACAACCTTGGTTTGTCGTGGTTTTCTTCTATTCTGTGCTCAAGGGATATCCACAGGAGTCGCGGGATAGAAACAGCCTCGCCCCGGGCGCAGGTTGAACACCGATCTACCGAGGGTCGCCGCCATGCCGCGCAACCTTTGCCTTACCCGCCAGTGCTTTGGCCTGGTCACCCGTATCGAATGTTCCATTCGCCCTCTTGCGGGGGATAACGGGATGTGGACCTTGTTGTTTGCCGCCGGAATGACCGGTGAACAGCCGTCCACCATCAAGTCTCAAGGCCCGTTCCCCGGGCCCTTCGTCGCGGAAAACATGCTTGAGTCCATCGTCGACAGCCTGACCCAGCACGGCTACGAGAAGGCGGGTGACCCGCAGATCTGGTGCCTGCACATGCAGGCCCATCTGCGACAGCTCAATGGTGACACCCAGCACTGACCGCTATTTGCTCTCGGGTTTGTCCAACTTGACCTCGAAGCCATATTGCACGGTGCTCAGGTCGGTGCGCTGGTAGCTTTCCAGGGTGGTCGGCCGGCCGTAGAAGTAATGCACGTCAAACAGTGCCGTGCCGTACTCCTCGGCGCGGTGGCTGACGCCGAGGATTTCCTTGAGGTAGTTGCCGCTGGCGTCCTTGGCGTAGAAGCGCCAGCTGTCGGCGGGGAAGGCCTTCTGGTCGACGATCAGCGCGTTGTCCTTGAGCGACAGCCCCTTGGGCAGCTTGGCCACGTCGATCTCGGCTTTGTCGATGGTCGCCAGGAACAGCGGAATCGAGCCCACCACATACGCCGGGTTTTCCGGGAACAGGTTCAGGTCGTAGGTGAGGGTGCCGCGTGCCGGGTTCAGTTCAAACGCCTCGGCCGGCAGTTCGATCGGCTCGCCACGTTCGCCTTTTTCGTCGGCGGTGAAGAAGGTCACCGGTGATTCGCTGCTGTTGCGCTCGCTGCCCACTAGGTCGTCATTGAAGGTGAACGGGTGGTCGAACACGATGTGCGCGGCGCTGGCGTCTTCAACCGACTGGCTGATGGTGACGCTGTTTTTCAGCTGGTCCTCGGTCATGCCCGCGTCTTTGAGCCAGCTGGCGGCGCCGTCGTCATACACGGTGACCGGCATCGGCAGGGCCTGGACGGTGTTCTGCAGGCTGTTCTTGTCGAAGCGCATCACGGGCAGGTCGAGGTCTTTGCGCGTGCGCGTGGCGGTGGAAAAATCCAGTACGTTGACCTGCAGGTTGTCGATCACGCCATTGAAATACACCTTGGCGTAATGGCTGCTCTGTTTGTGTTCGAAAGCTTTTTGTTCCTCGGTGAGCTGTTTTTCGAACGCCTCCGACCAGGCTTTCTGCTTTTGCATCTCGGCCAGTTGTTTTTCGTAGAACGCCACCTGGGCGCTGCTTTCGTTGATCGAGCCCGACCGGGTGAGGAACTGCCCGGTGCTGTCCCGCGCCTGCACCAGCAGCGGGTTGGGCGATTCGTCACCGACTTCAGGCGCCAGCGGTTGGCTGTTGGTCAGCTCGATCTCGGCGTAGTTTTTTTCCAGGAGCAACAGGTTGAGGGTGATGTTGCCCTCGGTGCGCTTGTGGCCTACGTCTTTTTTCGACAGATCAAAGGTCAACACCTTGCCCGGCGCGACCACTTCCACTGTGCCCTTGAGGCTGACGGGCTGTGGCTGGCTCTTGTTTTCCGTCTCGATGCCGTCGATGAACGGGTAGGTCACCGTCAGGTCGTCGGGGTTGGTCAGGTTGGAGCTGCTGGGGCTCAGCTGGATGCCCGGATCGGTTTCCGACCATTCCGGCTGGAAGGGGATGACCTTGTTGTTGCTCAGGGTCACCGACTGCCATTCCAGGCCGTGGGGGAAGGGGAACTGGTCAGGCATGTTGAAGTTGAACGGGAACACCGGCTGCAAGTCGGTCAGGTAGTCGGAATGGGAGCTCTTGCGCAGCACAAACAGGCCATTGATGTAGGTGTCCACCAACGCCTGGGGCGTGGGGTAGTGCTTGAGCAGGGCCAGGGAGTCTTCGCCGTACTCGGCTTCGATGGGCTTGCTGGCGAGTTTGACCCGCGCCCGCTCCAGTAACAGCAGCGAACCGCCCAGGTCGGCGACGGCGTCACGCAGCTTGGGGTCCTGGATGCTGTCCAGGGAGTGTTCGAACTTTGCGGTTTTCTCTTCGAGGGTGGTCTGCTTCTGCTCGTCACTGGGGGAGCAGCCGCCAGCCAGCAGCAATGCCGCGCACAGGCCGATACTGGCCAAAGGGGATCGCACATCCATCATCTGAGTTTTTCCTGTCCGACGTCATCGAGCCGAGTTGTTATTGGGCTCGACACTAGCAGAAAAATTCTCTTACAGATGCCGCACAGGTCAGTTTTCTCGTGGTTACAGCTGTCTTGTAGCGGCTGGTATACTCGCCGCCATTTCTAGCCAAGCTGTGTGAGATCCAATGGAACGCTTTATCGAAAATACTATGTACGCCTCACGCTGGCTGCTGGCGCCTATCTATCTGGGGCTTTCCCTGGGCCTGCTGATCCTGGCGCTGAAGTTCTTCCAGGAAATCATCCACGTCCTGCCCAATGTGTTTTCCATGCTGGAAGCTGATGTGATCCTGCTGCTGCTGTCGTTGATCGACATGGCCCTGGTCGGCGGCTTGCTGGTGATGGTGATGATTTCTGGCTACGAGAACTTCGTCTCGCAGCTGGATATCGATGAAAACAAAGAGAAACTCAACTGGCTGGGCACCATGGACTCTTCGTCGCTGAAGATGAAAGTGGCGGCGTCCATCGTGGCGATTTCGTCCATCCACTTGCTGCGCATCTTCATGGACGCCAAGAACGTCGATCCGCAGCACCTGATGTGGTACGTGATCATCCACATGACCTTCGTGGTCTCGGCGTTTGCCATGGGTTACCTGGACAAGGTCACCAAACACTGATGCCCTGCGCCAGCCTTACTGCTCCACGAAGTAGTAAGGCTGGCGGTTGATCGGCATCTGCTTGATCACCTTCACCGGGGTGGCCAGGTCGTTGGTATGGTCCAGCAACGCAATGTTGCCGGGCTTGGCTCCTAAGTAGTTGTGCAGCTCGGCCTCGGTCTTCAGGATCGGCAAGTAGGCCTGCAGATAGAACACGCTGGCCCCGGCGATGCGCTCGTTGGGTTGGAACAGCACCACTTCCTTACCTTCATCCTTGAACGCCTGAACCTGGCTGATCACCGGGACGAACGACTGGCGCACATCGGCCTTGGGCGCAAACCAGAACGCTGCAATCAGATAGCAGCCCACGGCCAGGGTGAACACGCCGCCCACGAGGGTTCTGTGATGTGTGTAGAGCGCAGGTTTGCGGGTTTTCAGCCACGCCAGCAGCACCCGTGCATATTCCGCGGCCAGTACGGCGGCGGCCGGGGCCAGTGCCATCAGGTACACCGTGCGTTTGCTCGAGGCCAGGGTCAACAGGGTGAACTGCGCCACCAGCCAGACGCTGAAGAACAGGTGGTAGCGGTTGCGCACCAGGCTTTTGCGGAAATGCCACAGACCCAGGTACACCAGAATATTCCACGGCAGGAACGCCTCGGGCAGCTTGGCGATGTAGTAGTAGAACGGCTCGTAATGGCCTGCCTCGACAAACGAGCCGCTGAACCGGCCGACGCTGTTGGTCAGCAGCACTTCGGCCACCGCTTGCATGCCGCCACGCTGGAACAGGAAGCCCAGCCAGATCACCAATGGCACCAGCGCCAGCAAGGTGAACAGCGCGGGCTTGAGCCAGTCGCCAAGGCGCAGGCGCTTGTCCATGAGGCTGGTGCTGACCAGATATACAAAAATCACAATGCCCGGCATCGCCAGGCCCAGCACGCCTTTGCTGAGGGTGGCAATCACCATCCCTGCGGTAAACAGTGCCCATGCGCCTGTGCTTGACCCTTCACGATCGGGCCGCACGGCCTGGTAAAACCCCAGCAGTGCGGCGGTCACGCCGAGGGTGAGCAGCGAATCCTCACCCACACCGCGCGCATTGCTCCAGTAACTGGCCATGGTCGCCAGGATCAGCGCGGCGCTGAAGGCCAGCGTCTGCGGCCGGCCGAACCTGCGCAGCATGGTGTAAAGCAGCATCACGCTGAACAACCCGGCAAATGCTGAAGCCAGGCGCACGGCCCAGGTGGTGCCGCCAAACAGGCGAATCGCCCCGGCATCGATCCACAGGCTCAAGGGTGGTTTTTCCAGGAACGGTTCACGAAACAACTGGGGCACCACCCAGTTATTGTCCAGGTGCATGGCCATGGCGATCCCGGCCACGCGGGCTTCGGTGGAGCCTTGCAGCTCGTGGTTACCCAGGGCAAAGAAGAACAACAGACCAGCAAGCAGGAACAGCAGGGGAGCGGGACGCGTCATGGAGTGTGGCTACCAGGGCAGGAGGACCGTCCGGGGGAACGGTCATTGCAATGGGCTAGTATCCGTCGGCGTTTCTGAATATTTCGTGAACGAATGTGGGTTTTTTGTAAGGTCGCTCACGGCGCCATCAGGCTGGGCAGTGCGGCTCTACCTGCCGGGCTCAGCACCGGCTCCAGTTGCTCCCAGGTAAAACTCAGTTCGTTATCACAGCCATCACCCTGGGCGGGCGTCGACAGTTGCAGGCCCTGGGTGTTGAAGCTCAAGTCGAACGAGGAATAACTGGTCACGGCCGGGCACCCTTCGTCGGTGGTGGTCTGCTTGGCCAGCCAGCTGCTGAAAGCGGCCGGCAACTTGACCTGGCCCGAGTAGGGCGTGTCCCATTGCTCATGGCCGCCCAACCACGTCCAGGGGTCGATCTTTTCACCGGTTTGCAGGTTCCAACTGTGCAGGCCCCAACTGATGCCCCCGCGTCCGTAGCCCGCCGACCAGCGATAGAACCGCACGGTGATCCAGTGCGATGACCAGTAGAACGGCTCCACCGCGATCTCACTGGTGGTGGTGCCGCCGCTCTGGTCCAGTGAGTTGCGCCGCTCCCTGTAGAAATCGGCCTGCCCGTCCGGGTTGATGGCCATGCGCGCGAGCTCTCGGTTGATCTTGTCGATGGCCGCACCGTCGCCTTCAAGTTTCAGGATGACCTGGCCTCCTTGGGTCTTCACTTGATAGGCGTGTTCGGCGAAGGTTTTCCGTTCGACCTTTACCGCGGGTGGCACGGCTTCAAGCGCATTGTTATAGGCATCGCTGGCGCAACCGTCCGTGTCCCTGCGTTTCAGCACCAACGCCAGGCTTTTACCCTCGAGGGATTTGCTCCAGGTACCCGTCAACGTGTCGCCTTGGGGATCATCCAACTGCCAGAACCCGGTTTGCCCTTCTTCAACCCACGGCTCACTGGCGTTGACCTGAGTGAGCTGAATGGGCGTCAGGATGCGTTGGTAGTAGTAACTGCCATTGGCGCCGTGGGCACCGTTGAAACACACGGTGATCGCGGATTTACCCAAGGTGCCTGTCCAGACACCGGCCAGGTCGGCGGCGTTTGCAAGCAGAGGGGAGCAGGCAAGGGTGAGGATGGCGAGGGGCTTGAGCACGGGTATCGGACTTCCGGGTGTCTGATAGAGGAGAGCAGGGTAATCGCAAGTGTGGCGGGATTCCAGACGCACAACAAAAGGCCGAGTCGCTGAACGCGTCTCGGCCTTTTGGTTACTGGAATGTTTGTGTGTCTTGAGTGAGCACCAGCACGCGCTCAACCAACAACTCGCCCAGCACGATCAGTTGCTGGGTGGCCAGCAGCTTGTGACGGTGGACGCCTTCGAGTTCGAAAGCCAGGTCGGTGGTCATGGCGTTGAGAGAGGCGAGGGTTTCGCTGGCTTGGATCAGCAGGGTTTCGGGGGAGATGTCTGGGGCGAGGGTGAAGAGGGTTGTGGAGGGGGGATTGGGGGTGATCTTTTTCATGGCTGAAACTCCTTGATTGATGGAGTCGCCAGACATCGCTGCTAAACGAAACGGGTGGCGACTGTGCGCGGGTTAGCAGACCAGGAATCAAGGAACCCGGCGCACCCGAAAGTGCCCCACGCACAGCCGCCATAATACGCACCAGCGGATGCTGACAGCATCGCTGGAACGGATGGTGGCTTTGCAGGCCTTGATAGTAAACGAGCTGCTAAACCCGGTCGCTGATTTTGCAGCGACTGGGGGAGGCTATCTGCGTGGTAGGAGTTGTACTAGTTCATCGATGGCGCGATATCTTGAAGGAAAATTCTGAGCGTTCATTTTGTCGAGCTTTCGAAACCCCAGAAATGACAAAACCCGCACTGGGCGGGGTCGGTTGATTCTGAAGTGGTGGGCCTGGGTAATCTGAAACAAGTCGGTATCTATCTGTTTTTTGCAAGTTAATAATTGTTCGGTCAACTTGCTTGGAATACCAGTTGGAACGCTGCGTGGTTTGGCTTCCGATGGACGGTGCTTTTTGAGTTCCGCGCCATTAACTAATCGGCATCGAATCTATCAAGCAAATGTTCCTGTAAACGTTAGCCATGGCTGGTGACCAGCTGCTGTTGATCCTTGCCCCTGCGCGTACGGTGCCCCACTCGCAGGTGCAGAGGCTCCTAGCAAACGATACCGTCAGTGACTGCTGTAATGGCTAAGTCGACTCTCGAAGTATTGCGCAGTCTCTTTGTCGATGCAGTACAGGTAGCAACCCTTCATCCCGCGAGTCATGAGGGTTCGGTACGTATTTTTGATGATCAGGTCAGTTTCTTTTTTCGCCAGAGCAGGTTGCTCCTTCATCATTTTTTTCCAGCCGCGAATCGATTTATCGTGTTTGTCGCGCTCATCCGGGGATGTCACAACGTTGTCATCACGTACGACCAGGTCTGGCCCGATGATGACTCCGATATAGTCGACTTCCAGACCTTGGCAGGTATGAATGCAGCCAACTTGCTCGATGGAGTTCTCAGCGATGATCCACAGGCTGCCATCCTGATCCAGGTTCCATTGTCGCTTGTAGTCACCGATGACGATATCGGTAGCGTTGGGGTCTTTCTTGCTCAACCAAGGCCAGCAGTAGCCCGCGACTACGCGAGCCTTGTTTCCATGGTTTTTCTCGTCGATGGCGTCATGCAGCGCCTGAGGCGAGTCGAACACCTTGAACTCGTACTCCGAGGTGTCGAGCGTCGGATTTGCTGTCGAGCGAATGCCAAGGACGTCATCCAGCCATGCCATGTAACCGTCAGAACCACTGCAGCGAAACTGTGAAGACAGTACATATTCCTCGACCACCGCCCCCTTGGCTTTGGCAAAGGCGCGTATCGCCTGCTTGCTGCCTATGTCGCTCAGGGTCACACGTTGGTCTTCATCGATGAAGAAAATTGAGCATTTCGCTGATTCAATCAGCTCCTTGATCTGGTTTTCGCCAAGGTTCCCATAAAGCCCGCTTTTCTCATTCAGCCGGTGAGCTTCGTCCACGATAAGCGCATCGAATGTGTTGGGCTCAGTGTCGATGAACGCCCCAGAGCCTGAAAAGAAATTCGAGAAATGGCTGCGTTTGATGGTGCCAACCAGTTTGCTTTCGTAGACCTTGCGTGGGGCGGCATTCTTCGAGACATATTTGCTTAACAGCCTCCGTTCTGTGAGCCTCACAAGTAAATTGATAGCCAGAACGGTTTTCCCAGTGCCCGGCCCCCCCTCAATGATCAGCACCTTTGGTGCCTGGTCCGAGGCTTCGCTTGCTGCCGCAAGCGCTGATTCGAAAATTGCTTTTTGATCGTCAATCAATACGAATTCTGGCTTGCCCGTCATCAGCCCTTCGAGGGCTTCGGCTAGCGCTTTGGACGGACGGATTTTTCCATCGGACAGTTCGTAGAGAACCTCTTTGTTGTCGCCGTGAGCGATATGCTTTTTCAGGAAGCTTCTGAGTTTGGTGAGCTCGTCAGGTCCTTTCAGGAACAGTGGGGCTTTGCTGATGTGGGGCTCGTAGTGAGCTGAGTCGATGATGCCGTCGCTGACGTAGTTATGAAGGTAGGCACACGGACGGATCTCGATGCTTTTGTCATACACCGCCTCGTTGAAGCCCTCCAGCAGCGCGGCGTATGACCATACTTGATACGACGGGTGAATGGTCTCAACGAGGCCGCCACCCAATGCCGTTTTGACGATGGCATCCTTGGTAGTGGCGCTGGCCTTGCTCCATTGCTTCAATTCGATCAAGACGGCTTTTTTTGCCTGATTTTCGTCGCGACCGGTGAGCAGAAAATCGATTCGCTTCGACGACTGCGGAATGTGCAGCTCAATGGCCAGGCCCGCATCGCCCGGCAGCCCTTCATCCCTGAGTACCTTGGCCATATACGTTAGAGATCCTTGCCACGACCTGATTTCCGACCTGCCAACGGTCTTGCCGGTGGCTTCCTTGAAATGCCTGAGGATCACGTCCTCGATGTCATCGTTATCGTTGTCTTTTAGAAATTGCTGTTTGGTCGCAGCGTACACGATCACGGGTTGTCCTTAGATTAGGGCTGATCAGAGTCGGTCGTACTTTTTGCTGCTGCTTTTGGCTTTATCCACGGGGTACTTCTGGCCGTTCGAGGCGAGTTTCCGTGTCACCGCCTCGTTGAGGTCGATGCCGAGCACGCTGCTCAGGCGAACCAGGTACATCAGTACGTCCGCCAATTCGTCTTTTACGGCGAGGCCTATTTCGGGATCTTTAGCTACGGAGAGCGAATCGGCATCGCTCATCCATTGGAAGATCTCGCATAGCTCTCCTACCTCGCCAGTGAGCGCCAAGATGAGATTTTTTGGGGAGTGGAACTGCTGCCAGTCGCGGTCATCTGCGAAACGCTGAAGTGATGCGGCAAGCTTCACTACGTCAACCAGCGGCACGGATGAGGTGTCTGAGTTACTCACGGGGCAATCTCTTGAGTATCGGGGGGCACAAAGAATGTGTAGGAAATCTGCGTGGGATTGTAAGAGTTTTCGCCGCTTGCGCAGCTTTTTTGTGTTTTTTCTTACACGCTCTCTGAGTTCCGCATTGCTTGCCAATATTCGATAGGTACTTTTAGCATCGCTAAGTAGGCCGCAACGACCCCCATGCCCACCGGCTAGCGGCTTTTCCCCTCTGTTCGTTAGTTTGAAAAATGGGCCGTTTCTGGGCTAGCAAGTGATGGCAGTCGGCACCAGACGGACGGATGTTGGCCGTGACGTAAATTATTGTTGGGGTTGGACGCAAAGCGCAGAAGGCCGCGTATTTACTAGATCGCAGGCACAAAAAAAGACGTCCATAGACGTCTTTTTTCGTTGATTTGGTGGAGCCGGGGGGATTTGAACCCCCGTCCGCCAGTACTCCGCTGTCGGTACTACATGCGTAGCCGTTTCTATTAAGTTAACCCTCAGCGACCCGAAGGGCAGGGTGCTTTGGGCGAGTTGTGTAAGTTTTAGCCGCTTCGTCCACAACGTACTGCACGGCGATTCTGTTCTATATGACAATCACTTTGGGTTTACAGACATCCCCTGGTGATTGCTGGACCCGAAGGTACCAGAAGCTCAGGGCTAAGGCTGCTTACGCAGCGAGAGCGAATTCCTGGCCGTAGTTTTCGTCATTGGCAACTATAAGAAGTTGCAACAGTGGATTTACGAGTTCTGTTACCAACTCGGCATGCACCTAAAGTTTCGCGACCGGCGTCGAATCCTAAACGGCCCCGTGCTTGTAACTCGTTGTTTCTTAGTGAGTGACAAGCCTATGCAGTGTACGCCAAACACTCGCGGAAGGCCAACCCGAAGGTTGGTCTTCCGCTATGGCGCTGCCTATTGGCCGCCTTTTTCGCTGTTCTGCAGGTCTTGCAGCGCCTTCGAGGTGATCTCGATGCACTTTTTGTCATCACCCGCGGCGTGGGCCGCCTTGGCCTGGGAGACGGCGGTGTCTATCTCGCCGCTTTTACCACTGGTGTCGGTGGCGAGCAGCGCTTTACCGTTGTTGATTTTGTCCAGATTGATTTTGCACAGATCGGGCTCGCCCGCCGCGAACACGGGGGAGGCCAGCATCGCAGCGGTAATGAACAAGCCAGCAAGAGCGGAACGCTTCATAGGGTATCTCCTTGCGCAAAAGGGCTCGACGCTGCTGGCGTTCAACCGCTGCCAGCGACATCACTGATAAACCTCGCTTGGCGAGGCCTATGCAGATGACTACGCCGGCGCGCAGGGGTTCTGTTTTTTTTGCAGGCTCAGTGAGCGCGGGCCTGGGTGACGCGGTCCACCAGGTAGACCAAGCCGTGATAGTCGATGCCGCCATGCTGGCTCAGGCCGATCTCACAGGTGCGGCTGGTGGAGATGCCTTCGCTGCAATATTGCACCGCATCCTTGAGGGTGCGCAGTGAGTGGGCGTTGAGTTCCGGCGTGGTGAAGCCCTTGTCGCCGGCGAACCCGCAGCAATGAATGCCTTCCGGGATCACCACGGTGTTGGAGCAGCGGCGAGCGAGGTCGATCAGGGCCTGGCTCTCGCCCAGGTGCTGGGTGCTGCAGGTGACATGCACCGCGATGGGGGCTTCCTGGGGGGTGAAGTCGAGGCGGTCCATCAGGTGCGTGCGGATAAATCGTACGGGGTCGTAAAGATCCAGGCGCGTTTCGCCCAGCCCCTGCACCAGGCGCAGGGTGCAGGGGCTGGTGTCGCAGTAGATCGGGTCGAGCCCGCCACGGCTGGCGTGGAGCAGTGCGCCGATCAGTTCCTGACGCTTGTGTTCGGCCTGTTCGGCGTAGCCTTTGGAGGCGAAAGGCTGGCCGCAGCACAGGCTGTCCTGATTGTCGGGGAACACGACTTGGTAACCGGCTTTTTCCAACAGGTTGCGGGTTTTGTCGTACAGCGACATCTGCTCTTTATCGCCCGCCGCCGGGCCCATGGCGCGTGAGACGCAGGCCGCCAGGTAGACCACCCGGGGTCGCTCGTCCGTCACCGCCGGGCTGAAGCGAATGGCTTTCTCCGGCTGCGGCATGGCGTTTGTCCACTGCGGAATCTGCCCCTTGGACAGCCTGGTCACGCTGGCCGATAGCTTCGCCAGGCGCGGGGCGCCCAGCAGCATGCGTGCGCCATTGGCCACATGCAGTGTAAAACGCGCGCCTTGCAGCGCGGTGGCGAAATGCGTGGCGAGCCATTCGGCGGTTTTCGTACGGTCAGCTTCGCGGCTGCGCAGTTTTTTCACCAGGTCGCCGGTATTGATTCCTACAGGGCAGCGCTGGGCGCAAAGCCCGGTGGCGGCGCAGGTGTCGATGCCTTGGTACTGATAGGCGGCTTCCAGCTCAGCGGTGTCGATACCAGCGCGTTTTTTCGCCTGGATATCGCGCCAGATCACGATGCGCTGGCGCGGGCTCAGAGTCAGGCCTTTCGACGGGCACACCGGCTCGCAGAAACCGCACTCGATGCACTTATCCACAAGCTCGTCGGCGGCGGGCAGCGGCTTGAGGTGCTTGAGGTGGATTTGCGGGTCTTCGCTGAGCACCACGTCCGGGTTGAGAATGCCGTTGGGGTCGAGCAGGCGCTTGAGTTGCCACATCAGTTGATAGGCATCGCTGCCCCATTCCAGTTCGACGAACGGGGCCATATTGCGGCCGGTGCCGTGTTCGGCTTTCAGCGAACCACCGAATTCCACCGCTACCAGTTGTGCCACGTCGTCCATGAACGCTTGGTAGCGTGTGACTTCTTCCGCGCTGTTGAATCCTTGGGTGAACACGAAGTGCAGATTGCCTTCCAGCGCGTGTCCGAAAAGTATCGCTTCGTCGTAGTGATGTTTGTCGAACAGCTCGATCAAGCGATTCACGCCGATTGCCAGTTGTTCGACCGGGAAGGTCACGTCCTCGATGATTACCGTGGTGCCGGTTTTGCGCACGGCGCCGACGGCGGGAAAGGTGTCTTTGCGGATCGCCCACAGGCGGGCGTTTTCCACGGGGTCTTCGGTGAAATCGACCTGCTTCTCGACCGGAAACTGGGCCAGGGAAGCCATGATCAGCGCCAGTTGCTCGTGCAGTAACGACGAGGACGCTGCACGCGACTCGATCAATAGGGCGCAGGCATTTTCCGATAGGTGCTGTACGAAAGCGGGCATGCCCGGCTTGTTCTGTACCGAGCGCATGCTGCGACGGTCCAGCAGCTCAACGGCCGAAACGGGTTGGGTCTTGAGGACGGTGACTGCATTGCAGCAGGTTTCGACGTCCGGAAACACAATCAACGCCGACGCTTTGTTGGGGTGATCGATCACGGTGTCGTAGGTGACCGCGCTGATAAATCCAAGGGTGCCCTCGGAACCTACCAACAGATGGCTGAGGATATCGAGGGGGGCGTCGAAATCCACCAAGGCATTGAGTGACAGCCCGGTGGTATTTTTCAGACGGTATTTGTGGCGGATCTTTGCCGCCAGTTCAGTATTTGCGCGGGTCTCGCGCCCCAGTGTCGCCAGACGCTCAAGCAGCGCGCCGTGCTGTTCGTGAAACGCCGCCACGCTGGCTGCGTCTTCGGTATCCAGGCGGCTGCCGTCAGCCAATACCAGGCGTATCCCGGCCAGGGTGTGGTAGGTGTTCTGCGCCGTGCCGCAGCACATGCCGCTGGCATTGTTGGCGACGATGCCGCCGATTTTGCAGGCGTTGATCGACGCTGGGTCCGGCCCGATCTTGCGCCCGAACGGCGCCAGCCACGCGTTGGCCTGGGCGCCGATCACGCCGGGCTGCAGGCGGATTTGTGTGCCTTGGCCGCGAATTTCGCGGCCATTCCAGTTGTCCCCCAGTACGATCAGCACCGAGTCGCTGATGGCTTGCCCGGACAGGCTGGTGCCAGCGGCACGGAAGGTGACTGGAACGTGGTCGCGTTGAGCCAGTTGCAGCAGCGCGACGACTTCGTCTTCCGACTCCACGCGGATTACCAGCTGTGGGATCAGTCGGTAAAAACTGGCGTCGGTGCCGAAGGCGAGGGTGGAAAGCGGGTCGTCGAAGCGTCGATCTTTCGGGATCAGTTGTGCGGCGTCGCGCAGGAAAGCAGCAGGCAGGCTCATCGGTCCTCCAGAAATAGCAGACGCCGGAAC
Source organism: Pseudomonas sp. NFR09 (assembly GCF_900111535.1). NCBI lineage: Bacteria > Pseudomonadati > Pseudomonadota > Gammaproteobacteria > Pseudomonadales > Pseudomonadaceae > Pseudomonas > Pseudomonas sp. NFR09. Next base: position 234,055 of record NZ_FOIH01000010.1, read on the forward strand.
CGTTGTCCGGCGTCGATTCTTACCCTATTGCATGCAGGTCTCAGTGCACCAGCATACCGGTGAACCAGTAGGCCTGGGCCAGGGTGATCAGCCCGACGATGGTGGCAAAGAACAAGCTGTGCTTGAGGGTGAAGCGAAACAGGTCGGATTCCTTGCCCACCAGGCCGGTGGCGGCGCAGGCCACGGCGATGGATTGTGGCGAGATCATTTTGCCGGTGACGCCGCCGCTGGTATTCGCGGCAACCAGCAGGGTGTCGTTCACACCGATCTGATGCGCAGTGGTGGCTTGCAGCGAGCTGAACAGGGCGTTGGACGACGTGTCGGAGCCTGTCAGGAAAACCCCCAGCCAGCCGAGGAAAGGCGAGAAGAACGGGAAGGCTGCACCGGTGCCAGCTAATACCAGCGCCATGGTCGACGACATGCCGGAGTAGTTGGTGACGAAGGCAAAGGCCAGCACCATGCCGATGGACAGGATCGGCCAGCGCAGTTCGTAGAAGGTCTCTTTTAAAGTGGTAAGACCAGTCTTGATGTCGATCTTCAGTACCAGCATCGAGATCAGCGCGGAGAAGAAAATCGCGGTGCCGGTCGCGGAAATCGGGTCCAGCTTGAACACGGCCGGAATCGCAGTGGGGTTGGTCACGATCGGTGCGACCTTGATCACCAGTTGATCCAGGTGCGGGATCGCAAAGTTGAACACCCAGCTGTACATCGAGCCACCGGCGGCGAACATCGCCTTGAACGGCTTGAGGGTCCAGATGGTGACCAGCACCGTGAGAATCAGGAACGGCGACCAGGCCTTGAAAATCTGCACCAGGCTGTAGGGCGAGACAGTCGTGTTGCGCGGCAGGCCGAAACCGCCCGCACTCGCGGTGACCGCAGCGCTGGATGTGGCGCCGGCTATCTGTGCGCCCGCAGTGCGCTTGGGCTGCCAGACTTTCAGGAACAGCGTCAGGGAAATCAGGCTGGCCAGGGCCGAGGTGATGTCCGGCAGTTCCGGGCCGATGAAGTTGGAGGTGAAGTACTGGGTGATGGCAAAGCTCAAACCTGCAACCAGAGCGGCCGGCCAGGTTTCACGCACGCCGCGCAAACCGTCCATCATGAACACCAGCCAGAAAGGCACGAACAGCGACAGCAGCGGCAATTGGCGGCCGGTCATGGCGCCGATCTTGAACGCGTCGATGCCGGTGACTTGCCCGGCCACGATGATCGGGATGCCCAAGGCGCCGAATGCGACAGGCGCGGTGTTGGCGATCAGGCACAGGCCGGCGGCGTACAGCGGGTTGAAGCCCAGGCCGACCAACAACGCTGCGGTGATGGCCACGGGGGCGCCAAAACCGGCCGCACCTTCCAGGAAGGCGCCAAAGCAGAAGCCGATCAGCAGCACTTGCAGGCGTTGGTCATCGGTAATCGACAGGACCGAACTGCGGATGATCTCGAATTGGCCGCTTTTGACCGTGAGTTTGTAGAGGAACACGGCCGCGACGATGATCCACGCGATAGGCCATAGGCCGTAGGCAAAGCCGTAACCGGCGGCGGCCAGCGCCATGTCCACCGGCATCTGGAAGGCGAAGATCGCCACCAGGATCGACAGCGCCAGGGTGATGCTGCCGGCCACATGCCCTTTGAGGCGAAACACGGCCAGGGCCAGGAAGAAGAATACGATCGGGATGACGGCCGCCAGTGCGGACAGGCCGAGGCTGCCGAGCGGGCTGTAGAGCTGTTGCCAGGTTTGCATATGGGGTGGCCCCTGATTGTTGTTGTTTGGTCAGCTTGGATAATTGGTAATACCAATTTACAATCGCTGTTGGCTAGAGTAAAAGCCTTGCCAGGGGCGTGTCAATTTGCCGCTTGCGAAACTTTGGTCGTAGGTCGGTGTGCAGGGGGGCTGATCGGTTGAAAGGAAGGCGTTCTGATAGGTGCCGCAAGCGCTGCGATAGGCCAGAATAGAGCCCCGGCGAGTGGTCGGGATGGTGGAGAGTGAGTGATGGGGTTTGATCAGGTGCGTCAGCGCCGTTTGTCTGACGATATTGTCGAGCAGCTTGAGGGCATGATCCTCGAGGGCACGCTGAAGTCGGGCGAGCGCTTGCCGGCCGAGCGCGCTTTGGCTGAGCAGTTCGGGGTGTCGCGGCCTTCCTTGCGCGAGGCGATCCAGAAGTTGGCGGCCAAGGGTTTGCTCGTCAGCCGTCAAGGCGGTGGCAATTATGTGGCTGAGTCCCTGGGCTCCACGTTCAGTGATCCGTTGCTGCACCTGCTGGAGAACAATCCCGAGGCCCAGCGTGATCTGCTGGAGTTTCGTCAGACCCTCGAAGCGTCTTGCGCCTATTACGCCGCGCTGCGCGCCACGGAGGTTGATCGCGAGCGGCTGACGGCGGCGTTCGAGGTGCTACAGGATTGCTACACCCGCTGCGATGAAGTGAGTCGAGCGGAAGAGGGCGCGGCCGATGCACGGTTTCACTTGGCGATCGCCGAAGCCAGTCATAACGCCGTGTTGCTGCACACCATTCGCGGTCTGTTCGACCTGCTGAAACGAAATGTGGTGACCAACATTGGTGGCATGTACCAGCAGCGTACGGAAACCCGTGACATGCTGATCAGTCAGCATCGGGATTTGTACCTGGCGATTATCGAAGGTCGCGCCGAGCAGGCGCGCGAGGTTTCAACACGTCACCTGCTGTATGTGCAGGAAGTGCTGGAGGAAGTACGTCAGGAAGTTCAGCGCGTGGCGCGTGCGGAGCGGCGCAAGGGGATGTAGCCGAGGGGGGGCGCCCACGGCTGCATCGCAGCAAGGATTATTCTTCCTTGCCCTTGTTGCGCACGGCGCGATGCAGTTCGCGGTTGGAATCACGTTCGCGCTCGGAATCACGCTTGTCGTATTCCTTCTTGCCCTTGCCCAGTGCGATTTCGCACTTGACCAGGTGCTTGCTCCAATACCAGGACAGACAGACGCAGGCATAGCCCTTCTGCTGTACAGCGGCTGCGAGCTTTTCCAGTTCGCGGGCATTGAGCAGCAGCTTGCGCGTACGCACCGGGTCGGCGATCACGTGGGTGCTCGCGGTGGTCAGCGGGGTGATATGACTGCCGAGCAGCCATGCCTCGCCATCCTTGAGCAGCACATAACTGTCGACCAGTTGCAGCTTGCTGGCACGCAGACTCTTTACTTCCCAGCCGGCCAGGACCAGACCAGCCTCGAACCGATGTTCGATGAAGTAATCGTGTCGCGCCTTTTTGTTTTGCGCGATGGTCCCTGTGGGGTGTTTCTTTTGTTTAGCCATAGGGGCGGCATTATAGGGAGTTGCGAGCGTGTCGGCTACGGTCAACCTGCGTGCTTGAGCGTGTTGGATGAATCCCGGACAATGCAGGCAGTTCTCTGGATTTTTTCTTTCGCGGATCGGGCTGTTTTTTCGCGATGTTTGCCTCAGCTGTGGAAATAACGCACACATGACGACGCACATTCAACGTTCAGCGCTGTTGCCCTATCCGGCACAGGCGCTCTATGACCTGGTCAACGACGTGGCGCGTTACCCGGAATTCCTGCCGTGGTGCTCAACGGCCGAGGTGCTGGAAGGTAGTGATGACCACATGGTCGCCAGTGTCGGGGTCGCGAAGGGTGGCCTTAGTCAGCATTTTGTTACGCGTAATGTGCTGGTGCCCGGTAAGTCCATCGAAATGAATTTGCAGGAAGGGCCGTTTACCCAACTGCATGGCGTATGGGTGTTCAAGGCGCTGACGGATAAGGCCTGCAAAATCAGCCTGGATCTTTCTTTTGACTATGCCGGGCCTATTGTGCGGGCGACGTTGGGGCCGTTGTTCAACCAGGCCGCCAATACCCTGGTGGATGCATTTTGTCAGCGAGCCAAGCAACTGCATGGTTGAGATCGAAGTGGTGTATGCCGCCGAGGATCGCCAAGTGTTGCTCGCGGTGTCGGTGCCGGTGGGCACCCATCTGCGTGCTGCAGTGCAGGCGTCCGGTATTGCAGCGCGATTTCCCGAGCTGGATCTAGCGAATTGCCCTTTGGGGATATTCGGCAAGGTGGTTGCGGATGCCGACGTGCGCGCAGTGCAGGCCGGTGACCGTATTGAGATTTACCGTCCGTTATTGGTGGATCCGAAAGAGGTGCGCCGGCTCCGCGCGGCCAAGGCGGCCCTGGCCAAGCAGCAGCACCCATAGGCCAGCCAAATGGCAGGCAACAAAAAGCCCGGCATGCCGGGCTTTTTGTTGAGCGCCGCACACTTACTGCGGGCTGGTGTCCAGAGGCTGCGGCGTCGGGACGGGTACTGTCTCCACCCCGTCGACGTCTTTCTGGATCTTGTCAAGCAAGGAGCCAGGCTTGGCCGGTACTTCGGACTTCGGCTTCTCGCCTTCCTGCGCAGGCGCAGTCACGTTGTTACCGTTATCCTTGCCAAGCAGGGCTTCATCACGGCTTACGCCGGGCATGAAGTCGCCGGACAGGCTGACAAGCTGGTCATTGCCATTGAAGATGACACTGACGCGCTCCTGCTGGCGTTCACCGCCACCTGGTTGCAGGCTGTAGAGATAATCCCAGCGATCGGCATGGAAAGTGTCGGTCAGCAGGGGATTACCCATGATAAACCGTACTTGCCGTCGGGTCATTCCGGGGCGTAACTGGTCTATCATGTCCTGCGTGACGACATTGCCCTGCTGGATGTCGATTTTGTAAACCCCGGGGAATGAACAACCGGCGAGTGCGAGCAGTCCCACAAAGGTGAAACTGGTTAGCAAGAGCTTGGTGTTTTGCATCGGTGGGCGACTTCCACTATCTTGGCTGGGACAACGTAAACGCCGATCATACCCGTATTAAGAGAAGCTGCGAAGCAGCATCCGCGAGAAAGCTAACCATGGTTGAAAATAGCGAACTACGCAAAGCCGGTCTCAAAGTGACTCTGCCACGAGTCAAGATTCTACAAATGCTCGATTCTGCTGAGCAGCGCCACATGAGTGCCGAGGATGTCTACAAGGCGCTGATGGAGTCTAATGAGGACGTTGGTCTGGCCACGGTTTACCGTGTGCTGACCCAGTTTGAAGCCGCTGGGCTGGTGGTTCGTCATAATTTCGACGGCGGTCATGCAGTGTTCGAATTGGCTGACGGTGGTCATCACGACCACATGGTTGACCTGGATACCAACGAGGTTATCGAGTTCACCAGTCCGGAAATCGAAGCGTTGCAGCATAAGATTGCTGAAGAGCATGGCTTCGATCTGGTTGACCATAATCTGGTCCTGTACATCCGTAAGAAAAAGTAACAAGCGCTGCAGATTTACGCTGCAAAACGATCGAAGGCGACCTCAGGGTCGCCTTCGTGCTTTCTATAAAGAAGGAATGTTGTTCGCTCAGGCCTTTGCTGCCACGACCATTTTCTTCGCGTGCGCCAACGACTCCTTGGTCAAATCAATACCGCCGAGCATGCGCGCCACTTCTTCCACACGTTCGGATTTGTTCAGCTTGGACACGGCCGTGTGCGTCGCATCATTGCCGCGTACCTTGTGCACAAACAAGTGTTGATGACCTTGGGCTGCCACTTGCGGTAAGTGGGTGACCGTCAGTACCTGGCCTCGATCCCCCAGGCGTCGCAACAGTTGGCCAACAATTTCTGCTGTCGGCCCGCCAATGCCCACGTCAACTTCGTCGAATACCAGTGTCGGTACCCGGGAGGTTTGCGCGGTAATCACCTGGATCGCCAGGCTGATCCGCGAGAGCTCGCCGCCGGATGCCACTTTTGCCAACGCCTTGAGCGGCTGCCCAGGGTTGGCGCTTACCAGTAGTTCAACCTGCTCCAGTCCGTGGGGTTGCAGCTCGTTGCTGGTGTTGGCGTGCAGTTCGATGGTGAAGCGCCCGCCCGGCATGCCCAGGCGCTGGATCTCCAGCTCCACTGCGCTGGCCAGGCCGGTCGCGGCTTGTTGGCGCAGGTCGCTCAGTTCGCGCGCTTTCTCCTGGTAATGACGAGCGAACGAGGCGAGTTCTTCGCCCAGTCGTTCGATGGACTCGTCATTCGCATTCAGGGTCTCGATTTCATCCAGCAGTTTTTGCTGCATTGTCGCCACTTCGGTGGGCTGGATTCGGTGCTTGCGCGCCAGGGTGTAGATGGTGTCCAGGCGTTCTTCTATTTCCTGCAGGCGTGCCGGGTCGGCATCGAAGTGATCCAGGAAGCGATTCAGTTCGCCGACCGCTTCCTCCACCTGAATCTGTGCACTGGTGAGCAGCGTCGTAGCTTCGCTCAGCGAGCCGGAGGCATTGTTCACGCTCGACAAGCGATTGAGGCTGGCAGTCAGTGCATTGAGCACGTTGCCCGAGTCGCTTTCACTGCATTGCTCAACCACCTGGCGACAAATACCCAGCAGGGTTTCTGCGTTGGTGAGGTTCTTGTGTTCCTGCTCAAGCTGCTCCAGTTCGTTCTCGCCCAGGCCCAGGCTCTCCAGTTCTTCGAGTTGATAGCTGAGCAATTGATGGCGAGCACGTTGTTCATCGCCGGAGTTGGAGAGTCGCTCCAGTTCCTGGCGAGTCTGGCGCCAGCGCTGGGCGGCCAGTTGCACCTGGCGGGCAAGGTCTGTGGCGCCGGCGTATTCATCTAGCAGGCGGCGATGGGTGTCGGTCTTCAGGAGCGACTGGTGCTCATGCTGGCTGTGGATATCGATAAGCAGCTCGCCCAGGGCTTTCAGGTCGCCCAGTGGGCAGGGCGTACCGTTGATATAGCCGCGAGAGCGACCCTCCGCCGTGATAACCCGTCGCAGGATGCACGGGCCTTCATTATCAAGGTCGCGTTCGGCCAGCCAGGTTTCGGCCTCGGGAATATCGGCCAGGTCGAAGGTGGCCAGGATATCTGCCTTGTCTGCGCCGGGGCGCACCACGCCGCTGTCGGCGCGATCACCCAGGGTGAGACCCAGGGCATCAAGCATGATCGACTTGCCGGCGCCGGTTTCGCCTGTGATTACGCTCATCCCGCGATCCAGTTCGAGATCCAGGTGCTCAACGATGGCGTAGTTATGTACGGACAGGTGCACGAGCATGACGGCCGCTCCCAAGCTTTAGGTCTGGTTATTTATACAGTGTTTTGTTCGAGGCTGACAATCCTGGCGTTTAGCTCGATTTGCTTGAATAGGCGTGTTTTTTAGCGCGCTGAGGAATGAAAGAGCAGGAATTGATCCCGGTCATGGGAAAGACTTTTGGTAACGCCTACGCCCTTGAACCTTGAAATTGTGGCCCCATATACCGGAACAGAAGCGCGAGTTGAGTTCGCGCATGATTTTGAAAGGAGAAAACTATGGCTGACGAACAGACGCAGGATACGCAAACTCCAGACGCCAATTCGGCTGTCGGCGACGAGCTGACAAGTCGCGTGCAAACGCTCGAAGAGCAATTGGCCGCTGCGCAGGATCAGTCTTTGCGTGTTGCCGCCGATCTGCAGAACGTCCGCCGCCGTGCCGAGCAGGATGTAGAGAAGGCTCACAAGTTCGCACTGGAAAAATTCGCCGTTGACTTGCTGCCGATCATCGACAGCCTGGAGCGTGGTCTCGAGTTGTCCAATCCGGATGACGAAAACATCCGCCCAATGCGCGAAGGGATCGAGCTGACCCTGAAAATGTTCCAGGACACCCTGAAGCGTTATCAACTGGAAGCCATCGATCCAACCGGCGGCGAACCGTTCAACGCTAAACATCACCAGGCCATGTCCATGCAGGAAAGCCATGACCTGGAGCCTAACAGCGTGCTGAGAGTGTTCCAGAAGGGCTATCAGCTCAACGGTCGCCTGCTGCGCCCGGCGATGGTCGAGGTGAGCAAGGCGGCACCGGTTGCGCCTTCTATTGATGAGCAGGCTTGAAATACGCTGTAAAGCCCCCATCTATAAGTCAAGCGTTTAAGTGCTACCGCAGTTAGCCACCACTGCTGCGGCAACCAAATTCAAGTTTCGGGAGAGTAAATCATGGGCAAAATTATCGGTATCGACCTGGGGACCACCAACTCGTGTGTGTCCGTCATGGAAAATGGCAAGGCCAAAGTCATCGAGAACGCGGAAGGCGCGCGTACCACACCGTCGATCATTGCTTACGCAAATGATGGCGAGATCCTGGTCGGTCAGTCGGCCAAGCGCCAGGCTGTCACCAACCCGCACAACACTCTGTACGCAGTAAAGCGTCTGATCGGTCGTAAGTTCGACGAAGAAGTCGTACAGAAAGACATCAAGATGGTGCCTTACAAAATCGCCAAGGCTGACAACGGTGACGCCTGGGTTGAAGTAAATGGCGCCAAGATGTCTGCACCGCAGATTTCGGCTGAAGTCTTGAAAAAGATGAAGAAGACGGCCGAAGACTACCTGGGTGAAACAGTGACCGAGGCGGTGATCACCGTTCCGGCCTACTTCAACGACAGTCAGCGTCAGGCCACTAAAGACGCCGGCCGCATCGCGGGCCTGGACGTAAAACGCATCATCAACGAACCAACCGCAGCTGCGCTGGCTTACGGTATGGACAAGGCCAAAGGCGACCACACCGTGATCGTTTATGACCTGGGTGGTGGTACGTTCGACGTGTCGGTTATCGAGATCGCTGAAGTTGACGGCGAGCACCAGTTCGAAGTGTTGGCCACCAACGGTGACACCTTCCTGGGTGGTGAAGACTTTGACATTCGTCTGATCGACTACCTCGTTGACGAATTCAAGAAAGAAAGCGGCATCAACCTCAAAGGTGATCCGCTGGCGATGCAGCGTCTGAAAGAAGCTGCTGAAAAAGCCAAGATCGAACTGTCTTCGAGCAATTCGACCGACGTGAACCTGCCGTACATCACTGCAGATGCCACCGGTCCTAAGCACTTGAACGTGAAGATTTCTCGCGCCAAGTTGGAAGCACTGGTTGAAGACCTGGTTCAGCGCACCATCGAACCTTGCCGCATCGCGCTGAAAGACGCCGGTATCGACGTTGGCTCCATCAACGACGTGATCCTGGTCGGCGGTCAGACCCGTATGCCATTGGTTCAACAGAAAGTTACCGAGTTCTTCGGCAAGGAAGCACGTAAAGACGTGAACCCGGACGAAGCGGTTGCCATGGGTGCTGCCATCCAGGGTGCGGTACTGGCCGGCGACGTGAAAGACGTGCTGCTGCTGGACGTCAGCCCGCTGACCCTGGGTATCGAAACCATGGGCGGCGTGATGACTGCGCTGATCGAGAAAAACACCACGATTCCTACCAAGAAATCCCAGGTGTTCTCGACTGCCGACGACAACCAGGGCGCGGTGACCATTCACGTGCTGCAAGGTGAGCGTAAGCAGGCTGCTCAGAACAAGTCCCTGGGCAAGTTCGACCTGGCCGAGATTCCACCAGCTCCACGTGGCGTGCCACAAATTGAAGTGACCTTCGACATCGATGCCAACGGCATCCTGCACGTTGGTGCGAAAGACAAGGCGACTGGCAAAGAGCAGAAGATCACCATCAAGGCCAACTCCGGTCTGTCTGATGAAGAAATTCAACAGATGATTCGTGATGCTGAAGCGAACGCTGATGCGGATGCCAAGTTTGCCGAGCTGGCTGGCGCCCGTAACCAGGGTGATGCGCTGGTTCACTCGACGCGCAAAATGGTCGCTGATGCTGGCGATAAAGTGACTGCCGAAGAGAAGGCTGCCATCGAAGCTGCTGTCGTTGCCCTGGAAACCGCCGTGAAAGGCGATGACAAGGCAGCTATCGAAGCCAAGATCGAAGAACTGTCGAAAGTGTCTGCGCCAGTTGCTCAGAAAATGTACGCCGAACAAGGTCAGCCAGCTGACGGTGCTGCGCAACAGGCAGAGCCTGAAGCCAAGCACGACGACGTTGTCGATGCCGAGTTCGAAGAAGTCAAAGACCAGAAGTAAGTTGGTCGCCCGGTTGACCGCTATCAAGCGGTGACTGGTAGGATGTCGCCGCGCGGGAGCTTGCTCCCGCGTTGGCGTGTCTGGGGTATGCGAATTTTTACAGCATGCGACAGTCTTCGGATGCTGGCGGTGTGATCGGGAATGCTCCTGCTTTCCGAGCAGTAAATACCGCATTTTTGGCCGGGTCCCTGGCTAAAAGTAGTAATGACCAGGATCGTTGAATTGACGTGAGTTGGGTCCGGGCCTGTATTGGGGCTCAACGAGTTTGGCAAGGCTCAGGAGGGTCTGGCCGAACGTCCTTAAGAGTGCAAAGACTTATGGCAAAGCGTGACTATTACGAAGTATTGGGTGTGGAGCGCGGCTCCAGCGAGACGGACCTGAAGAAGGCCTACCGTCGCCTGGCGATGAAGCATCACCCGGACCGTAATCCGGATAGCAAAGAATCCGAGGAAATGTTCAAAGAGGCCAACGAGGCCTACGAATGCTTGTCTGATCCCAACAAGCGGGCAGCGTACGACCAGTATGGCCACGCCGGTGTCGACCCGAGCATGGGCGGCGGCGGTGCCGGTTTTGGTGGCCAGAACTTCTCCGATATCTTCGGCGATGTATTCAGCGACTTCTTCGGTGGTGGCCGGGGTGGTCAGCGTGGCGGCGCCCAGCGTGGCAGCGACTTGCGCTACACCCTGGAGTTGAACCTGGAAGAAGCCGTACGCGGCACCAGCGTCAATATCCGTGTGCCGACGCTGGTCAATTGCAAGCCGTGCGACGGTTCGGGGGCCAAGAAAGGCTCTTCGCCGATCACCTGCCCAACGTGCGGCGGTATTGGTCAGGTCCGTATGCAGCAGGGCTTCTTCTCTGTGCAGCAGACCTGCCCGCGCTGCCATGGCCAGGGCAAGATCATTTCCGACCCATGCGACTCCTGCCACGGCGAAGGTCGTGTCGAAGAGTACAAAACCCTTTCGGTGAAAGTGCCGGCGGGTGTGGATACCGGTGATCGCATTCGTCTGTCGGGTGAGGGCGAGGCGGGTACGCAGGGTGGCCCTACGGGGGACTTGTACGTGGTGATCAATGTGCGCGAGCACTCGATCTTCCAGCGTGACGGTAAGCACTTGTTCTGCGAAGTGCCGATCAGCTTTGTTGATGCGGCGCTGGGTGGCGAGCTTGAGATTCCAACGCTCGACGGTCGGGTCAAGCTCAAGATTCCTGAGGGCACCCAGACTGGCAAGCAATTCCGTATCCGTGGCAAGGGCGTTGCGCCGGTGCGTGGCGGCGGTGCTGGCGACCTGATGTGCCGTGTGGCGGTAGAGACTCCGGTCAACCTGAATCGTCGTCAGCGCGAACTGCTTGAGGAGTTCCGCAGCTCGATGGAGGGTGATGACTCTCACTCGCCGAAAACCGCGGGCTTTTTCGACGGTGTGAAGCGCTTCTTCGGCGACCTGTAAGGAATTGAATATGCGACGTATAGCCGTAATGGGCGCTGCCGGGCGCATGGGCAAGACGCTGGTCGAGGCGGTGCAGCAACGCTCGCCGGCCTCCGGGCTGACGGCGGCGATCGTCCGCCCGGGCAGCACGTTGATCGGCGCGGATGCCGGTGAGCTGGCTTCGCTGGGGCGCATCGGCGTTTCGTTGTCGGGCAACCTGGAGCAGGTGGCTGACGAGTTCGACGTACTTATCGACTTCACCCTGCCGGAAGTGATGCTGAAAAACCTGGCGTTCTGCCGCAAGGCGGGCAAGGCGATGGTGATCGGTACCACCGGTTTGACGGTTGAGCAGAAGCAGTTGCTGGTGGAGGCGGGCAAGGATATTCCTATCGTCTTCGCGGCCAACTTCAGCGTGGGCGTGAACCTGTCGCTCAAGTTGCTTGATCTGGCAGCGCGCGTGCTGGGGGACGAGGCGGATATCGAAATCATCGAGACCCATCATCGCCACAAGATCGATGCGCCGTCGGGCACCGCGCTGCGCATGGGCGAGGCGATCGCTGATGCGCTGGGTCGCGACCTGTCGAAAGTGGCGGTATACGGCCGCGAAGGCCATACCGGCGCGCGTGCGCGTGACACCATCGGCTTTGCAACGGTGCGCGGGGGGGATGTGGTGGGTGATCACACCGTGTTGTTCGCCACTGAGGGCGAGCGCCTGGAAATCACGCACAAAGCGTCCAGTCGCATGACGTTTGCCAAGGGTGCGGTGCGTGCAGCACTCTGGTTGGAAGGTCGCGAAGCGGGTCTTTACGACATGCGCGATGTGCTGGATCTGCACTAAGCAGTAGCTAAAGCGGGGCCTCAAGCTTATGCTTAGGCCCCGTTTTTACCCGCTGAGCGACGCCCTGTCGCATTCCCCTGCCTTTAAGGCTCATTAGCGGTGGACCAAAAAAGCCTTTTTCTGTAAGCTACAGCTTTAGTGTGTCCACTAAAAGCGCGCAGAATAATTCAGTGAAGAAGCGGGGTGACGTGTCCATACGTCACTCCGCTTTTTTACAACCTGCGATCGCCCTTTCAGGCTTTATTTACGGGAGGTCTTCTTGACTAAGCCAGCCATACTCGCCCTTGCTGATGGCAGCATTTTTCGCGGCGAAGCCATTGGAGCCGACGGTCAGACCGTTGGAGAGGTAGTGTTTAACACTGCCATGACCGGCTATCAGGAAATCCTTACCGATCCTTCCTACGCCCAACAGATCGTTACCTTGACCTATCCGCACATCGGCAACACCGGTACTACACCGGAAGACGTCGAGTCTGATCGTGTCTGGTCGGCCGGTCTGGTGATTCGTGACCTGCCTCTGGTTGCGAGCAACTGGCGTAACACGATGTCGCTGTCCGATTACCTGAAGGCCAACAATGTTGTGGCGATCGCGGGTATCGACACGCGCCGCCTCACGCGCATCCTGCGTGAGAAGGGGTCGCAGAACGGCTGCATCATGGTCGGTGACAATATTTCCGAAGAGGCGGCGATTGCCGCAGCCCAAGGTTTCCCTGGCCTGAAGGGCATGGACCTGGCGAAAGTCGTCAGCGTCAAAGAGAAGTACGAATGGCGCTCCACGGTCTGGGACTTGAAGACCGACAGCCACGCGACCATCGAAGCCGCGGACCTGCCTTACCACGTAGTGGCCTACGACTACGGCGTGAAGTACAACATCCTGCGCATGCTGGTCGAGCGCGGTTGCCGCGTGACCGTGGTGCCGGCGCAAACCCCGGCCAGCGACGTGCTCGCCCTGCAACCGGACGGCGTGTTCCTGTCCAATGGCCCGGGTGACCCTGAGCCATGCGACTACGCCATCCAGGCGATCAAGGAAGTGCTGGAAACCGAGATTCCGGTGTTCGGTATCTGCCTCGGTCACCAATTGCTGGCCCTGGCCTCCGGCGCCAAGACCCTGAAAATGGGTCATGGCCACCACGGCGCCAACCACCCGGTACAAGACCTGGATACCGGCGTTGTGATGATCACCAGCCAGAACCACGGTTTTGCGGTAGATGAAGCCACCCTGCCGAGCAACGTGCGCGCCATTCACAAGTCGCTGTTCGACGGTTCCCTGCAGGGTATCGAGCGCACCGACAAGAGCGCGTTCAGCTTCCAGGGCCACCCTGAAGCCAGCCCGGGCCCGAACGACGTAGCGCCGCTGTTCGACCGTTTCATCAATGAGATGGCCAAGCGACGCTGACTGAGCGGCCTGCGGGCGGCCCCGGATGTCGGTGGCCCCCGCAGGCTCTTCAAAGATTGTTCAAGACGGCTTGCCGACTGACCTGCGGATTTGAGTGACAAACCCATGCCAAAACGTACAGACATAAAAAGCATCCTGATTCTCGGCGCTGGCCCGATCGTGATCGGCCAGGCCTGTGAATTCGACTACTCCGGCGCCCAGGCCTGTAAGGCCCTGCGCGAGGAGGGCTACCGCGTCATCCTGGTGAACTCCAACCCGGCCACCATCATGACCGACCCGGCCATGGCCGACGCCACCTACATCGAGCCGATCAAGTGGCAGACCGTTGCCAAGATCATCGAGAAAGAGCGTCCGGACGCGCTGCTGCCGACCATGGGTGGCCAGACCGCACTGAACTGCGCCCTGGACCTGGAGCGCGAAGGCGTCCTGGAAAAGTTCGGCGTAGAGATGATCGGCGCCAATGCCGACACCATCGACAAGGCTGAGGACCGTTCGCGCTTCGACAAGGCCATGAAGTCCATCGGCCTGGCCTGCCCGCGTTCCGGTATCGCCCACAGCATGGAAGAAGCCAATGCGGTCCTCGAGACCCTGGGCTTCCCGTGCATCATTCGTCCGTCGTTCACCATGGGCGGCACCGGTGGCGGTATTGCTTACAACCGTGAAGAGTTCGAAGAAATCTGCGCCCGCGGCCTGGACCTGTCGCCGACCAAAGAGCTGCTGATCGACGAATCCCTGATCGGCTGGAAAGAATACGAGATGGAGGTTGTCCGCGATAAAAAGGACAACTGCATCATCGTCTGCTCCATCGAAAACTTCGACCCGATGGGTGTGCACACCGGTGACTCGATCACCGTGGCTCCGGCACAGACCCTGACCGACAAGGAATACCAGATCCTGCGTAACGCCTCCCTGGCGGTATTGCGCGAGATCGGCGTGGAAACCGGCGGCTCCAACGTTCAGTTCGGTATCTGCCCGAACACTGGCCGCATGGTCGTGATCGAGATGAACCCGCGCGTATCCCGTTCGTCGGCCCTGGCTTCGAAAGCCACCGGCTTCCCGATCGCCAAGGTCGCGGCCAAGCTGGCCGTGGGTTACACCCTGGACGAGCTGTCGAACGACATCACTGGCGGCAAGACCCCGGCGTCCTTCGAGCCTTCCATCGACTACGTCGTCACCAAGCTGCCGCGTTTTGCCTTCGAAAAATTCGCCAAGGCTGATGCGCGCCTGACCACCCAGATGAAGTCTGTCGGTGAGGTCATGGCCATCGGCCGTACCTTCCAGGAATCCCTGCAGAAAGCCCTGCGCGGCCTGGAAGTGGGCGTTTGCGGCCTGGACGAGAAACTCGACCTGAGCAACCCGGAAAGCATGAGCGTGCTCAAGCGTGAGCTGACCGTGCCGGGCGCCGAGCGCATCTGGTACGTGGCGGACGCGTTCCGTGCCGGCATGACCGTTGAAGACATCTTCGGCATGAACATGATCGACCCGTGGTTCCTGGTGCAGATCGAAGATCTGATCAAGGAAGAAGAGAAGGTCAAGACCCTGGGGCTGGCCAGCATCGACCGCGACATGATGTTCCGCCTCAAGCGCAAAGGTTTCTCTGATCAGCGTCTGGCCAAACTGCTGGGTGTGACCGAGAAGAACCTGCGTACCCATCGCCACAAGCTGGAGATCTTCCCGGTCTACAAGCGTGTTGACACCTGCGCGGCCGAGTTCTCCACCGACACCGCGTACCTGTACTCCACCTATGAGGAAGAGTGCGAAGCCGCACCGTCGGGTCGCGACAAGATCATGATCCTGGGCGGCGGTCCGAACCGCATCGGCCAGGGTATCGAGTTCGATTACTGCTGTGTCCACGCTGCCCTCGCCCTGCGCGAAGATGGCTACGAGACCATCATGGTCAACTGCAACCCGGAAACTGTTTCTACTGACTACGACACCTCCGATCGTCTGTACTTTGAGCCAGTGACCCTGGAAGACGTGCTGGAAATCGTGCGCGTCGAGAAGCCGAAAGGTGTGATCGTCCAGTACGGCGGGCAAACTCCGCTGAAACTGGCGCGTGCCCTGGAAGCGGCCGGCGTGCCGATCATTGGTACCAGCCCGGACGCTATCGACCGTGCAGAAGACCGCGAGCGCTTCCAGCAAATGGTTGAGCGCCTGAACCTGCGTCAGCCGCCAAACGCCACTGTGCGCAGCGAAGACGAAGCCATCCGTGCCGCCAGCAAGATCGGCTACCCGCTGGTGGTGCGTCCGTCCTACGTGCTGGGCGGTCGTGCGATGGAAATCGTCTACGAAGAAGAAGAGCTCAAGCGTTACCTGCGTGACGCGGTGAAAGTATCCAACGACAGCCCGGTGCTGCTGGACCACTTCCTCAACTGTGCCATCGAGATGGACGTGGACGCGGTGTGCGACGGTACCGACGTGGTGATCGGCGCGATCATGCAGCACATCGAACAGGCGGGCGTTCACTCCGGTGACTCCGCTTGCTCGCTGCCGCCGTACTCGCTGCCGGCGCACATCCAGGACGAAATGCGCGAACAGGTCAAGAAAATGGCCCTGGAGCTGGGTGTTGTCGGCCTGATGAACGTGCAGCTGGCGTTGCAAGGCGAAGACATCTACGTGATCGAGGTCAACCCGCGTGCTTCGCGTACCGTGCCGTTTGTTTCCAAGTGCATCGGTGTGTCCCTGGCCATGATCGCTGCCCGCGTGATGGCTGGTAAGACCCTGAAGGAAATCGGCTTTACCAAGGAAATCATTCCGAACTTCTACAGTGTGAAAGAGGCGGTGTTCCCATTCGCCAAATTCCCTGGCGTGGACCCGATCCTGGGCCCAGAGATGAAGTCGACCGGTGAAGTAATGGGCGTTGGCGATACCTTTGGTGAGGCGTTTGCCAAGGCCCAGATGGGCGCCAGCGAAGTGCTGCCGACCGGCGGTACTGCGTTTATCAGTGTGCGTGATGACGACAAGCCACTGGTTGCAGGCGTGGCCCGCGATCTGATCAACTTGGGCTTCGAAGTCGTGGCCACTGCCGGGACCGCCAAGCTGATCGAAGCTGCCGGCCTCAAAGTGCGTCGCGTGAACAAGGTGACGGAAGGCCGTCCGCACGTGGTCGACATGATCAAGAATGACGAAGTCACCCTGATCATCAACACCACCGAAGGTCGCCAGTCGATCGCGGATTCCTACTCTATTCGTCGTAACGCCTTGCAGCACAAGATCTACTGCACCACCACCATTGCTGCTGGCGAAGCCATCTGTGAAGCGCTCAAGTTCGGTCCGGAAAAGACCGTGCGTCGCTTGCAGGATCTACACGCAGGATTGAAGGCATGACCAAATACCCAATGACCGTCCAGGGCTTCAAGGCCCTGGAAGAGGAGCACGCCCACCTGACCAAGGTCGTCCGTCCGAAGCTTAGCCAGGACATCGGGACGGCCCGCGAACTGGGTGACCTGAAGGAAAACGCCGAATACCACGCTGCCCGCGAGCAGCAAGGTATGGTCGAAGCGCGGATCCGTGACATCGAAGGCCGTCTGCAGAACTCGGTGGTCATCGATGTGACCACCATTCCTCATACGGGCAAGGTGATCTTCGGTACGACCGTCGAAATCGCCAATGTCGAGACCGATGAAAGCGTGACCTACCACATCGTGGGAGAGGACGAGGCCGACATCAAGCAAGGCAAGATCTCTGTGGGGTCTCCGATTGCCCGCGCCTTGATCGCCAAGGAAGAGGGTGATGTGGTCGCTGTGAAAACGCCGAGCGGTGTGATCGAGTACGAGATTGTTGAAGTTCGTCACATCTGAAAGATGGCGCCCGCTTCGTGCGGGCGCCATGCTTTGGCAGCTCTCCCAGATGCTTTGGGTTGGCGGCCTGTGGTTGTTGCACATCGGTGTGTTGCCGGCGCTGGGCCTGATTGGCCTGGCACCGCTGCTGATCGACGAGATCGATGGACTACTCAGTGCGCTGCTGGTGGGTTTTGCGGCGGTGTGCGTGACGCTCCAGGTATTGGTGCTGGTCAAAGCCGAGGGCTTGGGGAGTTTGTGGCGGGATATTCGCGGGCAACTGCTGTTGATGGCGCTGTATGCATGCGCAATGTTTTGCGTGGTGCATGTCTGGTTGCCGGAAGCGTTGCGCTGGCAGCTATTCAGCTATCTTGTGCTAGGGTTCTCCGGCCTGGTGCTGGTTTTACAGCCTGCACCGGGATGGAGTGGCGGGGCGCGCGAAGCACGCCCGTGACCCTTTTTATTACTTGAAGCGGTGTACGTTCGACAGTTGCTTGTTGGCGCTGAAGTTCTTGCGATACAGCAGCGCCATCTTGCCGATGACCTGGACCAGGTCCGCTTTGCCTGCCTTGCACAGTTCTGCAATAGCAGCCAGGCGAGCTTCGCGATCAAGGATGTTGACCTTGATCTTGATCAGTTCATGATCGTTCAGCGCACGTTCGAATTCGGCTAACACACCTTCAGTCAAACCGTTATCTGCCACAATCAGAACTGGTTTCAGATGGTGGCCAATGGATTTGTACTGTTTCTTCTGCTCTTGAGTGAGCGGCATAATCTGACCCCTGCGTCTGATCTTGTAAAAAGCGGCGGCCAGTTTACCCGAGCGAGTCCGGGACCGCCCAGTTAATCACGACCCGTTTTATTTTTCGAGGTGGCCCGTGGCCCGTTCCAAAACCAGCCTTAAGTGGCTACAAGAACATTTCAACGATCCTTACGTCAAAAAGGCGCAAAAGGACGGTTACCGGTCCCGGGCCAGCTACAAGTTGCTGGAACTCCAGGACAAGGACAAATTGTTCCGCCCAGGCATGAGCGTGATCGACCTGGGTGCCGCCCCGGGTGGCTGGTCCCAGGTGGCCAGTCGTCTGATTGGTGGGCAAGGCCGGTTGATCGCTTCTGACATCCTGGAGATGGACAGCATCCCGGATGTGACGTTCGTGCACGGGGACTTTACCCAGGACGCGGTCCTGGCCGAAATCCTGGAAGCCGTCGGAAATTCGCAGGTGGACCTTGTGATTTCCGACATGGCCCCCAATATGAGTGGATTACCGGCTGTTGATATGCCGCGAGCCATGTTCCTGTGCGAGTTGGCGCTGGATCTGGCGGGTCGGGTATTGCGTCCGGGTGGTGATTTCCTGGTCAAGGTCTTCCAGGGTGAAGGCTTCGACGAGTACCACAAGAACATTCGCAAGCTGTTCGACAAGGTGCAAATGCGTAAGCCGGACTCCTCGCGTGACCGGTCTCGCGAGCAGTATCTGCTGGCGCGGGGGTTCCGTGGCATCGAAGGCGCCGCCAGTGATGAGCGTCTTTGAGGGTTTGAAGGGAGTCGATAGGTTTTTTTATATCGCTTTCGTCACGAAGCTTTACGAATATTGTGTAGTCAAAGTTTCACAAAGGGTTACAGACGGCGCCTGCCAGTGTTGTAGGTAATGTAGTAAGTTAGGCCGGTGAATATCATGCGAAGCGCGCGCCAGTAGCGGAGCTTGCTTCAGAGGGTAGTTAATTGAACGATATGGCAAAGAATCTGATCCTGTGGTTGATCATCGCGGCTGTCCTAGTGACGGTGATGAACAACTTCTCCAGCCCTAACGAGCCGCAGACCCTCAACTATTCCGACTTCATCCAGCAAGTTAAGGATGGCAAGGTCGAGCGCGTAGCGGTTGATGGCTACGTGATCACCGGTAAACGCAACGATGGCGACAGCTTCAAGACCATTCGTCCGGCCATCCAGGACAACGGTCTGATCGGTGATCTGGTGGATAACCACGTGGTCGTCGAAGGCAAGCAGCCTGAGCAGCAGAGCATCTGGACCCAGTTGCTGGTAGCCAGCTTCCCGATCCTGGTGATCATCGCGGTGTTCATGTTCTTCATGCGCCAGATGCAAGGTGGTGCGGGAGGCAAGGGCGGACCGATGAGTTTCGGCAAGAGCAAGGCACGCCTGCTCTCCGAAGACCAGGTGAAAACCACGCTGGCTGACGTTGCCGGTTGCGACGAAGCCAAGGAAGAAGTGGGCGAGCTGGTCGAGTTCCTGCGCGATCCGGGCAAGTTCCAGCGATTGGGCGGCCGCATTCCTCGTGGTGTGCTGATGGTTGGCCCTCCGGGTACCGGTAAAACTTTGCTGGCCAAGGCGATTGCCGGCGAAGCCAAGGTGCCGTTCTTCACCATTTCCGGTTCCGACTTTGTCGAGATGTTCGTCGGTGTGGGCGCCAGCCGTGTTCGTGACATGTTCGAGCAGGCTAAGAAACATGCGCCTTGCATCATCTTCATCGATGAAATCGACGCCGTCGGTCGCCATCGTGGCGCCGGCATGGGCGGCGGTCATGATGAACGTGAGCAGACCCTCAACCAGTTGCTGGTTGAGATGGACGGCTTTGAAATGAACGACGGCATCATTGTGATCGCTGCTACCAACCGTCCGGACGTGCTGGACCCTGCATTGCTGCGTCCAGGCCGCTTCGACCGTCAGGTTGTGGTGGGCTTGCCGGATATCCGTGGTCGCGAACAGATCCTGAAAGTACACATGCGCAAAGTGCCAATGGGTGATGATGTGGCTCCGGCCGTGATTGCCCGTGGTACTCCTGGCTTCTCCGGTGCCGACCTGGCCAACCTGGTCAACGAGGCCTCGTTGTTCGCTGCCCGTACCGGCAAGCGTATCGTGGAGATGAAAGAGTTCGAATTGGCCAAGGACAAGATCATGATGGGCGCCGAGCGCAAGTCCATGGTCATGTCCGAGAAAGAGAAGCAGAACACCGCTTATCACGAAGCCGGTCACGCCATTGTCGGTCGTGTTGTGCCTGAGCACGACCCGGTCTACAAAGTTTCGATCATCCCGCGTGGTCGGGCGCTGGGTGTCACGATGTTCCTGCCGGAAGAAGACCGTTACAGCCTGTCCAAGCGCGCACTGATCAGTCAGATCTGCTCGCTGTACGGTGGTCGGATTGCCGAAGAGATGACCCTTGGCTTCGATGGCGTCACCACCGGCGCTTCCAACGACATCATGCGTGCCAGCCAGATTGCACGGAACATGGTGACCAAGTGGGGCTTGTCGGAAAAACTCGGTCCGCTGATGTATGCCGAAGAAGAAGGCGAAGTGTTCCTGGGGCGTGGCGGTGGTGGTCAAAACGCCAGCTTCTCCGGTGAGACAGCCAAGCTGATCGACTCCGAGGTGCGCAGCATCATTGACCAGTGCTACGGCACGGCCAAGCAGATTCTCACGGATAACCGCGACAAGCTGGATGCCATGGCGGATGCGCTGATGAAGTACGAGACCATTGATGCCGACCAGATCGACGACATCATGGCCGGCCGCACGCCGCGTGAACCTCGCGATTGGGAAGGCGGTTCTGGCACCTCTGGCACTCCACCCGTGGTTCAGAATGAACGCCCTGAAACCCCGATTGGCGGCCCGGCAGCTGACGTCTAAGGTTTGAAATGACTTCTGTGTTGTCCTCCACCCGGTTGCCTTGCGGCAACCGGGTTCTTGATTTGGCCCATACGCATGTCATGGGCATTCTCAATGTAACCCCCGACTCTTTCTCTGATGGCGGCCGCTTCAGTCAGCGCGATGCTGCATTGCGTCATGCAGAGGCCATGGTGGCGGCGGGAGCGACCCTGATTGATGTCGGCGGTGAGTCGACTCGGCCTGGTGCTCGACTGGTTTCTCCCTTGGAGGAGCTGGAGAGGGTCGCGCCAATAGTTGAACGCATTGCGCGTGAACTGGACGTGATCATCTCGGTTGATACATCCACCCCGGCGGTAATGCGCGAAACTGCACGCCTGGGGGCGGGAATGATTAACGATGTCCGCTCCCTTCAGCGTGACGGTGCGCTTGATGCGGCAGCGGCCACCGGTTTGCCGGTGTGTCTGATGCATATGCTGGGTGAGCCGAGCAATATGCAGGACAGTCCTCACTATGATGATCTTGTTGGTGAGGTGAGTGGATTTCTTGCCGAGCGGGTTGCGCACTGCGTTGCCGCTGGGATTGCTGTGGAAAAGATCGTCCTCGATCCCGGTTTCGGCTTTGCCAAGACCCTGCAGCACAATCTAAGTCTGTTCAAGCATATGGAGTCCTTGCATGCCCTTGGTCGGCCTCTTCTGGTCGGCGTTTCGCGCAAGAGCATGATAGGGCTTGCGCTGAATCGCCCGGTGGGTGAGCGACTGTACGGTGGTCTTGCACTGGCGGCGCTTGCAGTCACCAAGGGTGCGCGTATCTTGCGGGTGCATGATGTTGCCGAGACGGTGGATGTGGTGCGTATGATTGCCGCGGTAGAATCAGCCGAATAAGAATGATGGAGCACTTATGACTAAAAAATATTTTGGCACCGACGGTATTCGCGGTCGGGTCGGCGAGTTTCCGATTACTCCTGATTTCATGCTCAAGCTCGGCTGGGCCGCAGGTATGGCGTTCCGCAGCATGGGCGCGTGCCGCATCCTGGTGGGCAAGGACACTCGGATTTCGGGTTACATGTTCGAGTCGGCGCTGGAGGCGGGGTTGTCTGCTGCGGGTGCCGATGTGATGCTGCTGGGGCCGATGCCGACGCCGGCCATCGCTTACCTGACGCGCACCTTTCACGCTGAAGCCGGTATCGTGATCAGTGCTTCGCATAATCCTCATGATGACAACGGCATCAAGTTCTTCTCGGGTCAGGGCACCAAGCTGCCGGACGAGATCGAGTTGATGATCGAAGAGCTCCTGGATGCGCCGATGACGGTGGTTGAGTCCAGCAAGCTTGGCAAGGTGTCGCGTATCAACGACGCCTCCGGCCGATACATTGAGTTCTGCAAAAGCAGCGTGCCAAGCAGCACCAATTTTGCCGGCCTGAAGATTGTGGTCGATTGCGCCCATGGTGCGACCTACAAGGTGGCGCCGAGCGTATTCAAGGAGTTGGGCGCAGACGTGACAGTGCTGTCGGCCCAGCCTAACGGGTTGAACATCAACGAGAACTGCGGCTCCACCCATATGGAGCAGTTGCAGGCCGCTGTACTTGCCGGGCATGCCGACCTGGGTATTGCCTTTGATGGTGATGGTGATCGTGTACTGATGGTGGATCACACGGGTGTCATTGTTGATGGTGATGACCTCCTGTTCATCATTGCTCGCGACCTGCACGAGCGTAACAAGCTGCAGGGCGGTGTCGTCGGTACGCTGATGAGTAACCTGGGGCTTGAACTGGCCCTGGCGGATCTGGGTATTCCGTTCGTGCGTGCCAATGTCGGTGACCGCTATGTGATCGCGGAACTGCTTGAGCGCAACTGGCAGGTAGGTGGTGAGAATTCCGGACACGTAGTCTGCTTCCAGCACACCACGACAGGCGATGCGATCATTGCTGCGCTGCAGGTGCTTATGGCCATGAAGCGTCGTGAAGAAAGTCTGGCCCAGGCGCGCCAGGCCGTGCGCAAGTGCCCGCAAGTATTGCTGAACGTGCGTTTTGCGGGCGGCTCAAATCCTATTGAGCATCCGGCTGTCAAAGAGGCATGTGAGCGTGTAACCCTGGCAATGGAGGGGCGTGGCCGTGTGTTGTTGCGCAAGTCCGGCACAGAGCCGTTGGTGCGTGTCATGGTCGAAGGTGATGACGAAACACAGGTTCGCGGCCATGCCGAAGACCTGGCAAAACTGGTAACTGAAGTTTGCGCCTGAATTCGGCTTGCCAGTGATGATGTGGTTGGGTAACATCTGCGCCCACTTTGACCGACGAGGTACAGCATGCGTCGCACTATGGTAGCTGGTAACTGGAAGATGCACGGTACCCGCGCCAGTGTCGCTGAGTTGATCAATGGCCTTCGTCACTTGGCCTTGCCGAGCGGTGTTGATGTCGCGGTTTTCCCGCCTTGCTTGCATATCACCCAAGTGGTTGATGGCTTGAAGGGCAAGTCGATCCAGGTCGGCGCGCAGAATTCTGCGGTGGAAGCCATGCAAGGCGCATTGACCGGTGAGATTGCACCGAGCCAGTTGGTCGATGCGGGTTGTTCCTATGTGCTTGTCGGGCACTCCGAGCGCCGTCAGATGATGGGCGAGCGTGATGGAACACTCAATCGCAAGTTCGCAGCAGCACAGGCTTGTGGCTTGATTCCGGTGTTGTGCATAGGGGAAACCCTGGAGCAGCGCGAATCGGGCAAGACTCTTGAAGTTGTCTCGCGTCAGCTGGGCAGCATCATCGAGGAGTTGGGTGTTGGTGCGTTTGCAAAGGCAGTAATCGCTTACGAGCCGGTCTGGGCCATTGGTACCGGGCTGACTGCTACACCGCAACAAGCGCAGGATGTGCACGCAGCCATCCGCGCGCAGTTGGCGGCAGAGAATTCTGAAGTCGCACAAGGTGTGCGTCTTCTATACGGCGGCAGCGTGAAGGCGGCCAATGCGGTCGAACTGTTCGGCATGCCGGATATCGATGGGGGGCTCATTGGTGGAGCTTCCCTGAATGCAGATGAGTTCGGTGCGATCTGTCGCGCCGCGGGAAACTGAAAAAATGCTGGAAACAGTCGTAGTCGTTTTTCATCTGTTGGCTGCTCTGAGCGTAGTTGCTCTGGTTTTGCTGCAACAGGGTAAAGGTGCGGATGCTGGTGCGTCTTTCGGTGCAGGTGCTTCAAATACTGTGTTCGGAAGCCAAGGTTCCTCTACCTTTCTTAGTAAGTTTACTGCTATACTTGCCGCCGGTTTCTTCATAACCAGCTTGGGGTTAGGTTACTTTGCTAAAGAGAAAGCTCATGTGCTGACTCAAGTAGGTCTCCCGAACCCAGCAGTGTTGGAAGTACCAAAAGCAAAACCGGCTTCTGATGATGTCCCGGTGCTTCAAGAGCAAAAGTCGGCTACTCCAGCGACTGACGTGCCTCCAGCTCAAGAGCAGAAGTAAGAAGGGTTGTAAACGCTGTATTGCCGAGGTGGTGGAATTGGTAGACACGCAACCTTGAGGTGGTTGTGCCCATAGGGTGTAGGGGTTCGAGTCCCCTTCTCGGTACCAATTGTCAGGAGAGCCCGCTGTTGCGGGCTTTCTTGTAGGTGGAAGGTTACATTGACCCTGTAAGGGATCGGTCGTATACTTCCGCCCCAGCTTTGTCGCGGGGTGGAGCAGTCTGGTAGCTCGTCGGGCTCATAACCCGAAGGTCGTCGGTTCAAATCCGGCCCCCGCAACCAGTTTTAGCGGAGCCCCTTTTAAGGGGCTTTTTGTTAGCTGGACACTTTCAACGCCGCTGTTCGACGGCGTTTCAAGGATGGGCGTTTCGCCCATTTTTTTATTTTGCACAGCATGCACATACATGCACGAGGGGGTTCAGGTGTCGAGCAAGCTAGAAGAGTTGCAGGCCTTGTTGGCCCCGGTGGTCGTGGCCCTAGGCTATGAATGCTGGGGTATTGAGTTTTCGGCTCAAGGTCGCCACTCAATGTTGCGCGTTTATATCGATAAAGAGGGCGGCGTGCTGGTGGACGATTGTGCCATTGTCAGCCGGCAGATCAGCGGTGTGCTGGATGTTGAAGATCCGATCTCCGTTGAATATACCCTCGAAGTTTCCTCGCCAGGCATGGAACGCCCACTGTTCACTATTGATCAGTTTGCAAAATTTGCCGGTGAACAAGTGAAGATCAAGCTGCGATCTCCCTTTGAAGGGCGACGCAACTTTCAGGGCCTTCTGCGCGGTGTAGAAGAACAGGATGTCGTGGTGCAGGTAGAAGACCATGAATTCCTGTTGCCGATCGATATGATCGACAAGGCCAACATTATTCCCAGTTTTGACTGAGACGCGGATCCCGCGGATCCAATGGCTTGCGAAAGGCGAGGCGTACGATGAGCAAAGAAGTACTGCTGGTTGTTGAGTCGGTATCCAATGAAAAGGGCGTACCGGCAAACGTGATTTTTGAAGCGCTGGAGCTGGCCCTGGCCACTGCTACCAAAAAGCGTTTTGAAGACGAAGTTGATCTGCGTGTGGAAATCAACCGCCACACCGGTGCCTATGAGACTTTCCGTCGCTGGACGGTCGTCGAAGAAGCCGATCTTGATGATCCGGCCATCGAAACCTGGCCAAGCAAGGTTGCCGAAACGCATCCTGGTGCCAAGGTCGGTGATGTCGTCGAAGAAAAGATCGAATCGATCGAATTCGGCCGTATCGCTGCACAGACCGCCAAACAGGTCATCGTGCAGAAGGTTCGCGAAGCCGAGCGCGCTCAAGTCGTTGACGCCTATCGCGAGCGCCTGGGTGAAATCATCTCCGGCACCGTGAAAAAAGTCACCCGCGATAACGTGATCGTCGACCTGGGCAACAACGCCGAAGCGTTGCTGGCTCGCGAAGACATCATTTCCCGCGAAACCTTCCGTGTCGGCGTGCGCCTGCGTGCGCTGCTCAAGGAAATCCGCACCGAGAACCGCGGCCCGCAGCTGATCCTGTCGCGTACCGCACCGGAAATGCTGATCGAGCTGTTCCGTATCGAAGTGCCGGAGATCGCCGAAGGCCTGATCGAAGTCATGGCTGCGTCCCGCGACCCGGGTTCGCGCGCCAAGATCGCGGTCCGCTCCAAGGACAAACGCATCGACCCGCAGGGCGCGTGCATTGGTATGCGCGGTTCGCGTGTTCAGGCAGTGTCGGGCGAGTTGGGTGGTGAGCGTGTGGACATCGTGCTGTGGGACGATAACCCGGCGCAGTTCGTCATCAACGCCATGTCGCCGGCTGAAGTGGCGGCAATTATCGTTGACGAGGATGCCCATGCCATGGACATCGCCGTTGGCGCAGACAATCTGGCTCAGGCCATTGGTCGTGGTGGTCAGAACGTGCGTCTGGCCAGCCAACTGACTGGTTGGACCCTGAACGTGATGACCGAATCGGACATCCAGGCTAAGCAGCAAGCTGAAACCGGTGACATCCTGCGCAACTTCATCGAAGAGCTCGAAGTCGATGAAGACCTGGCGCAGGTGCTGGTAGATGAAGGCTTCACCAGCCTGGAAGAGATTGCCTACGTACCGTTGGAAGAAATGCTCAACATCGACGGCTTTGACGAAGACACCGTCAACGAGCTTCGCGCTCGGGCCAAGGATCGTTTGTTGACTAAAGCCATCGCTACTGAGGAAAAGCTGGCAGACGCCCATCCGGCCGAAGACCTGCTCTCGCTTGAGGGTATGGACAAGGATTTGGCGATGGAACTGGCGGTGCGCGGCGTAATTACCCGCGAAGACCTGGCCGAGCAGTCTATTGACGATCTGCTCGACATCGACGGCATTGACGATGATCGTGCCGGCAAGTTGATCATGGCCGCCCGAGCCCATTGGTTCGAGTAACTAGGCGCGGCCTGAGGAGAGAAGTGCATGACGCAAGTCACGGTGAAACAACTGGCCGATGAGGTCAAAACACCGGTAGAGCGCCTGTTGCAGCAGATGCGTGAGGCAGGTCTGCCGCACACCGCCGCCGATGAAGGTGTGAGCGATAGTGAGAAGCAGTCTTTGCTGACTCACTTGAAGAGCAGCCACAAGGCGAAAGTGGAAGAACCGCGCAAGATTACATTGCAGCGCAAAACCACCAGCACCCTGCGTGTTGCTGGTAGCAAGAGCATCAGCGTTGAAGTACGCAAGAAGAAAGTCTTCGTACAGCGCAGCCCGGAAGAAATCGAAGCCGAGCGCAAACGCGAACTGGAAGAACGTCGCGCAGTAGAAAATGCTGCTCGTCAGAAGGCTGAAGAAGAAGCCAAGCGTCGCGCCGAAGAAGAAGCGCGTCGCCAGCCTGCTGCTGCGCAACCTGCTGCCACTGAAGCGGTCGCCGCGCCTAGCGCGCCAGTTGAAGCTGTGCGTGAGGCCGCTCCGGTTGCCGCTGCACCAGCACCGGCTGCTGACGCCCGTAAACGCGACGAACCTCGTCGTCCGGACAAACCACGTGCCGACGATAACAATCGTCGCGGTGGTGGTGGCGATGGCGAGCGCAAAAACGCTCCGCATCGTGCCTCGGTCAAAGAGAAAGCGCCTGCTCCACGCGTTGCCCCACGTACTACCGACGAAGAAAGCGATGGCTTCCGTCGTGGTGGTCGCGGCAAGGCCAAGCTGAAGAAACGCAACGCCCACGGTTTCCAGAGCCCAACCGGCCCTGTCGTGCGTGAAGTGAAGATCGGCGAGACCATCACTGTGGGCGATCTGGCCCAGCAGATGTCGGTCAAGGCTGCTGAAATCATCAAGTTCATGTTCAAGCTGGGCACACCGGCCACCATCAACCAGGTACTGGATCAGGAAACTGCCCAGCTTGTGGCTGAAGAACTGGGCCACAAAGTGACCCTGGTCAGCGACACCGCCCTGGAAGATTCCCTGGCCGAGTCCCTGAAGTTTGAAGGTGAGGCGGTTTCCCGTGCACCGGTTGTGACCGTAATGGGCCACGTTGACCACGGTAAAACCTCCCTGCTCGACTATATCCGTCGTGCCAAGGTAGCCGCAGGCGAAGCCGGCGGTATCACCCAGCACATCGGCGCGTACCACGTTGAAACCGACCGTGGCATGGTGACGTTCCTCGATACCCCTGGTCACGCTGCGTTTACCGCAATGCGTGCCCGTGGTGCCAAGGCGACCGACATCGTGATCCTGGTGGTTGCAGCCGACGACGGCGTGATGCCACAAACTATCGAAGCCGTTCAGCATGCCAAGGCAGCTGGCGTTCCGCTGGTAGTCGCTGTGAACAAAATCGACAAGCCGGGCGCCGATCTCGATCGCATCCGTAGCGAACTGTCGGTTCACGGCGTGACATCCGAAGAGTGGGGTGGCGACACTCCATTCGTACCGGTTTCCGCGAAGATGGGTACTGGTGTTGACGAACTGCTCGAAGCCGTTCTGCTGCAAGCCGAAGTTCTGGAACTGACTGCCACTCCATCGGCTCCTGGCCGTGGCGTTGTAGTTGAGTCCCGTCTGGACAAGGGCCGTGGCCCGGTTGCGACCGTTCTGGTTCAAGACGGTACCCTGCGCCAAGGCGACATGGTGCTGGTCGGTTCGAACTACGGCCGTGTACGTGCCATGCTCGACGAGAACGGCAAGCCAATCAAGGAAGCCGGCCCGGCTATCCCGGTCGAGATCCTCGGCCTGGACGGTACACCGGACGCTGGTGACGAGATGAGCGTGGTTGCCGACGAGAAGAAAGCCCGTGAAGTGGCTCTGTTCCGTCAAGGCAAGTTCCGTGAAGTCAAGCTGGCCCGTGCTCACGCCGGCAAGCTGGAAAACATCTTCGAGAACATGGGCCAGGAAGAGAAGAAGACGCTTAACATCGTCCTCAAATCTGACGTACGTGGTTCCCTCGAAGCGTTGAACGGCGCTTTGAACGGCCTGGGTAACGACGAAGTGCAAGTGCGCGTTGTCGGTGGCGGTGTCGGTGGTATCACCGAATCCGACGCCAACCTGGCACTGGCTTCCAACGCTGTACTGTTCGGCTTCAACGTGCGTGCCGATGCCGGCGCTCGCAAGATCGTCGAGCAGGAAGGCCTGGACATGCGTTACTACAACGTCATCTACGACATCATCGAAGACGTCAAGAAAGCCCTCACCGGCATGCTTGGCAGCGACGTCCGGGAGAACATCCTGGGTATTGCCGAAGTACGTGACGTGTTCCGCTCGCCGAAATTCGGCGCGATCGCCGGCTGCATGGTGGTTGAAGGCACTGTGTACCGTAACCGTCCAATCCGTGTACTGCGTGAAGACATCGTTATCTTCGAAGGCGAGCTGGAATCCCTGCGCCGCTTCAAGGATGACGCTTCCGAAGTACGTGCCGGCATGGAATGCGGTATCGGCGTCAAGAGCTACAACGACGTCAAGGCTGGCGACAAGATCGAAGTCTACGAGAAGGTTCAGGTTGCTCGCAGCCTCTAACTCGCGCACTTCAGGAGCCACGCAACGCGTGGGCATGCAATTGCCCCGCGCAGCGTACGGACTCTAAACGCAACGCCCGGTCTGGCTTTTGTCAGGCCGGGCGTTTGCCGCTTTCAGACCCCACGGGTTTCACCGTGTGGCAGTAACAGGTAACAAGACATGGCAAAAGAATACAGCCGTTCCCAGCGTATCGGCGATCAGATGCAGCGCGAGCTGGCCCAATTGATCCGTCGCGAAGTCAAAGACCCACGCGTTGGCCTGGTCACCATCACCGCCGTTGAAGTGAGCCGTGACGTGGGTCACGCCAAGATCTTCATCACCGTGATGGGGCAGGACAACAGCGAAGAAATCGCGCAAAGCATCAAGGTGCTCAACTCGGCTGCAGGCTTCCTGCGCATGCAGTTGGCCCGTGAAATGAAGCTGCGCAGTGTTCCTCAGCTGCACTTTCACTACGATGAGAGCGTCGTGCGGGGTGCACATCTGTCGGCCCTGATCGAGCGCGCCGTGGCTGAAGACAGCCAGCACCCGTCCACACCTGAAGACGCCAAGGAGTAAGCGGTGGCTCAGGTCAAACGTATCCGTCGCAACGTCAGCGGCATCATTCTGCTCGACAAGCCCATTGGTTTTACCTCCAATGCCGCGTTGCAGAAGGTCCGCTGGCTGCTCAATGCCGAAAAGGCCGGGCACACCGGCAGCCTCGATCCACTGGCCACCGGCGTGTTGCCGTTGTGCTTTGGCGAGGCCACCAAGTTCTCCCAATACCTGCTCGACTCCGACAAGGGTTATGAAACCCTGATGCAACTGGGCAAGACCACCACCACGGCCGACGCCGAAGGTGATGTTTTGCAGGTTCGCGAAGTGACCGTTGGTCGTGCTGATATTGAAGCTGCTTTACCCGCTTTTCGTGGGGAAATCAGTCAGATACCGCCGATGTACTCGGCGCTCAAGCGTGATGGCCAGCCTCTTTACAAGCTGGCACGTGCGGGCGAAGTAGTGGAGCGCGAACCGCGTTCTGTTACTATTGCGCGCTTGGAATTGCTCGCCTGTGAAGGCGACACCGCCCGGTTGGCCGTGGACTGCAGCAAAGGCACCTATATCCGTACCCTGGTGGAAGATATTGGTGAAAAGCTCGGTTGCGGCGCGTACGTTGCAGAACTGCGGCGCACCCAGGCCGGTCCTTTCAGCCTGGCCCAGACGGTCACGCTGGAAGAGTTGGAAGCGGTACACGCCGAAGGCGGCAATGAAGCAGTTGATCGCTTCCTGATGCCATCGGACAGCGGTTTGCTCGATTGGCCATTGCTGCACTTCTCGGAGCACAGCGCGTTCTACTGGCTCAACGGCCAGCCGGTACGTGCCCCGGATGCCCCGAAGTTCGGCATGGTGCGGGTACAGGATCATAACGGTCGCTTTATCGGTATCGGTGAAGTGAGCGAAGACGGGCGCATCGCGCCGCGTCGACTGATTCGGTCAGAATGACCGAACGAGTGTGGCTGTTAACAGGCACGGTCAACACTCATTTTTAGATACAGGGATTTGTCCCTGGCCTGTTGAAACTGCCCTTTGGGTGGTTTCCTGAAAAAAGGATTGCCTCATGGCTCTCGACGTTCAAGAAAAAGCACAAATCGTTGCTGACTATCAGCAAGCTGTTGGTGACACTGGTTCGCCAGAAGTGCAAGTTGCACTGCTGACCCACAACATCAACAAGCTGCAAGGTCACTTCAAGGCCAACGGTAAAGACCACCACTCGCGTCGTGGTCTGATCCGCATGGTAAACCAGCGCCGTAAGCTGCTGGACTACCTGAAAGGCAAGGATCTGGGTCGTTATCAGACTCTGATCGGTCGCCTGGGTCTGCGTCGCTAATAAGCGATTGCGCTAGAGGTTGGTTGTCTGCCGTGTGCCAGTGGGATTCCCGCTGGCCCATGGCAGGCTCCCAGCCTCAAGTTTTATCTGGACACACGTTTTACCCTGGACGAGCGTCGGGCCGATTCCCGGCATTGCCCAAGAATTTCGCAAGAAGACAAGTTCCCCAAGAGCCACAAAGAAGGTAGGACACCGTGAACCCGGTTATCAAAAAATTCCAGTTCGGTCAGTCGACCGTTACCCTCGAGACAGGCCGTATCGCCCGTCAAGCCTCCGGCGCAGTGCTGGTTACCGTTGATGACGACGTTACCGTACTGGTGACCGTTGTTGGCGCCAAGACCGCTGACCCGAGCAAAGGCTTCTTCCCCCTGTCCGTTCACTACCAGGAAAAGACTTACGCTGCCGGTAAGATCCCTGGCGGTTTCTTCAAGCGCGAAGGCCGTCCTTCCGAGAAAGAAACCCTGACTTCCCGACTGATCGACCGTCCGATCCGTCCGCTGTTCCCAGAAGGCTTCATGAACGAAGTGCAGGTTGTCTGCACCGTCGTTTCCACCAGCAAGAAGACCGATCCGGACATCGCTGCGATGATCGGTACCTCGGCGGCCCTGGCCATCTCCGGTATTCCTTTCGATGGCCCGATCGGCGCAGCCCGCGTTGCGTTCCACGAAAGCACCGGCTACCTGCTGAACCCGACTTACGAGCAACTGAAAGCATCGAGCCTGGACATGGTCGTTGCCGGTACCTCGGAAGCCGTGCTGATGGTTGAATCGGAAGCCAAAGAGCTGACCGAAGACCAGATGCTGGGCGCCGTACTGTTCGCCCACGACGAGTTCCAGGCTGTCATCAAGGCTGTCACCGAACTGGCTGCCGAAGCGGCCAAGCCAACCTGGAGCTGGGCTCCACAGGCTGAAGCCACCGAACTGCTGGGCGCTATCCGCTCCGAGTTCGGCGCTGCCATCTCCGACGCCTACACCATCACCGTCAAGGCCGACCGTTATGCTCGCCTGGGCGAGTTGAAGGACCAGGTTGTCGCCAAGCTGTCCGGTGAAGAAGGCCAGCCTTCCGCCAGCGACGTCAAAGCGGCTTTCGGTGAGATCGAATACCGCACCGTCCGCGAAAACATCGTTAACGGCAAGCCACGTATCGACGGTCGCGACACTCGTACCGTGCGCCCGCTGAACATCGAAGTCGGCGTTCTGCCGAAGACTCACGGTTCGGCCCTGTTCACCCGTGGTGAAACCCAGGCGCTGGTCGTTGCGACCCTGGGTACCGCCCGTGACGCACAGTTGCTGGACACCCTGGAAGGCGAGAAAAAAGACCCGTTCATGCTGCACTACAACTTCCCTCCGTTCTCGGTGGGCGAGTGCGGTCGCATGGGTGGTGCTGGTCGTCGCGAAATCGGTCACGGCCGTCTGGCCCGCCGTTCGGTCCAGGCCATGCTGCCTGCCGCTGACGTGTTCCCGTACACCATCCGTGTTGTGTCGGAAATCACCGAGTCCAACGGTTCCAGCTCCATGGCTTCCGTTTGCGGTGCTTCCCTGGCACTGATGGACGCCGGTGTGCCGATGAAGGCGCCGGTTGCCGGTATCGCCATGGGCCTGGTTAAAGAAGGCGAGAAGTTCGCCGTCCTGACCGACATCCTGGGCGACGAAGACCACCTGGGCGACATGGACTTCAAGGTAGCCGGTACCGCCAAAGGTGTGACCGCGCTGCAGATGGACATCAAGATCAAGGGCATCACCGAAGAGATCATGGAAATCGCCCTGGGCCAAGCCCTGGAAGCGCGCCTGAACATCCTCGGCCAGATGAACCAGATCATTGGTCAGTCCCGTACCGAACTGTCGGAAAATGCTCCGACCATGATCGCGATGAAAATCGACACCGACAAAATCCGTGATGTTATCGGTAAAGGCGGCGCGACCATTCGTGCGATCTGCGAAGAAACCAAGGCTTCGATCGATATCGAAGACGACGGCTCGATCAAGATCTTCGGCGAAACCAAGGAAGCGGCTGAAGCAGCACGTCAGCGCGTCTTGGGCATCACTGCCGAGGCCGAGATCGGCAAGATCTACGTCGGTAAGGTTGAGCGCATCGTCGACTTCGGCGCATTCGTCAACATCCTGCCGGGCAAAGACGGTCTGGTGCACATCTCCATGCTGAGCGACGCTCGCGTTGAGAAAGTCACCGACATTCTGAAGGAAGGCCAGGAAGTGGAAGTGCTGGTACTGGACGTGGACAACCGCGGCCGTATCAAGCTGTCCATCAAGGACGTAGCAGCAGCCAAAGCTTCGGGCGTTTAATCACCCAAGGCTTAAGGTTGAAAAAGAGGACTCTTCGGAGTCCTTTTTTTTGGATGCAGGAAAGTACCTAAAAATCAGGCGCTTAAATGAGAGCAAAAGCCGCAACTTGCATGCAGGCGCGGGCGGCATCATGCAAGTTGCACGAATCCGAAATTTTCTGTTTTTTATAAGTTGTTGTTTATAAAGGGTTTTATTGATGATTCGGACTTGGCACACTGCCTGCAATAACCCTGTTAACGCTGCAGCATCAAGGTTCACACACTGCAGACTTTTAATAAAACAGGAGTTACTCGTATGAAGAAGTTCGCTCTCGCTACTGCTACCGCTCTGACCCTGGCCATGGGTGCCAACGTTGCCTTTGCCCAGACTTCCCAAGCGCCAATGACCCTTGCAGCGGGTGAAGCCACCAAGGCGAAAGAAGCTACTTCCGACACTTGGATCACTACCAAAGTCAAAGCTGACCTGCTGACCGAAAAAGGTATTCCAGGTTCCGACATCAAGGTTGAAACCAATAAAGGCGTGGTTTCCCTTTCTTCTGACGTCGCTATCTCGGACTCGCAAAAAGCGACTGCCGTAGCTATCACCAAAAAAATCAAAGGTGTAACCGCTGTTTCGGCTGACGGCCTGCTGGCTGGCGGCGCGACCAAGGCGGACAACATCGACAAAACCAAAAGCGCAGCAGCAGGCGCTAAAGAGTCCACCTCCGATACCTGGATCACCACCAAAGTAAAAGCTGACCTGGTAACCGAGAAAGGCATTCCTGGTACCGACATCAAAGTCGAAACCAATAAAGGTGTAGTGTCCCTGTCTTCGACCACCCCGGTCACTGAAGCTCAGAAAACTACCGCGGTGAACATCACCAAGAAAATCAAAGGCGTTAAAGCTGTATCGGCCGACGGCCTGAAAGCAGAGTAACCCTTGGAGCTTCGTCTGAACGAGACGGCGGCGGCTTAGGGTGAGTTAGATATCCACCCGATGCACCTCTGGAGTTCATGCGACCGACCACACGGATGTGGTCATTACAGGCCCCGGCACTTGTGTCGGGGCCTGTTCTATTGTGGGCGGTTCCTACAGGGCTTATTCGGCATCCAGGTGCATTGGCGTAACGACGCGACCATCTTTCTCCGCCTGGCCCAGATTGGCATCAATGAAGTACACCCGGTCATCTTCCAATTGGCCTTTATCCACCAGGTAATCCTTGATGGTGCTGGCACGGTCCTGGCCAAGTTGGCGTAGCAGTACGTCGCTGCCACTCCAGAATTTGATCACGCCGTCGCGAAGCTTCGCGCTGCGCTCATCGCTGCTCAGGTCCTTCCATTCGGCCGGCGGTTGTTGTTTCAGGCGGGTGCGGTAGATGCCTTCCAGCAAGGGGGCTTTTTCCTTCTCGGGTACGACGAGCAACGACGCCTGGGCGGGTACTTTGTCACCGCGACGTTGAAGAATCTTGTAGTAGTTGTACTGGTATTCACGCTCTAGCCGCTGGGCCGCAAGGAATGGCCCATCGCTGCTGGCTGCGGCGGTGCCTTCGATTTCCAGGCGCAGGGTAGGACGCTCTTTCAGCGCTTTGGCCAGTGTGTTCAAGGCGCTTTCGGCATCCTTGTTCAACTCGCTGGAACCTGCGGCGAACGACACATTACCGAGATCTTCCGAGCTGCCACCGGTCACCAACCCACCGATAAACTTGAAAGGCGCCGTTGCCGCGCGTACCACGAGGTTACGCAGGGTCTGCCATACGATCGGCATCACGCTGAATTGCGGGTTGTTCAAGTCACCGGTTACCGGCAATTCGATGGAGATCTTGCCATCACTGTCCTTGAGCAAAGCGACGGCCAGGCGAATCGGCAAGTCCACGGCATCGGCGCTGTCGACTTTCTCGCCCAATTGCAATTGCTCAACCACCACCTTGTTCTCGGCCTTCAACTGGCCTTTGGTGATTACGTAGTGCAGGTCGAGGTTCAGCCGTCCCTTGCGGATACGGAAGCCAGCGAACTTGCCGGAGTAAGGCGTCAGGGTGGTCAGTTCGACACGCTTGAAGCTGGTCGCAATGTCCAGCGCCGCCATCGGGTCGAACGGGTTCACGCTGCCCTTGATAGTCACTGGCGCATAGCGATCAACCTTGCCCTTGATATCGACGCTGGCCGGTTTGGCCTGCCGACTGTCGATAGTGCCGATCTGCCCGTTGAGCTGTTGAATCGCGGTGGCGAAGTTGGGGGTAAGGCTGAAATCGGCAAAATTGGCCGAGCCGTCATTAATCGCAATCTGCCCGATGCGGATGCCCAGGGGCTTGTCCTTGCTGGCGGGTTTGGAACCTTTGTCGGGCGCTTGTGGAATCAGCAGGTCATCCACGTTGGTGGTGCGGTCGTCGTTGATCATGAAGCGCGCATACGGCTGCAGCAGGTTGACCTTGTCGATCGACAGGCTGTCGCCGTGCTGGTAGTTCACGCCTTCGAGCACCAGGCGCTGCCATTTGAGAAAGTCGCGGGTCTTGAGGGTATCCAGGGTGTGCAATTGATCGACCTGAGCCCGGCCGGTGACCTGCAACTTCAGCGGATCGGTGCTTTTGAGGTTCACATCAAGATTGCTGCTGAGCATACCGCTGCGCAGTTCCAGGCGAATGAACGGGCTGATGTAGGACTGGGCCACCCGCAGGTCGATGTCCTGGGTATTCACTTTCAGCCTGGCACTGACCGGGTCGAGGTTGACCTCGCCGGTTGCCTGGAGCTTGCCTTGCTTGCCCACGCCGGAGTCGACCTTCACGGTAAACGGACTCCGGTTGAGGCTGTCGAAATTCTGCATGTCGACGTTCAACGGGCCGAGTTCCAGCGCTACTGCTGGCTTGGCCTGTCGATCGGCCAGGTGCACCTGGTAGTTACGCAGTTGCACGTCCTTGAGCAGCACTTGCCACGGTTTGCTTGGCGCGGTGGGTTCGGCTTTTGGCGAGTCGGCGGTGGCGGGGGCGTTTTTCGCTTCGGGCGCCTTGGCCGGTTTGCTCGGCTGGCTGGCGAACAGTTTCTGCCAGTCCAGTTGCCCGTCAGCCTCAACGGCCGCCCAGGTCTCCAGTTTGTTACTGCGGATCTTGCCGACCACCACTTGCTGCTTGGCCAGGTCCACCGTGGTCTCGCTGACGTCCAGGCGCTCCAGGCGCACCAATGGGCGGCCGTCCGGTGCCTTGATGGCAAAGGGCGCGATGCTGGCGGCGGTGTTGGTCAGGTTCAGCTCGGTCTCTTTGGCCAGGCTGAATTTGTACTCGGTGCTGAAGTTGAGCACGCCGTCTTCAAGCACCAGTGGCAGCGCGTCACGTACGTAGGGCCACCAGGCTTTCATCTTGCCGTTGGTGACCTTCAACGTGCCTTCGGAAGTGATCGGCACCAGGCTGAAATTGCCTTTCCAGTCGATCTGTCCACCTGCGGGGCCGGCTGCGACCAGGGTCATGTCGGCATTGTCTTCGGGCAGGGTGCTGAGGTTCTTCAGCTCGAAGTCGAGTGTGTCGTAGAGGAATTCGATGGGCTCGCTGGGGCGCAAGTCTTCGAAATGCACATAGCCGCCGGCCAGCTTGATGCTGTCGATACGCAAAGGGAACGGTTTGGCATCCGGATTGGTCGGTGTTGGCTCGCTGGGCGGCAGTTTGAACAACTGCGCCAGGTTGAGTTGGCCGGACTTGTCGAACAGCAGCTCGGTCTTGGGCTTGTCCAGCTGTATATCGGCCAGGTGCAGGGCGCGGGTCCAGAGGCTGTCGATCTGCAGGTTGGCGTAGAGGCGTTCGAACCCGACTTGTTCCTTGCCGGGTTCACCGATCTTCAGGCCCCACAGGGTCAGTTCCAGGCTGAACGGGTTGAGCTCGATTCGCTCGATCCGCGCTGGCACTGTGGCGTAATTGGCCAACTGCTGGTTGGCGATGCGAAGGGCGATGCCGGGGAGAATCAAAAAGCCCAGCAAGCTGTACAGGGCAAGGGCGGTCAACAAGGCGCCAGCGGCGCGAATCAATCCTTTGGGCATGGGGCGGCGCCATCTATGTCAAACAGGAGTGCCTTGGAGTATGGCACGGGTTTTCGGTTCCGAAGAGCAAGGGCCTTTGAGAAACGTCTTACAGTTGGAGTATCAGGGTTTTCAGGGGCGGTTGCTGATCCTGGGACGGGAAGTCCGCTCCAGGCGTCATGATTTTCCAGTCACGCACCGGGCGCCCGGCTTTTTCCGAGCAGCGCAGCACCTGTTCGCGCCAATCCTCCATGCTGACTTTCGCCAGGTTGTTGCAGCAGATCAGCACGCCATTGTCAGCGGTGGCCAGCAGGGCTGGCTTGAGCAGGCTCTGGTAGTCGCGCAGCAGGTCGACGGTGCCGAACGCGCTCTTGGCCCAGGCCGGTGGATCCAGCAGCACCAGGTCGTATTGACGTTGCTCCAGGCGCGGATAACTCGGCAGCTTTTGCCCACGGCGCTGGGTGATCGGCAGGCCTGCCAATTGGCGAATCGCCGGGAAGTAGTCGGACTGTACGAACTCCATGCTCGGCAATTGCGGGTTCAGCAAGCCGTTTTCGCGACCGACCGCCAGGTTGCCCTCGGCAAAGTCCAGGTTGCACACCTCGCGGGCGCCACCGGCGGCTGCGCTCAGGCCCACGCCGCAGGTGTAGGCGAACAGGTTGAGCACGCTTTTTCCGGCGCTGTTGGCCTTGACCCAGCCGCGGGTGTTACGCAGGTCGAGGAACAGCAGCGGGTCCTGCCCGGCATGCCGCCCACGCACGCGGTAACTGAGGCCCCACTCGTGGCCAACCAGGTCCTGCAGTGCGGCGGGTTCGGCGCGATACACCGTGTCTTCGCGGTCGATGCGCGAATTGCCACGGGCGCGATCGTTGTACACCAGCAACAACTCCAGGCCCATGTACTGGTTGACCTGTTGATGCAGGTCCAGCAGGTCGGCGGTTTCCAGGGATTGGTGGAAACTCTGCACCAGCAACTGCGGGCCGTAGCGGTCGATGGTCAGGCCCCCGGCGCCTTCCTGGCTGCCATGGAACAGCCGGTAACAGTCGGTACCCTGTGCGTGCAACTCGCTGATCAGATCTTGGCGATGATCGAGGGCGGCGCGCAGCGCCTGATTCAAGGGAGACATGGAGCGCGCCTTGCTGGGGAATTGAGGGCGCGAAGTTTAACAGCTATGCGCCGTCGCCTACATCAACCCCATCCGGCGATGGGCGCGTTGCACAGAGCCATTGCGCATCGCCCAGCGCAACATCGGGGCACTGCGTTTGACGCCAGCACGGATCATCTGGCGTTGCAGCGGGCTCTGGTGCTGGTCGAGCATCGCGCTGGCCCAATCCGGCAGCAGGTCGATCCCGGCGCGCATCATCAAGCTGCCAAATGGCTTGGCCAGCAGGCTGGGGGAGGGAGCATCCAGCAGTAGCCGCAGCACTTCGCGGCTGCGATCGTCGCACAGCAATTGCGGGCGGATGCGAGCCAGATAATCCGAAACGTCCTGCCGAGAACGCGGAACATGCCGCGCACCCAGCTGTTCAGCGACCAAGGCAATTTCACTGTAGTAACGGTCCTGGTCGCGACCGGACAGGTGCGGGTTGCAATAACGCAAGTGAGCGGCCAGGAAGTGACTGACCTCCGCCACATGCACCCAGGTCAGCAATTCCGGGTCGCTGGCCGCATAAGGCCGGCCATCCGGGGCGTGGCCGACCACCTGCAAGTGAATGGTGCGGACTTTTTCGATCAGCCATTCGGCGTCTCTGCGCGAGCCGAACGTCGTGCCCGAAATGAACTGCGAGGTCCGCCGCAAGCGCCCGAGCATGTCCTGGCGAAAGTTGGAATGGTCCCACACGCCCGCCAGGGCCAGCGGATGCAAGGCTTGCAGCATCAAGGCGCTGATGCCGCCGATGAGCATACTGCTGAAGTCGCCATGCACTTGCCAACTCACCGAGTCGGGCCCGAACAAGCCTGGGTCGCCCTTGGGGTTTTCCAGGTCCAGTTGGCCCAGCGACAGGCCGGTCAGGCTCATCAACTGGGTTTCGATACGGCTGCGGATAAATTCCATGGCGACGTGGGGTTTCCTATCGGTTCAGGCGTTTGTCGATCAAACCGTCGACCACGCTCGGATCGGCCAGGGTCGAGGTGTCACCCAGGCTGTCCAGTTCGTTGCAGGCAATCTTGCGCAAGATCCTGCGCATGATTTTGCCGGAACGGGTTTTCGGCAAGGCCGGGGCCCATTGGATCAGTTCCGGCTTGGCGAAGCTGCCAATTTCTTTGCTGACCAGATCCAGCAGGTGTTTTTTTAGCGCATCGCTGGGTTCCACGCCATTCATGGGGGTGACAAAGGCATAGATGCCCTGGCCTTTGACATCATGGGGATAGCCCACCACGGCGGCCTCGGCCACCACGGCGGCCTCGGCCACCTGGTCGTGCAGCACCAGGGCGCTTTCTACCTCGGCAGTGCCGATGCGATGGCCTGACACGTTGATCACATCGTCGATGCGCCCGGTGATCCAATAATCGCCGTCTTCATCGCGGCGTGCGCCGTCACCGGTGAAGTAGTAGCCGGGGTAGGGGTTGAAGTAGGTGTCGACCATGCGCTGCGGATCGCCGTACACACTGCGGATCTGCCCCGGCCAGCTGGCTTTGATCGCCAGTACGCCACTGCCGGCGCCGCTGAATTCCTTGCCGTGTTCATCGAGGAGTACCGGCTGTACGCCGAACATTGGCTGGGTCGCGCACCCTGGCTTGATTCGCTGGGCGCTGGCCAGTGGGCTGAGCATGATGCCGCCGGTCTCGGTCTGCCACCAGGTATCCACAATCGGGCAGCGTTGTTCGCCCACGGCATTGAAGTACCAGTCCCAGGCCTCCGGGTTGATCGGTTCGCCGACGCTGCCCAGCAGGCGCAGGCTGGCGCGCGAGGTGTTCTCCAGCGGGCCGTGGCCTTCGCGCATCAGCGCGCGCAGGGCGGTGGGCGCGGTGTAGAAGATGTTGACCTGGTGCTTGTCGATCACCTGCCAGAAGCGCGAACTGTCCGGATAGCTCGGCACGCCCTCGAACATCAGCGAGGTCGCGCCATTGGCCAACGGACCGTACACGATGTAACTGTGGCCGGTGACCCAGCCCACATCGGCGGTGCACCAGAACACTTCACCGTCGCGGTAATCGAGCACGTACTTGAAGGTCATCGCCGCTTGCAGCAGATAGCCGCCGGTGGTGTGCAGCACGCCCTTGGGTTTGCCGGTACTGCCGGAGGTGTAGAGGATGAAGAGCGGGTCTTCGGCGTCCATCGGCTCGGGCGGGCAGTCGCTGCTGGCCGCATCCAGGGCTTGTTGATACTTGAGGTCGCGACCTTCGCTCCAGCCAACGGTCGCTCCGGTGCGCTCCACTACCAGCACCGTGCTCACATTCGGACAACTGGCCAGGGCCTTTTCGACATTCTGCTTCAGTGCAACGGGCTTGCCGCCGCGCACGCCTTCGTCTGCGGTGATCACCGTGCGGCAGTCGGCATCGAGAATACGGTCACGCAAGGCATCCGGCGAGAAACCACCAAACACCACGGAGTGCACCGCGCCAATCCGTGTGCAGGCGAGCATGGCGTAGGCGGCCTCCGGGATCATCGGCATGTAGATG
The DNA here is from genome assembly GCF_900111535.1 of Pseudomonas sp. NFR09. Lineage (NCBI taxonomy): Bacteria > Pseudomonadati > Pseudomonadota > Gammaproteobacteria > Pseudomonadales > Pseudomonadaceae > Pseudomonas > Pseudomonas sp. NFR09. The sequence continues at coordinate 275,126 of NZ_FOIH01000010.1, forward strand.
CATACCCGGTCGCCTTTCTTCACGCCACGGCTTTTCAGCACATTGGCCAGGCGGCTGACGTTCTGGTGCAGTTGGAGGTAGGTGATTTTTGAAGATTTTGTCGGATCATCGCCTTCCCAGATGAAGGCCGGCTGATCGGCGCGTTGCGCCAGGTGACGGTCGATGCAGTTGTAGCTGACGTTGAGTTGACCACCGGCAAACCATTGGGCGGCGCCGGTGTGGATGTCTGAGCGTTGAACGGTGTGCCAGGGGGTTATCCAGTCGAGAAAGCGCTCGGCCTGTTCAGCCCAGAAGGTATCCGGCTGTTCGATGGATTGGCGGTAGAGGCGCTGATAGTCCTCTTGACTGAGTTGCGCAGCCCGGCGGACGGCATCGGCGGTGGGGAACGTGCTGATATCGAACATGAGCGATCCTTATTCTTGTTTTTGCGACAAGTCATAAAGATGCACCCGGCAGGGGTAGGGTTCAAGGCCAACCTCCAAATGGACATTGGCCTTGCAAAACCCGGATCAGCCGCGGTGACGACCGCGGAAGTAATTGATCAGGCCCTGGGTCGAAGCGTCCTCGGCCGAGGTCTCTTCGGCGCCGGTCAGGCGGTTGTAGACGCCCTTGCCCAGCTCCTTGCCCAGCTCCACGCCCCATTGGTCGAAGGCGTTGATACCCCAGATCACGCTCTGTACGAACACTTTGTGTTCGTACATGGCTACCAGGGCGCCCAGGCGACGCGGGCTGATGCGTTCGACCACGAGGGTGTTGCTCGGGCGGTTGCCCGGAATCACCTTGTGCGGTGCCAGCTTCTGCACTTCGTCTTCCGGGATACCTTTGTCGCGCAGCTCGGCTTCCGCTTCGGCGCGGGTCTTGCCGAGCATCAGCGCCTGGCTCTGGGACAGGCAATTGGCGTACAGCCATTGATGGTGGTCGGACACCGGGTTGAAGCTGACGATCGGCACGATAAAGTCGGCCGGGATCAGTTGGGTACCCTGGTGCAGCAACTGGTGGTAAGCGTGCTGGCCGTTGCAGCCAACGCCGCCCCAGATCACCGGGCCGGTATCGGTAGCGACGGGCGTACCGTCCTGGCGCACGCTCTTGCCGTTGGATTCCATGTCCAGCTGTTGCAAGTGTTTGGTGATGTTACGCAGGTAGTGGTCGTACGGCAGGATCGCGTGGCTCTGCGCGCCCCAGAAGTTGCCGTACCACACGCCCAGCAAGCCCAGCAGCACCGGCATGTTCTGTTCGAACGGGGCGTTCTGGAAATGCTGGTCCATGGTGTAGGCACCGGACAGCAGTTCCTTGAAGTTGGACATGCCGATGGCCAGGGCGATCGGCAAGCCGATGGCCGACCACAGCGAGTAACGGCCGCCGACCCAGTCCCACATCGGGAAGATGTTTTCTTCGCGAATTCCGAAGGCCACGGCCGCCGCGTTGTTGCTCGACACGGCGATGAAGTGGCGATACAGCTCGGCTTCCGAGCCACCCTGGGCCAGGTACCAGGCACGGGCGGCCTGGGCGTTTTTCAGGGTTTCGAGGGTGTTGAAGGATTTTGACGAGACGATGAACAGCGTGGTCTCGGCGCGCAGCTTCAGGGTCAGCTCGTGGAACTCGCTGCCGTCGATGTTCGCCAGGTAGTGGCAGCGCACGCCTTTGTGGGCGTAGGACAGCAGCGCTTCGGAGACCAGCTCCGGGCCGAGGAACGAGCCACCGATACCGATGTTCACCACGTCGGTGATTGGCTTCTCGGTGTAGCCACGCCACAGGCCGTCGTGGATGCGGCCGACCAGGTCGGTGATCTGGTTCAGCACTTTGTGCACGTCAGGCATGATGTTCACGCCGTTGACCGACAGCTTGTCACCCACCGGACGGCGCAGTGCGGTGTGCAGCGCTGGGCGGCCTTCCGACGAGTTGACCGGTTCGCCTTTGTACAGCGCGTCAATCGCTTCCTTGAGGTGGACCTCTTTGGCGAGGTTTACCAGCAGGTCACGGGTTTCGCCGGTGATCAGGTTTTTCGAGTAATCGAGGAAAAGTCCGCAGCTGCTCAAGGTGAACTGGGAAAAACGCTGAGGATCGGCATTGAACGCTTCGCGCATGCTGAAATCCTGCATGGCTTGGCGATGTTGATTGAGCGCTTGCCAGGCGGGCAGAGCGGTAACGTCATGAGGGGTGCGGTAGTACGCCATCGCTGCGGGTTTCCTTTTATTACGGGGACTGCCTTTAGGACACTTATTTGCCTGGAACATCCAGTCTTTGATCAAGCAATGGGTTCCAGACAGCGCTAACCATAGCGCAGGGCGATTACATTAAACCTAGCGTGTCGATATGTCTTGGCTTTGTCTGCGCTAAGGCCGGTACTTTTTTATACCGGCACTTTTTATTTACGCAGTGAGGAGGGCAACTGGAAGGGTCAGTCGAGGATCAGATGCAGGTTATCGATGAGACGGGTGGCCCCCAAGTAGGCGGCGACCAGGATCACGATATCCCGGTCTTCGGCCGTGGCCGGGCGCAAATGCACGCCTTGGCGCACTTCGAGGTAGTCCAGGCGCAGCCCGGCGGCTTCGATCTGGCGGACCTGTTCGGCGCGCAGCTTGGCGAAGTCATGGTCACCGGCCTTGATCGCAGCGCCTATCTGGCTGAGGCTGCGGTACAGCACCGGCGCAATGGCGCGCTGTTCGTCGCTGAGGTAGCCGTTGCGCGACGACAGCGCCAGGCCGTCGCCGGCGCGCACGGTGGGCTCGCCGATGATCTGGATCGGCATGTTCAGGTCATGCACCATGGCGCGGATCACGGCCAGTTGCTGGTAATCCTTCTGGCCAAACACGGCCATGTCCGGCTGCACCATGTTGAACAGCTTGCTGACCACCGTCGCCACGCCTTCGAAATGCCCGGGACGGCTGGCGCCACACAGGCCTTCGGACAGTTGCGGCACGCTGACACGGGTCTGGCCGGTCATGCCGCCGGGGTACATTTCCTCGACGGTAGGTGCGAACAGCAGGTTGCAGCCGGCTTGCAGCAACTTTTCCTGATCGGCGGCCAGGGTGCGGGGGTATTTGTCCAGGTCTTCGCCGGCGCCAAATTGCAGCGGGTTGACGAAGATGCTGGCGACCACGAAATCCGCCTGCTGGGCGGCCTTGGTCACCAGGGTGGCGTGGCCGCTGTGCAGGTTGCCCATGGTCGGCACAAAGCCGATACGCTTGCCGGCGCTGCGGGCATGGGTTACGGCGGCCCGCAGTTCACGTACGGTTTTAACGGTGTTCATGCAGAGAACCCATGTTCGGCGGCCGGGAAGGTCACGCCTTTGACTTCGGCGACGTAGGCGCTCAAGGCGTCATGGATGCTGGTCTGGCCAGCCATGAAGTTCTTCACGAACTTCGGCACACGACCGCTGATCGACAGGCCGAGCATGTCGTGCAGCACCAGCACCTGGCCATCGGTGGCCGAACCTGCGCCGATACCGATTACTGGCACTTTCACGGCCTGGGTGATTTCTGCCGCCAACTCGCTCGGCACACATTCGAGCAGGATCATGGCCGCGCCGGCCTGTTCCAGGGCGATGGCGTCCGCACGCATCTGGCGCGCCTGGGCCTCATTCCGGCCCTGGACCTTATAGCCGCCAAGGATGTTCACGGACTGCGGCGTCAGTCCCATGTGCACACACACCGGCACGCCGCGTTCCGCGAGCAGGCGGATCGACTCGGCGAGCCATAACGCGCCTTCAATTTTGATCATGTGCGCGCCGGCTTGCATCAGCTTGCCGGCATTCTGGAAGGTTTGTTCGAGCGTCGCGTAACCCATGAACGGCAGGTCGGCGATGATGAAGGCGCCATCGTTACCGCGCTTGACGCTGGCGGTGTGGTACGCAAGTTCATCGGTGGTGACGGGCAGGGTGCTGTCATTCCCTTGAAGAACCATGCCCAGGGAGTCGCCCACCAGCAGCACTTCAACCCCGGCCTGGCAACTGGCGTGGGCGAACGTGGCGTCGTAGCAGGTCAGCATGGCGATTTTTTCACCTTTGAGCTTGAGGCTCTGCAAGGTGGTCAGGGTAATGTCTGGCATGAAAAGGGTCCTCGTTCAGGCGCTTGGAAACAGCGAGTAACGCGCGTGAGTCTTCGTTTATACAGGCGCACTGTCTTGAGAGCAGTGCTTATAAGGCCTGGATTGCGCCCTTCAGCGCCGGGTTGGCGGCAGCGGGACGCCTATAGTCGTGAGGAGGACACGGGAAGTCAATTGGATGTGTTACCGCATTGTTACGATGACGGTGTTACCGCTGTTACTGACGCGATTCAGCAACGGTGAGCCGTTCAAGACCGACAAACGGGCAGGCTTCAAGCAGTTCGTTGAGGGTTTGGCCATCGGGTAACGCCAGGCTGGCGGGCGCCAGTTCGGCCAACGGGTACAGCACAAAAGCCCTCAGGTGCATCTGGTAGTGCGGCACCTTGAGACGCGGTTCGTCGATCAGGCGATCGCCAAACAGCAGGATGTCCAGGTCAAGCGTGCGCGGGCCCCAGCGCTCGAGGCGTTCGCGGCCCTGGTCGTTCTCGATGGCTTGCAGCGCATCCAGCAGCTCAAGAGGGGCGAGGTTACTGTCAAGGGCAGCCACTGCATTGGTATAGCGCGGTTGGCCCGGGAGCAGGGAGTCACTTTGATAGAAGGCAGAGACACCGGCGACGTGCGTGCCGGGCAATTGCGCCAGTGCTTCGATAGCGCTGCGCAATTGCTGATCCGGGGCCGCCAGGTTGCTGCCCATGCCGATGTAGATGCGTTCCACGCTTATTCGCCCGAGGCGTCGGCCGCGCTGCGCTTGCGCTTGCTGCTGCTGCGGCGACGCTTCTTCGGCCCGGCGCCTTCGCCATCGCCTTTGCTGCCGAGGTCACGGATCATGTCGCGGCGTTCGCTGTCATTGGCGTCCTGGTAGTCGGTCCACCATTCGCCCAGGCCGTCGGTCTGCTCGCCGGCGCTCTCACGCAACAACAGGAAGTCGTAGCCGGCGCGGAAACGCGGGTTGTCCAGCAACAGGTCGGCACGTTTGCCACTGCGGCGTGGCAGGCGCTCCTGCATGTCCCAGATCTCACGGATCGGTATGGTGAACCGTTTTGGAATGGCGATGCGCTGGCACTGCTCGGCGATCAGCTCATGGGCGGCTTCCTGCATGGCCGGGATCGGCGGCATGCCACGCTCCTGCAGGCGCAGCACGCGCTTGGGCAGGGCCGGCCACAACAGGGCGGCAAACAGGAACGCCGGGGTGACCGGTTTGTTCTGCTTGATGCGCAGGTCGGTGTTGATCAGTGCTTCGCTGATCAGGGTGTGGGTGTACGTCGGGTTGTATTCCAGCGCCTCGGCGCTGGCCGGGAACAGTGGGTCGAACAACTGCAGGTCGACGAGCATTTCGAAGGTGTCGGCGGCGTAGCCCGAGAGGAACAGCTTCAACACTTCTTCGAACAGGCGCGCCGAAGGGATCTCCCGCAGCATCGGTGCCAGTTCGCGAATCGGCGCGGCGGTGTGTTTCTCGATGCCGAAGTTGAGCTTGGCGGCAAAACGCACCGCACGCAGCATGCGCACCGGGTCTTCCTGGTAGCGCTGGACCGGGTCACCGATCAGGCGGATCAGGTTGTTGCGGATATCGTGTACGCCATTGGCGTAATCGAGAATGCGCTCGCTGACCGGGTCGTAATACAAGGCATTGATGGTGAAGTCGCGGCGCTGCGCGTCTTCCTCGAGGGTGCCGTAGACGTTGTCACGCAGGATGCGCCCGCTTTCGTTGCGGGAGGACTGATTGGTGTCTTCCTCTTCATCGTTTTGCGGGTGGCCGGCGCGAAACGTCGCAACTTCGATGATTTCGCGACCGAAGTGGATATGCACCAGCTTGAAACGCCGGCCGATGATCCGCGCATTGCGAAATTCGGCACGCACTTGCTCAGGCGTGGCGCTGGTGGCGACGTCGAAGTCCTTGGGCGTGATATTGAGCAGCATGTCGCGTACACAACCGCCCACCAGATAAGCCTGGTAGCCGGCGTTCTGCAAACGTTCGACGATATTCACGGCATAACGGCTGAATTGAGCGCGTTGCAGCGAATGCTGGCTGCTGTTGAGCACTTCAGGCGTGCTGCGTTTGTGTTGCGTACGACGCAAGGGAGAACGGAATGACTGGAACAACTTCTTCAGCATGGGATGCACTGTTTGAAGGAATGTTCGGCCATAACGAAGAATGACCGCATGATGGGCGGGGATTCTAGCATTTAGTCAGGGGATGGTGTAGGAACAAGCTGCAAGCCCCAAGCCAAAAGCTTCAAGAGGTTGCTGGGTGGTCAAATGGCGGAAACTACAAGGGGAGCCGAAGCTCCCCCAGAAGTAGTTGCGTGCTCTATTTTTATTATGGATTGCGGGCTTCTTGTTTTTGTTGATCGCCCTCGCCATGAAGCTTCACCTTCATGACACTCCCAATCGGGAGTCAAGAGCAAACGGATTGCTTTGGTCGCTGTGTTGCTGATCTACGATCCAACCAGTTCAGGCTCTGCCTTAGGGCAGTTTTTGTTGTTCTCGGCCTGGTTGCGGGGCAAGCCCCAAATGCAACGCCTCTCCAAAAGAATCAGTTAGCTGCGCCTCCGCCGTGTTGTTTTTGTTATGCGTGAGTCGATTCGTCTTATTTTTATTGTCTTGTACAAAGCTTGTTATTGTTTTTGTACTAAGCATATAGCAGGGTGCGTGCCAACTTTTGCACCGCCCAGCAAAACCGGGGGGTTGAGGTGGTATCGGGCTTTTGACGGCCCAAAAAAAACCGGGGCTTCGTTACCGTAAGCCCCGGCTTTTGTTACGCGAAATATCCGCGGTAACAGTTTTTTCACATCTGCGGGTGTTACCTGTGGGGGCGCGCCCTCAACTCTCGCTGGCCACGCCGGTCTTGCGCCGCGGAATGCCCAGGCGCTGGCGACGTTCCCACAGGCATTTACGGCTCACGCCCAGCTTGCGCGCCAGTTCGGTCTCGGTCATATGGTCCTGGTGCTCAAGGACGAAATGCTGGAAGTAATCTTCCAGTGACAGATCTTCCGTCGGCTCGTGGCTGGTGTTGCTACCGCCGCCCTGTTGTGGGGCCAGGCCGATGAAGTCGTCGTCCTCCAGATCGCTCAGCTCAATGTCGATACCCAGCAGCTCGGCGGAAATCTCCGGGCTCTCCGACAGGATCACCGCACGCTCGACCGCATTTTCCAGCTCCCGCACGTTACCCGGCCACGAGTAATGGCGAATCGCCTGCTCGGCGTCCGGGGCAAACTTCAGGTCGGTACGGTTGATGCGCGCGCTCTGGCGCAGCAGGAACGCGTTGGCGATCTCGTTGACGTCGGCGCCACGCTCACGCAGGGCCGGCAACTTGAGGGCGATCACGTGCAGGCGGTAATACAAGTCTTCACGGAACTGGCCGATCTTGGCCAGGCTCTTCAGGTCCCGGTGGGTCGCGGCGATCAGTCGAACATCGACCTTCTGCGATTGCACCGAGCCCACACGGCGAATCTCGCCTTCCTGCAACACGCGCAGTAACCGCGCCTGGGCTTCCAGAGGCAGTTCGCCGATTTCGTCGAGGAACAGCGTGCCGCCGTCCGCCGCTTCCACCAGGCCCGCACGCCCGGCGCTGGCGCCGGTAAACGCGCCTTTTTCGTGGCCGAACAGTTCGGACTCGATCAGGGATTCAGGGATCGCCGCGCAGTTCACCGAGATCATCGGCGCCTTGGCACGCTTGGACAGGTTGTGCAGGGCGCGGGCCACCAGTTCTTTACCGGTGCCAGACTCGCCCTGGATCAATACATTGGAGTCGGTGGGCGCGACTTTGCGGATCTTGCTGTACAGGTCCTGCATGGGGGGGCAGGAACCGATGATGCCGATCTCGCCGTTGCTGTTGTCGACGCCTGGCTTGTCATTGGTTTTGCTCGCCGGTCGTTGCTCGGCCGGCGTGCTGCTGGCCGACTGGCGGTCGCGCAGGATACGGGCCACCGCCTGGAGCATCTCGTCATGGTCGAATGGCTTGGCGATGTAATCCACCGCGCCCATCTTCATGGAGTCCACCGCCGACCGCAGGCTGGCGTAGCTGGTCATGATCAGCACCGGAGTGCCCTGGCCCAGTTTGATCAACTCGGTACCAGGCGCGCCAGGCAGGCGCAGGTCGCTGACAATCAGGTCGAACGTGGGAATGCTGAACCGCTCCTGGGCTTCCTGCACCGAGCCGGCTTCGCTGACCTGGTACTGATTTCGTTCAAGCAGGCGACGCAAGGCAGAGCGGATAATGGTTTCGTCTTCGACGATCAAAATGTGCGGCATTGATTCAATTCTCTCGACGGTCTCAGTTCACAGCGGACGTCGCTTCGACATGACGCGGCAAGGTCACCCGAATACGGGTGCCGCGTTGGCTTTCGGTGTCAGCCGGGCTGTCGATGGTGATTTGTCCATAATGCTCTTCAACGATGGAATAGACCAGTGCAAGGCCCAGACCGGTACCTTCACCTGGGTCCTTGGTGGTGAAGAAGGGTTCGAACAATCGGTCCATGATGTTCTGTGGAATACCGCTGCCTTCATCTTCGACGATCAGATCGACCGTATGTTCGAAAGCCTCGGTCTTGACGCGCACCGCACCGCCGGCCGGGGTGGCGTCACGGGCGTTGGACAGCAGGTTGATCAGCACTTGGGCGAGGCGTTGGGAGTCGCCGTCGACCCAATGGTCGGGGTCGCATAAATTGAAGAACTGTACTTCGAAATTGCGCCGGTTCAAGGCCAGCAGCCCAATGGCGTCCTGTGCCACCTCGGCCAGGCACACGGCTTCGTCGTGGTTCTGGTGGGCGCCGGCGTGGGCAAAGCTCATCAGCGACTGCACGATGCGCGAAACACGCTTGGTCTGTTCGAGGATCTGCCCGCTGATTTCGGTGATTTCGCCGTCGTCTTCACGCTCTTCCCGCAGGTTCTGCGCCAGGCAGGCAATACCGGTGATCGGATTGCCGATTTCATGGGCCACGCCCGCCGCCAACCGACCGATACTGGCCAGGCGCTCGGAGTGCACCAGCTTGTCTTCGAGCATCTGGGTTTCGGTCAGGTCTTCCACCAGCAGCACCAGACCACTGTTACCGGGGGCCAGGGGTTCGTCGATGGCGGCTTTGTGCAGGTTGAGCCAGCGGGTCTGGCCGTCGAGGGCCAGGTGCTGCTTGTGCAGGTGTTCGTCGGGCAGATTGATGAAACCTTGCAACAGTTCTTTCCACGGCTCGCCCAGTGTATTCAGGCGTGAGCCGACTACGCGTTGCGCCGCGATACCGGTGAGTTCTTCCATGGCCTTGTTCCACATCAGGATCTCTTGATCCTTGGCCAGGGAGCAGACGCCCATCGGGAGTTCCTGCAGGGTCTGGCGGTGGTAGCGACGCAGGGCATCGAGTTCGGCGGCCAGGCCTGTGAGGCGGGAGTGGTAGTCCTCCAGCCGGCTTTCGATGAAATGGATGTCTTCGGTTACGTAGTTTTCGCCGCCGGCCTTGTAGGGCAGGAAGGTTTCCACCATGTCCTGGGACACGCTCGGCCCCATCAATCCGGACAGGTTGGCTTCGATACGGTCACGCAGGCGGCGCAGGGCGTACGGGCGGCGCTCATCGAACGGCAGGTAGAGATCGCGCAGCGCCTGCTCGACTTCCTTCTGTGCCGCCTTGGCACCCAACGGCTTGGCCAGTTGCGTGGCGAATTCCTGGGGTGAGGCGGCATGCAATTCACGTCGTTGCGGACGGCGTACGTTATCCACCGCGCAAGCTTCGGCGGCGCTGGTTTCTTCCGGGCTGGCGTTGGTAAACAGTGAGATCAGGGTGAACATCAAGACGTTGGCGGCCAGCGACGCAATCGCGGCCATGTGCCAACTGGTGTCATCCAGCACGTAGATCATGTTCAGCAACGGGATGTAGAAGCCCTGCAGGTTGCCGACCAGCGGCAGCAGCATGGTCACGACCCACACCAGGATCCCCGCCAGCAGCCCGGCGATGAAGCCACGGCGATTGGCGGTCGGCCAATACAGTACCGACAGCACGCCCGGCAGGAACTGCAAGGTGGCGACAAATGCAACGATCCCCAGGTTGGCCAGGTCTTGACCCGCGCCCAGCAGCAGGTAGAAACCATAGCCGGCCATGATAATCGCGACGATCAGCGCGCGCCGTGTCCATTTCAGCCAGCGGTAGATATTGCCCTCGGCCGGTGGTTGGTACAGCGGTAACACCAGGTGGTTGAGTGCCATCCCCGAGAGAGCCAGGGTGGTCACGATGATCAACCCGCTGGCAGCCGATAGCCCCCCGACGTACGCCAATAGCGCCAAGGCCGGGCTATTCGCGGCTATGCCGATGCCCAGGGTGAAATACTCAGGATTGGTGGTGGCCCCCAGTTTCAGACCGGCCCACAGGATCAGCGGCACCGCCAGGCTCATCAACAGCAGGAACAACGGCAAACCCCAGCTGGCGCTGACCAGCGAGCGCGGGTTGAGGTTTTCGGTAAAGGTCATGTGGTACATGTGCGGCATCACGATTGCCGAGGCGAAGAACACTAGCAGCAGTGTGCGCCAGGGGCCTTCCTGCAATGGCGTATGCAGGGCGGCGAGGGCGGTCTGGTTCTGCAGCAGCCACAGTTCCAGCTGTTGCGGGCCGTCGAACACGCCGTAGAGCGCGTACAGGCCAACGCCGCCGATGGCGATCAGCTTGATCACCGACTCGAAGGCAATCGCGAACACCAGGCCCTCGTGCTTCTCGCGGGTGGCGATATGGCGTGAGCCGAAGAAAATCGTGAACAGCGTGATCAGCGCGCAGAAGGCCAGGGCCACCCGATGTTGCACCGGTTCGCGGGTCAGGATGCTGATGGAGTCCGCCACCGCCTGGATTTGCAGGGCCAGCAACGGCAGCACGCCGATCAGCATGAACATGGTGGTCAGCGCGCCGGCCCAGGTGCTGCGAAAGCGGAAGGCGAACAGGTCGGCCAGGGAGGACAGTTGGTAGGTGCGGGTGATCTTCAGGATCGGGTAAAGCAGCACCGGTGCCAGCAGAAACGCACCGGACACCCCGAGGTAGCTGGAAAGAAAGCCGTAACCGTATTGATAGGCCAGGCCTACGGTGCCATAGAACGCCCAGGCGCTGGCGTAAACGCCAAGGGACAAGGTGTAGGTCAGCGGATGGCGAATGATCGCCCGCGGAATCATTCCACGCTCACTGATCCAGGCCACCCCGAACAGCGCGGCCAGGTAGGCGGCGCTGATCAGCAGCATCTGGGTCAGGCTAAAGCTCATCGGCATCTTTTTGGCTCTGCAGGATGAAAGTCACGACGATCAGGATCAGCCACAGCAGATAAGGGCGATACCAGGCGCCCGTGGCGTCGATCCACCAATCCATGATGGCGGGGGAAAACAGGTAGATCCCGACGACCAGCAGCAGGACCAATCGATAGATGTACATGTTGGCCTCTGATTGAAAAACTGCGGCGATGGTAACGGATGCCGGCCAAGCTGCAAGCGCCTTCAGCTCAATTGCGCTTCTGCCAGCGTGAGTGTGTGCGGTATCCGCGTGGCGTCCCAGTGCTGGATGCCCCAATCCAGCAGTTCCCGTGGGCTGGCGTGGAGCAGCTCGTCACCGGGTTGCTGCCCGAGGGCGCGCAGGGCCCTTAATAGCAAAGGCGTGGCCTGGTCGGGTGTCAACGGCGGGGAACGATAGGATTTGCCCAATTTGTTACCGTCCGGCTGGACGATCAGTGGCACATGCAGGTAGCGCGGTTGGCGCAGGCCGAGCAGTTCCTGCAGGTAGAGCTGGCGCGGCGTGGAGTCGAGCAGGTCGGCGCCGCGCACGATGTCGGTAACACCTTGCCACGCATCGTCGAGGACGACTGCCAATTGATAAGCATAGAGCCCATCGCGGCGACGGATGACGAAATCGCCTACATCGCGACCCAGGTGCTGTCGGAATTCGCCCTGGACGCGGTCGGTAAAGTGGTAAGCAAGCTCAGGAACACGCAAACGGATGGCGGCATCTTGCTGATCGTGGCCGGCATTGCGACACAGGCCCGGGTAGATGCCGTTGTAGGCCTCCAGTTGTTTACGTGAGCAAGTGCAGGCGTAGGCGAGGCCGTGGTTGAACATATCGTTCAGTACTTTGGCATAGGCTTCGTGCCGTTCGCTTTGTCGGACCAGTTCGCCGTCCCACTCAAACCCGTAGCTTTCCAGTGCGTGCAGGATCGCTGCCTGGGCGCCGGGCTCTTCGCGGGGCGGGTCGAGGTCTTCCATGCGCATCAGCCAGCGGCCTTGGTTGGCGCGGGCGTCGAGGTAGGAGGCGAGGGCGGCGACCAGTGAGCCGAAATGCAAGTGGCCGCTGGGCGTTGGGGCAAAACGCCCGATATAGGTAGAGGCTGTCATGGGCCGGATACTACTGGAAATTCGGTAAACCCCAGAAACAAAAATGGGGCGTTCGCACGCCCCATTCGTTCAGCTCGGCTGGATTACTTGCCGACCTGTTTTTCCTTGATTTCGGCCAAGGTCTTGCAGTCTACGCAGAGGTCTGCGGTTGGGCGGGCTTCCAGGCGACGAATACCAATCTCGACACCGCAGGATTCGCACCAGCCGTATTCTTCGTCCTTGATCAGCTGCAGCGTCTTGTCGATCTTCTTGATCAACTTGCGCTCGCGATCACGGGCGCGCAGTTCCAGGGCGAATTCTTCTTCCTGGCTCGCGCGGTCGGCCGGGTCAGGGAAGTTGGCTGCTTCGTCCTTCATATGGTCAACCGTACGGTCGACTTCCTGCATCAAGTCCTGTTTCCACTTGTTCAGGATCTTGGTGAAGTGCTCGCGCATGGGCTCGCCCATGTACTCCTCACCTTTCGTCTCTACGTAAGGTTCGAAGCCGTTGAGGCCTTGAGTCTGCTGTTGCTTTGCTTGGGTGGACATGAATAGACCGCCTCTCACTCTTCTAATCCATTGCGCAGGATTGCAACGTCACCGACACCTGCCGGCCCTGCGGCTGCAAGCGGGCGAACTTACCAGATAGATTCGGGGTGCGCCACTCCCGGTTGTCGAGGCCCACCGCAAAGGGGTTGCAAACTGCGACTGCCCGCCATTGCTGGGTATGTGTTGCCTCGAATGTAGATTTTAGTCGGTTTGCACGCGCTTGCCCGGACTGCACATGCCGCCGGGCAGGCAATAGAACATGTTTTACGGCGCGGGTTCGGTAGAATCCAGATTTTGTCCTCACCGTTAAGGAAGGCTAATGGCCCAGCCCTACAGTGCGCGCAGTCGCGCCATCGAACCTTTTCATGTCATGGCATTGCTGGCGCGGGCCAATGAGCTGCAGGCCGCCGGCCATGATGTGATCCACCTGGAAATCGGCGAGCCGGATTTCACCACCGCCGAGCCGATCATCCAGGCCGGCCAGGCGGCATTGGCCAATGGTAAGACCCGTTACACTGCAGCCCGTGGCCTGCCAGAGTTGCGCGAAGCCATCAGCGGTTTTTATCAGCAGCGTTACGGCTTGAACGTGGATCCCGAGCGCATTCTGATCACTCCTGGCGGGTCCGGCGCGTTGCTGCTGGCCAGCAGCCTGCTGGTTGACCCGGGCAAGCATTGGCTGCTCGCAGACCCTGGTTACCCCTGCAATCGCCACTTCCTGCGCCTGGTAGAGGGCGCGGCGCAACTCGTGCCGGTAGGCCCGGAGGTGCGCTATCAGTTGACCGCCGACCTGGTGGCCAGGCACTGGGATCAGGACAGTGTGGGCGCGCTGGTGGCCTCGCCAGCCAACCCGACGGGGACGATCCTCACCCGTGACGAATTGGCCGGGCTTTCTGCGGCCATCAAGGCGCGCAACGGCCACCTTGTGGTGGATGAGATCTACCATGGCCTCACTTACGGCACCGACGCAGCCAGCGTGCTGGAAGTCGACGACGACGCCTTCGTCCTCAATAGTTTTTCCAAGTATTTCGGCATGACCGGCTGGCGCCTGGGGTGGCTGGTTGCACCCCCGGCGGCAGTGGGCGAGTTGGAGAAGTTGGCGCAAAACCTCTACATCAGTGCTCCTAGCATGGCCCAACACGCGGCGCTGGCGTGTTTCACCCCACAGACCCTGAGCATTCTCGAAGAGCGCCGTGCCGAATTCGGTCGCCGTCGCGACTTCCTGTTGCCCGCCCTGCGCGAGCTGGGGTTTGGCATCGCCGTTGAGCCGGAAGGGGCGTTCTACTTGTACGCCGATATCAGCGCATTTGGCGGTGATGCCTTCGCATTCTGCCGCCATTTTCTCGAAACCGAGCATGTGGCTTTTACGCCTGGCTTGGACTTTGGCCGCTACCAGGCCGGTCATCATGTGCGTTTTGCCTACACGCAGAACCTCGATCGGCTACAAGAAGCGGTGGAGCGGATCGCCCGTGGTCTGCGGAGCTGGCAAGGCTGATGCGCTTTAATCCTCCACTTGAAGAAGCGCGACTGATTCGCCGCTACAAGCGTTTTCTCACCGATATCGAGACCGTTACCGGCGAGTTGCTGACCATTCACTGCCCCAACACGGGCTCAATGCTCAATTGCATGGTGGAAGGTGGGCAGGTCTGGTTCAGCCGCTCCAATGACCCAAAGCGCAAATTGCCCGGCACCTGGGAAATCGCCGAGACGCCCCAGGGCCGGTTGGCCTGTGTGAACACGGCGCGGGCCAATCAATTGGTCGAGGAGGCGCTACATGCAGGGGTGATCACTGAGCTCAATGGCTTTACCGCGTTGAAACGCGAAGTGCCTTACGGCCAGGAGAAAAGCCGCATCGACTTTCGCCTGGATTATCCCGACGGCGCGGCCTATGTCGAAGTCAAAAGTGTGACCCTGGGCTATGACGGCTCTGCGGTTGCGGCGTTTCCCGACGCGGTGACCCAGCGCGGCGCCAAGCATTTGCGTGAGCTGGCGCACCTGGCACGGGAGGGTGTGCGCGCGGTGCAGCTGTACTGCGTCAATCTCTCGGGGATTGAGGCTGTGCGACCCGCGGTGGAAATCGACCCCGGTTATGCCGCTGCCCTGCGTGAAGCCAAGGCGGCAGGGGTGGAAGTGCTGGCGTATGGCGTGCGTGTGACCTGCGAAGAAATCTGTGTAGACCGGCAACTGGACGTGCTGCTCGACTAGAGTTCCACCCATAGGCCTTGAGCGTCTTCGCAGCCGCGCAGGGCGGTCAGGCTCTGCCCGGCGCAAGGGCCGGCGATGCATTCGCCATTCTCGATCAGGAACAGGGCGCCGTGGGTCGCACACTGGATCAGGCTGGCGCTGTCGTCGAGAAACTGGTCGGGTTGCCATTCCAGTGGAATGCCACGATGGGGGCAACGGTTGATGTAGAAGTACGCAACGCCGTCGCGACGCACGGCCAGCAGCTTGCACCCGTCGATATCAAAACCGAGGCTGCTGTTGGGCGCGAGTGCGGTGGAGGGGCAGAGAAACTTCATTTCACTCCTTAAGTGCCTTGACGTTCAAATGCAAACAATTATCAAATGCCGGCTCGCCCGTCAGCTGACCGGGCGCTCAATACGATGCCAGACGGGCGTTTGCTGTCACATCAATGAGTGCTTGAGCGGCCCTGCCCTTGGAAGGAAACCCTGTTATGCGACTGAGTACCAGCGCTATTGCGCTCGTTGTCGGACTGCTGGTCAACCACGGGGCGCAAGCCTCTGAACTGCCACAACGCTGGGTGAGTGCCGGTGGGGCGCTGTCGGAATGGGTGACGGCCCTGGGCGGCGAGTCGAAACTGGTCGGGGTGGACACTACCAGCCAGCATCCCGAGTCCCTCAAGGCGTTGCCGAGCATTGGTTATCAGCGGCAATTGTCGGCGGAAGGCATTTTAAGTCTGCGCCCGCAGGTGCTGGTCGGCACCGAAGAAATGGGGCCGCCGCCGGTGCTGGCGCAGATTCGCAGTGCAGGCGTGCAGGTGGAAATGTTCTCGGCGCAGCCGGACCTGCCAACGTTGAAAGGCAATCTTCAACACCTGGGTAAGTTGCTGGGCAGCGAGGCCAAGGCCACCGAATTGTTTACCGGATATGAGCAGGCGCTGGATCAGCAGAAACGCTGGGTGACCAAGGCCCAGTCCACGCAAAAGGCGCCAGGCGTGTTGTTGTTGCTCGGGCATGCAGGCGGCAAGCCGCTGATCGCGGGCAAAGACACGGCGGCCGACTGGATGTTGCAACAGGCGGGCGGGCGCAATCTGGCGGTCCATGAAGGTTACAAGCCGTTTTCGGTGGAGTCGTTGGCGGGCTTGAGCCCGGATGTACTGGTGTTTGCTGACCGTGCCTTGACCGCAGACGCAGCGCGTGCGGCACTGTTCAAGGAAAACCCGATCCTGGCGTCCACGCCGGCGGCCAAGAGCGGGCGAGTGTTTGAGGTCGATCCCACCCTGTTGGTCGGCGGACTTGGGCCGCGTATGCCGCAAAGCCTCGCGGACCTGTCTGCCGGGTTTTACCCGTCCCAGGCCAAACCAGCCCCATGACCACTCCGGTAAAACCGAAAACGCTGTTTGTTGGGTTGGCGTTGTTGTGTGTCTTGGCGATCTGGCTTTCGCTGGCGCTGGGGCCAGTCAGCTTGCCTCTGTTGGATACGCTCAAAGCCGCCTTGCGCTTGATGGGGCTGCCGATTGAGCCCCAAGGGCTGGAGCAGGCTGAGCTGATCCTGGGGCAGATCCGTTTGCCACGCACGCTGCTGGGCTTGGCTGTCGGCGGGGTATTGGCCTTGTCGGGGGTGGCGATGCAGGGGTTGTTCCGCAATCCTCTGGCGGATCCGGGTTTGGTCGGGGTCTCCAGCGGTGCTGCGCTGGGGGCGGCGGTGGCGATTGTCGGCGGTTCGTTTTTCGGTGGTTTGCCGGATGCAGTTGGACCTTACCTGTTGTCACTTTGCGCATTCCTGGGAGGGCTGGGTGTGACGGCACTGGTATATCGCTTGGGGCGGCGCAACGGCCAGACCAACGTCGCGACGATGCTGCTCGCGGGCATTGCCCTTACGGCTCTCGCCGGTTCGGCGGTGGGCCTGTTCACCTATCTGGCCGACGACGCCACCTTGCGCACCCTGACATTTTGGAACCTGGGCAGTCTCAACGGCGCCAGCTATTCGCGGTTATGGCCGCTGTTGCTCGTGAGCGCGGGTGTGGCGCTGTGGTTGCCGCGCCGGGCCAAGGCGTTGAATGCCCTGTTGCTCGGTGAGTCGGAGGCCAGTCATCTCGGCATCGATGTGGAACGGCTCAAGCGCGAATTGGTGTTGTGCACGGCGCTGGGCGTGGGGGCGGCGGTTGCCGCAGCGGGCATGATCGGTTTCGTGGGGCTGGTGGTGCCGCATCTGGTGCGCTTGTTGGCGGGGCCGGATCATCGTGTGCTGTTACCGGCATCGGTCTTCGCGGGTGCGAGCCTTTTGTTGTTTGCCGATCTGGTCGCACGGCTTGCCTTGGCACCGGCTGAGTTGCCGATCGGTATCGTTACAGCGTTTATCGGTGCGCCGTTCTTTCTTTTCCTGTTGTTGCGGGGGCGTGCCTGATGCTTCGTGTGGAAGACCTGCACATCCGTCGCGGGCGCAAAACCGTATTGGCGGATATCACACTCGACCTGTTGCCGGGTGAAGTGCTCGGCGTGTTGGGGCCCAATGGTGCAGGCAAAAGTACGCTGCTCGGTGCGTTGTGCGGCGAGTTGCATCCCGACCAAGGCACAGTGTGCCTGGATCAACGTCCTTTGCAGGCGTGGAGTGGGGCACGACGAGCACAGCGCCTGGCGGTATTGCCGCAAAGCTCGACGTTGGACTTCGCTTTCCGTGTCGAAGAGGTTGTCGGCATGGGCCGCTTGCCTCATCAGACCGGGCGCGTGCGCGATGACGAGATCATCGAGGCGGCCTTGCAGGCGGCTGACGTCGGGCACTTGAGCGGTCGCAGCTACCTGGCGTTGTCCGGTGGCGAGCGCCAGCGGGTGCACCTGGCGCGCGTGCTTGCACAATTATGGCCAGGTGAAGCGGGGCAGACGTTGTTATTGGATGAGCCGACGTCAATGCTGGATCCTTTGCATCAACACACGACCTTGCAGGCCATTCGTACCTTCGCCGATCGTGGGGCGGCGGTGCTGGTGATCCTTCATGACTTGAACCTCGCAGCCCGTTACTGTGACCGTATTCTGTTGCTGGAGGCGGGGCGTCCGCATGCCTTGGATACGCCGGCGCAAGTGATGCAGCCTGAGCCCCTGAAAGCTGTTTTTGGTCTGGATGTGCTTGTGCAGGCTCATCCCGAGCGTGGGCATCCTCTGATCATTGCGCGCTGAATTCGACTTTTCCATAGGCAAAAAAAGACCCGGCAAAAGCCGGGTCAAATAACCGTGATTAGCCTGATGAGGAGATAATCTGAGAGTCCGAACCAATGGTCTTTCAGTTATCGGCTGATCTCGCGACCAGTTGTGATAATCATAACGATTCTCATTTGAGAGTCAACCTTTGTTTTCTCGGTGTCTTGGGGTTTTCTCAAACGCCCGTTCGGAATGTCTATAAACAGGGGGGCCTGATAGTCGATCTAATTCTTTTGGCGCGTTGAAAGAGCGTCGAGTTGACGGTTCAGCGCTTCCTTGCGCTCGGCAGGAATGTCATTCCAGTGCACGTCCATCAATGCCCCTTCGATGGCATACAGCAGCACTTTCGATGCACGAAACCCGCGCGTTCGCACGGCCCGGTAGGCATCAACCGCACCCAGGCGACGCAAGTCGGACGCGCTGTGGATGCCCACCGCATGCAGCCACTGTGCTGATGTCTTGCCAAGGTTTTTCAGGTGTTGCAGCTCATCGTTCATCAAGCCTCCTTGCGACGGCCGAATGGTGCGGTGGGTATGTGACCAGGCAAGCCTGAACAGAAGTGTAGCGCTCAGTAGGAAAAGCGTAGTTCTTTAGTCGGAAACGGCCTAAAGACGTATAAGCATGACCAGGTCAGGCAGGCGGGAAGTCCCCGGCACGCCTGCGCGAAACCGGGGCGGAAGCAGAGGGTTTCAGCGAGTGCGATAGCGCAGGCGTGTGCCGAAATTGACCGACATGAGAATCTCGTCAGCGCTCAGTTCGGGCGGGAAGTATGTGCCGGAAATCTGCGCGTGGGCCAGGCTGGCGCCCTCCAGCGGGCAGTCGCGCAGGTCCAGCCCGCGTAAATCGGCAGATCGGAAATAGGCGTCGGTAAAGTCCACGCCTGCCGTGTTCAGTTCGCGCAGATCCAGCCCACGGAAGTCGCCACCGCGCATGTCGATGGCACCGTCTTTTGGACGTTCCCGGTTGAAGCCTCGCACATCGTCTTTATGCAGGAGCGAGTAAAGCGGCGTATCAAGAAGCTTGGGCTGACTCATGACGGCAACTCCCGTTGGATTTATGGCGCCATTATAGTGCCACCATTGCTTGGTCGCGTGGCCCAAGTAGGCGACACGACCAAGAAATTTTTCTTACAGGCCCGGCAGGCGCTGGCGGATATGCGCCACCAGTGCATCGAGGGTCCCGCTTTCATTGGTCTCGACGCGCTTGCTGAGGAGCAACTCCTCGGCGGTGAGTGGCTCGCGATTGGCTTGCTGTTCTTTGATAACAGTCAGTGTCGCGTCGGAAGGGTCGTTGTTGTCCTCCTGACGTTGCGCCAGCCAACTGGCGATAACTGCTTGTGGGGCGTTGCAATCCAGAATCAGGAAAGGCGCACCCGTGGCTTCGGCAACAGTGGCGGCCGCATCGCGTTGTTCACGTTTCAGGAAGGTCGCATCCAGCACGACCGGGTAGCCGGCGCGCAGCACGGTATCGGCGATTTCATTCAGGCGTGCGTAGGTCGCAGCACTGGCGTCGGCCGCATAGATACCGGCCTGTGGTGTGTTTTCCACGTGCTGCTCGCCAAACAGGCGCTTGCGCTCCACGTCCGAGCGCAGGCGCACGGCACCCAGTGCCTCCACCAGGCGCATGGCCACATGGCTTTTACCGACAGCCGAAACGCCGTGGGTAATGGCCAGGAAGCGCGATGGAATGGTGCTGTAGCTTTCCGCCAGGTTGGCATAGTTGCGGTATTGGCGCAGAGTCGTGGCGCGCTGCACCGGGCTGGCTTCGCTCGGCATGCTGAACAGCGCGATCTTGGCGCGGACCAGGGCGCGATAGGCTTTGTAGAAGTTCAGCACTTCCAGGCCCTGATAGTCACCGGTCAATTCCAGATACTGGCTGATGAAGCGGCGTGCCAGGGACTTGAGTCCACGGTCTTCCAGGTCCATGGCCAGGAAGCCGGTATCGGCGTACACATCGGTGAAACGGAAGGGCTCGTTGAATTCGATGCAATCGAAGATCACCACGTGGCCGTCGATCAACGTTGCATTACCCAGGTGAATATCACCGTGGCATTCGCGGGTGAAGCCGTCCAGCTTGCGCTGGGAAAACAGTGGCTTGAGACGCTCGAAGCTGCTTTCGGCCCAGGCCTGCAGGGCTTCCAGCTGGGTCAGGTCAGTCTTGTCGCTGAGGAATGGACGGATCTGGTCGAAGTTCTGGCGAACCGGCGCCATTACCTCATCCGGCGTGCCGGCCGGGTGTTCCTGCGGCACTTTCGGTGCGCAGAGGTGGAAGTGCGCGATCTGCTTGGCCATCTCATCGATGTGTGCGCTGGTCAATTCGCCGTTGGCTTGCAGGGTGCTGAGTAGTTGGCTCTGCGGAAACTGGCGCATTTTCAGTGCGTATTCGATCACCGGGCCATCGCCACCCAACTGCGGGGCTTCGGCTGTGCCGGTGATCGGCAACACTTCAAGATACAAATCTTCGGTCAGACGCTGATTGAGGCGCAGCTCTTCGTTACAGAAGTGGCCGCGCTTGTCCAGGTCGGTAAAATCCAGAAATCCGAAGTTCATCGGCTTTTTCAGCTTATAGGCGTAAGGACCGGTCAGTACGACCCAGGAAATATGGGTCTCGATGACTTGGAACGCTTTAACCGGATGGGGATATAAAGCCGGATTTTGCAGGGCAGCGATCAGGGACTGGCTCACGGGCGATCCTTCAGAGTCTGGGGAAAAACATGGCGGGCATTATGGCTGCTGCGACCGCTTGTGCAAACCGCTGTCCGGCTCATGTTGATCATCAATAAAGTGCGTATAATCCGCCGCCATGACTCGAACCCGATCTCCCCGTTCCCGTAAAAAACCTCCTTCCCGTGGCCTGCGCCCCTGGCTTGGCTGGGCGCTCAAGCTTGGCCTGGTAGGCCTTGTGGTACTTGCCGGCTTTGCGGTCTACCTCGACGCTGTGGTGCAGGAGAAGTTCTCCGGCAAGCGCTGGACCATTCCGGCCAAGGTGTACGCGCGCCCGCTGGAATTGTTCGCAGGCCAGAAGCTGAGCAAGGATGACTTCCTGACCGAACTCGACGCCTTGGGCTATCGTCGTGAGCCCGTGAGCAACGGTCCGGGTGCAGCGGCTGTCAGCGGAAATACCGTCGACCTGAACACCCGTGGCTTCCAATTCTATGAAGGCCTGGAAAAAGCCCAGCCGGTGCGTGTGCGTTTCTCCGGCGATTACGTCGCCGAGTTGTCGTCCCTCAATGGCTCGAAGCTGCCTGTGGTTCGCCTGGAGCCGCTGATGATCGGCGGCATTTACCCGAAGAACCTTGAAGATCGCATCCTGATCAAACTTGATCAGGTGCCGCCTTACCTGCTGGAAACCCTGGTAGCCGTTGAAGACCGTGATTTTTACCATCACTGGGGGGTCTCGCCGAAGTCGATCGCCCGCGCAGTCTGGGTGAATACGTCCGGCGGCAAGATGACCCAGGGCGGCAGTACGCTGACGCAACAATTGGTCAAGAACTTCTACCTGACCAACGAACGCAGCCTGACCCGCAAGCTCACCGAAGCCATGATGGCGATGCTGTTGGAGTTGCATTACAGCAAGCAGGAAATCCTCGAGGCGTACCTCAACGAAGTATTCGTCGGCCAGGACGGTCAGCGCGCGGTGCATGGTTTCGGTCTGGCCAGCCAATTCTTCTTTGGCCAGCCGCTGTCCGAACTGAAGCTGCACCAGGTTGCGTTGCTGGTGGGCATGGTCAAGGGGCCTTCCTACTACAACCCGCGTCGCAACCCCGAGCGTGCGCTGGAGCGTCGCAACCTGGTGCTGGATGTTCTAGAGCAGCAAGGTGTTGCCACCGCCGAACAAGTTGCCGCCGCGAAGAAAATGCCACTGGGTGTCACCACCCGCGGCAAGTTGGCAGACAGCTCCTTTCCGGGCTTTATCGACCTGGTCAAGCGCCAGTTGCGTGAAGACTACCGTGACGAAGACTTGACCGAAGAAGGCCTGCGGATCTTCACCAGTTTCGATCCGATCCTGCAGATGAAAGCCGAAGCGTCGGTCAATGACACGTTCAAGCGAATGACCGGCCGCAAAGGCGCGGATGAAGTCGAAGCGGCCATGGTCGTGACCAACCCGGAAACCGGTGAGGTCCAGGCCCTGGTCGGCAGCCGCCTGGCCAGCTTCGCCGGTTTCAACCGCGCCCTGGATGCCGTGCGACCGATTGGTTCGTTGGTCAAGCCGGCGGTCTACCTCACGGCCCTGGAAAAACCGAGCAAGTACACCCTGACCAGTTGGCTGTCTGACGACCCGCTGTCAGTAAAAGGCGCTGACGGGCAGGTGTGGACGCCACAGAACTTCGATCGCCGTTCTCATGGGACAGTGTTCCTGTACCAAGGGTTGGCGCACTCCTACAACATCTCCACTTCGCGTCTCGGCCTCGAAGTGGGCGTACCGAATGTCCTGAAGACCCTCGCGCGACTGGGCATTACGCGTGAGTTCCCGGCATTTCCATCGATCCTGCTGGGTGCCGGCGCAATGACCCCAATGGAAGTCGCGACTATGTACCAGACCCTGGCCAACGGTGGTTTCAATACGCCGATGCGCGGGATCCGAAGCGTGCTGACGGCTGAAGGCGAGCCGCTCAAGCGTTATCCGTTCCAGATCCAGCAGCGTTTCGATGCGGGCTCCATCTACTTGATCCAGAACGCCATGCAGCGTGTGATGCGTGAGGGTACTGGTAGTTCGGTCTATAAGGTGCTGCCGTCCAACCTGACCCTGGCGGGTAAGACCGGTACTAGTAACGATTCGCGCGACAGTTGGTTTGCGGGTTTTGGCCAGGATGTGCTGGCGGTGGTTTGGATGGGGCGTGACGACAACGGCAAGACACCGTTCACCGGTGCCACCGGTGCGCTGCAGGTCTGGACCAGTTTCATGCGCAAGGCCGACCCGCTGCCGTTGAACATGCCGCAGCCGGACAACATCGTGCAGGCCTGGATCGATCCGCACACCGGGCAGGGGTCCGATGCCAACTGTCCGGGCGCGGTGCAGATGCCGTATATTCGCGGCAGCGAACCGCCACCCGGCGCCGCATGCGGTGGCAGTGCCCCTGCTGACGCGGAATCGGTGATGGATTGGGTCAAGGGCTGGATGAATTAAGCAAAGAGGGTTTCAAGTGAACAAGTGGTGGATTCCAGCTATTACAGCTCTGGCTTTGCTCAATGGTTGCGCCAGCGTGCAGCGCGGCTCCATTCCCGTGGTGGACTCGAGCACGACCGTGTCCAATAACGACCGGATCTCGGCCAACGGCGGGTTCCGCCAGACCGTGACCAACCGTCCCGCCCAGGCCAAGCCGCAAGCTGTGCCGCAGGATTCAGGTGTGGTGGTGATGGTGCCGGGTGGTGGCGCAGCGACGTCGGCGCCGATCAGCGCCGAGCCGTGGACCCCGGGGCCAAGCACCTCCGGTCCGATTGACGCGACCCCGATTCAGACGGCCCCGATCAACCAGGGCACCTACAACATGCCATCCACCCCGAGCGGCATTCCATCGTCCTCCAGCGCCGGCGGCCTGTCGGCTGACGAGCAATTGGATGGCCCGGTACTGGCCTTGCTGACCACTGCACAGCAGCAGCAGGCGAGTGGCGACCTGAATGGTGCGTCGTCGAGTCTCGAGCGCGCCCAGCGCGTTGCGCCGCGTGAACCGCAAGTGCTGTATCGCCTGGCCCAGGTGCGCATGGCCCAGGGCGATGCGCCGCAGGCCGAGCAATTCGCGCGTCGTGGCCTGACCTTGGCCAATGGTCGTCCCGACCTGCAAGCCAGCCTGTGGGCCTTGATTGGTGACGCGCGCGCCGCACAAGGCGACGCCGCCGGTGCCGCCCAGGCGCGCCAGAAAGCCAAGGTCAGTCTCTGATGGATGCACGGTTTCCCGCGATTGCCGAACAGTTATTGCTGATCGAGCGAGAGTTGCGTGTCCAGGGCTGGTGGGACGAGGTGTCCCCCAGCGTCGAGGCGCTCAGCAGTGTCGAACCCTTTTCGGTGGACACTCTGGACTTTCACCAGTGGCTGCAATGGATATTCCTGGTACGCATGAAGCAGATCCTCGAACAGGACCTGCCGCTGCCCAATGCGTCGGGCATTCTGGAAATGGCCGAGATGGTTTACGCCGATCGCCCGCTGGAAAGCCTTGGCTTACGCAATGCGCTGAAAAAGTTCGATCAACTGATCGTCGACGCTCGTTAATTGCCTGACTGCCGGCTTTTTCGGCAGTCTTGCGCATATTTCTACCGCTTGACGACATTCAGGCGAGTTTTATCCCTCCTCAAAGCCCTTTCTTCTACGTTCTCATGCGCTTAGTTGGAAAAAAGCGCAATTATTGCTTGACTTGAAGGGCCTGAAACAGAAGAATCCAAAGTCCGCTGTATCGGGACTGCCAGAAGCAGGCCCGCTCAGCAGATCATGAGGCGCACATCCGCGCCGACCTGTTACACCCGCAACGCGTTACCTCGCGCTGGGTGGGAAAAGCCCGCAACACTTGGGACGATCCCAATACTTGCTCAGTCAGTGCTGACGTAGTCGGCGACCACCGTCGCTCATGCTCTGTTGAGAAGTAAACCTATTAAGACCCGTCGGTTTTCAACGGACGGTATTCTGGCGTTTTAGAGGTGAACAACGTGGAGCTTTTATCTGGCGGTGAGATGCTCGTCCGCTTTTTGCGTGACGAAGGCGTCGACTATATCTACGGGTACCCAGGTGGTGCTCTGCTGCATGTTTACGACGCACTGTTCAAGGAACCGGCTGTTACCCACATCCTGGTTCGCCACGAACAGGCCGCGACCCATATGGCTGACGGTTATGCCCGTGCCACCGGTAAAGCCGGCGTGGTACTGGTAACGTCCGGCCCTGGCGCAACCAATGCCATCACCGGCATCGCGACTGCGTATATGGACTCTATCCCGATGGTGGTCATTTCCGGCCAGGTGCCCAGCACCATGGTGGGGACCGATGCATTCCAGGAAACCGACATGATCGGTATCTCCCGGCCGATCGTGAAACACAGCTTCATGATCAAGCATCCTTCGGAAATCCCGGAAGTCATGAAAAAGGCCTTCTACCTCGCACAGTCCGGTCGTCCGGGTCCTGTGGTGGTCGATATCCCCAAGGACATGACCAACCCGGCCGAAAAATTCGAATACATCTTCCCGAAGAAAGCCAAGCTGCGCTCCTACAGCCCGGCGGTCCGCGGGCACTCGGGGCAAATCCGCAAGGCGGCAGAAATGCTGTTGGCGGCCAAGCGCCCAGTGCTGTACTCCGGTGGTGGTGTGATCCTGGGCGGCGGTTCTGCACAGCTGACCGAACTGGCCAAGCTGCTCAACCTGCCGGTCACCAACACCCTGATGGGCCTCGGCGCCTTCCCGGGTACGGACCGTCAGTTCGTCGGGATGCTCGGCATGCACGGCAGCTACACCGCCAACCTGACCATGCACCATGCCGACGTGATCCTGGCCGTGGGTGCGCGGTTCGATGACCGTGTGATCAACGGTGCGAGCAAGTTCTGCCCGAATGCCAAGATCATCCATATCGACATCGACCCGGCGTCCATTTCCAAGACCATCAAGGCCGACGTGCCGATCGTAGGTCCTGTTGAAAGCGTGTTGACCGAAATGGTTGCCGCGCTCAAGGACATCGGCGAGGCGCCGAACAAGGAATCCGTTGCCAGCTGGTGGAAGCAGATCGACGAATGGCGCGGTGATCGCGGCCTGTTCCCTTACGACAAGGGTGACGGCAGCATCATCAAGCCACAAACCGTGATCGAGACCCTGTGCGAAGTGACCAAGGGCGACGCCTTTGTGACCTCCGACGTGGGCCAGCACCAGATGTTCGCCGCGCAGTACTACAAGTTCGACAAGCCTAACCGCTGGATCAACTCCGGTGGCCTGGGCACGATGGGCTTTGGTTTTCCTGCGGCCATGGGCGTGAAACTGAGCTTCCCAGACACCGACGTCGCGTGCGTCACCGGTGAAGGCAGCATCCAGATGAATATCCAGGAACTGTCGACGTGCCTGCAGTACGGCCTTCCCGTGAAGATCGTCTGCCTGAACAACGGCGTGCTGGGCATGGTTCGTCAATGGCAGGACATGAGCTACAACAGCCGTCACTCCCATTCCTACATGGAGTCGTTGCCGGATTTCGTAAAATTGGTTGAAGCCTATGGCCACGTCGGCATTCGCATCACTGATTTGAAAGATCTGAAGCCGAAGATGGAAGAGGCGTTCGCCATGAAGGACCGCCTGGTATTCATCGATATTCAGGTGGATACCAGCGAGCACGTCTACCCGATGCAGATCAAGGACGGCTCTATGCGCGACATGTGGCTGAACAAGACGGAGCGTACTTAATCATGCGGCACATTATCTCCCTGCTTCTGGAGAACGAACCCGGCGCTCTGTCTCGTGTTGTCGGCCTGTTTTCGCAGCGTAACTACAACATCGAAAGCCTGACCGTGGCTCCGACCGAAGACCCGACCCTGTCGCGTCTGACGTTGACCACTGTGGGCCACGATGAGGTGATCGAGCAGATTACCAAGAACCTCAACAAGCTGATCGAAGTGGTCAAGCTGGTCGACCTGTCGGAGAGTGCCCACATCGAGCGCGAGCTGATGCTGGTTAAAGTCAAGGCTACGGGTGCCCAACGTGCCGAGATCAAGCGCACGACCGACATCTATCGCGGGCAGATCGTCGATGTGAGCGCCAGCGTTTATACCGTTCAACTGACCGGTACAAGCGACAAGCTGGACAGCTTCATCCAGTCGATCGGGACGGCCTCGATTCTGGAAACGGTACGCAGTGGTGTCACCGGGATTGCCCGTGGCGACAAAGTACTCAGCATCTAACCCAAATTAGCGAATGGCCTTACGGCCTGGATATATAGAGGAACCTCATGAAAGTTTATTACGATAAAGATTGTGACCTGTCGATCATCCAGGGCAAGAAAGTCGCCATCATCGGCTACGGTTCCCAGGGCCACGCTCAAGCGTGCAACCTGAAAGATTCCGGCGTTGACGTGACCGTTGGCCTGCGCAAAGGCTCGGCCACTGTTGCCAAGGCTGAAGCCCACGGCCTGAAAGTGACTGACGTCGCTTCCGCTGTTGCTGCTGCCGACCTGGTCATGATCCTGACCCCGGACGAGTTCCAGTCCGCGCTGTACAAGAACGAAATCGAGCCGAACATCAAGAAGGGCGCCACCCTGGCCTTCTCCCACGGCTTCGCGATCCACTACAACCAGGTCGTGCCACGCGCCGACCTGGACGTGATCATGATCGCGCCAAAAGCGCCGGGTCACACTGTACGTTCCGAGTTCGTCAAGGGCGGCGGTATTCCTGACCTGATCGCGATCTACCAGGACGCATCGGGCAACGCCAAGAACGTGGCACTGTCCTACGCCGCTGGCGTGGGTGGCGGTCGTACCGGCATCATCGAAACCACCTTCAAGGACGAGACTGAAACCGACCTGTTCGGCGAGCAAGCCGTACTGTGCGGCGGTACCGTCGAGTTGGTAAAAGCCGGTTTCGAAACCCTGGTTGAAGCTGGCTACGCGCCGGAAATGGCCTACTTCGAATGCCTGCATGAACTGAAGCTGATCGTTGACCTCATGTACGAAGGCGGTATCGCCAACATGAACTACTCGATCTCCAACAACGCCGAATACGGCGAGTACGTGACTGGCCCGGAAGTGATCAACGCCGAGTCCCGTCAGGCCATGCGCAACGCCCTGAAACGTATTCAGGACGGCGAATACGCCAAAATGTTCATCAGCGAAGGTGCTACCGGCTACCCTTCGATGACCGCCAAGCGTCGTAATAACGCCGCTCACGGTATCGAAGTCATCGGCGAGCAACTGCGCTCCATGATGCCGTGGATCGGTGCCAACAAGATCGTCGACAAAGCCAAGAACTAAGTCGTACGTATCAAGGGAAAACGCGGCCTAGGCCGCGTTTTTTCGTTTGGGCGGCGGGTTCTGGTATAAAGCTGCATCGTTTGCGGGCGAACACTCGCCGCAAGTATCTGTCGAACTTTTTTCACACCGTTGCAAGGTAAAGTCCATGAGCGAACGTCCCGAAGAGCCAAGCCAGGCTCCTGACGCCGAAAGCCTGCTGCCGATCGATGAACATGTCGAAGAAGGGCATGACGCGGAAGGTCGCAAGGTCCGGCATCGTGGCATCTATCTTCTGCCCAACCTGTTCACCACGGCGAACCTGTTTGCCGGGTTCTATTCCATCATCAATTCCATGAGCGCGCAGAGTGCTCTGGCGGCGGGTGATGCGGCGAGTGCCAGCAAGTATTTCGGTTTTGCTGCCATCGCAATCTTCGTGGCCATGGTGCTCGACGGCCTTGATGGCCGTGTGGCGCGCATGACCAACACACAAAGCGCCTTCGGTGCCGAGTACGACTCGCTGTCGGACATGGTTGCGTTTGGTGTCGCCCCCGCGTTGCTGGCGTTTGCCTGGGCGTTGGGTGATATGGGTAAGGTTGGCTGGATGGTTGCCTTCATCTATGTCGCCGGTGCTGCCCTGCGCCTGGCGCGCTTCAACACCCAGGTTGGGACCGCCGACAAGCGTTACTTCATCGGTCTGGCCAGCCCTGCTGCTGCGGGTGTGGTGGCAGGTATCGTCTGGGCTTTCAGTGATTACGGCATCCAGGGTTCGAAAATGTCGTTCCTGGTGGTCTTGATGGTGGCCGCTGCCGGCATGCTGATGGTCAGCAACATCAAGTACAACAGCTTCAAGGAACTGGACTTGAAGGGGCGTGTACCTTTCGTGGCAATTCTGGCGGTAGTGCTGGTATTTGCCGTGGTGTTCAGTGATCCACCGCGCATCCTGTTGCTGGCGTTCCTGGTGTACGCCGCTTCGGGGCCGGTTCAATACCTGCTGCATCTGCGCCGCGACAAAACATTGCCTTAATGTAATTTCCCCCATACTCCGCAGTCTATTGGTGCATCAGTCCTCCAATGCTGCGGAGTTGCCATGTTAATCAAATTACCCAAAGCGTCCGATTGCCACGAGTCGGATGTCACGCCTGAATCCTTCTATTTCTCTCGCCGTAGCTTGCTCGGTGGTGCGCTTGCCGGCATTGCAGCCAGTAGCTTGCCGCGTTGGGCCAGTGCTGACGAGGCCTCGCGTTATGCCGATGTTGAAGCGGGCAAGGCGCCTGGCTGGTTTACCGAGAAACTGCCAGGCACAAAATGGCAGGCCATCACGGTGAAGGACGAGGCGATCACGCCTTTCAAAGACGCTACGCACTACAACAACTTCTATGAGTTCGGTACAGGTAAGGGGGACCCGGCCACGAATGCCGGTTCACTCAAGACCGAGCCGTGGAGCGTTGTCATTGATGGTGAGGTTGCCAAGCCAGGCCGTTATGCCCTGGAGGACTTCATCAAGCCCTATCAGTTGGAAGAGCGGATCTACCGTCTGCGCTGTGTAGAGGCCTGGTCGATGGTTATTCCATGGATCGGTTTTCCCATCTCGGCGCTGCTCAAGCAAGTTGAGCCGACCTCGAAGGCCAAATACATCCGTTTTGAAACCCTCCAGGATCCCAAAAGTATGCCGGGGCAGCGTTCGAGTTTTGGCTTGATCGATTGGCCTTATGTGGAGGGCTTGCGTCTGGATGAGGCGATGAATCCTCTGGCGATCCTGGCGGTGGGTATGTATGGGCGTGAGTTGCCCAATCAGAATGGTGCGCCGCTGCGCCTGGTGGTGCCTTGGAAGTACGGCTTCAAGAGTGTGAAGTCGATTGTACGGATCAGTCTCGTGAGTGAGCAGCCGAAAACCACGTGGCAGAGCATTGCTGCTGACGAGTATGGCTTCTACGCGAACGTGAACCCTACGGTCGATCATCCACGTTGGACTCAGGCGCGGGAGCGTCGTCTGCCGAGTGGGCTGTTCAGTCCTAATGTACGTGAGACTCAGATGTTCAATGGGTACTCGGATGAGGTGGCTTCTCTTTATACCGGTCTCGATCTGCGGAAGAACTACTGATGCGTTACCCGATCTGGCGTGTTGGCGTCTTTATAGCAGCGGCGATTTGGCCGCTCTTCTGGCTCTATGAAGCGTGGAGTTCTGCTCTCGGGCCGGATCCGGGCAAGGTATTGGTGGATCGGCTGGGGCTCGGCACGTTGATTCTGTTACTGATTACCCTGGCAATGACGCCGCTGCAGAAGCTCAGCGGTTGGGCGGGGTGGATAGCGGTGCGTCGGCAACTGGGGTTGTGGTGCTTTGCCTACGTTGTGCTGCATCTGGCGGCTTATTGTGTATTTGTGCTTGGGCTGGATTGGTCGCAGCTGGGGGTGGAGTTGCGCAAACGGCCCTACATTATTGTCGGGGCGCTGGGGTTTATTTCCCTGTTGGTTCTGGCGGTGACGTCGAATCGTTACAGTCAGCGTCGGTTGGGGGCGCGTTGGAAGAAGCTGCATCGCTTGGTGTATGTAGTTCTTGGACTGGGTTTGCTGCATATGTTGTGGATCGTGCGAGCGGACCTCAAAGAGTGGGCTATCTATGCTTCTGTAGGTGCGTTCCTGTTAGTGCTGCGGATACCGGCCGTAATGCGGCGAATCCCACGGCTTATTGCGAAAAAACCACTTTCTGCAACAAAAACGTAATTAAGGGTTGACGGCAGATTCTGGAAGTCTATAATTCGCCCCACTTCCGGCGCAGTCGAAACGGAAAACTCCTTGGTAAACAAAGAGTTACGCAGAATTCGACAGCGACTTGCTTCAGTTCATCGAAGCCCAGAAGCAGTTGATAGGGCAGTGTTGTCTGGCTCTATTAACGTTTCGATCTTCTCGGTCGAAAGCGGAGAAAAAGAGGTGTTGACAGCAGCGTGTAACGCTGTAGAATTCGCCTCCCGCTAACGAGAGATCGGAAGCGCAAGTGGTTGAAGTTGTTGAAGAAATCTTCGAAAACTTCTGAAAATAATCACTTGACAGCAAATG
>NZ_FOIH01000008.1:0-355810 GCF_900111535.1 Pseudomonas sp. NFR09
CGCAGATATTCAAACGCCTGGCGACCTCGTGGACGGGCTCATCACGAAACAAAGCCATGCCCAGAACCAGCCAAAGAACTTGGTCACTCGGCAAGCGGCGCCGCCGTATGGTGGCTTGCACCGAAAGGTTCAGCGCACTCGCTACCCACTCGATTGGGATGTTCTGAGTGAAGGTGCTCAGGTCAGAAAAGTTGAAGAGATCGCCGAGGTCGAGCAACTGCTGCTGAATGGGCATAAAAAAATCCGATGCCAGGAGTCTGACATCGGATTCTCTATAAAGCCCGGCCGGGACTCAAATGCTTAAGTGAACAGCATTATGCTTTATCGCAGGGCTTTTTATTGCCCGTAATAAATCCTGTTTTTTCTTAGTTTTTAAGCACTTTCGTCTGGTTCCAGAAGAACATTCGACAGTTTCTGATCCATACTCCTAAAATGTAACGGCATTTATCCAAAAACCGTTCCCGAACGGTATTTCCTTACTTTTTTAGCGAGTTCATCCGCGTGAAAATTCGTCTCTCTATCGTCAGCCTATTTTTTGCGTTTACAGGCACTTTCGCTCACGCCGCCGAAACCACCCAGGCCCCGCGTGATACCTCCAAACTGCAAATCGCCTCCGGCAGCGCCATGCTGGTGGACCTGCAGACCAACAAGGTCATTTATTCCAGCAACCCCGACGTGGTGGTGCCGATCGCCTCGGTGAGCAAGTTGATGACCGGCCTGGTGGTCCTGGAAGCCAAGCAGAACATGGATGAATACATCGATATCAACATCAAGGACACGCCGGAAATGAAAGGCGTGTTTTCCCGGGTGAAAATCGGCAGCGAGATGTCACGTAAAGAAATGCTGCTGATCGCCCTGATGTCCTCGGAGAACCGCGCCGCCGCTAGCCTGGCGCATCACTATCCAGGCGGTTACCCGGCGTTTATTGCCGCGATGAACGCCAAGGCCAAGGCGCTGGGCATGACCAGCACTCACTATGTGGAACCCACCGGCCTGTCGATCCACAACGTGTCCACCGCCCGTGACCTGAGCAAACTGCTCGCCGCCGCGCGTCACTACCCCTTGCTGAGCCAATTGAGCACCACCAAGGAAAAGACCGTGTCGTTCCGCAAGCCCAACTACACCCTGGGCTTCTCCAACACCGACCACCTGATCAACCGCGCCAATTGGGACATCAAGCTGACCAAGACCGGCTTCACCAACCAGGCCGGCCACTGCCTGGTGCTGGTGACCAGCATGGGCAACCGCCCGGTGTCATTGGTGATCCTGGACGCTTTCGGCAAATTCACCCACTTTGCCGATGCCAGCCGTATCCGCAATTGGGTTGAAACCGGCAAGAGCGGGTCGGTGCCGGATGTGGCGTTGCGCTACAAGGCCGACAAGAACCTGAAAAATCGGCCGAATGCTGCAGAAGCGCGTCGATAACCGACCATAAGAAACGGCGCTTGATAGCGCCGTTTTTTATTTGCTTTCCGCCAACACCTTCAGTGCCTGCGCCGCCGCCCGCTCCTGCCCGGCCTGGGCCGTCGCGCCAGCCGCATCCCGCCACCGCTGCGCGTCGACGTTGGCTGGCAGTTGGCTCGGGCGCTGGGTGAGGATTGCCCAGTTCCCGGCACTTTTCCATTTTGACTCGAAGTCGCCGAAGCTCATCAACAGGCGCCGATCCATGCCTGAGCGCAGCAGCACCGTGCTTTTCTGCTGATTGAACCCCACCACTACCACGTAATGCGCGTCGGACCACAACCCGCCACCAATCCGCGCCATCACCGGATAACCCGCCGCCACCTGTGCCAGCACCGCCGTCAGCTTCGCATCCAGCGGATACACCATCAGCCCGTACTCACGCGCCAGTACCTGCATGTTGCGTTCAAGGTCCGCTTCACCGCCCGGCAGATGCAATGGCTTATCCAGCAACCCCGGTGTCATGACAATGCCTTGTTGCGACAGCATGCTGGCTAACGATGTAGGACCGCTCTGATAAGCCTCGCTGCGAAAGGTCGGCACGCCATTGAGTTCGACTCGCTCCGGCAGGCCCGCCAGCCTCGACGGTGCGGAGGAACAGGCCGCGAGGCCCAGGGCACAAGCAATTAACAAGGATGTTTTCAGGTTCGACCGTAACCGCAATTTTCTACTCTCTTGATCGACTGCCGGTAAGGGCCCTGATCATAGCCCAATCGCGATTGTGCAGGGGGCGTGGATATAGCAAAGAAGTTGGTCGCACTCGACCATTGGTCAATAGCAGGCAACCGCCAGGTAGCTAGACTGTCCATTGAGAAGACTGTGTGTGCCCCCTGCGGGGCGAAAGGAGGCCCGAATGAGCCTTGCAACGACGATTTTCCTGTTGATCTGCGGTTGGCTGGCGGTAGCCGGCGCCATGCTGTGGGGGGTGTTGCGCATTACCCGCCGGCACCATCACCCCCACGTCAAACCGACGGCACCCGCCAAGCCTCACAAGGCCGCGGTGCATCACGCCTAGCCTGGCATGCAATTGAAGTCCTGAGTGGCCGCAACTTCCTTGCCGTGCCCGTCCATCAAGGACGCACGCACGGTAGTACCCAGGCTGGATTCGACCAGGGTGTAGTGCTCACCCGCCTTGAAGTGCTTGTACTCGACACGCCCCTGGCAGTCCTGCTGATTGTCGTCGCCGGGTTCTTCCTCGAACAGCGTCACATCCAGGCGATGATCGCCTGGTGGCACTTCAAAAAAGCGTCCGTCATCCACGCGCTTGCCATCTACCCGCTCGGCCATCAGGTCATTCGGCGCTTCTTCTTTCAGACCGATCCACGCTTCGCTCGGGTCAGCCTTGGGGATCGGGCCGGCACATGCCGACAACAACAGCACAGCACCAAGGGCAGGAATCAACAATAAAGGTTTGAGTGACATGGCAGGGCTCCAAAGAAAGACAATGTGTCCGATGGGTTGCAAGCTTGAGGAGCTGCCCTTTGTAGAACAAATGAATACATATGAAACGATCTTCAGCCCTAACCTAAATGTTCCTTCACCTGGCTGAAAGGTGCGTGTTAGGTGGGTCGCGTGAGACTGCCGGGGTTTGCAATCCTGCTCCTTCCGGAGGTTTCACGCATGCTCGGGCTGGTAAAGACCGCACTGCAAAAGCCATACACCTTTATCGTGTTGGCCATCTTCATCTGCATCATCGGGCCAATGGCGGCCCTGCGTACCCCTACTGATGTTTTCCCGGATATCGGCATCCCCGTGGTCGCCGTGGTCTGGCAGTACAACGGCCTGTCGCCGGACGCCATGGCCGGCCGGGTGATCTACACCTACGAACGCTCCCTGAGCACCACCGTCAACGACATCGAACATATCGAATCGCAATCGCTGCCCGGCATGGGCATCGTCAAGATTTTCTTCCAGCCCGGCGTGGATATCCGCACCGCCAATGCCCAAGTGACGGCGGTTTCACAAACCGTGCTCAAGCAAATGCCACCCGGCATCACGCCGCCGCTGATCCTCAACTACAGCGCCTCCACGGTGCCGATCCTGCAAATGGCGTTCTCCAGCCCCAGCCTCTCGGAAGCCAAGATCCGCGACCTGGTGCAGAACAACATTCGCTTGCCGCTCAGTTCCCTGCCCGGCCTGGCCATGCCGACACCGATGGGTGGCAAGCAACGCCAGATCACCCTCGACCTCGACCCGCAGGCGCTGGCTGCCAAAGGCCTGTCGGCGCAGGACGTGGGTAACGCCCTGGCACTGCAGAACCAGATCATCCCGGTGGGCACCGCCAAACTCGGCCCCGACGAATACACGATCCTGCTCAACAACAGCCCCAAGGCCATCGACGAACTCAACGACCTGCCGATCAAGACCGTCGACGGTGCGCTGATCACGATTGGCCAGGTGGCGCACGTGCGTGACGGCTCGCCACCGCAGACCAATATTGTGCGCGTCGACGGCCACCGCGCCGTGCTGATGCCGGCGCTGAAAAACGGCAGCATTTCCACCCTGTCGATCATCGACGGCATCCGCCAGATGTTGCCGCGCATCAACGAAACCCTGCCGCCATCGCTGAAGACCTCGCTGCTCGGCGACGCATCGGTGTTCGTCAAGCAATCGGTGGGCAGCGTGGCCCAGGAAGGCATCATTGCCGCGCTGCTGACCAGTGCGATGATCCTGCTGTTCCTCGGCAGCTGGCGCTCGACGCTGATCATCGCCGCGTCAATTCCCTTGGCCGTGCTCTCGGCCATCGCGTTGCTGGCGGCCAGCGGGCAAACCCTCAACGTGATGACGTTGGGCGGGCTGGCGCTGGCCGTGGGCATCCTGGTGGACGACGCCACGGTGACCATCGAAAACATCAACTGGCATCTGGAGCAAGGCAAGGCGGTGAAGACCGCGATCCTCGACGGTGCCGCGCAAATTGTCGGCCCGGCGTTCGTCTCGCTGCTGTGCATCTGCATCGTGTTCGTGCCGATGTTCCTGCTGCAAGGCATCGCCGGTTACCTGTTCCGGCCGATGGCCCTGGCGGTGATCTTTGCCATGGCCAGTTCGTTCATCCTCTCGCGGACGCTGGTGCCGACCCTGGCGATGTTCCTGCTCAAGCCACACACGCCGGAGCCAGGCGCCGGGCATCACCCGGAAGATGAATTCATCAACCACCACGAGGGTGAACAGCACCCGAAACCGCGCAATCGCGTGCTGCAATCAGTGCTGAATTTCCAGCAGGGCTTCGAGCGTCACTTCTCGAATATCCGCGACACCTACCACGGCTTGCTGACCTTGGCGCTGGGCAATCGCAAGCGTTTTATCGTAGGCTTCCTGGCCTGTGTGCTGGCGTCGTTCCTGCTGCTGCCGAGCCTGGGCCAGGATTTTTTCCCGGCCACCGACGCCGGCGCCCTGGCCCTGCACGTACGCTTGCCACTGGGCACACGTATCGAAGAAAGCGCCGCGGCCTTCGACCGCATCGAAGCGCGGATCCGCGAAGTCATCCCCGCCGAAGAGTTGGACACCATCGTCGACAACATCGGCATTCCGCTCAGCGGCATCGACATGGCCTACAGCAGCAGCGGCACCATCGGTCCGCAGGATGGCGATATACAGGTCACCCTGAAAAAGGACCATGCGCCCACCGCCGATTACGTGAAAAAACTGCGTGAAGCCCTGCCGCAAAGTTTCCCCGGCAGCCACTTTGCGTTCCTGCCGGCGGACATCAGCAGCCAGATTCTCAACTTTGGCGCCCCGGCTCCGCTGGACGTGAAGATCTCCGGGCGCAGTGATGAAGAAAACCGCGCCTATGCAGTGGAGCTTGAGCGACGCCTGCGAAACGTACCGGGCATCGCCGACCTGCGTATCCAGCAATCCACCGGCTACCCGTCGCTGCAGGTGAACGTCGACCGCCTGCGCGCCAATGGCCTGGGTATCACCGAGCGCGACGTGACCAACAGCATGGTGGCGTCCCTCGCCGGCAGTTCCCAGGTGGCGCCGACCTTCTGGCTCAACCCGGCCAACGGTGTGTCCTATTCCATCGTCGCGGCCACCCCGCAATACCGCCTCGACAGCCTGCCCTCGCTGGAAGCCCTGCCGGTGACCGGTGCTAACGGCCAGTCGCAGATCCTCGGCGGTGTAGCCACCATCTCCCGTGTGCAGAGCCCGGCGGTGGTGACCCACTACAACATCGAGCCGACCCTGGACCTGTATGCCAACGTGCAAGGCCGCGACCTCGGCGGCGTGGCCCGTGACGTGCAGAAAGTGCTGGATGACACCGCCGCCATGCGCCCCAAAGGCGCGGTGATCAGCCTGCATGGGCAGATCGATGCACTGCATGAAGCGTTCAGCGGCTTGAGTTTTGGCCTGCTCGGTGCGGTGGTGCTGATCTACCTGCTGATCGTGGTCAACTTCCAATCATGGGTCGACCCGTTCGTGATCATCACCGCCTTGCCGGCGGCGCTGGCGGGGATCGTGTGGATGCTGTTCCTCAGCGGCACGTCCTTGTCGGTGCCGGCATTGACCGGGGCGATCCTGTGCATGGGCGTCGCCACCGCCAACTCGATCCTGGTGGTGAGTTTCTGCCGCGAACGCCTGGCCGAACATGGCGATGCATTGAAGGCGGCGCTGGAAGCCGGCTACACGCGTTTTCGTCCGGTGTGCATGACCGCCCTGGCGATGATCATCGGCATGTTGCCCCTGGCGATGTCCGAAGAACAGAACGCCCCGCTCGGCCGTGCGGTGATCGGTGGCCTGATCCTCGCCACCACCGCCACCCTGTTGTTTGTACCCGTGGTCTTCAGCCTGGTCCACGGTCGTCACCCTAATCGTGCTACAGCTGGAGAAACGTCTCATGTCGTCTGATCACAAACCCTCGCGCAAGCGTCTGATGCTCATGGGTGTCGGCGGCCTGACCCTGGCCGCCCTGTTGGTCGCCAACGGCCTGCACGCCCGTACCTTGCACGAACAGTCGGTCACGGCCTGGACCGAGACCGCCGCCATCCCGCAGGTGATGGTGTTCCAACCGCAGCAGAATGCGGCCGGCGATACCCTGCGCCTGCCCGCGCACCTGGAAGCCTGGAGCAAGGCACCGATCCATGCGCGGGTCAGCGGTTACCTCAAGGACTGGAAAGCCGACATCGGGACGCGGGTCAAAGCCGGGCAAATCCTTGCCGAGATCGACAGCCCCGACCTCGACCAACAACTGGCGCAGACCCACGCACGCCTGGTGCAGGAACAGGCCAACGCGCGCCTGGCCGCCACCACCGCCACGCGCTGGCAGAACTTGCTGGCGAGCCACTCGGTGTCGCGCCAAGAAGCCGATGAGAAAACTTCCAATGCCGCCGCCGCCAAAGCCAACGCCGAGGCCGCCGCTGCCGACTACGCCAGGCTGACCGCACTGGAAAGCTACAAGACTATCCGCGCGCCGTTCGCCGGCACCATCACCGCACGTAACACCGATATCGGCCAGTTGATCAAGGCCGACACCGACAGCGACCCGGAGCTGTTCAACATCGCCGACACCCACCAACTGCGCCTGTATGTACCGGTGCCGCAGAACTACGCCGCGGTCATCCACCCCGGCCTTGAAGCCGAGCTGACGGTACCCGAGCATCCTGGCGAGCACTTCAAGGCGCGCCTGATCGGCGACTCCACTGCCATCGACCGGCGCTCCGGCACCCTGCTCGCGCAGTTCGTGGCCGACAACCCCAACGGCGAGCTGCTGCCCGGCGATTACGCCGAAGCGACCCTGCCGATCCCGGCGGACACCCATGGCGTGAGCATCCCGGCCAGCGCGTTGATCTTCCGCGCCCAGGGCACGCAAGTGGCGGTGCTGGATGCGCAGAATCATGTGCACTTGCAAGACATCCATATCGGCCTCGACCTCGGTGAACGCCTGGTCATTGACCAGGGCCTGAAACCCGCCGACCGCGTGGTCGACAACCCGCCCGACGCCCTGCGCGAAGGCGACCCGGTGCAACTGGCCGACGCCGCTGGAGGTACGCATGCGCCCAAGGCTTAAGCCCCTCGTTGCACTGATGCTGCTGGCGTTACAGGGTTGCTCGATGGCGCCCAGCTACAAGGTGCCGCCGATTGACCTGCCTGCGCACTACCGCGAACAGACCAGCGACGGTCCCTGGCACAGCGCGCAACCGTCCGATCAATTGGCACCCGAATGGTGGAAGCTCTACCACGATTCGCGCCTGAACGACCTGCAACAGCAACTGCTCAAGGCCAACCAGGACCTGGCGGCGGCACTGGCGCACTTCGATGCGTCCCAGGCGTACGCCAGCCAACTGCATGCCGGGCTGTTCCCGCAGATCACCGCCAGCGCACAGCCGTTGCGCCAGCGCCAGTCGGATTCACGGCCGCTACGCGGGACCACGCAGCCGTCGGTGTACAACAGCAATAGCGCAGGGTTTTCGTTGAGTTACGACCTGGACCTGTGGGGCAAAATCCGCAACCAGGTGGCGGCAGGTGACGCCCAGGCGCAAGCGTCGGGTGACGACCTGGCGGTGGCGCGCCTGAGCTTGCAGCATCAACTGGCGAGCCTGTATGTGCAGCTCAATGGGCTGGATGCACAGGCGCGGATTCTCAAGCGTTCGCTGGATGATTTCAGCCAGGCCCTGCAACTGACCCGCAGCCGGTATGAGGGTCAGATCGCCTCGGAGCTGGACCTGACGCGTGCACAGAATCAACTGGCCGAAGCCAAGGCGCAGTTGGATGAAGTCCGCGGGCAACGCAACCTGACCGAGCATGCCATCGGTGAACTGGTGGGCGTGGCGGCCAGCGAGTTCTCCGTGCCGCCGAGCCCGCAATTGATTGCACTGCCGGGCATTCCATCGCAGCTGCCAAGCCATCTCCTGCAACGTCGGCCGGATATTGCAGCGGCGGAACGGCGGGTGTTTGCCGCCAACGCCAACATCGGCGTAGCGAAGGCAGCGTGGTATCCGGATTTCAGCCTGACCGGGTTGATTGGCGGGCAGACGCAAGGCGTCGGCAACCTGCTGTCCGCCGGTAATCGCTACTGGGCGCTGGGGCCGCTGGTGAACCTGCCGATCTTTGACGGCGGCCGCCTGAGCGCCAACGAGCGCCAGGCCAAAGCCGAATTCGAAGAGGCATCGGCACACTACCGCAGCCAGGTGCTGAAGGCCGTGCGCGAAGTGGAAGATAATCTGGGGCAATTGCGAGATCTGCAGCAGGAAGCCTTGGATGAGCAGGCAGCAGCGGACGCGGCGCAGCACACCCAGGCGCTGGCGATGAACAGCTACGAGGCGGGGGCCGTGAGTTATCTGGATGTGGTGACGGCGCAGACGGCAGCGTTACAGGCGCAGCGCACCTTGCAGGCGGTGCAGACGCGGCAGTTGCAGGCGAGTGTGGGGTTGGTGACGGCACTTGGCGGTGGCTGGCAGCCGGGCGCCTGATACGGTGGGTCAGTCACATAACTGTCAACTGAACTACCGCAATCGGGGGCAAGCCCCCTCCCACACTTGTCCTGTGCCAGACACACAATGTATGAACCCCGCAGAACCAATGCGGGAGGGGGCTTGCCCCCTTCCACCCTGCTCCTGTGCCAGACACACAATGTATGAACCCCGCAGAACCAATGTGGGAGGGGGCTTGCCCCCGATGGCGTTCTTCCAGACACATCCTGCCAAAGGCCGGCCAATCAGCCTTTTACACACCGATCTAGCCTCTCTGAACACACCTTGAGAGGGCCAGGGAATGGCAGATTTACCCGCTTCACATCGGCTGCGCATCGGACGCTTCAGCGAACCCAACCGCATCTACCTCATCACCACCAACACCCACGAACGCCTACCGATATTCAGCGACTTCCACCTCGGTCGACTGGTGGTCTGGCAGTTTCGCCTGGCTCAGTACCGAGGGCTCGCAAACTCGCTGGCGTGGGTGATCATGCCTGACCACTTTCATTGGCTTATTGAGTTGAAAAAAGGCTCGTTGGCGGACCTGATGCGGCAGGTGAAATCCAAGAGCACGCGGTCCGTCAACGGCCTAAGCGGACGCAAGGGAAGACTCTGGCAGGAAAGCTTCCACGACCGGGCACTGCGCAAGGAAGATGACTTGGTGAAAATGGCCAGGTATGTGGTGGCTAACCCATTGAGGGCAGGGTTGGTAGAGAAGATTGGCGACTACCCGCTGTGGGATGCAATCTGGATATAAAGCCGAACACACACTCATTGTGGGAGGGGGCTTGCCCCCTCCCACATTTTTTACTGCATTTCAGGCGGCCAGCTTGCCGCTGGCGATAGCGGCTGACGCTGCAACCATCGCGCGCAACAACACCGCACATCCCGCCGCCAGGTCATCCGGTGCAGCATTCTCGATTTCGTTATGGCTGATGCCACCTTCACACGGCACGAAAATCATCCCCGCCGGGCCCAGTTCGGCGACGAAAATTGCGTCGTGCCCTGCCCCGCTGACGATATCCATGTTCGACAAGCCCAGGCCATTGGCGGCATTGCGCACCGCGTCTACGCAGCCCTGATCGAAATACAGCGGCGGGAAGTCAGCGGTGGGCTCCATCTCGAAACTGAGCCCATGCTTGGTGCAGGTGTCCTCAATGACCTTGCGCACCTCACTGATCATCGAGTCCAGGCGCGCCGGCTCCAGGTGACGAAAATCCAGGGTCATGCGCACTTCAC
Organism: Pseudomonas sp. NFR09; assembly: GCF_900111535.1. NCBI lineage: Bacteria > Pseudomonadati > Pseudomonadota > Gammaproteobacteria > Pseudomonadales > Pseudomonadaceae > Pseudomonas > Pseudomonas sp. NFR09. The sequence continues at coordinate 10,107 of NZ_FOIH01000008.1, forward strand.
CGGGAATGACGTTGCGCGATCCCGGATAAGCCTGCAGGCAACCTACCGTCCCACATGCATGAGGTTGGTGCCCCAATGCGGCTGCATTCACCGCCGCCACCACCGCTGCCGCGCCCACCAGGGCATCCTTGCGCAGGTGCATCGGCGTCGGCCCCGCATGCGCCTCGACGCCGCGCAGTTTCAGGTCGAACCACTTCTGCCCCAAGGCGCCGAGCACCACGCCAATCGTCTTCTTCTCATCCTCAAGGATCGGCCCTTGTTCGATATGCGCCTCGAAATACGCTCCCACCTTGTGCCCGCTGACCGGCCGCGAGCCCGCATAGCCAATCGCATTCAGCGCATCACCCACACTGACGCCATCCACGTCGACCTTGGCCAAGGTATCGGCCAGGGTGAATTTCTCGGCAAACACCCCCGAGCCCATCATGCAGGGCGGGAAGCGCGAACCTTCTTCGTTGGTCCACACCACCACTTCCAACGGTGCCTCGGTCTCCAGCTTGAGGTCATTGAGCGTACGCAGCACTTCCACCCCCGCCAGCACGCCAAAGCAACCGTCGAACTTGCCGCCGGTGGGCTGGGTGTCGATATGGCTGCCGGTCATCACCGGCGGCAGGTCAGGGTTGCGTCCGGGGCGGCGGGCGAAGATATTGCCGATGCCGTCGACGGTCACGGTGCAGCCGGCGTCTTCGCACCACTGCACGAACAGATCGCGGGCCTTGCGGTCGAGGTCGGTGAGGGCCAGGCGACACACACCCCCCTTGGGCGTGGCGCCGAGCCTGGCCAGGTCCATCAGCGATTGCCACAGGCGGTCGCGGTTGATGTGCTGATGGGTGGATTGCAGAGCGTCCAGGGCAGCGTTCATGGGGATCTCCTCAGGCTACATTTCTTCTTATGGATTGACGGTGACCAGCGTGGCCCCGCGCTTGGCATTCAGGCCGTAATACAACAACCCACCCAGCGCCGAACCGGTAAACCAGCCATAGCTGTAGAACCAGCTGAACGCATCGCTGCCCAACGACAGCAAGGTCAGCACCACCGGCACGCCGAAGGCGATGAAACCGCTCCAGTTCCATGCCGGGTACACGTCATCGCGATACAGGCCGGCCAGGTCCAGTTGCTGTTTGCGGGTGATGAAATAGTCCACCACCATGATCCCGGCGATCGGCCCCAGCAGGCTGGAATAGCCGAGCAACCAGTTGGAGTAGACGGTCTCCAGGCTCACCTCGGAAACGATCAGGCCGAGTTTCTTCAGCAGCTCATGGGCCATCAACGCCAGCCCGACCAGGCCGGTGAGGATCACCGCCGTGGTGCGGTTGATCAGCTTGGGCGCGATGTTCTGGAAGTCATTGGTGGGCGAGACAATGTTCGCGGCGGTGTTGGTGGACAAGGTGGCGACGATGATCAGCGCCATGGCCACGGCCACCCACACCGGGCTCTGGATATGCCCGATCAGTGTCACCGGATCGGACACGCTCACGCCCACCAGTTTCACCGAAGCGGCGGTCATGATCACGCCGAGGGCGGCGAACAGGAACATGGTCAGCGGCAGGCCGAAAATCTGCCCGAGAATCTGGTCCTTCTGGCTTTTGGCGTAGCGGCTGAAATCGGGAATGTTCAGTGACAAGGTGGCCCAGAACCCTACCATCGCGGTGAGCCCGGCCATGAAGTAACCGGTCAGGCTCGCACCCTCGGGACGCTTGGGCGGGATCGCCATCAATTCGCTGATCGACACGTTGGGCATCGCCCACACCAGCAGGCCGATGCCCACCGCCACCAGCAACGGCGCCGACAAGGTTTCCAGGCGCTTGATCGATTCGGCGCCACGCAGCACCACCCATAGGTTCAGGCACCAGAAAATCATGAAACCGATCACCTCGCCGGTGCCGCCAAGGGACTTCCACCCCTCGAAGATCGAGCCCAGGAACAGGTGGATCGCCAACCCGCCAAACATGGTCTGGATACCAAACCAGCCACAGGCCACCAACGCCCTGATCAGGCACGGCACATTGGAGCCGAGGATGCCGAATGACGACCGCAACAACACCGGAAACGGTATGCCGTACTTGGTGCCCGGAAAGGCGTTCAGCGTCAGCGGAATCAGCACCACGATGTTCGCGAGCAGGATCGCCATCAGCGCCTCGCCCACCGACAGCCCGAAGTACGCAGTGAGCACGCCACCCAGCGTATACGTGGGCACGCAGATCGACATACCGACCCACAGCGCGGTGATGTGCCACTTGTTCCAGGTGCGTTCGTGCACCTTGGTCGGTGCCATGTCGTGGTTGTAGCGAGGGCTGTCGAGGACGTCGGGGCCGGCGTCGAGTTCGTACAGGCCGTTGCGTTCAATGACTTGCGATCTGTTCTGTTGCATGGCCGCTCCACGGTTTTTTCGAATTATTGTTGCGCGCCTGCAGTTGGGTGCAGGCGGCCGGAGTACCTCGTAAACAACATGACATCACGGGCCCGGCCAGCCGCCTCTGCACTCAATAACCGTGCCGACAACCGTTACCGCACCCGCACCGCTAATATAACGTACTGATGTTTATCAGCTTTCCGATTGCGCCTTCGGTACTTGCCGCCTTACTCAGGCTAAATAGTGCGCAAGTTGCCCGAACCATCAGGACTCAATCTGGTGCAACACAATTATTTTTATTTCCCCTGCCCGTCAAGAGGCATGTCTCAAGCGTCTGATTTGCAATAGGAAATGTTGCTCAACTTAAGAACCTGTCAAGTGCGTCAAAATGGTGAGAGGTCGCTACATTTTGGTGATTATTGATTTTTATCATTAAAAATCAACAGTTTGAAAACGATATATGCTTATAAAAAATCTTCTTGCCCAATCGAAAAACTCGGGCTAGTTTCTATTCCTGTCACCGATGACAGGAATTAACCGACCATCGGCAAGCAGCAATACAACACTTAGAACTGGCACAAGCCGGTCAAGCCTGTGAGGAACTCGACATGTCGCTGTTGATCCGTGGCGCCACCGTTATTACCCATGATGAAAGTTACCGCGCCGATGTATTGTGCGCAGGCGGTCTGATCCGGGCTATTGGTACGAACCTGGATATTCCCGCCAGCACTGAAATACTCGATGGCAGCGGCCAATACCTGATGCCCGGCGGCATCGACCCCCACACCCATATGCAATTGCCCTTCATGGGCACCGTGGCCAGTGAAGACTTTTTCAGCGGTACGGCGGCGGGCCTGGCGGGAGGCACCACGTCGATCATCGACTTCGTCATTCCCAACCCGCAGCAATCCTTGCTGGAAGCCTTTCACCAATGGCGCGGCTGGGCGGAAAAGTCCGCCTCCGATTACGGCTTCCATGTGGCGATCACCTGGTGGAGCGAGCAGGTGCGCGAGGAAATGGCCGAGCTGGTCAGCCACCACGGCATCAACAGCTTCAAGCACTTCATGGCCTACAAGAACGCGATCATGGCGGCGGACGACACCCTGGTCGCCAGCTTCGAGCGCTGCCTGGAACTGGGCGCAGTGCCCACCGTGCATGCGGAAAACGGCGAGCTGGTGTATCACCTGCAACGCAAGCTGATGGCCCAGGGCATCACCGGGCCGGAAGCGCACCCGCTGTCACGTCCGTCGCAGGTGGAAGGCGAAGCGGCCAGCCGGGCGATCCGCATCGCCGAGACCCTCGGCACGCCGTTGTACCTGGTGCATGTGTCCACCAAAGAAGCGCTGGACGAAATCACCTACGCCCGTGCCAAAGGCCAGCCGGTCTACGGTGAAGTCCTCGCCGGGCACCTGTTGCTCGACGACAGCGTCTACCAACACCCCGACTGGCAGACCGCTGCCGGCTACGTGATGAGCCCGCCGTTCCGACCCCGCGGGCACCAGGACGCGCTTTGGCACGGCCTGCAATCGGGCAACCTGCACACCACCGCCACCGACCACTGCTGCTTCTGCGCCGAGCAAAAAGCCGCCGGGCGCGACGACTTCAGCAAGATCCCCAATGGCACCGCCGGTATCGAAGACCGCATGGCGCTGTTGTGGGATGAAGGCGTGAACACCGGGCGCCTGTCGATGCAGGAGTTCGTGGCGCTGACCTCCACCAACACTGCGAAGATCTTCAACCTCTACCCGCGCAAAGGTGCAATTCGCGTGGGTGCGGATGCCGACCTGGTGCTGTGGGACCCACAGGGCACGCGGACCATTTCCGCCAAGACCCATCACCAGCAGGTCGACTTCAACATCTTCGAAGGCAAGACCGTGCGCGGCGTGCCCAGCCACACCATCAGCCAGGGCAAGCTGGTCTGGGCCGATGGCGATCTGCGCGCCGAGCGCGGGGCCGGGCGTTATGTGGAGCGGCCGGCGTATCCGCCGGTGTTCGAGCAGTTGAGCAAGCGGGCTGAGCATTCCAGGCCAGTGGCTGTGAAGCGCTGAGACCGCTATCGGGGGCAAGCCCCCTCCCACATTGACCCCATTCCAACAGGATCAACGCGGTCAAGTGCGGGAGGGGGCTTGCTCCCGATGAGGCCAGTGCAAGCAACAAAAAAACCAATGCCCATCAGAGGCAGCACCTCAATAACCGTGAGGCCAACACCGTGATCCAGACCCTGACCCATCTCCCCCATCCCGTTGAGGATGGACCGACACTCGCCAGCCATTTCACCGACCTGGCACCGCCCCTCAACGCCCGCCAGGCCCAACTGGAAGCCTCGCGCTGCCTGTATTGCTACGACGCGCCCTGCGTGAACGCGTGCCCCAGCGAAATCGATATCCCGTCGTTCATCCGCAACATCCACACCGAAAACGTGCAAGGCGCGGCGCAGAAGATTCTCTCGGCCAATATCCTCGGCGGCAGTTGCGCGCGGGTGTGCCCCACCGAAATCCTGTGCCAGCAAGCCTGCGTGCGTAACAACGCCGAAGAATGCGCTCCGGTGCTGATCGGCCTGTTGCAACGCTACGCCATCGACAACGCGCACTTCAGCGAACACCCCTTCCACCGCGCCGCGCCTACCGGCAAACGGATTGCCGTGGTCGGTGCCGGGCCTGCCGGTCTGTCTTGCGCCCATCGCAGTGCCATGCACGGTCACGACGTGGTGATTTTCGAAGCCCGGGAAAAAGCCGGCGGCCTGAATGAATATGGGATCGCCAAGTACAAACTGGTGGATGACTTTGCGCAGAAGGAGCTGGATTTCCTCTTGCAGATCGGCGGTATCGAGATCCGCCACGGCCAGCGCCTGGGGGACAACCTGACCTTGAGCGACCTGCACCAGCACTTCGATGCGGTGTTCCTCGGCCTCGGCCTTGCCGCCAGCAAAAAGCTCGGCTTGCCGAATGAAGACGCGCCCGGCCTGCTCGCCGCCACCGACTACATCCGCGAGCTGCGCCAGGCCGACGACCTCACCCAACTGCCCCTGGCCGATCGCTGCATCGTGCTCGGCGCCGGCAACACCGCCATCGACATGGCCGTGCAAATGGCCCGCCTCGGCGCCCGCGATGTGAACCTGGTATACCGCCGCGGCCTGACGGACATGGGCGCCACCCACCACGAACAGGATATCGCCAAGGCCAACCAGGTGCGCCTGCTGACCTGGGCCCAGCCCGAAGCCGTGCTGCTGGATGACCTGGGTCATGTACGCGGCATGCGCTTCCTGCGCACGCGCATGGAAAACGGCCGTCTGCACCCCACCGGTGAAACCTTCGAACTGGCCGCCGACGCGATCTTCAAGGCCATCGGCCAGGGTTTCGATAACGAGGCCCTGCACGACCCGTTGGCCGAGCAACTGCACCGGGTCGGCGAGCGTATTTTCGTCGACGAACAGCTGCGCACCAGCATTCCCGGGGTGTACGCCGGCGGCGATTGCGTCAGCCTCGGCCAGGACCTCACCGTGCAGGCGGTGCAACACGGCAAGCTGGCCGCCGAAGCCATGCACGCCCAACTCATGCTGACTGTGGAGGCTGCGTAATGGCCGATCTCTCGATAGTGTTCGCCGGTATCAAGGCCCCCAACCCATTCTGGCTGGCCTCCGCGCCGCCCACCGACAAAGCCTACAACGTGGTCCGCGCCTTCGAAGCCGGATGGGGCGGCGTGGTATGGAAAACCCTGGGCGAAGACCCGGCGGCGGTCAACGTGTCGTCACGCTACTCGGCGCACTACGGCGCCAACCGGGAAGTGCTGGGCATCAACAATATCGAGCTGATCACCGACCGCTCGCTGGAGATCAACCTGCGGGAAATCACCCAGGTGAAAAAGGACTGGCCCGACCGTGCACTCATCGTGTCGCTGATGGTGCCGTGCGTCGAGGAGTCCTGGAAAAACATCCTGCCGCTGGTTGAAGCCACCGGCTGCGACGGTATCGAGCTGAACTTCGGCTGCCCCCACGGCATGCCCGAACGCGGCATGGGCGCGGCGGTGGGCCAGGTGCCGGAGTACGTGGAACAAGTGACGCGCTGGTGCAAGACGTACTGCTCGCTGCCAGTGATCGTCAAGCTCACCCCGAACATCACCGATATCCGCGTAGCAGCGCGGGCGGCGTACCGCGGCGGTGCGGATGCGGTGTCACTGATCAACACCATCAACTCCATCACCAGCGTGGACCTGGAACGCATGGTCGCCCTGCCGGTAGTCGGCACCCAGAGCACCCACGGCGGTTACTGCGGTTCAGCGGTGAAGCCGATTGCGCTGAACATGGTCGCCGAAATCGCCCGCGACCCGCAGACCCAAGGCCTGCCGATCTGCGGCATTGGCGGCATCGGCAACTGGCGCGATGCGGCGGAGTTCGTCGCCCTGGGCTGCGGCGCGGTGCAGGTGTGCACGGCGGCAATGCTGCATGGGTTTCGTATTGTGGAGGAAATGAAGGACGGGCTGTCGCGCTGGATGGACAGCCAGGGTTACACCAGCCTGCAGGCGTTCTCCGGGCGAGCGGTGGGCAACACCACGGATTGGAAGTACCTAGATATCAACTACCAGGTGATCGCCAGGATCGATCAGGCCGCCTGCATTGGCTGCGGGCGTTGCCATATCGCCTGCGAAGACACCTCGCACCAGGCCATTGCCAGCCTGAAACAGGCGGATGGCACGCATAAATATGAGGTGATCGACGATGAGTGCGTGGGCTGCAACCTATGCCAGATCACCTGTCCGGTGGCCGATTGCATCGAGATGGTACCGATAGACACCGGCAAGCCGTTTTTGAATTGGACGCAGGATCCGAGGAATCCCTACCGGGAGGCTGTGTAGGCCTTTAGACCGCCATCGGGGGCAAGCCCCCTCCCACATTTTTGAATATGTTCATAAATCAACGTGTGGGAGGGGGCTTGCCCCCGATGAGGCCCTCAGCCCCAACAAAGATCAAGGCTCCAACCCAATCCCCCGCAAAATCACACTGGTCACCGTCTGAATCGCCTTCTCGAACTGCATATCCGACAACGGCTGGTGATCATTCAAGATTTTTACCTGGTGATCAAAGTCCGCATAGTGCTGGGTCGAGGCCCAGATCATGTACAGCAGGCTCGATGGTTCCACCGGCAGGATGCGTTTGTCCTCCACCCATTGGCGAATTTTCGCTTCCTTCATCTTGGCCCAGTCGTACAGGCTTTCATCCAGCGCCTCACCTAGGGTCGGCGCGCCGTGGATGATTTCGTTGGCCCAGACTTTCGAACCATACGGCCGCGTGCGCGAGCGCTGCATCTTGGCGCGGATGTAGCTGCTGAGCACCACCCGGGGGTCATCGAAGGTCTCGAAGCTCAGGGCGTCCTGCTTCCACACTTCCAGCAGGTCGAACAGCACGGCGCTGTACAGCTCGCTCTTGGTGGTGAAGTAGTAATGCAGGTTGGAGCGCGGCAGTTGCACTTCTTCAGCGATGTCGGCCATGGCGGTGCTGCCGTAGCCTTTTTCGGCGAAGATTTTCTCCGCGGCCAGCAGGATTTTTTCGACGTTGACCCGACGAATTCCGATCTTGTGATTGCCCATAAGGGCTCCCTGACAACAACTTGGCTTAAAGACTACCATCGGCTCTAGATCGGGGCGACAGGCCATAGTGAAACTTCTGACGCGAACCTTTCCCCCGGAAATCGGATTGGTTAGGATCGCGGTCCCCATGAAGGATCATTGCAATGACTATTCGACCTCGTGTGGCCACCGACGACCCCGTGCTGGGAGCACTGTGGGAACGCTCGGTGCGCGCCACCCATGACTTCCTCCCCGAGGATGACATTCAACGTTTGCTGCCCCTGGTACGCGACACCTACCTGCCGATGCCTGCCCTGGAAGTGTGGGTGTATGAAGATCAACAAGGCATCGCCGGTTTTATCGGTACCGGCGGGAACAATGTGGAGATGCTGTTTATCGACCCCGAGCGTCGTGGCCAGGGCATCGGCCGCCAGTTGCTGGACCACGCCCGTGCCCGTCACGACACGCTCACCGTCGATGTAAACGAACAAAACCCACAAGCCGTGGGGTTCTACCTGCACTATGGTTTTATCCAGGTTGCGCGCTCGCCGCTGGATGGCGAAGGCAAGCCCTTTCCCTTGCTGCACATGGCTCTACCGACTCCCTGACCCCGAAGGTATTGAACAATGTTGATCAAGAAAAGCCTCACCACCCTCGCCCTGCTCGCTTCCTTGCTCGGCGCCTCGGCAGCGTTTGCCCATGCCCACCTCAAGGGTGCGGAGCCAGCGGCCGACAGCAGCGTCGCTGCGCCCAAGGACCTGCGCCTGACCTTCAGCGAAGGCGTCGAAGCCACCTTCACCAAGGTGTCCCTGAGCAAGGACGGCACCGAAGTCGCGATCAAGGGCCTGGAAACGCCGGACGCCGACAAGAAAGTGCTGGTGGTCACCCCGGCCGCCCCGTTGGCCGCCGGTACCTACAAAGTGGTGTGGAACGCGGTCTCGGTCGACACCCACAAGAGCAACGGCGAATACAGCTTCAAGGTCGGCCAGTAACCCATGGCTACCCTGCTGGTGCTGTGCCGTTTCCTGCATTTCAGCGTCGTGTTGTTGATGTTCGGGGCCTGCGCATTCAGGCCCTGGCTGCTCGGCGCTGCACCGCAACCGGCGCTGGACCGGCAACTTGAGCGGATCACCCGGGGGTTGGCCTGGCTGGGGCTGGGCTCCGGTCTCGCCTGGCTGTTGCTGATCACCGCGAGCATGGCCGGCCGCTGGGACGCGGCATTGCAGCCGGCCACCGTACAGCTGGTGCTGGGCAAGACCTTCTTTGGCCAGGTGTGGGTGTGGCATCTGTTGCTGAACCTGCTGCTGGTGATCGTGTTGGTCAAACCATGGCCGATGATGCGCCTGCCAGTGATCGCACTGCTGCTGACGACACTGGCACCGGTCGGCCATGGCGCCATGCTGGACGGACTCAGCGGCAGGTTGCTGATCCTCAATCAGGTGGTGCACCTGGTGTGTGTCGGTGCCTGGCTCGGCGGGTTGCTGCTGCTGGTGTTGATCCTGCGCCAATCCCCGCCTGTTGCGCTGGAGCCGATCCTGCGACGGTTCAGCGGTGTGGGTTATGGCCTGGTCGCCGGCTTGCTGGTGACTGGCTTGATCAACGTGCGTGTACTCACCGGGCAACTGTGGCCTACACCGTTGTTCAACGGGTTCGCCCTGATCCTGTTGATCAAGGTGCTGCTGGTGCTGGGCATGTTGGCCCTGGCACTGCTGAACCGGCTGCGTATCGAGCGCTGTGAAGAACGCCTGGGCAGCCTGAAGGCCAGCGTGAAGCTGGAGTGGGTGCTGGGGATTGCCGCCGTCGCCGCCGTTTCCCTCCTGGGCACCTTGCCGCCGATGCTCATGGTTGACTGAAACACACCGTCATCGGGGGCAAGCCCCCTCCTACATTGAACCTCCATACCGGGCAGGTCATCGTATAACTTCTACTTGACAGCGCCTGAAAACCTCGCAAATATCGCACCCAATGTTGTACGACAACGTATGACAAATAATAAAAACAACAAAAGAAAGGGAGCTTCACTGTGAGTTCACTCGCCCGCAATTCCTCCGTTCGCCTGGGTGTTATCGGCCTCGGCAGCCTGGCCTTCACCTTGCCCCTCGCCGCTTCGGCAGAAGGCTTCGTCGACGATGCCAAAGCCACGCTCAACCTGCGCAACGCCTACTTCAACCGCAACTTCACCAACCCGAGCAACCCTCAGGGCAAGGCCGAAGAGTGGACACAGAACTTCATCCTCGATGCCAAGTCCGGCTACACCACAGGCACGGTGGGCTTCGGTATTGATGTGCTGGGCCTGTATTCGCAAAAGCTCGATGGCGGTAAAGGCACCGGCGGTACGCAATTGCTGCCGATCCACAGCGATGGCCGCCCGGCCGACAATTTCGGCCGCCTGGGCGTAGCACTGAAAAGCAAATTATCGAAGACTGAATTGAAGGTCGGCGAGTGGATGCCAGTGCTGCCGATCCTGCGCTCCGACGATGGCCGTTCCCTGCCCCAGACCTTCCGTGGCGGCCAGGTCACGTCTAATGAGATCGCCGGCCTGACCCTCTACGGCGGCCAGTTTCGCGGCAACAGCCCGCGCAATGACGCGAGCATGGAAGACATGTTCATGAACGGCAAGGCCGCGTTCACCTCCGACCGTTTCAACTTCGGTGGCGGCGAATACAGCTTCAACGACAAGCGCACCCAGGTCGGTGTGTGGTACGCCGAACTCACCGACATCTATCAGCAACAGTATTTCAACCTGACCCACAGCCAACCCGTGGGCGACTGGACCCTGGGCGCCAACCTTGGCTTTTTCACCGGCAAGGAAGACGGCAGCGCGCTGGCTGGCGACCTCGACAACAAGACCGCCTTCGCCCTGCTCTCGGCCAGGTACAACGGCAACACCTTCTATGTAGGCCTGCAAAAACTCACCGGCGACAGCGTGTGGATGCGGGTCAATGGCACCAGTGGCGGCACCCTGGCCAACGACAGCTACAACGCCAGCTACGACAACGCCAAGGAGAAATCCTGGCAGGTGCGCCATGACTTCAACTTCGTGGTGCTCGGCATTCCGGGGCTGACCCTGATGAACCGCTACATCAGCGGCAGCAACGTGCACACCGGGGCGATCACCGATGGCAAGGAATGGGGCCGCGAATCAGAGTTGGCCTACACCGTACAGAGCGGTGCACTCAAGGACTTGAACGTGCGCTGGCGCAACTCGACCATGCGTCGGGACTTCAGCAATAACGAGTTCGACGAGAACCGGCTCTTTATCAGCTACCCGATTTCGCTGCTGTAGGTTTCGGGCCGGGCGCAGACGTCGAGTCAATGCATATCCCGCATTTGAAACCCCATCGCCTGTATTAGCGTTGACAACCCAGGGAATCCCTAACGATACTTCGATATAGTCATACGACAACCTACAACAACAATGGAACCCTCATGACCACTTCCACAACCACGCCTGTTCCATTCAACCGCCTGCTGCTCACCGGTGCCGCCGGCGGCCTCGGCAAAGTCCTGCGCGAACGCCTGCGCCCCTATGCCAACGTGCTGCGCCTGTCGGACATCGCCAACATGGCGCCGGCCGCCGACGCGTCCGAAGAAGTGCAGACCTGCGACCTCTCCGACAAGCAAGCCGTGCACCACCTGGTGGAAGGCGTCGACGCCATCCTGCACTTCGGCGGCGTCTCGGTTGAGCGCTCGTTCGAAGAAGTGCTCGGCGCCAATATCTGCGGGATTTTCCATATCTACGAAGCCGCCCGCCGCCACGGCGTGAAGCGTGTGATCTTCGCCAGTTCCAACCATGTGATCGGCTTCTACAAGCAGGGTGAACAGCTCGACGCCCACTCGCCGCGCCGCCCGGACAGCTACTACGGCTTGTCCAAGTCCTACGGCGAAGACATGGCCAGTTTCTACTTCGACCGCTATGGCATCGAGACCGTGAGCATCCGCATCGGCTCGTCGTTCCCGGAGCCGCAGAACCGCCGGATGATGCACACCTGGCTGAGTTTCGATGACCTCACACAGTTGCTGGAGCGCGCGCTGTACACGCCCAACGTCGGCCATACCGTGGTGTACGGCATGTCGGATAACCTCGACACCTGGTGGGACAACCGCTACGCCGCGCACCTGGGCTTTGCGCCCAAGGACAGCTCGGAAGTGTTCCGCGCCCAGGTCGAGACCCAGCCCCCCGTGGCCGCCGATGACCCGGCCAAGGTCTACCAGGGTGGCGCGTTCTGCGCGGCCGGGCCATTCGGGGACTGACCATGACCGCTGAATTGATCGTCGACGCCCGCAACGCCGTGGGCGAATGCCCGGTGTGGGTGCCCGAGGAGAACGCACTGTACTGGGTGGATATTCCCAACGGTGGCCTGCAACGCTGGAGTGCTGCCACCGGCCATCTCGCCGCCTGGAAAGCCCCGCAGATGCTCGCCTGTATCGCCCGCACCGATGCCGGCAACTGGGTCGCGGGAATGGAAACCGGCTTCTTCCAACTGACCCCGCACAACGATGGCAGCCTCGACACCACGCCGTTGGCCGGTGTCGAACACCCCCGTGCCGACATGCGCCTGAACGACGGTCGCTGTGATCGCCAGGGCCGCTTCTGGGCCGGCAGCATGGTGCTGAACATGGGCTTGAATGCGGCCGAGGGCATCCTCTACCGCTACGCTTGCGGCGCCGCGCCCCATGCACAACTGGACGGTTTCATCACCCTCAACGGTCTGGCCTTCAGCCCGGATGGCCGTACGATGTACGCCTCGGACTCGCACCCCTTGGTGCAACAGATCTGGGCCTTCGACTACGACACCGACACCGGTACGCCCTCCAACCGCCGCGTCTTCGTGGACATGCACAACTACCTCGGTCGCCCCGACGGCGCGGCGGTAGACGCCGACGGCTGCTACTGGATCTGCGCCAACGACGCCGGCCTGATCCACCGGTTCACCCCCGACGGCCGCCTCGACCGCTCCCTCACCGTACCGGTGAAGAAACCCACCATGTGCGCCTTCGGCGGCAGCCGCCTGGACACTCTGTTCGTTACCTCGATCCGTGACGACCAGAGTCCCCAGTCGCTGTCCGGCGGCGTGTTCGCCCTCAACCCCGGCGTTGTCGGATTGCCGGAGCCCACGTTCACCCTCTAGCTGCATCGCTGTGCCTTGAATACAACAATAACAAGACAGGAGTGACACCCCATGGACTTCAAACGCACCTTGCTCGCCGCTGCATGCTTGACCCTCGCCAGCGCCGCCCACGCCCTGGAAATCAAGTTCGCCGACATCCACCCCGCCGGCTACCCCACCGTCGTCGCCGAAGAAAACATGGGCAAGGCCCTGACCAAGGAAAGCAACGGCGAACTGACCTTCAAGTACTTCCCCGGCGGTGTGCTGGGCTCCGAGAAAGAAGTGGTCGAACAGGCCCAGGTCGGCGCGGTCCAGATGACCCGTGTCAGCCTCGGTATCGTCGGCCCGGTGGTGCCGGACGTGAATGTGTTCAACCTGCCGTTCGTGTTCCGTGACCAGGCGCACATGCGCAAGGTCATCGACGGCGAGATCGGCGATGAGATCCTCGCCAAGATCACCGATTCGGAATTCGGCCTGGTGGCCCTGGCCTGGATGGACGGTGGCACGCGCAACCTCTACACCAAGAAACCGGTGCGCAAGATCGAAGACCTCAAGGGCATGAAGATCCGCGTGCAAGGCAACCCGTTGTTCATCGAGGCCTTCAATGAAATGGGGGCCAACGGCATTGCCATGGACACCGGCGAGATCTTCAGCGCCCTGCAGACCGGGGTGATCGACGGCGCGGAAAACAACCCGCCGACCCTGCTCGAACACAACCACTTCCAGAACGCCAAGTACTACACCCTCACCGAACACCTGATCTTGCCCGAGCCCATCGTGATGTCGAAAATCACCTGGAACAAGCTCACTCCCGCCCAGCAGGACATGGTGAAGAAGGCCGCCAAGGCCGCCCAGGCGGACGAGCGCGTGCTGTGGGACGCCAAGTCCGCCAGCAGTGAAACCAAGCTCAAGGCCGCCGGCGTGGAATTCATCACCGTCGACAAAAAGCCCTTCTATGACGCCACCGCGCCGGTGCGCGCCAAATACGGCGCGGCTTACGCCGATATCATCAAGCGTATCGACGCCGTTCAGTAACGCCCTCCTTCTCTAGCAAGGCCCGGCGCGGTCGGCATCGACGCGCCCGGTTACGGTGAACGCCATGAAGAATTTACTGCTGCGCATCAACGACCGCCTGTACATGACCTGTATCTGGGTCGCCGGCCTTTCGGTACTGGGGGTTGCGCTGATCATCCCCTGGGGCATCTTCGCCCGCTACGTCCTCGGCACCGGCGCCAGTTGGCCGGAACCCACCGCCATCCTGCTGATGCTGATCTTCACCTTCGTCGGCGCCGCCGCCAGTTACCGCGCGGGTGCGCATATGTCGGTGGCGGTGGTGACTGACCGCCTGCCGCCACGCCAACGCCAGATCGCCGGTATCGTCGCGCAACTGTTGATGGCGACGATCTGCCTGTTCATGGCCGTGTGGGGCACCAAGTTGTGCCTGTCCACCTGGAACCAGTTCATGAGCGCCATCCCCACACTGCGCGTGGGCATCACCTATATGCCAATCCCCATCGGCGGGCTGCTGACCCTGGTGTTCGTGCTGGAAAAACTCCTGCTCGGCGACCAGAGCCAGCGGCGCGTGGTGCGGTTCGACCTGGTGGAAGAAAACGAAGGGGCTGCCTGAAATGGATGCATTGATTCTGTTGGGCAGTTTTATCGCCTTGATCCTGCTGGGCATGCCAGTGGCCTACGCCCTGGGGATGTCGGCACTGATCGGCGCGTGGTGGATCGACATCCCGTTCCAGGCCCTGATGATTCAGGTGGCCGGGGGCGTGAACAAGTTTTCGCTGATGGCGATTCCGTTCTTTGTGCTAGCCGGAGCGATCATGGCCGAGGGTGGCATGTCACGTCGGCTGGTGGCGTTTGCCGGGGTGCTGGTGGGCTTTGTGCGCGGCGGCCTGTCCCTCGTCAATATCATGGCCTCGACGTTTTTCGGCGCCATCTCCGGCTCCTCGGTGGCCGATACCGCCTCGGTCGGCTCGGTGCTGATCCCGGAAATGGAACGCCGTGGGTACCCGCGGGAATTTGCCACCGCCGTGACCGTCAGCGGTTCGGTGCAGGCGTTGCTGACGCCACCCAGCCATAATTCGGTGCTCTACTCCCTGGCCGCCGGCGGCACCGTGTCCATCGCCTCGCTGTTCATGGCCGGCGTGGTGCCGGGCCTGTTGATGAGCGCTTGCCTGATGGTGCTGTGCCTGATCTTCGCGAAAAAGCGCAACTACCCCAAGGGCGAAGTCATTCCCCTGAAGCAGGCGCTGAAGATCGCCGCCGATGCCCTCTGGGGCCTGATGGCCATGGTGATCATCCTCGGCGGCATCCTCTCGGGCATCTTCACCGCCACCGAATCGGCCGCGATTGCCGTGCTGTGGGCATTCTTCGTCACCATGTTCATCTACCGCGACTACAAATGGCGCGAGCTGCCCAAGCTGATGCACCGCACGGTGCGCACCATTTCCATCGTGATGATACTGATCGCCTTCGCCGCCAGCTTCGGCTACATCATGACCCTGATGCAGATCCCGGCGAAGATCACCACGGCGTTCCTGACCCTGTCGGACAACCGCTACGTGATCCTGATGTGCATCAACATCATGCTGCTGTTGCTCGGCACGGTGATGGACATGGCGCCGCTGATCCTGATCCTCACGCCGATCCTGCTGCCGGTGGTGCTCGGACTGGGCGTCGACCCGGTGCATTTCGGCATGATCATGCTGGTCAACCTCGGCATCGGCCTGATCACCCCACCGGTGGGCGCGGTGTTGTTCGTGGGCGCCGCAGTGGGCAAGGTGAGCATCGAGAAGACCGTGAAAGCGCTGCTGCCGTTCTATGGGGTGCTGTTCCTGATCCTGATGGCGGTAACCTACATTCCGGCGCTGTCGTTGTGGCTGCCAAGCGTGGTGCTGTGATGCTGATCGAACTGGAAGACAACCTGACCCACCTCACCCTGGCCCCGGCCGTGGGCGCAAGCATCGTCAACTGGCGCGTGCGGGCCAGCGGCCAGCCGTTGTTGCGCCACAGCGACCAACAGGCCCTGGATACGGGCCTGCCGGGCAAACTTGGCTGTTACCCGCTGGCACCCTGGTCCAACCGGATCGCCCAAGGCGGGTTCGATAACCCCGACGGCTGGCTGGCGCTCACGCCGAACAGCATGACCGACCCGCTGCCCATTCATGGGTCGGCCTGGCAACAGGCGTGGCAGGTGGTCAGCCAGTCGGCGGACGAAGTGGTGCTGGAACTGCTGTGCGACACACCGTTCGCCTATCGCGCCGAGCAGCGGTTCTGCTTGCGCGGCGGTGAACTGAGCATCA
Source organism: Pseudomonas sp. NFR09 (assembly GCF_900111535.1). Classification (NCBI taxonomy): domain Bacteria; kingdom Pseudomonadati; phylum Pseudomonadota; class Gammaproteobacteria; order Pseudomonadales; family Pseudomonadaceae; genus Pseudomonas; species Pseudomonas sp. NFR09. The sequence goes on from NZ_FOIH01000008.1 coordinate 26,444, forward strand.
CGTTGCGGGTGACCCATCTGGCGGATAACCCCGCGTGGCATGGCTTGGGATTGCATCCCTACCTGCCGCGCACAGCGCAAACGCGGTTGCAGGCCAAGGCCTCGCAGGTGTGGATGAGTGATGCGTCGAAACTGCCCACGGGGTTGGCACCGGTACCCGCCGCCTGGGACTTCCAGACGTTGAAGACCTTGCCGGAAGGCCTGGTGGACAACGGCTTTTGCCAGTGGGACGGGCGTTGCCTGATCGAGCAGCCAGAGTTGGGCTACACGCTGGAATGCCAGGCCACCGGCGCCGACTACTTCCTGCTGTATTGCCCACCGGGGCTGGGGTTCTTCTGCATCGAACCGGTGAGCCATCCGGTGAATGCCCATCACCTGGCCGGACGGCCGGGCCTGAAACTGCTGGAACACAATCAGTCGATACAACTCAACTTCAAGCTCAAATACATACAACATGTGGGAGGGGGCTTGCCCCCGATGGCGGTGAATCAGTAACACAGTGGGTAGCTGACACACCGCTATCGGGGGCAAGCCCCCTCCCACAGTTTTGATGTGTGTTGTGTCAGGGTGGAGCGTTTTTCAGGCGCCCGGCAGTGTCGATACTGACGACCACCGACAACCCAGGCCGCAACCGCTCGCTCTCGGCCTGGTTCGGATCTACGGTGATCCGCAGCGGCACGCGCTGGGCGATCTTCACGAAGTTGCCGGTGGCGTTGTCCGCCTGCAACAGGCTGAACTCCGAACCGGTGGCCGGGGAAATATGCTGCACCGTGCCGTGGAATTTGCGGTGGTTCAAGGCATCCACCGTGAAGGTCACCGGCTGGCCGACCTGCACGTTGTCCATCTGGGTTTCCTTCATGTTGGCAATCACCCACAGCTGCGGCGGCACCAGCGCCATCAGTTGCGCGCCGGAGTTGACGTAGGCCCCCAGGCGCACGCCAATCTGCCCCAACTGACCGTCACGCGGCGCAGTGATGCGGGTGTTGGACAGGTCGATACGCGCCAGCTCCACCGCGGCCTCGGCACTCGCTACGGCAGCTTCCAGGGAGCCACGGTTGACGATCACTGTCTGCAGGTCCTGTCGTGCGATTTCCAGGCTGGCCTGGGCCTGGGCCACGGCGGCGATGGTCTGTGCATTGGCGGCGCGGGTCACGTCCAGCTCGCGCCTGGACACTGAGCCGTCGCTGATCAGTTCTTCATTGCGGCGCAAATCGGCCGTGCTTTTGCGGGCTTGTGCCTGGCTGTCCACCAAGGCTGCCTGGCGCAGCTTGATGGTGGCTTCGGCGCTGTTGCGCTGCTGCACCACATTCGCCAGCGAGGCCTTCTGCACCGCCAGTTGCGCCAGCGCCTGGTCCAGGCGCTGTTTGTAGATGCGATCGTCGAGGCGCACCAGCAGGTCACCGGCCTTGACGTATTGGAAGTCCTGCACCGGCACTTCGAACACATAGCCGCTCAGTTGCGGGCCGATGATCGTCACCTGCCCACGCACCAGGGCGTTCTCGGTGGTTTCCACGGCGCTGCTGAACGGCGGCAACTGCCAGGCATACAACACGATCAGCACCCCGACAATGGCAATCGCGGCAAACCCCAGCGATGAGACGATGCGCACCCGCAGGGAACGTGGCTCGGTGACCGAGGCGCCTGGCGGCGTGGTGCCTTCCGGGGTGGCGGCGATGGCGTTGGTGGTCGTGGTGGTGGTGGAAGTCGGTTCGGTCATGAAGAAGCGCCGCTGGGTTGAACGGGAGGGGCTGCTGTTTTGGTCGTGCTCATCAGCCACAGGCTGCGGATAAAGATCCAGATCATGGTCAGTATCGCGATGATCGCGATCAGCATGAAGACATCGTTGTAGGCCATCACGTTCGCCTCGCGGGTCGCCGCCGTGGCCAGGCTGCGAATGCCCATGAGGTTGCGCAACTCGGGGTCGGCGACAATGCCGCCATAGGCCGAACCGCCGCTCGATACCCGCGCGGCCACACGCGGATCGAGCAGGGTCAGATGCTCGACGATCATGCTGGAATGGTACTTCTCGCGCACGATCTGGAACGTGCCCAGCAACGCCGCGCCAATCAGGCCGCCGAGGTTCTGGCAGATACCGAACATCACCGAGAAACTCACCAGGTTGCGCGGGTTGGCCAGCACGTTCCTGGTGCCCAGCACCATGGTCGGCCCCAGGAAGAATGTACCGCCGAAGCCTAGCAGGAACTGGCTGACATACAGGTTCTGCGGCCGGGTCAGGTTGCTGGAAAAACTGTCCATCACCGCCCCGGTGGCCATCAGTGCCAGGGAAATCACCAGCGGCATCAGCAAATGGGCCGGGTTGATGGTCAACGCACTGACCACCAACCCGGCAATCGCCCCGGCCAGCATCACTACGTACAGGGTGTGCATCTGCTGGTAGCTCATGTTCAACATCTGCATGAAGCCTACGGCGCCGGTGGACTGCTCGGACAGCACCATGCGGATCAGGATCACTGCCAGCGCCAGGCGGATCATCACGCCGCTGCCCAGCCAGCGGGTCATCAGCATCGGGTTGGCGCGGTTATGCTCGATGGCCAGCCCGGCCATGATCAGCACCAGGGAACAGGCCGAGGCGATGCCGATCCACGGTGCTTCCAGCCACCAGTCGATGCGGCCCAGGGACAGCACGGCGCAGAGCAAGGCGACACCGGTGGCAAGGATGGCGAAGGTGAGGAAGTCGAGTTTCTCGAAGGTCTTGAAGCGGTCGCCGGGCGGGAGTTTAAGCAGGAATACGCAGCCCAGGCAGATCAGCGCCATGCCCAGTTCAAACAGATACAACCCGCGCCATTCAGCAATTTGCAGCAAGTCTTCGGAGAACAGGCGCGCCAGTGGCAACGCCAACTGCGCCGTACCCAACCCCAGCACCAGGGACTTCAAGCGCCACTTGGCCGGGAACGCCTGGATCATGTAGTACAAACCCAGCGAACTCAGCGCCGCCCCCACCATGCCATGGGCCGCGCGCACCGCGATGGCCGAGCTGAGGTCGTTGACGAACAAGTGGCCGAAAGTCACCAGGGCGTACAGCACCAGGAACACCTCGGTAAATGCACGCAGCCCGAACTGCTGGCGGAACTTCACCAGCAGCAGGTTCATGCACACGTTGGTCATCACATAGGCGGCGGGCAGCCAGGCCATTTCAGCGGTGGTCGCACCGAGTGCGCCTTGCAGGTATTGCAGGTTGGCGATGACCAGTGCGTTTCCCAACCCACCGGTAATCGCCACCAGCACGCCCACCATCGCGAACAGCCAACGCTTGTGCGTCGGGTGCAGCGGCGTAGACGGCGAACCGGGCAGGCTCGGGCGCTCGTGGGGCTCCCAGGTGTGGGGGGTGTATTTGTTCATTCGATGACTCAGGTAAACCCATACTCAGAGACAGTAAACCTGAGCGGAGTTCATCTTGCCATGTCGAGGGCATAATTGATGCGAAGAACCTGAAATGTACGAGGGCAAGTCGACTTGTCGCCCTGCCCCGCTGGGATGTCCTGTGTATTCAGATCCAGCCGAGCCAACTCCAGTAGGTCGCAGCGAATACCAGCATCAACAGGTAGCCAACCAGCGTCACCAGAACCCCCACCTTGGCGAACTGCCGCGCCGTGAACGTCCCGGTCCCCAGGCACACCATGTTCTGCGGTGCATTGATCGGCAGGATAAACCCGTAGCTCATCACAAACCCCAGGAGCATGGTCATGCCCAACCGGCTGAAATCCCCCGGCAAGGTCTGCAACACCGCGATCAGGATCGGCAACAGCGCCGAGGTCAACGCGGTGGCGCTGGCGAAGCCCAGGTGGATCAGGATCAGGAACGCACCAAGAATCGCAAACACACCCAGCGGCCCCACCTGGTCAAGCCCGGTATGCGCCACCACTTGCGCGCCCAGCCATTGCCCGGCCTGGGTGGTCAGCAGCGCCGTTCCCAAGCTGATGCCTACCCCGAACACGATCACCGTTCCCCACGGAATGCGCGACTGCACATCCTTCCAGGTCATCACGCCGATACCCGGCAATAACAGGAACACCAGGCCGGCGTAGGTGGTCGAGGTGGTGTCGAAACTGTGCAGTCGCCCTTCCGTGGCCCAGGCCAGTAGCAGCAACACCGAAACGCTCAACAGGCGCTTCTGCGCGCCGGTCATCGGCCCTATCTCCACCAGCGACTGCGCCACCGCCTCTTTACCGCCGGGGATGCTGTCGGTCTCCGGCGGCAGCAACTTGAGCACGAGGAACAGCAACACCGCCGACATGATCAACGCCCACGGCGCGCCGGCAATCAGCCAGTCGATCCACGACACGCGCTGGCCAAGCATCTTGTCCATGAAACCGACGGTGAGCAGGTTCTGCGCGGCGGCGGTCTGGATGCCGACGTTCCAGATGCTGGTGCCCTGGGCCACCACGATCATGATGCCAGCGGCGATATTCGAGCGTTTGTCCACGCCGAACGCGGCGATCACGCCCATCATGATTGGCACCACGCAGGCACTGCGCGCCGTGGCGCTGGGTACCACGAGGCTGAGCAGCACCGTCACCGCAATCGCCCCCAGCAGGATGCGTCGGGTGCTGGTACCGACCCGGCTCAGGGTCACCAAGGCGATACGCCGGTCCAGGCCGGTGTGGGTCATGGCTGCTGCGATAAACAGCGCCCCGGCCACCAGCGCCAGCGCCGGGTTGGAAAACCCGGTGAGCGCCATGCTGATCGCCGGGCTGGTGCCGATCACATGCGCGGTGTCCTGCAACGACGGCGCGGTGCCCAGCAGAAAGGCCATCAGCGACGTGATCATGATCGCACTGGCTTCATAGGACACCGCTTCGGTGATCCACACCACCACGGCAAACGCGAGGATCGCCAGCATGCGGTGCCCGGCGACCGGCAAGTCGGCGGGCACCGGCAACAGCAGCACCCCGGCCATCACCAACACGGCGATGACCAGGCCCAGGGGTAATTTGAAAGATGCCGCACTCATGGGCCACTCCAAGGCTCTAGATCAGGCCTTGAGCATGGGCTAAAAGCACCTGCGACGTGTTGACCTAGGCCAACAACTGGCTCAACACGGCCCGCAACTTGCCGGGCTTGACCGGTTTGTTCAGCAACGGCGCTTCCAGTCGGCGCAACGCCCTACGGCACTGGTCGGTGCGGTCGGCGCTAATGATCACGGCCGGGATGTTCAGTTCGAAATGCTCACGCAGGTGCTTGACCACCGCACACCCCACCACCCCATGGTCGAGGTGATAATCGGCCAGGATCAGTTCCGGCGCCCTGCCCTCCAACGCCAGCAACGCTCCGGCCTGGTCGGTGGCGGTGACCACATCACAGCCCCATTGCCCGAGTAGCGCGCGCATGCTGTCGAGGATGCTCACCTCGTTGTCGATCACCAGCAGACGCCGTCCCGGCAGCGGGTTGCCAGTGGTCGGCTGGGCCGGCAACTGGCTGATCGGCAGAGGGATCTCGTTACTCAACGGCACCTCGATACTGAACATCGAGCCCCGTCCCGGCCACGAGCGTACGGCAATCGGGTAACCCAGGATTTCGGCGATCCGCTCGACAATCGCCAGCCCCAGCCCAACGCCTTTACGGTCCGCAGCGCGGCCGACGTCGAGCTGGTTGAACTCGAGGAAGATCGCCTCCAGCCGGTCCTCCGCAATCCCGCGCCCGGTGTCCCAGACCTCCAGGCGCAGGCCATCGCCCCGCTTGCGCGCGCCCAACAGGATGCAACCTTCGTCGGTATAGCGGCAGGCATTGCTGAGGAAGTTACGCAAGATCCGCGTCAGCAATCGCAAGTCGGTGCTGATCGCATAGCAGCCGGTGTGCACCCGCAGGTTCAACCCCGCCGCCTGGGCCACCGACTGGAACTCCGAGACCAGCGGCGCGAACAATTCATCCAGGCGGTACAGCGCCACATCTGGCTTGACCGCCGCCTGGTCGAGCCGCGAGATGTCCAGCAAGTCGGTGAGCAAGTCCTCGGCGCCCTCCAGCGCCTGGTGCGTGCGCTCCACCAGCACCTGCTCGACGCTGGGCAACGACCGTTCACGCAAGGTGGCGATCAACAAGCGTGCGGCATTCAGCGGTTGCAACAGGTCGTGGCTGGCGGCGGCGAGGTATTTGTCCTTGCTGCGGTTGGCGGCCTGGGCGGCGTCGCGGGCGTCGCGCAGGTCCTGTTCGATCTGCTCGCGCTGGGCGATCTGCTGTTGCAGGTTGTGGTTGGCTTCCAACAGTTCGTCGGTGCGTGCGGCGACCCGCTGCTCCAACTCGTCATTGAGACGGATATAGCGCTTGCGCTCAGCCTCCAGCTCATCCAGCCGCGCCGTGAGTTCCGGGTAATGGCTCTTGCGCGCCGACTGGTCGCCCAGCCCCAGCAACCCGGCGAGTGCGCGTTGCTGGTCGTCAGAGAGCTTCGCCATAGACGACCTCGACGTCACGCTGGCTCGACTCTCTCGGGTTGGTGAGGATGCACGGATCCCCCATCGCATGCTGGGACAGGAACGGAATATCCGCCACGCGCACACCATGCAGGCCCAGGGTTTCGTGGAAGCCGATGGCCCGCTTGAGCGCTATCAAATGCTCCACCAGCCGCCCGCAGATCTGCCGGTGATTGAGGCCGCGACAGTCGATGCCAAACGTCTCGGCAATCACCTTGAAACGCTCCGGCGCCGAGCTGTAGTTGAACGCCACCACATGCTCCACCAGCACTGCGTTGCACAGCCCATGGGGCAGGTCGAGGAAGCCGCCGAGGCTGTGGGACATGGCGTGCACTGCGCCGAGGATCGCGTTGGAAAACGCCAACCCGGCCTGCATGCTGCCGAGCATGATCTTCTCGCGCAGGGCGATATCCGTGGGGTTGGCGATCATCTGCACCAGGTTGCCGTTGATCAGGCGCATCGCCTCCAGCGCATGGGGGTCGGTGAGTGGGCCGTGGCCGGTGGAAACGAACGCCTCGATAGCATGCACCAATGCGTCGATGCCGGTGCAGGCGGACAGGAACGGGTCCATGCTGGCCGTGGTTTCCGGGTCGATCAGCGACACATCCGGCACTACCGCCTTGCTGACGATAGAGAACTTCATGCGTTCCTGCTGGTTGGAAATGATCACGAACTGCGAGACATCCGCCGAGGTGCCGGCGGTGGTGGGGATCAGGATCAGCGGCGGGCTGGGCACGCGAAGGGTGTCGACGCCCTCGAACTCAAGAATGCTGCGCCCGTGGGCCACCACGATGCCGATGGCCTTGCCGCAGTCCATCGGGCTGCCGCCGCCGATGGCTACGATCACGTCGCAGTGGTGTTCGCGGTACACCTCGGCGCCGGTCATCACTTCTTCGACACGCGGGTTGGGCGAGACGGCGCTGTACAGGCAGTAGTCGATGCCGAGGGCTTGCAGGCTGGCTTCCACATCGGCCACCCAACCGGCGGCGATCACGCCGGGGTCGCTGACCACCAGCACCTTGCGCGCGCCGAAGGTCTTGGCGTAGTTACCGACGTTGTGCCGGCAACCGGCTCCAAAGATGATTTCAGGCGAGACGAATTTACGCAGGAGGCTCAGATTTGGGCTCATTGGAAAGCCTGTTTTTATTATTTTGGAAGAATGCGCTCCACACTAACCGATCCGGCTGCGAATGCAATCAGACCAAAGAGGCATCCTTCCGACAGCTCCCGCGATCAACGGCTGGCGAAGTACATGGTCACTTCGAAGCCGATACGCAGGTCGGTAAACGCAGGTTTGGTCCACATGGGGGCAGTCCTCTTGTTGTTCCGGAAAATTCCGGTGGGGTCATTAATGCATGGGGGGATGGGGCAGCGAATGCTACTTTCGAAGTATCAAGCGCACTGCATTAGTCGCGAATGTACAGAGGCCAAAATGTGGGAGGGGGCTTGCCCCCGATGGCAGCGGGTCAGTCAACATTTATGTCAATGACACACCGCTATCGGGGGCAAGCCCCCTCCCACAGGGGACCGCGTTGCAATCAGAGGGTCAGAAGAAGCCCAGCGGGTTGATGTCGTAGCTCACCAGCAGGTTCTTGGTCTGCTGGTAGTGATCCAGCATCATCTTGTGGTTTTCACGCCCGACGCCCGATTTTTTGTACCCGCCAAACGCCGCATGCGCCGGGTAAAGGTGATAACAGTTGGTCCACACCCGACCCGCCTTGATCGCCCGGCCCATGCGGTAGGCGCGGTTGATGTCGCGGGTCCACAGGCCGGCGCCCAGGCCGAACTCGCTGTCATTGGCAATCGCCAGGGCTTCGGCCTCGTCCTTGAAGGTGGTCACGCCCACCACCGGGCCGAAGATTTCCTCCTGGAACACACGCATCTTGTTGTGGCCCTTGAGCAGGGTCGGTTGGATGTAATAGCCGCTGGACAGGTCGCCTTCCAGGCGCTCGGCCGCGCCGCCGGTGAGCAGCACCGCGCCCTCTTCCTGGGCGATCTTGAGGTAGGACAGGATCTTGTCGTATTGCTGCTCCGAGGCCTGGGCGCCGACCATAGTCTCGGTGTCCAGCGGGTTGCCGCGCTTGATCTTGACGATCTTCTTCATCACCTCGGCCATGAACGGCTCGTAGATCGACTCCTGCACCAGCGCCCGCGAGGGGCAGGTGCACACTTCACCCTGGTTGAAGAACGCCAGCACCAGACCTTCGGCCGCCTTTTCGATAAACGCAGGCTCGGCGCTCATGATGTCTTCGAAGAAGATGTTCGGCGACTTGCCGCCCAGCTCCACAGTGGACGGGATGATGTTCTCGGCCGCCGCGTGCATGATGTGCGCGCCCACCGGGGTGGAGCCGGTAAAGGCGATCTTGGCGATGCGCTTGCTGGTAGCCAGGGCCTCCCCGGCTTCGCGGCCAAAACCTTGCACGATGTTCAGCACGCCGGGCGGCAGCAGGTCGCCGATCAGCTCGGCAAACACCATGATCGACAACGGCGTCTGCTCGGCCGGCTTGAGCACGATGCAGTTACCGGCGGCGAGTGCCGGCGCGAGTTTCCACGCCGCCATCAGCAATGGGAAGTTCCACGGGATGATCTGCCCGACCACGCCCAATGGTTCGTGAAAATGATAAGCCGCTGTGTGCTCGTTGATCTCGGCGGCCCCGCCTTCCTGGGCACGGATGCACCCGGCGAAGTAGCGGAAATGGTCAGCGGCCAGGGGCACGTCGGCGTTGAGGGTTTCGCGCACGGCCTTGCCGTTGTCCCAGGTCTCGGCCACAGCCAGCACTTCCAGGTTCTGCTCGATACGGTCGGCGATTTTCAGCAGCACCAGGGCGCGGTCCTGGGCCGAGGTCTTGCCCCAGGCATCGGCGGCGGCGTGGGCGGCGTCAAGGGCCTTATCGACATCGGCGGCGCTGGAACGCGGGAACTCGGCGATGACTTCACCGGTGACCGGCGAGGTATTGGTGAAGTACTCACCCTTGAGCGGCGCGACGAACTCACCGCCGATGTAGTTGCCGTAGCGCGGCTTGAAGCTGACGATGGCGCCGGGGGTGCCAGGTTGGGCGTAGATCATGGTGAGGCCTCTGCTTATTGTTGGGTGTTGATGGGCTGCATCTGGGTGCGTTCGTAGTGGGGGTACAGGTGGGTCACGCTGCGGGTCAGTTCATAGCGGCTCAGGTTGATGCCCGCGAATCGCTCGGGGATAGGGCTGCGGATCAGCTCGGGCATGTCGCTGCCATGGGCTGCCCCGTCGCGCAGCAATTGATCGAGCCAGGTGAGGTAGTCACGCATCTGTTCGAAGGGTTTGGCGTCGGTCGCAATGGGGCCGTGGCCGGGCACGATCAGGGTCCAGGGCAAGCCTTGCAGGGTGGCGATGTCCGCCAGCCAGATCGGCAATCCCGGTGAATGGGGCGTGGTGAGTGCCCGTTGGTAGAACACCAGGTCGCCGGCAAACAGCACGCCGGTCCTGCGGTCGAGGATCGCCAGGTCGGCGCCGGTATGGCCGCGCAGGTGCAGCAGTTGCAGGTCGTGGCTGCCGAAGGTTTTCACCCCCGCTGGCAGGGCTTCGTTGGGCAACACCACTTCGGTGCCACGCATCCAGTCACCCACCATGCGGTACAGGTTCTCGGCCATGCTGTCGCCCTGCTCATGCAGCAAATCCTTGGTGCCGGCCAGGGCGCCAATCGGTACATCCCTGAAGGCTTGGTTGCCCAGGGCGTGGTCGGGATGGTGGTGCGTCAGCAGCACCTGGATCACCGGTTTGTCGGTGACACGGGCGATGGCCTGGCGCAGGGCTTCGCCGTAGCGCCTGGACGGCCCGGTGTCGATCACCACCACGCCGGGCTCGGTGACGATGAACCCGACATTGACGATATTGCCGCCATTGTCCCTGGTGAAGTTGTCGGTGCTGCCTTCCAGCAGCCAGGTGTTATCGGCTATCAACCGAGGTTTGAGGACGTAATCCAGGTCCGCCAGCACCGGCAGGCTGAACAGCAGCAGCCACAGCACAATCCAGCGCAGGCTCATGGGATGGCCGCCTCGAACTGGTTGCCGCTGGTGTCGCGCAGGGTCAGGCGCGTGGGCTCGCGGCCTTCGATGTCGAAGGCCAGGCTGGGGTTTTCGCTGACGGCGGGGAACAGTTCCAGGCGTGCCAGCAGTTGGTTATCTGCGCCACGCAGCTCGGCCTGGTGGATAAAGAATTCGGGAATGCCGCTGATCATGCCATTATCCATCGGATGGGCAACTTGCAGTTTCACGCGGCTGAACTCGGCACGCGGGTAACGGCCGCCGAGCACTTCGCCCAGGTGCTCTTCCCAGCCGGGTTGGGTGCGCACCACGCTGGGCGCGGTGCAGCCGCCACCGGCGGCATCGATCAGGGCCGAGCCGACATGCCACATGCCATCCCGGGTGAGCACCGCTGCACGCAACGGCGTGGCCTGTTCGATACGAATCCGCAGCGACAGCCACGGCAGTACTGGCCCCAACGGCTGGAAATCGACGATCTGCGGCAGCGGGTTCAACTCGGCCCAGGCAAGGATCTTCACCACGTCCCCCTTGAAGGCGCGGGCGTCGATCTCCAGCGGCACCTGGCGCGCATCCTCGGCGAACGGCGGCGCCAGGAGCTTCACCCGCTCGTCGAACACAAACGCTGCATTGTCGAGCAAGCGCTGGTGATAATAGGCCCACATCACCGAGGGCACCGGGTCCACGGGCGCGCCCCAGGCCAGCATCGGCACACAGCACAGCCACCACCCGCGCAGGCCCATGGCTTACTCCTCGACGTGCACGCTGTCGAGGTAGGTGCGCACCGCCCACAGGGCTTCCTGGCTGAGGTAGTCGGCCATTTTCGGCATGTACACCCGGCCATCGCGCACGGCGCCGTGGCGCACACGTTCCACGAACCATTCATCGCCGGCGTCGCCGGCATCGAGCATGCGCAGGTCGGGGGCGATGCCACCGGACTTGGCTTCCAGGCCATGGCACGCCGCGCAGTTCTGGTTATAGGCCGACGCACCGACCTCAACCGCTTTGTCATGTTCGGGCGTGGTGCGATAGGGGTTGGTGGCGGCCCAGCCATCGGCGTCCAGCGGCACGCCGGCGTCCTTGATCGGGGTGAGGCCTTTGGTTTCCACGGCGGTGGGCGTCACGTTGCCGTGAGCCCAGGCGGATCCACTACTGATTGCACTGGCGAGCAGGCAGGCGGTAATCAAGGCGTTGCGTTTTGTTGTCATTATTTTTTCCCTCGGGAGTGCACGCAAAACCTCTTGGCAGAGGCTATGGCAACCATCTTAGGAAGCACCCGGCAGGACCCGTATGCTGCTTTGGTGGGCGGGTTCTCATCCGTTGGTAGCAGGCCTTGTGGGGCACTGCTAAATCAGAGGCGGTTCGGGAAATTGTCCCGGCAACACCGGGACTTTTTCCGTATTCGCCACGGCGTTCACATCGCACCCTGTGCAGGCCATAACCTCCACTGGGAACTGCAACCATGACAATAAGATCGCTACCCGCCCTCTCGCCGCTGAGCCTTGCCGTGCAGGCCTTCCTGCTGGTCGGCAGCCTGTCCTTGAGTGCGGCCAGCTTCGCCGCCGCCGAGCCTGCCAAACAGACCCGCAACGTCACCTGGGAAGACATCGCCAACGACCACCTGACCACCAAGGACGTGCTGCAATACGGCATGGGCACCAACGCCCAGCGCTGGAGCCCGCTGGCCCAGGTCAACGACAAGAACGTGTTCAAGCTCACACCGGCCTGGTCTTATTCGTTCGGCGACGAGAAGCAGCGTGGCCAGGAATCCCAGGCCATCGTCAGCGACGGCGTGGTCTACGTCACCGGCTCCTATTCCCGGGTGTTCGCCCTCGATGCGAAGACCGGCAAACGCCTGTGGACCTACAACCACCGCCTGCCCGACAACATTCGCCCGTGCTGCGACGTGGTCAACCGGGGCGCGGCGATCTTCGGCGACAAGATCTACTTCGGCACCCTCGATGCACGCCTGATAGCCCTCGACAAGAACACCGGCAAAGTGGTGTGGAACAAGAAGTTCGGCGACCACGCCGCTGGCTACACCATGACCGGCGCCCCGGTGCTGATCAAAGACAAGGTCAGCGGCAAGGTGCTGCTGATCCACGGCAGCTCCGGCGATGAATTCGGCGTGGTCGGCCAGCTGTATGCGCGCGACCCGGACACCGGCGAAGAGGTGTGGATGCGCCCGTTCGTGGAAGGCCACATGGGCCGCCTGAACGGCAAGGACAGCACCCCAACCGGCGACGTCAAGGCTCCGTCCTGGCCGGATGACCCGACCACCGAAACCGGCAAGGTCGAGGCCTGGAGCCACGGCGGCGGCGCGCCCTGGCAGAGTGCGAGCTTCGATGCCGAGACCAATACCATCATCGTCGGCGCCGGCAACCCTGGCCCGTGGAACACCTGGGCGCGCACCTCCAAGGACGGCAACCCCCACGACTTCGACAGCCTCTACACCTCCGGCCAGGTCGGCGTCGACCCGAGCACCGGCGAAGTGAAGTGGTTCTACCAGCACACGCCGAACGATGCCTGGGACTTCTCCGGCAACAACGAGCTGGTGCTGTTCGACTACAAGGACAAGGCCGGCAAAGTCATCAAGGCCACCGGCCACGCCGACCGCAACGGCTTTTTCTACGTGGTCGACCGCAACAACGGCAAGCTGCAGAACGCCTTCCCGTTCGTCGACAACATCACCTGGGCCAGCCACATCGACCTGAAGACCGGCCGCCCCGTGGAAAACGAAGGCCAGCGTCCGGCCAAGCCTTTGCCGGGTGAAACCAAGGGCAAGCCGGTGGAAGTCTCGCCGCCGTTCCTGGGTGGCAAGAACTGGAACCCCATGGCCTACAGCCAGGACACCGGGCTGTTCTACATCCCGGGCAACCAGTGGAAAGAGGAATACTGGACCGAAGAGGTCAACTACAAGAAGGGCTCGGCGTACCTGGGCATGGGCTTTCGCATCAAGCGCATGTATGACGACCACGTCGGTACCCTGCGGGCGATGAACCCGACCACCGGCAAGGTGGTGTGGGAGCACAAGGAACACCTGCCGTTGTGGGCCGGCGTACTGGCGACCAAGGGCAACCTGGTGTTCACCGGCACCGGCGACGGCTTCTTCAAGGCCTTCGACGCGAAGACCGGCAAAGAGCTGTGGAAATTCCAGACCGGCAGCGGCATCGTCTCGCCGCCGATCACCTGGGAACAGGATGGCGAGCAGTACATCGGCGTGACAGTCGGCTACGGCGGCGCGGTGCCGTTGTGGGGCGGCGACATGGCGGAGCTGACCAAGCCGGTGGCACAGGGTGGGTCGTTCTGGGTGTTCAAGATCCCGAGCTGGGACCTGAAAACCGCGCAGAAGTAACCTCACCCTATATGCCGGGGTCATCCTTTGTGGCGAGCGGGCTTGTCCCGCGTTGGGCAGCGAAGCGGCCCCCGGCTTTTCTCCAGCACCAACGAGCCGTCAGGTTTTGGGGCTGCTGCGCAGCCCAACGCGGGGCAAGCCCGCTCGCCACAACAAGCCCGCTCGCCACAGCAAGCCCGCTCACCCCAGGATCCCCAGAGGTCTCGCGATGAAATATCTGCCATTTTTAATCCTGCTATCCCTGCCCTTGGCTCACGCCGACGAGGGCGACGACGCGCCGCTGGTCATCAACGGCTGCACCCTGGCCGCACACAGCCAATGCCCCGGTGCCAACCTCAAGGGCGCCGACCTGAGCAACCAGGACTTGAGCAAAATGAACCTGGCCGGTGCCGACCTGCGCGATGCCGATCTGCGCCACGCCAACCTCGACCTGGCCAACCTGGAAAAAGCCCAGCTGCAAGGCGCCAACCTGACCCGCGCCAGCCTGCAACAAGCCAACCTGCGCCTGGCCGACTTCACCGGCGCCACGCTGATGGCCGTGCAAGGCTGGGGGCTGTTCGCCCAGGGTGCGCAGTTTGAAAACGCCAACCTCAGCGCCGCCTACCTGCAATTTGCCCGGCTGTCGGGGGCCAAGCTGCACCAGGCCAACCTGCGGGCGGCCGACCTGGAGATGACCTGGCTGAGCAAGGCCGATCTGCAAGGCGCCGACCTCAGCGACGCCAATCTGCAAGAAGCCAAGTTCGGCGAAAGCAACCTGGAAAAAGCCACGCTCACCGGCAGCCGCCAGCACTATGCGAATTTCCAGGATGCGAATATGGACGGTTGCAAGGATTGCCCGACCACCTGGGATCGTTAACCCGCCACCCGCACCACCCCCATGTCGATACCCAAATGCACCAACTCGGCATGGGAACTCACCTGCAACTTACTCTTGAGCAAGGTCAGGTGATTGGACACGGTCTTGCTGCTGATACTCAACTGAGCGGCAATCGCGCGCGCCGGGGTGCCCTTGGCGAGCATCAGGAAAATCTCCAGCTCACGCTGGGTCATGCTTTGCAGGCGCCGGTCGGTGGGGTGATAAGCCAGCTGGGTGGCCAGGTCCTGTTCAATATAGGTGTGGCCGTCAAGAATGCGCTCGACCGCATCCAGCATCACCGCCGGCAACGCGCTTTTGGTCAGGTAGCCGGACGCACCGGCCTCCAGCGCCTGGCGCACCAGGGGCAACTCGGCATGCTGGCTGAAAAACAGCACGCGCAATTGCGGCAGGCGCTGGCGCAGGCGGCGGGTGGTTTCCAGGCCGCTGATACCCGGCAGGCCAAAGCCGATGATCACCAGGTTGGGTACCGCTTCGTGCACCCGCGTCAAGGCGTCCTCGCCACTCGCGGCTTCGCGCACCACCACACCCGGCAGCCCGCTGCGCAACAGGCTGGCGTAACCCAGGCGGACCACGGCGTGATCATCGACCAGCAGGATGTTCATAGTGCCTCCCATGGCAGTACCTCTGGCCATGCTAGAACCCCGGGGACCAATGGGACCTACTACTTTGGTACTGGTTTTGCTGTCTATCGTCGCATTCCCAAGGCAGCGGGACTGGCGTGTAATGGGGCATAACGATAAGGACCGGACCCGCCATGCTGCCCGCTAGACTGCCACTTGCGGCACTGTTGTGCCTGTTCATCACGCACGTACAGGCCGACACGCCACTGTTTTCCGCCGATGGCTACCGCATCAGCCTGTACCGCAGCCCCACGCCCGAACACCTGCCCGGGGCCGTCATTGTCGACACCCCGGCCCTGCAGACGCTGTTGGCCCAGATGCCCGCACCGGTATTGATCGACGTGTACCGCCGCCCGTGGCTACAGGGTCGTTTCATCGAAGACCAGCCCCACGCCAACCTGCCCGGCAGTCACTGGCTGGCCAATACCGGCGACGGCGACCTCACGCCCGAGTGGCAAGGTTACTTTGTGCGTCACCTTTACAAGTACACGGGCGGCAACCTGGCGCGCCCGCTGGTGTTCTACTGCCGCGCCGATTGCTGGCTGAGTTGGAACGCGGTAAAACGGGCCGCCAACCTGGGCTATACCTCTGTGTATTGGTACCGCGATGGTTTGGATGCATGGGAAGCGGCAAACCTGCCAGTGATGGCTGCGACACCCGAACCCTTTGAATAAAAAACCACAACAAGAAGGTGAACGGCCATGTACAAAATCCTGATCGCCGATGATCACCCGCTGTTTCGCGAGGCGATCCACAACGTCATCAGCGACGGTTTCCCCGGCAGCGATGTGATGGAAACCGCCGACCTGGACAGCGCCCTCGCCCTGACCCAGGAACATGACGACCTCGACCTGATCCTGCTGGACCTGAACATGCCCGGCATGCACGGCCTCAACGGCCTGATCAACCTGCGCAACGAGTCGCCGACCATCCCGGTGGTGATTGTCTCGGCCGAGCAGGACAAACAGATCGTGCTGCAGGCCATCACCTACGGCGCCGTGGGTTTTATCACCAAGTCATCACCGCGCCTGCAAATGACCGAGGCGATCCAGCAGATTCTCAACGGCAATGTGTACCTGCCGCCGGACATCATCCGCACCCAGAAAAACACCGGGCAGCGGCGGATGAATGACAGCCCGGGGTTTGCCCCGGAGCTCTTGCAGGCACTGACCCGTAAACAATTGCTGGTGCTGGAGCGGATGACCAAGGGCGAATCGAACAAGCAGATTGCCTATACGCTGGAGATTGCCGAGACCACGGTGAAGGCCCATGTGTCGGCGATTTTGCGCAAGTTGAATGTGCATAACCGGGTGCAGGCGATACTCAGTGCCGGAGATATCGATTTCGGCTCGTACCTGCGCCGCTGACGGTCTGACACTCCACAAATCAACTGTGGGAGGGGGCTTGCCCCCGATGGCAGAGTGTCAGTCAGCACATCCATTGATTGATGCACCGCTATCGGGGGCAAGCCCCCTCCCACATTTGATCTGCATTTTTGTCAGGGCTGGCTGAGCAGGTGGCTCATGGCGGTTTTCAGCTTCATGGGCCTGACGGGTTTGTGCATCAACGTATGCCCTAGCTCACGTATCTGCAGCTTCAATTCTCGGCTCGTACCTGCGTCGCTGACCCTTTGACACATCACAAATCAACTGTGGGAGGGGGCAAGTCCCCTCCCACATTTGATCTGCATTTTGTCAGGGTCGGCTGAGCAGGTGACTCATGGCGATTTTCAGCTTCATGGGCCTGACGGGCTTGTGCATCAAGGTATGCCCCAACTCCCGTATCTGCTGCTTCAATTCTCGGCTCGTACCTGCGTCGCTGACCCTTTGACACACCACAAATCAACTGTGGGAGGGGGCTTGCCCCCGATGGCAGAGTGTCAGTCAGCACATCCATTGATTGATGCACCGCTATCGGGGGCAAGCCCCCTCCCACAGTTGATCTGCATTTTGTCAGGGCCGGCTGAGCAGGTGGCTCATGGCGGTTTTCAGCTTCATGGGCCTAACGGGCTTGTGCATCAAGGTATGCCCCAACTCACGTATCTGCTGCTTCAATTCATTGCTGTAGTTGGCGGTGATCATCAACGCCGGCACCGCGCTCCCGCGCCGGGCGTTGATGCGGGCCACGGCGTCCACGCCGTTCTGGTCGTCGTCCAGATGGTAATCGGCAATCAACAGGTCCGCCTCGGCATGGTAGTTGTCCACCTGCCGCGCCAGGTCCTGTTCCGACAGCGCCGTGATCACCCGGCAGCCCCAGCCTTCGAGCAAGGTACGCATACCCGCGCAGATCGCCGCGTCGTTATCCAGCACCCACACCCGGGCACCTTGCAGGCGCTCGAGCAACGGCTCGCTCATGGAAGGCGCAGGCAGCGACTTGGGGGCCGTGGCGCTCAACGGTACCTCCACCGAGAACATCGAGCCTTTGCCCGGCCAGGACCTGACGCTGATGCGATGGCCGAGTATCCCGGCGATCTTTTCCACGATGGCCAGGCCCAGGCCCAGGCCGCGGTCCTGGTCCGGTCGCTGCACGTCGCCGCGTTTGAACTCCTGGAAAATCTCCTCCAAGCGCTCTTGGGCAATCCCCATGCCGCTGTCCCACACCTGGATCAACAGGCGCTGCTGCTGACGCCGGCAACCCAGCACCACCCGCCCCTGGTAGGTGTAGCGAATGGCATTGCTGAGCAGGTTGCGCAGGATCCGCGCCAGCAACTGGATGTCGCTGCGCACCAACGCAGAGCAGCCGACAAAGTGCAGCGCCAGGCCTTCGGCGCGGGCCAGCTGGGTGTACTCGGCGGCGAGGTTGTCGAGCAACTCACTCAAGGCGAACGGCGCGATATCGGCCTTGATCACGCCAGCATCCAGCTTGGAAATATCCACCAGGGTCCCCAGCAGGTTTTCCACGTCTTCCAGGGAGTTGCTCACATTGCGCACCAGGGCTTCGCTGGGACGCTCCAGCAAGGCACTGGTGAACAGCCGCGCCGCATTCAACGGTTGCAACAGGTCATGGCTGACGGCGGCGAGAAACTTGGTTTTCGACAGGTTGGCCTGCTCGGCCTCGAGCTTGGCTTCGCGCAGACGGGTTTCCATGCGACGGCGCTCGTCGATTTCCTTGAGCAGTTGGTCATTGAGCGACGTAAGCTCCGAGGTGCGCTGGGCCACGCGCTGTTCCAGATGCTGGTAGGCCTGGTGCAAGGCTTCGGCCGTGCGGCGGCGTTCGGTGATATCGCGGATCAACACGAAGATCCCCACCACCTCGCCACTGGCCAGCATATTCGGGACATAGGAACGCAGCATGTAGCGTTCCTGGTGGTTGATGTTGGTTTCGGCGAACTCGAAGGTCACGCTCTCCCCCGCCAAGGCACGGGCGACGTAGGCGTCCAGGCGCTGGCAATGCTGCTCGCTGTGCACTTCGCGCAGGCTCTGGCCGAGCATCATGCCGCGCGGCCAGCAGTACCATTCTTCATAAACCTTGTTGGTGAACTCATAGACCAGGTCGGCATTCAGGTAGCCGATCAGCGCCGGCACGTTGTCGGTGATCAGGCGGATCCAGCGCTCGCTCTCCTGGGCTTTCTGCGCCGCCGCCTGTTCGCCACGCAGCGTTTCGGCACGCAGGCGGGCGTTGATCAGCAGGTGGTTGCTGGCCTTGAGTTCGGCCATCGCCTGGTTCAGCGCGTCGGTGCGCTCGCGCACTTGCTCGGCCAGCACCACCGAATGCTGGAAGGTGGTGTAGGGGTTGTTGCCCTGGGGCATGCCGGACTCGATGCGCTCGATCAGCGCCACATTGATCCGCGCCAGCTTGAGGTTGTCCTGTTGCAGCCGGGCCAGCTGAGCGGGCAGGTCAGCGCCGGCCTCGGGCAATGGCGACCCCGGTGAAGGTCTGGTTGATGTGCATGCCATTGAACTGTTCTCCGTAGGTGTTGAAACCCATCACCCGCTGGTCCCGCAAGTAACCGCCGAGCTGTTCGAGGGTGCCGTTGTCCTCCAGCTCCAGGCGGCGCAAAAAGCAATCGCAGCCGATGGTCAGCAACAGGTCGCCGAGGCGCGCTTGCAGGCCGTCGAACAGAGCCTGCAGGTTCGGCAGCAGCGGGCCGGGCGTCATCACCGTCAGCACGATGCCGTTTTCCACCGCGCAGTAGAAACTCAGGCTGAGGTCTTCATGCACCTGCTGGATAGCGCGCACGTAGTATTGGTCGTGGATACGCACCGCCAACGGGTGGGCGGCGAACGTGCGGTGGTCGAGGTCGGCCACCGCCACACCGATATGCCGCGCGTACTCTTCGGCGGCGGGCTCGGCGTTGAGTTCGAACACACGGCGTGACGCGCTGTCGGCGCCGGTCACCACCAGTTTTTCCGTGCGCGGCAGGATATGGTGGGTGGTGAACACCTCGAAATCCAGCCAGGTGTTGACCAGCATCACCACCGCCGCGCCGCTGTGGAACACGCCGTTGAAGTACACGTGGGTGTGGGTGAGGAAGTTGTCGTCACCGGCCGAGCCGCCGAAATGCGGGATATCCCCAAGGGCCGCGCTAAGGGCGGCGAGGACCATTTCTTCGCGGCTGGACAGGCCGTCAAGCAGGGTCAGCGCAAACGTGTTGCCCTTGATCGGCGCCAGCGTGTTGCTGCGACAGCCACCGACCAGACGTTCGACCATGTCCTGGGCACCGATCAGGCTGAAGTGCTCGACCTGATCGATCAGCTCGGTGGCGATGGAAAAGTGCGCGTGGTTAAAGCCCATCGCGGTGATGCAATTACGGCCGTAGCCTTGGGGCGTGATTTCGCCGGCGCTGGTGCAGCCGACCACCCGTACCTTGCCGAAGCACTGTTGCAGGGCCTGGCCAAGGGCCTGGAGGTCGTAGGACGCGGAACAGAAAAACAGCACAAAACCCAGGTACGGGTGCAGCAGTTGCTGGGCCAATTCCTCGGCGGCCTGCCCGGCATCGGTGGCCTGGGACATGGCGCTGACTACGCCTTCACTGTTGTGCATCGTTGCCTCCCCCTCTGAAGCATCAGTGTACGAAGGGCCTGGGCATGGGCCTATGCTACTTGGGTACTGGGTGGGGGATGCGATGGGATGAGGCTTTCAAGACCACTCTCTCAAAAGCCAATGGAGATCCAATGTGGGAGGGGGCTTGCCCCCGATTGCAGTGTGTCAGTCGATGCATGAGTGATTGATCCACCGCTATCGGGGGCAAGCCCCCTCCCACATTTTGATTGCATTTCAGATGACTACCACGTGAGGACAGCACCTACGGCAAAGGTATCGGTGTCTTCATTTTGGGCATGGGTGTCATGCGCCTCGATCTGGAACTGGTTGTACTCCGCCACCAGCTTCAGGTTGTCGCCGAGCTTGAGGTCGTCCACCTGCTTGGTCATGTTGAAGCCCAGGTAGTTGGGCAAGAAGCCCATCTTCACACGCGACTGGCGGCGGTCGTATTGGTCACCGGCACGGCCGACGTCACTATTGACGTAGAAGGCGTTGATGTAGCCATCGGTGGAGAAGGTGGTTTCGTCCTTGTCGTACAGCATGATTTCGGCGTCGGCGAATGGGCTGAGGCCCAGGCCGAGGATAAAGACAGGTAACAGACGCAGGGGGACGTTCTTATTATTATGCATGGTGCGCTCCGCAACGGGGACTTGATGTCGGAGGCGATTATCAAAAGGCGGTGGGCCATGGCATACGCTGCCTTGGCCCTGATTTGCGGATGCTTTGGAGAGGCAGCGGGTGCCCGGCAAGTTCGGTTTAGTCCAGGCCCGGCACTTAGGATGTAAGACCGGCCTTGACCAACATGCCCACGGCCACCACGACACACAGGCTGGCAAACCCCACTTGCAAGGTACGCGCAGGAATCACCGAACACAGACGCCGACCGGCCAGCATGCCGACGATACTCGCGGCGATAAACACCCAACCCACCGGCTCGATGCGCACACCGGCATGCAACGCGCCGGCCACGCCGATCAACGACAGCAGGCTGATCACCATCAGGGAGGTGGCGACGATGCCGCGCATCTGCACGTCGGTGAGTTGCTTGAATGCCGGCACGATCAGGAAGCCACCGCCGACACCAAGCAGGCCGGACACCGCACCGGTCACTGCGCCGAGAGCGGCCAGGGTCGCGCTGCATTTGGCAGTCCAGGCCAGGCGCCCGGTGTGCTGGTCGAGCATGCAGTTCTTCTGGCCCCAGGAGGCGGTGCCGTGGTCACTCGGCCCTGCCTCGCGTTTTTCCCGCTGCAACATGCGCCAGGCCACCAGCACCATCAATGCGCTGAACAGCCCCATCAACAGGGCTTCAGGCAATTGGTGGGCGAGATACACCCCCACCGGCGAAAACAGCGCGCCAAGCAAGGCGATCAGCAACGCCGCGCGGTAGCGCACCAAGCCATGGCGCAAACCATCGACCGCCCCCACCGCAGCCGCCGCGCCCACGGCGAGCAGTGACACCGGAGCCGCCTGGGTCATGCTCAAACCCAGGCCCAGCACCAGCGCCGGCACCCCGAGAATGCCGCCACCGGCGCCGGTCAGGCCCATGACCAGGCCCATCAACAATCCCAACACACTGGCGAGCAGCATTCAGTCCACCTTGCTCAGGCGGGTCAGCCATTCGCGGCCCTTGAGCATGCCGTTCCAGTAGAACCACGGCAGCAAGGTCGCCTTGAGGAACCACATCGAACGACGCGCCCGGGTCGGGTCCAGGGGAAAGGTCGGCAGCAGCTTGCCGCCATAGCCAAACTCGGCCAGCACCACCTTGCCCTTCTCCACCGTCAAGGGGCAGGAACCGTAGCCGTCATATTTGAGCGGCAACGGCGCCTGTTTGCGCAGGGCCAGCAGGTTTTCGGCAACCACCACGATTTGCTTGCGCACCGCTGCGGCGGTCTTGGCGTTGGTGGTGCCGCACACGTCGCCCAGGCCGAAGATATGCGGATACCGCAGGTGCTGCAGGCTATGGGGGTTTACCTCACACCAACCGGCGGCGTCGGCCAGTGGGCTTTGGCGGATAAAATCCGGGGACACTTGCGGTGGCACCACGTGCAGCAGGTCGAAGGTTTTATCCTCGACGCGGACGTTACCCTCGGGGTCCTTCACCTCGAACCAGGCCTTGCGCGCAGGGCCATCGACTTTCACCAGGTTGGCATTGAACGCCAGGCGGGCGTTGTATTTTTCCACGTACTTCATCAGCGGCGGCACAAAGGTCGCCACCCCGAACAGTGCGGCGCCGGCCAGGTTGAATTCGACGTCGATATTGTTCAGCGTGCCCTGTTTGAGCCAGTGATCGCAGGACAGGTACATGGCTTTCTGCGGCGCACCCGCGCATTTGATCGGCATGGCCGGCTGGGTGAAGATCGCCTTGCCGCCCTTGAGTTGCTGCACCAACTGCCAGGTGTAAGCAGCGTGCTGGTAACTGTAGTTGGATGTGACGCCATGTTTGCCCAGGGTGTCTTGCAGCCCCTCGACCTTTTCCCAGGCCAGGCGCAGGCCGGGGCAGACGATCAGGTTGTTCCAGGTGACGCGCTGACCGCTGTCGAGCACCAGGGTCTGCTCATCGGGCAGCAGTTCGGTGACGGCGGCCTGTACCCAGGTGACGCCATTGGGCAGGACGTCGGCCAGTGGGCGGCGGGTTTTCTTCACGTCGTAGGCACCGCCGCCGACCAGGGTCCAGGCGGGCTGGTAGCAGTGGTGGTCGCTCGGTTCGATCAGGGTGATATGCAGGTGGGGATCGCGCTTGAGCAGGCTGGCCAGCAGGCCGATGCCCGCCGAGCCGCCGCCGATGACTACGATATCGCCACTGATGGTAGGGCCCCAGTGTTGGTCGGTCATGGTCTATCGCCTTTGTAATACATGCACACAAGGGTCGCTGCCGGATGGCGTCACGCCCAGCTTTTTATGACCGCGCCGCAGTACAGCCCGGACAGGGTCTTCATCACTTGAATCACTTCATGGCTGGCCAGCCCGTAGAAAATGTATTTGCCTTCCCGACGGGTGGCCACCAACCCTTCGTCACGCAGGATGCCCAACTGTTGTGACAGCGTGGGCTGGCGCACGCCGGTCAGGGCTTCCAGCTCGCCGACATTGCGCTCGCCCTGGGTCAGCTGGCACAGGATGAGCAAGCGATCCTCATTGGCCAGGGCCTTGAGCAAGGAGCAGGCCTTGGACGCCGATGCGCGCAACTGGGCAACTTCGCCTTCACTCAGAGTAGATTCCATTTGCCTCGGGTCCTTTGTGTCACTTAAGCTCGAAACATTATGTGAAAACGTAAACTGATTGTAACTACTTTTTTCTCCATCGGGGACGTTCGCCATGCCAGCGTTGATTCAAGCCTTTCTGGACGAGGCATCGTCGACCTACACCTACGTCGTCTATGAAACCGACGGCGGCCCGTGCGCCATTGTCGACTCAGTGCTCAACTACGATCCGGCCTCGGGGCGCACCGACACCGCCCAGGCCGATAACGTCATCGCCTTCGTGCGCGAGCACGGCTTGCAGGTGCAGTGGCTGCTGGAAACCCACGCCCACGCCGACCACCTGTCGGCGGCGCCCTACCTGCGCCGCACCTTGGGCGGCAAGATCGCGATTGGCCAGGCCATCAGCAAAGTCCAGGGCGTATTCAAGCACCTGTTCAACCTGGAGCCGGAATTTCGTGTAGATGGCTCGCAGTTCGACCACCTGTTTGCGCCGGATGAGGTGTTTCATATCGGCAATATCAAGGCCCAGGCGCTGCATGTGCCAGGGCATACACCGGCGGACATGGCCTACCTGATCGACGGCCGATTGATCCTGGTGGGCGACACGCTGTTCATGCCGGATGTCGGTACCGCCCGCTGTGATTTCCCCGGCGGGGATGCGCGGCAGTTGTATGCATCGATGCGCAAGTTGCTGGCCTTTCCTTTGGAAACCGAACTGTACGTGTGCCATGACTACCCGCCGGAAGGCCGAGAGGCTAAGTGCCGGACCACAGTGGCCGAGCAGCGCGCAGGCAATATCCATGTGCATGACGGGGTGGATGAAGCGGCGTTTGTCGAGATGCGCACCCGACGCGACGCCGGGCTGGGGATGCCGACGCTGCTGCTGCCGGCGATCCAGGTGAATGTGCGGGCGGGGAATATGCCGCCGGCGGAAGATAACGGCGTGACCTACCTGAAAATCCCCGTCAACCAACTCTGAAAATGGTCTCTGATCTGTAATGGGATCAAATGTGGGAGGGTGCTTGCCCCCGATTGCAGTATGTCAGACACATCATGTGTAGCTGATCCACCGCTATCGGGGGCAAGCACCCTCCCACTTTTATCAGGCACCCAGACTGATGCCATTGGCCGGCAGCGGCAGTGCGGTTTTATAGCGCACCTGCTTGAGCGCAAAGCTTGAGCGGATGTTCGCCACCCCCGGCACCTTGGTCAGAAAGTCCATCATGAAACGCTCCAGCGACTGGATCGTCGGTACCAGCACGCGGATGAGGTAGTCCGGGTCGCCGGCCATCAGGTAGCACTCCATCACTTCCGGACGGTCCGCAATTGCCCCTTCGAACTGCTGCAACGCCAACTCATTCTGCTTTTCCAGGCTCACGTGAATGAACACATTGACGTGCAGCCCCAGCAGGTCGGCGTCCAGCAGCGTGACCTGGTCGCGAATCAGGCCCAGTTCTTCCATCGCCTTCACCCGGTTGAAACACGGCGTGGGCGACAGGTTGACCGAGCGGGCCAGGTCGGCGTTGGTGATCCGTGCATTCTCCTGCAGAGCGTTGAGAATGCCGATATCGGTACGGTCCAGTTTGCGCATGAGACAAATTCACCTGTTTATTATGTTTATGCAGGTTTTTTATCCGCAAATGACCGCGGGCGCAACGAAACAGAGATAAATATTCTTCTACGCCACGCCTATGATTGTTGTAGGACAAGATTTCCCCTACCCGGGGACTGACTGTCAGCTAGCGCGCCCACTACAAGAAATTCACAAGATAGAGCGTAGAAAGCCATGACCCAGCAGTATGAACCACTGCGTCTGCACGTCCCTGAACCCTCGGGCCGTCCAGGCTGCAAGACCGACTTCACGTACCTGCGCCTGACCGACGCAGGCACCGTGCGCAAACCCGCCATCGACGTAGAACCCGCCGACACCGCCGACCTGGCCAAGGGCCTGATCCGCGTGCTCGACGACCAAGGCCAGGCCCTCGGTCCGTGGGCCGAAGGCGTCCCGGTGGAGATTCTGCGCAAAGGCATGCGCGCCATGCTCAAGACGCGGATCTTCGACAACCGCATGGTGGTCGCCCAGCGTCAGAAAAAAATGTCGTTCTACATGCAGAGCCTTGGCGAAGAAGCCATCGGCAGCGCCCAGACCCTGGCCTTGAACATCGACGACATGTGCTTCCCCACCTACCGCCAGCAAAGCATCCTGATGGCCCGTGAAGTGCCACTGGTGGACCTGATCTGCCAGTTGCTGTCCAACGAACGCGACCCGCTCAAGGGCCGCCAGTTGCCGATCATGTACTCGGTGAAAGACGCCGGCTTCTTCACCATTTCCGGCAATCTCGCTACCCAGTTCGTACAAGGCGTGGGCTGGGGCATGGCCTCGGCGATCAAGGGCGATACCAAGATCGCCTCCGCCTGGATCGGCGACGGCGCCACCGCCGAATCCGACTTCCACACCGCCCTCACCTTCGCCCACGTGTACCGTGCGCCGGTGATCCTCAATGTAGTCAACAACCAGTGGGCCATCTCCACCTTCCAGGCGATTGCCGGTGGTGAAGCAACGACCTTCGCCGGACGCGGCGTCGGTTGCGGCATCGCCTCCCTGCGGGTGGACGGCAACGACTTCATCGCGGTGTACGCCGCTTCGGCCTGGGCTGCCGAGCGCGCGCGCCGCAACCTGGGGCCCACGCTGATCGAGTGGGTGACCTACCGCGCCGGTCCGCACTCCACCTCGGATGATCCTTCCAAATACCGCCCCGCCGACGACTGGAGCCACTTCCCCCTGGGCGACCCGATTGCCCGTCTCAAGCAGCATCTGATCAGGATTGGCCAGTGGTCCGAAGAGGAACACGCGGCGGTCAGTGCCGAACTTGAAGCCGAAGTGATTGCCGCGCAAAAGCAGGCCGAACAGTACGGCACCCTGGCCGGTGGCCAGATTCCAAGCGCCGCGACCATGTTCGAGGACGTCTATAAAGAGATGCCGGAGCACTTGAAGCGCCAGCGTCAAGAGTTGGGGGTCTGACATGAACGATCACAACAACAGCATTGAAGTGGAAACCGCCATGACCACCACCACCACCATGACCATGATCCAGGCCTTGCGCTCGGCCATGGATGTGATGCTCGAACGAGACGATAACGTGGTGGTGTTTGGCCAGGACGTGGGCTATTTCGGCGGCGTGTTCCGTTGCACCGAAGGCTTGCAGACCAAGTACGGCAGCTCGCGGGTGTTTGACGCGCCGATCTCGGAAAGCGGCATTATCGGCGTGGCCGTGGGCATGGGCGCCTATGGCCTGCGCCCGGTGGCCGAAATCCAGTTCGCCGACTACGTCTACCCCGCCACCGACCAGATCATCTCGGAAGCGGCGCGCCTGCGTTATCGCTCGGCCGGCCAGTTCACTGCGCCGCTGACCATGCGCATGCCCTGCGGCGGCGGTATCTACGGCGGCCAGACCCACAGCCAGAGTATCGAAGCGGTGTTCACCCAGGTCTGCGGCCTGCGCACGGTGATGCCGTCCAACCCCTATGACGCCAAGGGCCTGCTGATCGCCTCCATCGAAAACGATGACCCGGTGATCTTCCTCGAGCCCAAGCGCCTGTACAACGGCCCGTTCGACGGCCACCACGACCGCCCGGTAACGCCGTGGTCGAAACACCCGCAAGCCCAGGTGCCGGACGGTTACTACACCGTGCCGCTGGACGTGGCCGCCATCGTGCGTCCGGGTTCGGCCGTCACCGTGCTGACCTACGGCACCACGGTATATGTGTCGCAAGTGGCCGCCGAAGAAACCGGCATCGACGCCGAAGTCATCGACCTGCGCAGCCTGTGGCCGCTGGACCTGGAAACCATCGTCAAATCGGTGAAGAAGACCGGCCGTTGCGTGGTGGTACACGAAGCCACCCGCACCTGCGGCTTTGGTGCCGAGCTGGTGTCGCTGGTACAAGAGCATTGCTTCCACCACCTGGAAGCGCCGATCGAACGCGTTACCGGTTGGGACACCCCCTACCCGCACGCGCAGGAGTGGGCGTATTTCCCAGGGCCGTCCCGCGTGGGTGCGGCGTTGAAACGGGTCATGGAGGTCTGAATGGGCACGCACGTTATCAAGATGCCGGACATTGGCGAAGGCATCGCGGAAGTTGAACTGTCGGTGTGGCATGTGAAGGTCGGCGACATGGTGGTCGAAGACCAGGTGCTGGCGGACGTAATGACCGACAAGGCGATGGTGGACATTCCCTCGCCGGTGCACGGCAAGGTGATCTCCCTCGGCGGCGAGCCGGGTGAGGTCATGGCGGTGGGCAGTATTCTGATCAGCATTGAAGTGGAAGGCGTGGGCAACGCCAAGGATGCGCCGGTCGTCAAAGAGGCGCCGAAGGCCGTACCGGTGATGGAAGCCAAGCCTGCACCGGTCGTGGTTGAAAGCAAGCCAGCACCGGTTGTCGCGGCCCAGGCCCCCGTGGCACGTGCCGCCGACGAGCGCCCATTGGCCTCCCCCGCCGTGCGCAAACACGCCCTGGACGCCGGGATTCAACTGCGCCTGGTGCAGGGCACGGGCCCCGCCGGGCGGATTCTGCACGAAGATCTCGACGCCTACCTGCAACAAGGCGCGGCAAAGTCTTCGGCAACGGCCAACCCTTATGCCGAACGCAACACCGAGGAACAGATCCCGGTGATCGGCATGCGCCGCAAGATCGCCCAGCGCATGCAGGACGCCACCCGGCGCGCCGCGCATTTCAGCTATGTTGAAGAAATCGATGTTACCGCCCTCGACGAGTTGCGCGTGCACCTCAATGAGAAACACGGCGCCACACGCGGCAAGCTCACCCTGCTGCCGTTCATCGTGCGCGCCATGGTCGTGGCGTTGCGCGACTTCCCGCAGATCAATGCGCGTTACGACGACGAAGCCCAGGTCATCACCCGCCTCGGCGCGGTGCATGTGGGCGTCGCCACCCAGAGCGATGTCGGCCTGATGGTGCCGGTGGTGCGCCACGCCGAAGCCCGCAGCCTGTGGGGCAATGCCGAGGAAATCGCACGCTTGGCCACGGCGGCGCGCAACGGAAAGGCCAGCCGCGATGAGCTATCGGGTTCGACGATTACCCTGACCAGCCTGGGCGCGCTGGGCGGCATTGTCAGCACGCCGGTGCTGAACCTGCCGGAAGTGGCCATCGTCGGCGTCAATCGCATTGTCGAGCGGCCGATGGTGATCAAGGGCCAGATCGTGGTGCGCAAGATGATGAACCTCTCCAGCTCCTTCGATCACCGCGTGGTCGATGGCATGGACGCGGCGCAATTCATCCAGGCCATTCGCGGCCTGCTCGAACAACCCGCCAGCCTGTTCCTGGAGTAAGGCATGACGCAGACATTGAATACCACCCTGCTGATTATCGGTGGCGGCCCTGGCGGTTATGTGGCGGCGATCCGTGCCGGCCAACTGGGTATCCCGACCACCCTGGTGGAGGGTCAGGCGCTGGGCGGCACGTGCCTGAATATCGGCTGCATCCCATCCAAGGCCCTTATCCATGTGGCCGAGCAATTCCAGCAAACCGTGCACCACAGCCAGGGCTCACAACTGGGCATCGAAGTGGATGTGCCGACCCTGGACATCCGCAAGAGCGTGGAATGGAAAGATGGCATTGTCGATCGCCTGACCACTGGCGTCGCGGCGCTGCTGAAAAAGCACAAGGTGCAAGTGATCCACGGCTGGGCCAAGGTGGTGGACGGCAAGACCGTCGACGTCGGCGACCAGCGCATCCAGTGCGAACACTTGCTGCTGGCCACCGGCTCGAAAAGCGTCAACCTGCCAATGCTGCCGATTGGCGGGCCGATCATCTCCTCGACCGAAGCCCTTGCACCGAAAAGCGTGCCCAAGCGCCTGATCGTGGTGGGCGGCGGTTACATCGGTTTGGAACTGGGCATCGCTTACCGCAAGCTCGGCGCCGACGTGAGTGTGGTCGAAGCACAGGATCGCATCCTGCCGGCCTATGATGCCGAGCTGACGCAGCCGGTGAACGAATCCCTCAGGCAACTGGGCGTGAAGCTTTACCTCAAGCACAGTGTTACCGGTTTTGCCGATGGCAGCCTGCAAGTGCGCGACCCGAACGGCGACACCTTGTCGTTGGCCACTGATCAGGTGCTGGTTGCCGTCGGTCGCAAACCCAACACCCAGGGCTGGAACCTCGAAGCGCTGAACCTGGACATGAACGGCGCGGCGATCAGGATCGACAATCGCTGCCAGACCAGCATGCGCAACGTGTATGCCATTGGCGACCTGAGCGGCGAGCCGATGCTGGCACACCGGGCCATGGCCCAGGGCGAGATGGTCGCCGAACTGATCAGCGGTAAGCATCGCGAATTCAACCCGGCGGCCATTCCGGCGGTGTGCTTTACCGACCCGGAACTGGTGGTGGTCGGCAAGACGCCCGACGAAGCCAAGGCCGCTGGCCTTGACTGCATCGTGTCGAGCTTCCCGTTCGCGGCCAATGGCCGGGCCATGACCCTGGAGTCCAAGACCGGCTTCGTGCGGGTGGTGGCACGCCGTGACAACCACCTGATCGTCGGCTGGCAAGCCGTGGGGGTGGGCGTCTCGGAACTGTCCACCGCCTTTGGCCTGAGCCTGGAAATGGGTTCGCGCCTGGAAGACGTGGCGGGCACCATCCATGCGCATCCGACCCTCGGCGAAGCGGTGCAGGAAGCCGCGCTGCGGGCGTTGGGGCACGCACTGCATCTGTAAAAACGCGGTGAGGCCATCGGGGGCAAGCCCCCTCCCACAAGGGGAATGCATTCCAAATGTGGGAGGGGGCTTGCCCCCGATAGCGGTGGATCGGTCACACCCAGTGGCTCCCACACAAGCCAAGAATGCAGTATTGTTGCGCCCATCCAGAAAAAAACCGACTTGACCAACGATAGAGGGTGTCATGGGTAACGAAAGCATCAATTGGGACAAGCTGGGTTTTGACTACATCAAGACCGACAAGCGGTTTCTCCAGGTCTGGAAAAACGGCGAATGGCAAGAAGGCACCCTGACCGACGACAACGTGCTGCACATCAGCGAGGGCTCCACCGCCCTGCACTACGGCCAGCAGTGCTTCGAAGGCCTCAAGGCCTATCGTTGCAAGGACGGTTCGATCAACCTGTTCCGCCCGGACCAGAATGCCGCCCGCATGCAGCGCAGCTGTGCACGCCTGCTGATGCCGCACGTGTCGACCGAAGACTTCATCGATGCCTGCAAGCAAGTGGTCGCGGCCAACGAGCGCTTCATCCCGCCGTATGGCAGTGGCGGCGCGCTGTACCTGCGCCCGTTCGTGATCGGCACCGGTGACAACATCGGCGTGCGCACCGCGCCGGAGTTCGTCTTCTCGGTGTTCTGCATCCCGGTCGGCGCCTACTTCAAGGGCGGCCTGGTGCCGCACAACTTCCAGATTTCCACCTTCGACCGCGCCGCCCCACAAGGCACCGGTGCCGCCAAGGTCGGTGGCAACTACGCCGCCAGCCTGATGCCGGGTTCCGAAGCGAAGAAAGCCGGTTTTGCCGACGCGATCTACCTGGACCCGATGACCCATTCGAAAATCGAAGAAGTCGGCTCGGCCAACTTCTTCGGGATCACCCACGACAATAAGTTCATCACGCCGAAGTCGCCTTCGGTACTGCCAGGCATCACCCGCCTGTCGCTGATCGAACTGGCCAAGACCCGCCTGGGCCTGGACGTGATCGAGGGCGAAGTGTTCATCGACAAACTGGACCAGTTCAAGGAAGCCGGCGCCTGCGGTACGGCGGCGGTGATCTCGCCGATCGGCGGCATCCAGTACAACGGCAAGCTGCACGTGTTCCACAGCGAGACCGAAGTCGGCCCGATCACCCAGAAGCTCTACAAAGAGCTGACCGGTGTGCAGACCGGTGACGTCGAAGCGCCGCAAGGCTGGATCGTCAAGGTCTGAGTTACCTGGAAAAACCCGCCATCTGGCGGGTTTTTTCATTGTTCGGGGATATTCACCACTAGCTTCTTGCCCATGCTGATCCTGGGTTCCACCCCATACCCCAATGCCTCGTAGAACCCGACGACCCCCTCATTACCACTGGTGATCTGCAGGTTGATCTTCATGCAGCCCAGCGCCGTCAATATCTGTTCCGCATGCCGCACCAGCGACGACCCCAAACCCTGCCGCCGATAGTCCCCATGCACCGCCACTGAATACAGCCAGCCACGGTGCCCGTCGTACCCGGCCAGAATGGTCCCGATCACCGTTTTTTTGTCCGTCGCGACAAAGAACAGCCCATCGTCGACCGCCAGCTTCTTATCAATCGCCAGGGCGGGCAGGTTGTGCGCCGTTTCGTAGCCGAATGCCTCCTGCCATAACGCTACCACCTGCGCCCGGTGCTGACGGTCGCGATACGGACCGATGGGATGCCGGGACAGCAGGGCCTTTTCCATCACCAACGTACGTTCGCTGCCGTGATAAACGTCGCGCACGGTGTGAAACCCCAATTTGGTGTAGAACGGCTCGGCGGTCAGCGATGACGGCACGCTCAGCACCGTCACCCCGGCTTCGCGGGCGCGTAGCTCAATCTCGATCATCAACAATCGCCCAATGCCCTGCCCTTGCAGCGCCGGGTTGACAAATACCGAGCGCACCACATTCGCATCCAGCGCTGCGGTGGCGACGATCACCCGATCCTGAATCGCTACCAGCACCACGCGACGCTTGAGCAGTTCCAGCACCGCCTCCGGCGTGAAGTTAGCGGCAACCCGCGCAATCACATGCGCCGGATAGTCCCGCGCATTGCTGCTGTGCAGGGCGGCCAGGATGACCTGGCTGATGCCCTCGGCATCGGTGGCTTGGGCTAAACGAACGACGGTAGACATAATTCCTCCTGGCTGACACAGCTGCAACAAACACCACTCTACCCATGTGGGAGGGGGCTTGCCCCCGATAGCATGCTTTCAGATATAGATTTTCTGGCTGACCCACCGCTGTCGCGGGCAAGCCCCCTCCCACAGGTTGCGTGCATTTCACTCCGGCAGCCGATTCGGCTGCCCTACCCCACTTTTCAGCTTTCCCGGCTGACCCACCCCTCGGTTTCAGCCGGGATTCATCCCGCACAACCCACAAAATACACCCACTGCTCACCCCATGGATGTCGTGCCCCCATGCAAACCACCAACACCGTCTTGATGATTCGCCCGGCGCGCTTTGCCTTCAACCCGGACACCGCGATCAACAACCGTTTCCAACGCCCGCCCCTCGACCCGCTCCACGCACAGCAGAAAGCGCTGGAGGAGTTCGACGGCTATGTCACCACCCTGCGCAATCATGGCGTGGAGGTTCTGGTGGTGCAGGACACCCCGGCGCCGCACACCCCCGACTCGATCTTCCCCAACAACTGGTGGAGCAGCCACGCCGACGGCAGCCTGGTGCTGTACCCGATGGAAGGCCAGAACCGACGACTGGAACGCGACAAAGGCGTGCTGCAAGTGTTGGAACAGCGATTTACGGTCAAGGACACCATCGACCTCAGCCACCTCGAACAACAGAACATCTTCCTCGAAGGCACCGGCAGCATGGTGCTCGACCGCCAGCACCGCATCAGCTACGCCTGCCACTCCGGGCGCACTCACCACGACGCCCTGCGCCAGTTCGCCGAACGCCTCGACTACCAGCTCTGCGTGTTCCATGCGGTCGACCGCCACCACGCGCCGATCTACCACAGCAACGTGATGATGAGCGTCGGCCGCGACCTCTCGGTGGTGTGCCTGCAAGCCCTGCCGATTGCCGATGAGCGCCAGGCCCTGGAGCGCTCCCTGCGCGACACTGGCAAGGACATCGTCGCCCTCGACTTCGACCAGTTGGAAGCCTTCGCCGGCAACATGCTCGAAGTCCACGACCGCGACGGCCAGCCGCTGCTGGTGATGTCGGCCAGCGCCTGGGGCGCCCTGCAACCGACCCAGCGCCAACACATAGAACGCCACACACGGCCGGTGGTGGTGAACATCGACAACATCGAACGCATCGGCGGCGGCAGTGCCCGCTGCATGCTGGCGGAAGTGCACCTGCCCGCCCGTCCCTCATTTCAATAAGGAGTCTTTCCATGACCCGCTATATCGACGTCAACGATCTCTGCTACCTGGTCTCGCAAAAAGGCCTGCCCACCTGCATCACCGAGATGGCCGAGTACATTCGCGCCGACTACCTGCGCTGGCAGGATTTCGAGAAATGCGCGCGCCTGGCCAACCACTCGCCGGACGGCGTGATCGAGCTGATGCCGGTGTCCGACGCGTCGCTGTATGCGTTCAAGTACGTCAACGGCCACCCGAAAAACACCCTGGCCGGCATGCTCACCGTGATGGCCTTCGGTGCGCTGGGCGATGTCGATACCGGCCTGCCGGTGCTGCTGGCGGAAATGACCCTGACCACCGCGATCCGCACCGCCGCCACCTCGGCGCTGGTCGCCCGCTACCTGGCCCGCGAGAACAGCCGCAGCATGGCGCTGATCGGCAACGGCTCGCAGAGCGAATTCCAGGCCCTGGCCTTCCACGCCATGCTCGGCATCAATGAAATCCGCCTGTTCGATATCGACGCCAAGGCCACCGCCAAGCTGGCGGCCAACCTCAAGGCCTTCCCGGCAATCAAAGTGATCCTGGCCGGCAGCGTGGCCGAGGCCGTCAAAGGCGCCGACATCGTCACCACCGTCACCGCCGACAAGGCCTACGCCACCATCCTCACCGACGACATGATCGAGCCCGGCATGCACCTCAACGCCGTCGGCGGCGACTGCCCAGGCAAGACCGAACTGGACCGACGTATCGTCGAGCGCGCCCGCGTGATCGTCGAGTACGAACCACAAAGCCGTATCGAAGGTGAAATCCAGCACATGCCGGAAGATTCGCCGGTGACCGAGCTGTGGCAAGTGATCAACGGCCAGCAGCCAGGCCGCGAGAATGCGCGCCAGGTCACGCTGTTCGACTCGGTGGGTTTCGCCATCGAAGACTACTCGGCACTGCGCTACGTAATGGACGTCGCAAAAGCGCTGGATGTGGGCAGCACACTTGAACTGGTGCCGGACCTGGCCGATCCCAAAGACCTGTTCGCACGCCTGGCCCGGCAGCCCGGCGTACAGCAGAAAAGGCGTGCCTGAGACCGCTCTGGCCTGCTGCTTTGCGTCGATGGCAGGCCGGTTTTTCAGGGATGAAAAGCCGATTCAGCGGGTGTCACAGCCGATTCCGCTGCATTGCCGGTTTTAACAGCGCAATTCGCGCTTTATGCACGGGGTAAACGACACAAAAAACGCACCATCATGAAGCATTCTCTGCTCCCAGTTATTCACTGCCCTGACATCAATTACAAAATATAGGGACCTGCACATGACTCCATTGCGATCACTCTTCGCCGCGCTGCTGTTGCCACTCTGCGCAAGCGCCGCCCACGCCCAGGACTGGAAAGAAATCCGCTTCGGCGTATTCCCCGAATACCCACCCTTCGAATCGGTGGCCGCCGACGGCAGCCTGCAAGGCTTCGATATCGAGTTGGGCAACGCGATCTGCGCCAAGCTCGAAGTGAAATGCACCTGGGTCCACAACGAATTCGACGGCATGATCCCGGCCCTGCGTGCGCGCAAGTTCGACGCGATCATGTCGTCCATGGCCGTCACCCCCGCCCGTGAAAAAATCATCGACTTCAGTGACCGGCTGTTCCTCAGCCCGACCTCGGTGATCACCCGCAAGAGCGCTGACTTCGGCGACACCCCGCAATCCCTCAAGGGCAAGCAGGTTGGCGTACTGCAAGGTTCGTTGCAGGAGGCCTATGCCCGTGCGCACCTGGCCAGGCTTGGGGCGCAGATCAAGGCGTACCAGTCCCAGGACCAGAACTACGCCGACCTGCAGAACGGCCGCCTCGACGCGACCCTGACCGACAAGCTCGAAGCCCAGCTCAACTTCCTGTCCAAGCCCGAAGGTGCCGACTTCAAGACCGGCCCGGCCTTCAAGGACCCGACCCTGCCCCTGGACATCGCCATGGGCCTGCGCAAGAACGACCAGGAACTGCGCACGCTGATCAACAAGGGTATCGCTGCCGTGCAGGCGGATGGCACTTACGCGCAGATCCAGAAGAAGTACTTCGGTGATCAGGATATCTACCACGAGTGATGCTCTGACCTCGCTGTGGAAACTTGCTTGTGTGGGAGGGGGCTTGCCCCCGATAGCGGTGGGTCAGTCAACTGATTTGGCACTGATACACCTCTATCGGGGGCAAGCCCCCTCCCACAAAAGGCAGCGTCCACAGTCAATCTCTGTGCTCCATCGAGATCATTTCCATGAATGAATTCCTCAACTTGCAGGGCTACGGCCCGATGCTCGCCCAGGGTGCGTGGATGACGCTCAAGCTGTCCTTCCTCGCCCTGGCCCTGAGCCTCGCCCTTGGCCTGATCGCCGCCGGCGCCAAGCTCTCCAGCGCCAAATGGCTGCGGGTACCGGCCACGCTCTACACCACGCTGATCCGCAGCGTGCCGGACCTGGTGCTGATCCTGCTGATTTTCTACAGCCTGCAACTGTGGCTAAACGACCTGAGCGAAATGTTCGGCTGGGGCTACTTTGAAATCGACCCATTTACCGCAGGCGTCGTCACCCTGGGCTTCATCTACGGCGCATATTTCACCGAGAACTTCCGGGGCGCGATCCTCAGCGTGCCGGTCGGCCAACTGGAAGCGGCGACCGCCTATGGGCTGAGCCGCTGGCAGCGTTTTCACCTGGTGCTGTTCCCGCAGCTGATGCGCTTTGCCCTGCCGGGCCTGGGCAATAACTGGCTGGTGTTGCTCAAGTCCACGGCGCTGGTGTCGATCATCGGCCTGTCGGACCTGGTCAAGGCCGCGCAGAACGCCGGCAAGACCACCAACGAGCCGCTGTACTTCCTGATCCTCGCCGGCCTGGTGTACCTGGTGATCACTACCCTATCCAACCGCATCTTCAAGCGCCTCGAACGGCGCTACAACCTCGGCATCAAGGGGATGGCGCGATGATCGAACTGTTCCAGCAATACGGCCTGGCCTACCTGTTCAGCGATGGCGCGGGGCTGTCCGGCGTGGCCATGACCCTGTGGCTGTTCATCATCTCGGTGGTGTTCGGCTTCGTGCTGTCGATTCCACTGGCACTGGCAAGGGTTTCCGAGCACTTCTGGCTGCGCTGGCCGGTAGAGGTCTACACCTACCTGTTCCGCGGGACGCCGCTGTATATCCAACTGCTGATTTGCTACACCGGGCTGTACAGCCTGGAAGTGGTGCAGGACAACGCCCTGCTCAACCAGTTTTTCCGCAACGCG
Source organism: Pseudomonas sp. NFR09 (assembly GCF_900111535.1). Lineage (NCBI taxonomy): Bacteria > Pseudomonadati > Pseudomonadota > Gammaproteobacteria > Pseudomonadales > Pseudomonadaceae > Pseudomonas > Pseudomonas sp. NFR09. The sequence continues at coordinate 63,219 of NZ_FOIH01000008.1, forward strand.
CTGAACTGCACCCTGCTGGCCTTCGTGCTCAACACCTGCGCCTACACCGTGGAAATCTTCGCCGGGGCGATCCGCAATATTCCCCACGGCGAAATCGAAGCGGCCCGCGCCTATGGTTTGCATGGCTGGCGGCTGAACCTGTTTGTGGTGGTGCCGGCGGCCTTGCGCCGCGCATTGCCGGCCTACAGCAATGAAATGATCCTGATGCTGCACGCAACCTCCCTGGCGTTTACCGCCACCGTCGCCGACATCCTCAAGGTGGCCCGCGACGCCAATGCCGAGACGTTCCTGACGTTCCAGGCCTTCGGCATCGCCGCCCTGCTCTACATGCTGCTGTCCTTTGCACTGGTGGGCCTGTTCCGACTGGCCGAACGTCGCTGGATGCGTTTTCTTGTTCCTACCCGAGGCTAACCCATGAATCAGTCCGCGCAGGCCCTGGCCACTTATCCCGTTGACGAACCCGTTGCCACACCCGCCACCGCCGCTATCAAGCTGCAAGTCGAAGGCATCCACAAACGCTACGGCGAACACGAAGTGCTCAAGGGCGTATCGCTGAATGCGCGCAATGGCGATGTGATCAGCCTGATCGGCGCCAGCGGCTCCGGCAAAAGCACGATGCTGCGCTGCATCAACTTCCTCGAACAGCCGGACGCCGGGGTGATCACCCTGGACGGCATCAGCATCGAAATGCAGCAAGGCCGCGCCGGCACCCGCGCGCCGCACCAGGCCCAACTGCAGAACCTTCGTACACGCCTGGCCATGGTGTTCCAGCACTTCAACCTGTGGAGCCACATGACCGTGCTGGAAAACATCACCATGGCCCCGCGCAGGGTGCTGGGCGTGAGCGCCGCCGAGGCGGAAAAGCGCGCACGCCTGTACCTGGACAAGGTCGGCCTGCCGGGCCGCGTGGCGGATCAGTACCCGGCGTTCCTGTCCGGCGGCCAGCAGCAGCGCGTGGCGATTGCCCGGGCCTTGGCGATGGAGCCGGAGATCATCCTGTTCGATGAGCCGACTTCCGCGCTCGACCCAGAACTTGTAGGAGAAGTCCTCAAAGTCATACAGACGTTGGCCGAGGAAGGTCGTACCATGCTGATGGTCACCCACGAAATGGGCTTTGCCCGCCAGGTGTCCAGCCAAGTGCTGTTCTTGCACCAGGGCAAGGTTGAGGAACAAGGCGACGCGAGGATCCTCGACCACCCCAGCAGTGAGCGCCTGCAGCAATTTCTTTCCAACCGTTTGAAGTGAAACCCATGGATACCAAGGCCAACGGACCCCATTCCTCCCCTGCGCTGGACCGCATCGATGAAGCCATTATCGAAGTGCTGCGCCATCAGGGGCGCATCACCTACGAAAAGCTCTCGTCGCTGGTACACCTCACGCCCCGTCCCTGCCTGGAACGGGTGCGCAAGCTGGAGCGGCGCGGGGTGATCCGTGGGTATGGGGCGATCATCGATGTGCAGATGGTCTCGCCAGGCTTGTCATTGCTGGTGCTGGTGGCCTTGTCCAACCAAAGCGGGCGCTCGGCGCAAAAGGCCTTCGAAGCCTGTGTGAAGGCCTGCCCGCAGGTGTTCGAATGCCAACTGATCAGCGGGCCGTTCGACTACAGCCTGCGCATGCGTTGCCGGGACATGGAGCATTACCGGGTGTTGACAGAGACCTGGCTGAACAATGATGAGTTGCACATCGATAAGTTGGTGGCGCATCCGGAATTGGCAGTGGTCAAGAACACCGCCACCGAGTTGGCCTGAACTTATCTCTCCAAAACACTGCCGATCGAATGTGGGAGGGGGCTTGCCCCCGATAGCAGTGTGTCAGTCTATGCATCTGTGACTGACACTCCCTCATCGGGGGCAAGCCCCCTCCCACATATTCAACCCTGCCCGCTTAAGATTCTCTTGCCAGGCTTGGTGCCAATCAGCCTGGCCTGCCCATCCTTCTGCTTTCCCGTCCTTGCCTCGCTGATCAACCCCGGTATCAACTTGCCCTCCGGCAGGTTCTTCCAGAACCGGCTGGGCAAATGCCCTTCCATCACCTTGGGGTTCAACCGTGCGGGGTTGAAGATATGGCTGTAATAGGTCAGCCACATCGCGCTATGGGGGTCCTCGACATTCTGCGCCAACTGCCGCCACGCCTCGGGGCACTCACGCTGGTGGATCAACTGCTCGCCATCGTAGTAAACCCCATCCAACGGCGTGGCGATCATCCAGCGATGACGGCCCATGCGCCCGATAAAATGTTGGCTGGCGGATTTCAGGATGTCATGGGCCGGTTCATGCCAGGCCACATATTCCGGCAGTTCCGGCCCCGCTCCCGCCGGCAGCGCGATAAACCGCACAAATGCATGCAGGTGGTGCGCCTCGCGGCTGACCTGCTTGATCCGCCGCTGCAACTCGCTGCCCAGCTTGTCCCCGGCCAGCATCGCGGTGCGGTCGCCATGGCTGACGCGCCACAGCACCTCATACAGCAGGCTCCAGCGTTGGTCGCCGTGGTAGCAGGCAGCCGATTCCAGCAGTTCCAGCAGGGCCTTGGGCACTCGCGTCTGAAAAGGCCCGGGCGCCTCGGGAATCGACTGGTCAGTGGCAAACAGGTCCGCCACCTCCGCCTCGCCCCAGCTCACCTGACTGGGGTCGACCTGATGGCTGAGCAGCCAGCGTGCCTGGTCGCGCCAGGTGGCGAACAGGTTGTCGCATTCCAGGCTGATCACCCCCACAACCCCATCTGCTCGGGTTGCGGGCGGTCGCGCAGTTGTTCGCGCAGCAGCACGCTGGTGCTATCGGCCTGTTGCGGATGGTAGTCGCTGGTGATGAAAAACGGCTTGGCCTTGGCCAGCACGCAGCGCATGCGCGCCAGGTCTTCGAAGCGGATCTTGCGTTCGCGGCGCAGGTCCACCAGGCGCTGGGTGGTGCGCAGGCCAATGCCTGGAATGCGTGCGATCAAGGTCGGTTCGGCGCGATTGAGGTCCAGGGGGAACACATCGCGGTTGTCCAGGGCCCAGGCCAGCTTGGGGTCGATGTCCAGGGCCAGGTGGCCGGGGCCTTTGAACAGCTCATTGGCGTTGAACCCATAGCTGCGCAACAGGAAATCGGCCTGGTACAAGCGGTGCTCGCGCATCAGCGGCGGCGCGGCCAGGGGCACGCTTTTCGGGCTGTTGGGGATGGGGCTGAACGCCGAGTAATACACGCGACGCAGCTTGAAGTTGCCGTACAACGCCTCGGCACCGTGGAGGATGGTGCTGTCATCGGTGTCGTCGGCGCCGACGATCAGTTGCGTGCTCTGCCCGGCCGGGGCAAAACGCGGTGCACGCGGTTCGTTGCGGACCGTCTGCTCGCCAGTGTAGATGGTCTGCATGGCCTGCTTGATCGAGACGATCTTTTTTTCCGGCGCCAGGGTCTGCAGGCTGGCCTCGGTGGGCAGCTCGATGTTCACGCTCAGCCGGTCGGCATAGCGCCCGGCCTCGGCGATCAGCGCCGGGTCCGCGTCGGGAATGGTCTTGAGGTGGATATAGCCGCGAAAGTCGTGCTCTTCGCGCAGCAGCTTGGCCACGCGCACCAACTGCTCCATGGTGTAGTCGGACGAACGGATGATGCCGGAGCTGAGAAACAGCCCGCTGACGCAATTGCGCCGATAGAAATCCAGGGTCAGGGTCACCACCTCCTCCGGGCTGAACCGTGCGCGGGGCACGTCGCTGGAGCGGCGGTTGACGCAGTACTGGCAGTCGTAGAGACAGAAGTTGGTGAGCAGCACCTTGAGCAACGACACGCAACGCCCGTCCGGCGTATAGCTGTGGCAGATGCCCATGCCATCGGTGGAACCCAGCCCCGTCTTGCCCTCGGAACTGCGCTTGGGCGCGCCACTGCTGGCGCAGGACGCGTCGTACTTGGCGGCGTCGGCGAGAATGCTGAGTTTTTCGATCAACTGCATGGAGGGCTACCGATACTGGTTTTTTGTACAGTATCAGGCGGCCCTCCCGGTCACAAGCGCAGTTGGTCAGCTGGCGGTGGCAAGCAACCGGTCCTGCACCGAGCGCCCCTTGCCGCGCCCACGGTCCAGGGCATACAACGACGCCGCAATTTCATCGGCGCGGATCGGCAGCACCGACAGCAAGGTGTCGCTCAAACCGTGGCTGGCCTGGCTGAACCCCTGGATGTAGACGCCGGCGTTGCAACGCTCGTCGGTGACGATGCGGTAGTCGCGCGCCACGTCGAAGTCGCCCAGGTAGTCTTCCAGCGGCGCGAGCAAGGCGCGGTGCGTCTGGCGCTCGTAGCCGGTGGCCAGGATCACCGCGTCGTAATGGTTGAGGCTGGTTTCGCCGTTGGCGTTGTTGCGCAGCGCCAACTCGATGCCCAGCGGGCCCGGCGTGGCCTTCTCGACCACGGTCATGGTGCGGAACGCCTGGCGGGCGATGCCGGAAACTTTCTGGCGGTAGAAAATGCCGTAGATGCGCTCGATCAGGTCCAGGTCCACCACCGAATAGTTGGTGTTCTGGTACTCGGCCACCAGGCGCTCGCGCTCGGCGCCCTCCTGCTGGAACACCAGGTCGGTAAAGGCCGGCGAGAACACTTCGTTGACGAACGGGCTGTCATCGGCCGGCTTGAGCGCCGAGCCGCGCAGGATCATGTCGACCTGCACCGACGGGAAGCTGTCGTTCAGGTCGATAAAGGCTTCGGCCGCACTCTGGCCGCCGCCGATGATGGCGATGCGCATGGCCTTGCCGTCGACACACGGCTGGCTGGCCATGCGCTCCAGGTATTGGGAATGGTGGAACACCCGGCTGTCGCCTTTGAGCGCGTTGAACGCCTCGGGAATACGTGGCGTGCCACCGGCGCTGACCACCACCGAACGAGTGGTGCGCACATGCTGCTCGCCCAGTGCATCGCGGGAGATCACGCGCAGGGCTTCGACCTGCTGCTGGTGCAGGATCGGCTCGATGGCCAGCACCTCCTCGCCGTAGCGCGCCTGGGCCTGGAACTGGCCGGCGACCCAGCGCAGGTAGTCGTTGTACTCCATGCGGCACGGGTAGAAGGTGCCCAGGTTGATGAACTCCACCAGGCGGTCGTGGGCTTTCAGGTAATTGACGAAGGAGTACGGGCTGGTGGGGTTGCGCAAAGTCACCAGATCCTTGAGGAACGAGATCTGCAGCTCGCTCTGGGTGACCAGGGTATTGCCGTGCCAGCGGTAGTCAGCCTGTTTGTCCAGGAACAGTACGTCCAGTTTGCCCTGGGCCTTTTCGCGCTCCTGCAGGGCGATGGCCAGCGCCAGGTTCGAAGGGCCGAAACCGATACCGATCAGGTCGTGAACCGCGGGCGAAGCAATTGCCTGTGTCATTCCAGTGTCCTCTGGATAAGCCCCTTGGCGGTGGGGCGGGAATACCTTTCAAGGCCTGCACATCAGGCCGTGTGTTGATAGGAAACGAGGACAGTGAAATAAAATTTAACCAATCATTGATCAGTGCGCTTCCCACTCGCGCATGCGCACCCGGCAGTGCTTCATGGCGTTGACGATGTGTTTTTCCACAAGGGCGCGGGAAATGCACAGGCGTTCGGCGATCTGCAGGTGGGTCAGGCCGTCGAGTTTGCGCAGCAGGAAGCTGTCGCGACAGGCCGGCGGCAGCTCGGCCAGGGCGCGTTCGAGCAGTTCCAGGCGCTGGCCGTGGTCGTGGGTGGTGTGCGGCGAAATGCTGGCAAAGCGTTCTTCGGCATCGAGTACGTCCAGCGGTTCGACCTGGCGCAAGGCGTTGCGCCGGTGGCCGTCAATCACCAGGTTAAGCGCGGTGCGGTACAAAAAGGCACGGGGTTGTTCGATGGGGGTGTCGCTGGAACGTTCCAGCACCCGGACATACGCGTCATGCACCACATCCTCGGCCACCTGACGGTTGCCCAGCTTGGCGTTGAGGAAACACACCAGCTCGCGATAGTAGTTTTCCAACATGACTCCCGGCCGCGGGGTGGCGGCATTAGGTCCCCGGGTGCAAAAAAGACAGCGTTCAGGTGATGGCAGTTTGAGTGTGTGCAATTTATAGTAATTCTCATCTACTTTTAAAGCAGACTCGCATCAACGGACGATTTTTTTCTTCAAGGGAGCTGTAACTGCTTATGTAACCGCCTAAATCCCCGCGCAATTCTCTCGTTTACTTGTCAGCTCCCCGCAACTGCGGTCCGAACTTTCCTGGCTGGAAACCCACGCATGAAACGCCCTCGACCCGCCCGACGCGCCTTGCTCGTTATCGCGTGCCTGATCCCCATTATCGCCGTCGCGGCCTGGCAGGTGCTGCCGCCGGGGCGTGACACCCTCACCACCGTCAGCGTCACCCGCGGCAATATCGAAAACAGCGTGACCGCCCTGGGCACCCTGCAACCGCGTCGTTATGTGGACGTGGGCGCCCAGGCATCGGGGCAGATCCGCAAGATCCACGTCGAGGCCGGCGACCAGGTGCAGGAAGGCCAATTGCTGGTGGAGATCGACCCGTCCACGCAGAAGGCCAAGCTCGACGCCAGCCGCTACGCCATCGAAAACCTCAAGGCCCAGTTGCAGGAGCAAAAGGCCCAGCACGAACTGGCGCGCCAGAAATACCAGCGCCAGCAGCGCCTGGTCGCCGGCAACGCCACCCGCGAGGAAGACGTACAAACCGCCAAGGCGGAACTGAGCGCCACCCAGGCCCGGGTCGATATGTTCCAGGCGCAGATCCTGCAAGCCCAGGCCAGCCTGCGCAGTGATGAAGCCGAGTTGGGCTACACGCGGATTTATGCGCCGATGACCGGCACCGTGGTCGCGGTGGACGCACGGGTCGGCCAGACCCTCAACGCGCAGCAGCAGACACCGTTGATCCTGCGGATCGCCAAGCTGTCGCCGATGACCGTCTGGGCGCAAGTCTCGGAAGCTGATATCGGCCACGTCAAACCGGGCATGACCGCCTATTTCACCACCCTGAGCGGCGGCAACCGGCGCTGGACCAGCACCGTGCGGCAGATCCTGCCGATCCCGCCCAAGCCGTTGAACGAAACCCAGGGCAGCGGCAGCCCTAACAGTTCGAATAAAAGCGGCAGCGGCCGCGTGGTGCTGTACACCGTGTTGCTGGATGTGGACAACAGCGACAACGCGTTGATGGCGGAAATGACCGCCCAGGTATTTTTCGTCGCCAGCCAGGCCCAGAATACGCTGACGGCGCCGATCGCTGCGCTACAGGGCACGGCCAACGCCAACCAGCAGATCGCCCGGGTGGTGGGCAAGAATGGCCGTATCGAGCAGCGCCAGGTGCAGGTCGGCATCAGCGACCGCTTGCGCGTGCAGGTACTCGACGGCCTGAACGAAGGTGATCAACTGCTGGTCGGCCCGGCCGATGGCAACGGGGGTTGAGGTGAACACGGCCCTGATCGAACTCAAGGACATCCGCAAGTCCTACGGCGGCGGCGACAGCCCGCAGGTCGACGTGTTGCGCGGCATCGACCTGGCGATCCATGCCGGGGAATTCGTCGCCATCGTCGGTGCCTCCGGCTCCGGCAAGTCCACGTTGATGAACATCCTCGGTTGCCTTGACCGCCCCAGCACCGGCGACTACCTGTTCGCCGGGGAAAACGTCGCGCACCTGGACAGCGACGAACTGGCCTGGCTGCGCCGCGAAGCCTTTGGTTTTGTGTTCCAGGGCTACCACCTGATCCCCTCGGGCACGGCCCAGGAAAACGTCGAGATGCCGGCGATCTACGCCGGTATCAGCGCCGCCGAACGCCATGCCCGCGCCCACGCCCTGCTCACCCGCCTGGGCCTGGCCGAGCGCACCGGCAACCGTCCGCACCAGCTGTCCGGCGGCCAGCAGCAGCGAGTGTCCATCGCCCGTGCGTTGATGAACGGCGGCCATATCATCCTCGCCGACGAACCCACCGGCGCCCTCGACAGCCACAGCGGCGCCGAGGTCATGACCCTGCTGGACGAACTGGCCAGCCAGGGCCACGTAGTGATCCTGATTACCCACGACCGCGAAGTGGCTGCGCGGGCCAACCGCATCATCGAAATTCGCGATGGCTTGATCATCAGTGACTCGGCCAACGACAGCGACACCAAGCCCGTAGCCACCACCGGGGCCCTGCAAGCCGTGGACCTGCGCCAGCGCCTGGCCGACGGCGCCGAGCACAATGGCGCCTGGAAAGCCGAACTGGTGGACGCGGTGCAAGCTGCCTGGCGTGTGATGTGGATCAACCGCTTCCGCACCGCGCTGACCCTGCTGGGCATCATCATCGGCGTGGCGTCGGTGGTGGTGATGCTGGCGGTGGGCGAAGGCAGCAAGCGCCAGGTCATGGCGCAGATGGGGGCGTTCGGCTCCAACATCATCTACCTCAGCGGTTCATCGCCGAATCCGCGCACGCCGCTGGGGATCGTGACGCTCGATGACGTGCATGCGCTGGCGGCCCTGCCGCAGGTGCAGCGCATCATGCCGGTCAACGGCAACGAAGCCGGGGTGCGTTTCGGCAATGTCGACTACATGGCTTACGTGGGCGGCAACGACACCAACTTCCCGGAGATTTTCAATTGGCCGGTGGTCGAGGGCAATTATTTCACTGCCGCCGACGAGCGTGCCGCTGCCACCGTGGCGGTAATTGGTCATCGTGTGCGCGAGAAGCTGTTCAAGGGCGAGGTCGACCCCATCGGCCAGTACATCCTGATTGAAAACGTGCCATTCCAGGTGATCGGCGTGCTGGCGGAAAAAGGCGCCAGCTCCGGCAACAAGGACAGCGACGATCGCGTTGCCATCCCTTACACCGCCGCCAGCGTGCGCCTGTTCGGCAGCTACAACCCCGAGTATGTGGTGATCGCCGCGGCGGACGCGCGCAAGGTCCGCGAGGCCGAGGTGGCCATCGACCAGTTGATGCAAAAACTGCACAACGGCAAGCGCGACTATGAGCTGACCAACAACGCCGCGATGATCCAGGCCGAGGCGCGCACGCAGAACACACTGTCGCTGATGCTCGGTTCGATTGCCGCGATCTCCCTGTTGGTGGGCGGCATCGGCGTGATGAACATCATGTTGATGACTGTACGCGAGCGTACCCGTGAAATCGGTATCCGCATGGCCACCGGCGCACGCCAGCGCGACATCCTGCGTCAGTTCCTCACCGAAGCGGTGATGCTTTCGGTGGTCGGCGGCCTGTGCGGCATCGCCCTCGCGCTGTTGGTGGGCGGCGTGCTGGTGCTGGCCAAGGTGGCGGTGCAGTTTTCCCTGGTGGCGGTGTTCGGTGCATTCGGTTGCGCCCTTGTCACCGGCGTCGTATTCGGCTTTATGCCGGCCCGTAAAGCTGCCCGGCTCGATCCGGTCAAGGCGTTGACCAGTGAATAAACGATCCCTTTACCTGCCCGGCCTCTGCGTATTGCTCAGCGCCTGCACCGGCAACCCGCCTGCCATCGACAGCGGCATTGCACCGCCGGCTGCCTGGCAATATACCGAGCGCAGCGCCGCCCAGGCCACTCAGCAGCAATGGTGGACCCAGTTCGGCAGCCCGCAGCTCAATCACCTGGTCGACCAGGCCCGCCGGGACAGCTTCGACGTGGCCGCCGCCACGGCCCGCGTGCGCCAGGCCCAGGCCAGCGCAGTGATCGCCGGCGCGCCGCTGCTGCCGGAGGTGAAATTCAACCTCGCCACCAGCCGCCAGAAATTGCTGCGCGGCCCGGGTGGCCCGGACCTGGACGCAACACGCAGCGATGATACCGTCGATAACTACAGCGCCAACCTCACCGCCAGTTACGAGGTGGACTTCTGGGGTGGCCGCGCCGCCGCCCGCGACAGCGCCTTACAGAGTCTGCGCGCCAGCGCGTTCGACCAGGCCACGGTGGAACTGACCCTGCTCAGCAGCGTCGCCGACCGCTACGCGCAAACCCTGGCCGCCCGGCAGCGCGAGCAGATTGCCGAGCTGAACCTGGCCAATGCGCGCAATGTGCTCGCGCTGGTGCAGACCCGCTATGACGCCGGCTCCGCCACCGCGTTGGAACTGGCCCAGCAAAAAAGCCTGGTGGCCAGCCAGCAACGCCAATTGCCGCTGATCCAGCAACTGAGCGAAGAATCGCGGATCACCCTGGCCGCCCTGCTCGGCCAGCCGGTACAAGGCCTGGACCTGGGCTCCGAGAGCTTCCAGGCGCTGACCTGGCCAACCATCGGTGCGGGCATGCCCAGCCAACTGCTCAGCCGCCGCCCCGACCTCGCCAAGGCCGAAGCACAACTGGCGGCGGCACAGGCCGACGTCACCGTGGCCCGCGCCGCCATGCTGCCTGCCATCACCCTGGGCGCAACCCTGGGCTCGGATGCCTACAAGGCCCTGGATATCCTGCGCAGCCCCTACTACACGCTGACCGCCGGCCTGGTCGGCCCGATCTTCAACAACGGCCGTTTAAGCGCTGAACGCGACAAGGCCCGCGCCCGCCAGGATGAACTGCTGCAAACCTATCGCGGCGCGATCATCAACGGTTTTGCCGATGTGGAAAAAGCCCTCAGCAGCATCACCCGCCTCGACCAGCAACGCGAATGGCAGCGTGAAGAACTGCAACAGGCGCAGACGGCGTTCCAGATTGCCGAAAGCCGCTACCAGGCCGGCGCCGAAGACCTGCTCACCGTGCTGGAAACCCAGCGCACCCTGTACGCGGCCCAGGACCAGAACGTGCAACTGCGCTTGTCACGCCTACAGGCCAGTATCGCCCTGTACAAAGCACTGGGTGGTGGCTGGCAGACAGAGATCCGATAAACAAAACTCCAATTTCATACAACAGACGTTCTTTCAGCCTACATTCTTCGACCCAAGGTCCTTGGTAAAAAAGCCGCTATCACACGGTTGCCCGGGACCTCTCGATGACTGCTGCAAAACACCTGACGGGCGCCTGCCTCTGGCTGATGGCAAACCTTGCTACAGCCCAGCCGTTGATCCCCCCCACTGCCATCGACTGGTTGCTGGACTGTCCCCTGCCCTCCGTTGAACGCCTGGACCCTGCGGTACTGGAACGGACCCAATGCGGCACCGTGAGCGTACCGCGCAATCATGCCGCACCCCGCCAGGGCAGGTTGCGCTTGTACGTAACCCGCGTCGGTGCCCGCGACCCGTTGAACCGTGAAGGGGTGATCATTGCCCAGGCCGGCGACGCGGCCAAGAAGACTCAGGTCGGCACCTTCGTCATCCACCTGGCCAGCCTGTGGGGCTCCCACTCCCACCCAGCCTATCGCCGGCTGGTCGACCGTTATGACGTCATCGAGCTCAGCACCCGCGACCTCAGTACCGACAATGGCATCGAGCAGGCGGCCCAGGACCTGGAGTTCGTACGTACCCAACTCGGTGAAGCTCAATTGCGTTACCTGGGCAATGCCGACAGCGCACGCCTGGGCAACCACTACGCCACGCTGTTCCCCGAGCGGGTCACGCGCATGGTACTGGTCAACGCGCACGCGAGCGAAATGGCGGCGCCCTTCGTTGAACAACTGCGCCTGAAAGACTCGTCCACACAAGACGCCAGCAGTTGCATCAACCGCTGGGTGGGCGACTTCCTGATCTACGGCAAGCAACCTCCACGCTCCACGCGCTGCCTGGATTCCGCCGAAGGACAGTAACCCTCGTTTGCGACCTGTTGCCCTCAAAAACGACACCTGGCGTTGACGTTGGGGGTCGATCGTTATTAAGTGCTATTTATCCGCATTAATACGATAAATCGAACCCATGCTAAGCCGCCCGCTACGACGCAAACGCCAGAAGCTGTCCGATGTGATTGTCGAGTCGGTCAAGCGCTCCATCGTCACCGACGCCTTGAAGCCCGGCGACCGCCTGCCCACCGAACGTGAGTTGATGGAAAGCTTCCAGTGCTCCAAGGGCTCTGCCCGCGAAGCACTCAAGGCCTTGGAAGTGGAAGGCCTGGTGAGCACCCGCACCGGCCCCAGCGGTGGCGCCTACCTGAACCAGGCCGGCACCGAACCGGCCAGCCGCGCATTGCGCAACTACCTGCACTTCCAGCACCTGGACGGCGAACAGGTGTACCAACTGCGCAAAGTCATCGAAGTGGAACTGGCGGTGTCGGTGCTCGGGCGCCTCAGCGAAGACGACTACCAGGCCCTGCAAGACAACGTGGACTTCTGCAGCGCCCCGGAAGACAGCGAGGCCGGCCAGCGCGAACAACGCCTGGCGGAGCTGGAGTTCCACAACCTGCTGGCCAAGGCCTGCCCCAACCCGCTGCTGAGTTTCATGGCGCAGTTTCTCAACGACCTGCTGCGCGACCTGGTGGTGCTGAAAAAAGCCTACAAGCCCAAGCGCAAGCAGTTCGACGCGGCCAACCTGGATTATCACAAGCAGTTGCTGATCGCCTTTCGTGCCGGGGATGAAAGCGCGGTACGCAGCTTGATGCATGAACACATGTGCGATGCCGAACACCACATGACCGCCCTTGAAGGCCAGGTCAGCCCGCATTTTCTACTGGAGTTCGATCACTCTTAAAGAACACCACAGACCTCATGTGGGAGGGGGCTTGCCCCCGATGACGCCAGCACATTCAACATTAATGTCGACTGACACACCGCTATCGGAGGCAAGCCACCTCCCACATGTGGGCTGCATTTCAACCACACATCGTTTCATCCAATAACAGGCCTGCCCACAGGCCCTTGCTCCACCGTATCGCCATTGCCACTCCTGCCAATAACTAAACCAGGGAGTCACCCCATGCAGCGTCGTACGTTGTTGAAAGCCAGTCTCACCGCCGCAGCCGCCCTCAGCCTCCCGCTGAGCGTGCGCTCGGCATTCGCCGCCGAGCCCTTTACCTTTTACGGCCTCAAGTCCATGTCTGGCGCGTTTGCCAGCTATGGCAAGTTTGCCGACATGGGTTCGCGCCTGGCGGTGGAGCAGTACCCGCAGGTGCTGGGTCGCCCGTTGAACTACAAGGTCATCGACACCGAAGGCAACGCCGGCAAGGCGGTGCGCAAGGTCCAGGAAGCCATCCAGCAGGACGGCGCGCGGTTCTTCCAGGGGTGCACCTTGTCCTCGTCGGCACTGGCGGTGGCCAAGGAAGTCGACAAGGTCGGCGGCGTGTTCATGACCCCGGTGGGCGCCGATGAAGTCACCGGCAAGGACTGCAACAAGGCGACGTTCCGCTGGTCCGTGCCCACCTACGGCGCAATCCGCGAAACCATGGTGCCGCTGATCAAACTGCTGCCCGACGCCAAGCGCTGGTACACCATCACCCCGCAATACGTGTTCGGCGAAGCCCTGCTCGAAGGCGCCAAAAACGTGCTCAAGGAACACGGCCTGGAACACGTCAGCAACAGCTACCACTCGCTGCAGGAACAGGAATTTTCCGGCTACCTGACCAACGCCATCTCGACCAGACCCGACGTGCTGGTGCTGCTCAACTTCGGCAGCCAGTCGTCCAACACCCTGCGCCAGGCGGTCAACTTCGGCATCAAGGAGCGCATGAAAGTGCTGCTGGTGTGGTCCGCCGGACTCGACCAATTCCAGGAACTGGGCAGCGATGTACTCGAGGGCGTGTACCTTGGCGCACAGTACTGGCACCAGGTCGACACCCCGCTCAACCGTGAACTGGTCAAGCTGACCCAGGCCAAGTACGGCATCAACCCCACCTACCCGCTGGCCGCCGACTACATCAGCACCAGGGTCATGCTCGAAACCATCATCGCCACCGGCAGCTTCGACGGGCCGACCGTGGCCAAGGCCATGCAGGGCCTGAGTTTCGAAGGGCCCACCGGCAAGGAATCGATCCGCGCCGGCGACCATCAGGTGATCAAGGACTACTACCTGCTGATCGGCAAGGCCAGCAGCGAGATGGCCGACAAGGACGACCTGGCCAAGGTGCTCAGCGCCGGCCAATCGTTCCCGCCGGTGGACGCCACGGGCTGCACGCTCGGCTGATCCCCTGAATTTTGTAGCGCAGGGCCGCGCAAGCGGCGTCCTGCCGAGGGTTCCTGCATGCTTAATCTTTACCTGTTCCAGATCCTCAACGGCCTTGGGCTGGGGATGATCTACTTCCTCATTGCGGTCGGGCTGACGATCATTTTCGGCCTGCTCAACTTCGTCAACTTCGCCCACGGCGCGTTCTTTCTGCTGGGTGCCTACATCTGCTACACCGCCGTGAGCCTCACCGGCAACTTCTGGCTGGCGTTGCTGATCGCGCCACTGGTGGTGGCTGCACTGGCCTGGGTGATCGAGCGCCTGTTGATCCAGCGGATCTACCACTTGCCGCACATGTTCCAGATCCTGGTGACCCTGGGGATTGCACTGATCATCCAGGAGGCCAGCGTGATGATCTGGGGCCCGGTGGGCAAGAGCGTCGCGGTACCGGAACTGCTGCGCGGCGTGCTGGTGGTGGGTGACTTCGTGTACCCCTACTACCGCCTGTTCCTCATTGTGTTTTCCGGGCTGGTCGGCCTGGGCCTGTGGTTGCTGCTGGAACGCACGCGCTTCGGTGCCCTGGTGCGCGCCGGCAGTGAAAGCACCGAAACCGTGTCGCTGCTGGGCACCAATATTTTCCGCCTGTTCTCCATGACCTTCGCCCTCGGCGTGGCCCTGGCCGGCGTCGCCGGTGTGCTGTTCGCACCGTTGCGCGGCGCGCAGCCCTTTGTCGGCCCGGAGATCCTCGGCGTGGCCTTCGTGGTGGTGGTGATCGGCGGCATGGGCTCGTTCAGCGGTGCGCTGGTTGGCGGTTTGCTGGTGGGCGTGGTGCAAAGCCTGATGACCACACTCTGGCCCCAGGGTGCGAGCCTGATGATCTACGGCGCGATGGCCGTGGTGATTCTGGTCCGTCCCTACGGCCTGTTCGGGAGAGCCTGACATGAGCGAGAAAAATCCCCTGCCGTTTGCCAAGACGCAATCGCGCGCAATGCTGCTGTGGGTGTTGGCGGTATTGATCGGCCTGCCGCTGATCTTGCCGTCGGCGACCCTGGCCACCGAGATCCTGATCTTTGCCATGGCCGCCCTGGCCTGCAACCTGTTGCTGGGCTACACCGGGCTGCTGTCGTTCGGCCAAGGCATCTTCTTCGGGGCCGGCGCGTACTGTGCGGCGCTGCTGATGATCCACCTGCAACTGGGCCTGTTCACCGCGTTGCTCGGCGCCGCCATTGCAGGTGGGTTCCTGGCCTTGCTGGTGGGTGCCCTGGCGATCCGGCGTACCGGTATCTATTTCGTGATGCTGACCCTGGCGTTCAGCCAGATGGCGTATTTTGTCGCCTACACCCTCAGCGACTGGACCGGCGGCGACAACGGCCTGCTCAGCGTGCCGCGCCCGGAAATCCGCCTCGGCGACACCGTGCTGCTGTCCCTGGCCGACGCCCGCGCGTTCTACGGTTTTGTCGCGGTGCTGTTCCTGCTGATCTTCATCGGTGCGCGCCGGGTGATCGCCTCGCCGTTCGGCAGCACGCTGATGGCGATCCGTGAAAACGAAACCCGCGCCTCGGCCATCGGCTACGACACGCGGCACTTCAAGATCCTGGTATTCGTGCTGTCCGGCGCCGTCACCGGGATTGCCGGGGCGCTGTACGCCATGCTGCTGCACTTTGTGCCGCTGTCGAACATCGACCTGGCGATGTCCGAGAACATCCTGATCATGACCATCGTCGGCGGCACCGGTTCGCTGTTTGGCTCGTTGCTGGGCGCCGGTTCCATCGTGCTGCTCGGGGATTTCCTCTCCGACCTGTGGCCGCGCTGGCTGATGCTGCTGGGGGTGATCCTGATCCTGGTGGTGATCTTCATGCGCGGTGGTTTGTGGGGCGGCCTGGCGTCGCTGTTCGAGAAGGTACGCGGCAGCCGCAAGAACGTGGTTATCGCCAAGGAGGAAGGGCTATGAGCATCCTGCTGGAAACCCAGGACCTGGAACTGGCCTACGGCGCGTTCCACGCAGTGAATGGCGTCAACCTCAAGGTCGAGGCCGGCACCATCCACACCATCATCGGCCCCAACGGTGCCGGCAAGACCAGCCTGTTCCACTGCCTCACCGGCGAGCGCCAGGCCACCGCTGGAGCAATTCATTTCGACGGTAAAAACCTGATGCGCAAGCCCGCCCACGGCCGTGTGGGCCTGGGCATGGCGCGTTCGTTCCAGCTGACCAGCCTGTTCCAGAACCTCAGCGTGCGCGAGAACCTGCGCCTGGCCGCCCAGGGCCGTGACGGCGCACGTGCCCTCAACTTCTGGCGTCGCGTGGACAGCCAGCGCGAACACCTGGAGATGGCCGACCAGGTGCTGGAACGCCTGCAACTCACCGCCCGCGCCGACACCCTGGCCGGCGAGTTGTCCCACGGCCAGCAACGGGTACTGGAGGTGGGCATGTCGATCTGCTCCAAGCCGAAACTGTTGATGCTGGATGAACCCACCTCGGGCATGGGCATCGACGATATCCCGATCATGACCCAGTTGATCAGCGACCTCGGCCGCGATCACACAGTACTGCTGATCGAACACAACATGAGCATTGTCATGTCCATCAGCCAACGCATCACGGTGATGAGCCACGGCCAGATCCTGGTGGAAGGCACGCCGGAATTCGTGCGCGCCGATGAACGTGTGCGCACCGCATACCTTGGGGAGGCTGCCTGATGCTGATCGTCGAGAATATCCATTCCTACTACGACAAGAGCCACGTGCTGGAAGGCGTGTCGCTGACCGTCAACCCCGGCGAACTGGTCACGCTGCTCGGCCGTAATGGCGCCGGCAAGACCACGACCCTGCGCAGCATCCTCGGCATCATCTGCCCGCGCCAGGGCCAGATCCACTTCAACGGCCAGGCGCTGGTCGGGCAGAAGATCTTCGAAATCGCCCGTCAGGGTTTGGCATTGGTCCCGGAGAACCGTGGGATTTTCCGCTTGCTCACCGTCGAGGAAAACCTGCGCATCGCCGCACGCAAGACCAGCCGCTGGCAACTCGAAGACGTGTACGCCATGTTCCCGCGCCTCAAGGAGCGCCGCAAAAACGCCGGCCATGCGCTGTCCGGCGGCGAGCAACAGATGCTCGCCATCGCCCGTGCGCTGCTCAACGACCCCAAGCTGCTGATCCTCGATGAACCCACCGAAGGCCTGGCCCCGGTGATCGTCGACGAACTGGTGAAGATCCTGCGCAAGGTCAAGGACGACGGCCTGCCGGTGCTGCTGGTGGAACAGAACCTGATGGTCTGCGACAAGCTCGCCGACCGCCATTACGTGCTTGAACAGGGCCGTGTCGTCTACGAAGGCAGCGCCGAAGCCTTCCGCGCCGACCCTACGATCAAAAACCGTTATTTGGCCCTGAGTGCCTGACCGGAGATTGCAGATGAACAGTTTTGCGCAACCGCTCCAGAGCAACGCCCTATTGATCAACCGCGACCGCCTGTGGCAATCGCTGATGGACCTGGCCCGACTCGGCGCCACCGCCAAGGGCGGCGTGTGCCGCCTGGCCCTCACCGACCTCGACCGCCAGGCCCGCGACCTGTTTGTGCAGTGGTGCGAGGCCGCCGGGTGCAGCGTCAGTGTCGACGCCATCGGCAATATCTTTGCCCGCCGCGCCGGGCGCAACCCCGCCCTGCCCCCGGTGATGACCGGCAGCCATATCGACACCCAACCCACTGGCGGCAAGTTCGACGGCTGCTACGGGGTGATGGCCGGGCTGGAAGTGATCCGCACCCTGAATGACCTGGACATCGAAACCCAAGCGCCGATTGAAGTGGTGGTGTGGACCAACGAAGAAGGCTCGCGTTTTCCGCCGTGCATGATGGGCTCCGGGGTGTTTGCCGGTAAGTTCGACTTGCAGGACACCCTCGACAAAGTCGATGACCGGGGCCTGTCGGTGGGCGCCGAATTGCAGCGCATCGGTTACGCCGGTTCCCGCGCCGTGCTCGGCCACCCGGTCGGTGCCTACTTCGAAGCACATATCGAACAAGGCCCGGTACTGGAAGACCAGGCCACTACCATTGGCGTGGTCATGGGGTGCCTGGGGCAGAAGTGGTTCGATCTGACCCTTACCGGCGTCGAGGCCCACGCCGGCCCGACGCCGATGCACCTGCGCAAGGACGCCCTGGTCGGCGCCGCCGAGGTGGTCAGCGCGGTCAACCGCATCGCCCATCAACAGCAGCCCCACGCCTGCGGCACGGTGGGTTGCCTGAGCCTGCACCCTGGCTCGCGCAACGTGATTCCCGGCCAGGTGCACATGACCATCGACCTGCGCCACCTGCACGCGGACAAGCTGCAAGCCATGGTCGACGAAGTGCGCGGCGTGATCGAAGCCACTGCCCAGCGACACGGCCTGACCTTTGAGCTGACGCCCACCGCCGACTTTCCACCGCTGGACTTCGCCCCGGCCTGCGTCAATGCGGTGCGTGACGGCGCCGAAGCCTTGGGCCTGAGCCATATGGACATCGTCAGCGGGGCCGGGCACGACGCGATTTTTGTCGCCGAACTCGGCCCGGCCGGCATGATCTTTGTGCCGTGCGAAGGCGGCATCAGTCATAACGAAATCGAAAACGCCGCGCCGGATGACCTGGCAGCCGGCTGCGCGGTATTGCTGCGCGCCATGGTCAATGCGGCACAGGGGGACGTGGCATGAGCGAGATCGGCCAACTGACAGCGGTGCAACTGCTGCAGCATTTTCGCGACCAGACCTTGTCGCCGGTGGAAGTCACCGAGGACGCTTTGTTGCGCATCGAGCGCTACAACCCGGTGGTGAACGCCTATTGCCACGTCGACCCGGAAGGTGCGCTGAACGCCGCACGCGCCTCGGAACAACGCTGGCTCAAGGGCCAACCCTGCGGCCCGTTGGACGGCGTGCCGGCGTCGATCAAGGACCTGACACTGACCATCGGCATGCCGACCCGCAAGGGCTCGCGCACGTCATCCGCCGAAGGGCCGTGGGACGTCGACGCGCCTTTCACGGCCTTCATGCGCAAGGCCGGCGCGGTGCTGCTGGGCAAGACCACCACCCCGGAATTCGGCTGGAAAGGCGTCACCGACAACCCGCTGTACGGCATCACCCGCAACCCCTGGGACACCCGCACCACGGCGGGCGGCTCGTCCGGCGGCGCGGGCGCAGCGGCGGCGTTGAACCTCGGCGTGTTGCACCAGGGCAGCGACGCCGGCGGCTCGATCCGCATTCCCTGCGCGTTTACCGGCACCTTCGGCATCAAGCCGACCTTCGGTTATGTGCCGCAGTGGCCGGCCAGCTCCATGACCATTCTGTCGCACCTGGGGCCGATGACCCGCACGGTGGAAGACAGTGTGCTGATGCTGCAAACCATCGCCCAGCCGGATACGCGCGATGGCTTGATCGGTGCTCCACGCACCACACCATGGCTGACGCCGGGTACGGATTTGAAAGGGTTGCGTGTGGCCTACAGTCCGAACTTCGGTTACGTGAAGGTCGACCCACAAGTGGCCAAGGTGGTCGCGGAGGCGGTGCGAGGCCTGGAACAACTGGGCGCCCATGTCGAGCAGATCGACCCCGGTTTCAGCGACCCGCTGGACGTCTTCAGCACCTTGTGGGCAGCCGGCGCGGCACGCCTGACCGGCGCCATGAGCGAGACACAAAAACAACTGCTGGACCCCGGACTGTCAAGGATTGCACAACGCGGCGAACAGTTGAGCCTGGACGACTTCAGCGCCGCCCTTGAAGCCCGCGCCGCATTGGTGGCGCGCATGGCCGCGTTCCATGAGCATTACGATGTGCTGGTGTCGCCGATGATGCCGATCACCGCATTCGAAGCCGGGCACGACGTACCGCCCGGCTCCGGCTTGCAGGCATGGACGCAGTGGACGCCCTTCACCTACCCCTTCAACCTGACCCAGCAACCGGCGGCATCGGTGCCGTGCGGGCTGGCGGCGAATGGCTTGCCGGTGGGCTTGCATGTGGTGGGGGCGCGGTTTGCCGATGAGCAGGTGTTGCGGGTGTGCCAGGCGTATGCAAAGGCATTCCCGACCAAGCACCTGCAAGCGCCAATCATCAGAACACCGTAGAACCCAATATGGGAGGGGCTTCACGCCGATGGTCCTGGCCTTATCTGGCTAAGGACGAACACTGCAACTGTGGGTACTTTTCGCCAGTTCTACCTGAAGACCTTGGAAGCAAGCCTTCTCCCACCGTTTCGAGCGCATTCCATTACACTGTCCCCCATTCATCCCCGGGGGTTTCATGGACATCGAACTGGCACGCACCTTCCTCGAAATCACCCGCTGCGGCAGCCTCGCCGCAGCGGCCGAGAAACTGCACGTCACCCAGACCGCCATCACCGCACGGGTCAAGAGCCTGGAAAGCCAATTGGGCAGCACGCTGTTCATCCGCAACCGCGCCGGCGCCAGGCTGACCGCCGACGGCGAGGCCTTCGTGGTGTACGCCAACCAGTTGCTGCAAACCTGGGAAGCGGCCAAACGCGACCTGCCATTGCCCGATGGCTATCGCAACGTGCTGCACATCGGCGGCGAGGTCAGCCTGTGCAACCCGTTGATGCTCGGCTGGGCCCAGGCCCTGCGCCAGAACATCCCGGGCCATGCCCTGCGCACCGAAATCCGCGAAGGCGAATACCTGTTGCGCCAACTGGAACTGGGTGTGCTGGACGCCGCGCTGGTGTTCCAGCCGCAGTACTGGCCTGGGTTGCAAGTGGAACAGGTGCTGGAGGAAAAACTGATCCTGGTGCAGCTGGCGAGCAACCCGGCGCCCTACGTGTACATCGATTGGGGACCCGGCTTTCGTCAACAACACGACGCCGCCCTGCCCGACAAGGCCCGCGCCGCGCTGAGTTTCAACCTGGGGCCGCTGGCGTTGCAGTACATCCTGGAAAATGGCGGCGCCGGTTATTTCCGTACCCGCGTGGTGCAGAGCTACCTGGACAGCGGCGTGATGCAACGCGTGCCCAAGGCGCCGGAGTTCAGCTTCCCCACGTACCTGGTGTATTCACGGGCGCGGGATTCGGCGGTGTTGCAACAGGCACTGGCGTTGCTGCGCGAGGTGGTCAAGGCCGAAAGCGACTGGTCGCAGCGCTGGGACCCGCTGATTTGAAGCAACAATATCCGCCGCGCATGCTAGCCTGCGGGTGTTTCCTTTTGCAGCCTTACCGATGAACAAGAAAAAGTCCGTCACCATCAGCGACATCGCCAAACAGGTCGGCATGACCACCATCACGGTGTCCCGGGCGCTGAGCAAACCTGACCTGGTCAAGCCGGCCACCCTGGCGCGCATCCTCGAAGTGGCGCGGGAGCTGGACTATGTGCCCAACGCCTTCGCCCGCGGCCTCAAGCGCAGCGAAAGCCTGATCATCGGCGTGATCACCGCCTCGGTGGACAACCCGTTCTACAGCGAAATGATCAAGGCAATTTCCCGCGAGGCCAAGCAGCACGGCTACACCATCATGCTGGTGGACACCGATGAGCTGGAAGAACTGGAAAGCAAGGCCGTGGACACCCTGTTGGGCTACCGCGCGGCGGGGATCATCCTGTCGCCGGTCTCGGATGAGCCGGGCTACCAGCCCGACTACCTGGAACGCCTGGCCAACGGCAAGACCCCGGTGGTGCTGCTCGACCGCACGATCCACGACAGTCCGTTCAGCCGCGTGGTGCTCGACAACTACCACAGCGGCATCCAGGCCGCGCACTACCTGCTGCGCCAGACGCCCGACCTCAGGCGCCTGCTGGTGCTGACCGGCCCCGAACATTCACGCATCACTGTGGAGCGCCTCAAAGGCCTGCGTGAAGTGCTGGCCGAACACCCGCAGGTGCAGGTCGAAGTGCAGGCCGGCGACTACACGCTGATGCCGTCCTACCTGCACACCCTCGACTACCTGGCCGAACACTCGGCGCCGGACGCGATCATGGGGTTCAACCAGTTGATCACCCTCGGCGCCCTGCGTGCGCTGCGCATGCACAATATCCCCCACGACAGCCTGACCATCTGCGGCATCGACCGCCTGCCCTTCGCCGATATCTTCGGCGTGCCCATCGCCTGCGTGGCCCATGATGCGTCGCTGGCCGGCAGCAGCGCGGTACGCCTGCTGCTTGACCGTCTCGAAGACCCGGGCAAGCCCCGGGACAAGGTGGTCATCGCCGGCCAGTTGGAAAACGGCTAGCGGCTGGTATAGCCGCCGTCGATGGGCAGGCTGACGCCGCTGATCATGCTGGCCGCGCGGCTCAGCAGGAACAGCACCGGCAGGGCCACTTCCGCAGTTTCAGCAAACCGCCCCAAGGGAATTGCCGCCAGCGCCGGGTCGCGCTTGGCCGGCGCGGACCACGCCATGGCTGCCATCGGCGTGAGTGTGACCGTGGGGTTGACGCTGTTGACGCGAATGCCGAAGCGGCCCCACTCGGCGCATTGCACACGGGTGATCGCATCCAGCGCCGCCTTGGAGGCGCAGTAGCCGAGGTGATCGTCCAGCGCCACCAATGACGCCTGGCTGGAGACGTTGACGATGCTGCCGGCGATCTGCGCTTCGATCATTTTTGCCGCCACGCGGCTGGCGACCTGCGCGGCGGCGCGGGCGTTGACCTGCATCACCTGGTCGAACGCCTCGGCGCTGATGGCGGCGGCGGGCTCCAGGCGCGAGATACCCGCGCAGTTGACCAGGCCGTGCAGCGGCGGCAGGTCTTGCAGGGCATTGTCGAGGGCGGCGCTGTCGGCGATGTCCAGGCAGAGGCTATGGCAGCCGAGTTCGGCCAAGGCTTGGGCGTCGCGGCCAAGGGCAAACACATCGGCGCCGCTGGCAATCAGTTGCAAGGCGATTTCACGGCCGATGCCACTGCTGGCGCCGGTGACGAGGATGCGGTGGTGGGTGAAGTCGAAGGCTGCGTTCATTCAATTCTCCTGCAGGCTGTGCATGATCGGTTTCAGGGCCGGATACAGCTTCAGGTATTCGCCGAACGCACGGTCGTACGCCTCGACATTTTCCGCCTTGGGCTCAGCACGCAACTCCAGCTGTACCCAGCCCTTGTCCATCTCCCCATCGCTCACCAACCCCACCGTATGTGCCGCAAGCAACGCCGCGCCCAACGCCGCCTCAACCTCCTGCACGATGGTGTACACCGGATACCGCGTAACGTCCGCGATGATCTGCATCCACAGGTCCGAATGGCTCGCCCCGCCCACCACGATCAAGCGCGGGTCCAGGGAATGCGCGCCGCGCGTGCCCGCTTCGATGTTGTGCCGCAGGGCAAGACTCACCCCTTCCAGCACTGCGCGGTACAGGTGGATTCTGCTGTGATACAGGTTCAAGCCGACAAAACTGCCACTGGCGCGGTCGTCCCACACCGGGCTGCGCTCACCCATCAGGTAGGGCAGGAACAACAACCCTTCGCTACCCGCCGGTATATGCGTCGCACGCTGTTCCAGCAACGTCAGGCTGTCCTGGCCCCTGGCCTTGGCCTGCTGCTCTTCGGCCTGGCAGAACTGCTCGCGAAACCAGCTCACCGAAGCCCCGGCGGTGATCGCACCGCCAAAGATATACAGGTCGCGGTGGCCGTTGTAGACGTGGGGCATGCTCACCAGGCCATGGTGTGCATCCACCTGCTGGTTGAGGTACCCCCAGCACATGCTGGTGCCGATCATTGCCACGTGATTGCCTGGCTGAGTCACTCCCGCCGCCAAGGTTGCCATGGCCGCATCGACGCCACCGGCCAGGATCGGTGTCCCCGCCTGCAGGCCCAGACGTGCAGCCCACCCCTCCAGCAACCCACCGACGACCTCCCCGGAATACACCAGGCGCTCCGGCATCATCGCCGGCGGTATGCCCAATGCGTCGAGCATTTCACCAGACCAGCCACGTGCCTTCACGTCGTAGACGCCACCGATGTTGCCGGCACTGCTGTGGTCCACCGCCAACTCACCGGTGAAGCACCAGTTGATGTAGCTGTTCGGTGGCAGCAGGTAGCGGGTTTTCGCCCACACCTCGGGCTGGTGCTGCTTGAGCCAGAGCATCTTGGTGAAACCGTAGTAGCTGTCCACCGAGTTGCCGGTCACCTCGAACAGGCGCTCCAGGTCCACATGCTCACGCACCCAGGCCACCTGCTCGCCGGCGCGGCGGTCCATCCAGATCAGGCACGGGTGCAGCGGTGTGAGCTGCGCATCCACCGCAATCCCCGAGCCGCCGTACAGGCTGCTGATGCACAGCGCCTTGACCTGGTCTTTCGCCACGCAGGCCTTGGCCATGCACTGCGCCACACAGATCTCGACCGCATCCAGCCAGACCTGCGGCCATTGTTCGGCCCAGCGCACTTTCGGGGTATCCACGCGATACCCCTGGCTGTGCTGGGCGATGATCGCGCCGTGACCATCCACCAACAGCGCCTTGGTGCTCTGGGTTCCGATGTCGACCCCCATCACGTAATGCATGCTCAAACCACCGGCTTCAACAGCACCTTGATCGACTTGGTCGAGTTGGCCAGCTCGAAGGCTTCGGCCCAATCGTCCAACGGGAAGTCATGGGTGACGATGCCTTTGGAGGTGACCAGGCCGCGCTCGAACAGGTCGATGGCGATCGGGTAGCAATAGGGGCCGAGGTGCGCGCCGCGGACGTCCAGTTCCTTGCGGTCGCCGATGATCGACCAGTCGACGCTGGTCTCGGCGCCGAACACGCTGAACTCGACAAAACGCCCGAGCTTGCGGATCAAATCCAGGCCCTGGGTCACGCCGGCCGGCACGCCGGTGGTTTCGATGTAGACGTCGCAGCCATAGTTGTCGGTGAGGCCGTTGATGATCTCGCGGGCGTTGTCGCGCGACGGGTTGATCACCACATCGGCGCCGAATGTCTTCGCCAGCTCCAGGCGCTCATCGACCATGTCGATCACCACCAGTTTCTTCGGGGTTTTCAGCGCGGCGACTTGGACCATGCACAGGCCGAGGGTGCCGGCGCCGGCGATCACCACCACGTCGTCGAGCTGGATATCGCCACGGTTGACGGTGTGGATCGAACACGCCATCGGTTCCACCAGTGCCGAGTCTTCCAGCGACACCGACTCGGGAATTTTGTGCACGATGGCGGTCTTGGGAATGCGCATGTACTGGGCCATGCCGCCTTCGGCCACTTCACGCTGGAAGCCGAAGATGTTGTGCACTTCGCACATCCAGTACTTGCCGGATTTGCAGAAGCGGCACTTGCCACAGGGCACGATCTGCTCGGCGATCACTTTGTCGCCGACCGCGACCTCAAAGTGCTCGGCGGCGCCCTCGCCCACTTCCACCACATAGCCAAAAAATTCGTGCCCCGGTACCACCGGCGCCTTGACCCAGGGGTTGTCGCCGCCCCAGAACATCGCGGCGCCCGAGTGGCACTTGCAGTCACTGGCGCAGATGCCACAGGCGGCGATGCGGATCACCAGTTCGTTGACGCGGGCCTGGGGTTTGCCGATGCGTTCCAGGCGATAGTCCTTGGGGCCGTGGCAGACGACGGCTTGCATTTGGGTGTGCTTGTCCATGGTGTTAGGTCCTGTCTTGAGTTTATTTATGGCGCTGACGGCTGATGAAAATCGCCAGCAAAATGATCCCGCCCTTGATCACGCTCTGGACGTAGGGCGAAACGCCGAGCATGTTCAGTCCGTTGTTCAATACGCCGAGCAGCATGGCGCCAAGCAAGGTGCCGACGATCACGCCACGCCCACCGGCGATCGACGCACCGCCGAGCACCACGGCGGCAATCGCATCCAGCTCGAACGACACGCCGGCATTCGGCTGGCCGCTCATCAAGCGTGAGGTGAGTACCAGCCCGGCAATCGCCGCCGTCAGGCCGCTGATGCCGTACACCAGCAACTTGAAGCGCGCCGCGCGCACGCCGGACAAGCGCACCGCTTCTTCATTGCCGCCGATGGCGTAGATGTAGCGGCCGATGCGCGTGTGTTGCAGCAGCACATAGGCGGCGGCGTAGGTAATCAGCATGATCAGGATGGGCACTTCGATGCCGAACAGGCTCTGGCGACCAAAGAAGCCAAACCACTCCGGCAACCCGGAAATCGGGTAGCCGTCGGTGTACATCAGGCCCAGGCCCCGGGCGATGCCCATGGTCGCCAGGGTGACGATGATCGGCGGCATGTGCAGGTAGGCGACGAACAGGCCGTTGCCGATGCCGAAGGCCACGCCGATCAACATCCCCGCGCCAATCGCCAGGCCCGGCGGCAAGCCCGCGACCATCAGGCCAGCGGTGAGCGTGCCGGACAACGCCATCACCGGCCCTACCGACAAATCGATGCCGCCCGTGAGGATCACGCAGGTCATGCCCACCGCGATAATCGCGTTGATCGACACCTGGCGGGCAATGTTCGACAGGTTGCTGGCGGTCAGGAAGGTGTCGCTGGCCAGGATCATCACCAGGGTCACCACCACCAGCCCCACGAACGGGTAGAACGCCGGCGAGCGCACCAGCCGCGCCAGGTTCAGGCGCAGCCGACTGCTGTCGACGGTGTTAATGGACGTATTCACTTGAGCCCCCTGTTGCATGGCGCATGACCTCTTGAGGATTGACGGCGGACGCTTCGAGTACCTTGACGATGGCGCCCTTGTGAAACACGGCGACGCGGTCGCACATGCCGATGACTTCCGGCAACTCGGAGGAAATCATGATGATTGCGTAGCCCTGTTCGGTGAGGCTGCGCATCAGCGCGTAGATCTGCGCCTTGGCCCCCACGTCGATGCCACGGGTGGGTTCGTCGAACACCAGCACGTCGCAGTGGTGGTTGATCCAGCGGGCGATCACCACCTTCTGCTGGTTGCCGCCACTGAGGTTGAACACCCGGCTTTCGCCGCTGGGGGCCTTGATCGACAGCTGACGCATCAGGTCTTCGACGCTGGCGCTTTCCCTGGCCTTGTCGATCAGGCCCGAAGCGTTCTGGTATTTGGGCAGGTTGTTCAGCGAGATGTTTTCACGAATGCTGAAATCGGTGATCAGCCCTTCGCTCTTGCGGCTTTCCGGCAGTAGGCCGATGCCGTGGGCGAGCGCTTGTGCCGGGTCATCGAGGGTGATTTTCTCACCGCGCAGCCACACGTCTTTGCTCACCGACGGCAGCGCGCCCATCATGCCCAGCGCCAGTTCGGTGCGACCGGAGCCGACCAGACCGGCAAAACCGAGGATCTCGCCCTTGTGCAGTTGGAAGCTGTTGCGGGGCCCGTTGCGCACCAGCTGGATGTCCCTGACCTCCAGCAACAGCGGCCCGCGTGCGCTGCTCGGTTTGGGCGGAAAACTGCATTCCAGGCGCCGCCCGACCATCATCTCGACCAGGCGGTCGATATCACTGTCGGCCACCTCGGTGACGCCGACATTGCCGCCGTCGCGCAACACGCTGATGCGGTCGCACACCTGGAAAATCTCCTCCAGGTGATGGGAGATGAATATCACTGCCACGTCCTGGCGCTTGAGCTCGCGCATGATCTCGAACAGCAGCTCGGCTTCGCTGGGCGTGAGGGTGGCGGTGGGTTCGTCGAGCACCAGCAGGCGCGCATCCAGGGCCAGGGCCTTGGCGATTTCGACAAACTGCTGCTCGGCCACGCTCAGGTGCTTGACTGCGCATTGCAGGTCAATGGTCACGCCCAGGCGCTTAAACAAGGCCTCGCTGGCCTCGACCATTTCGCGCTTGCGCAGCAGGCCGAAACGGTTGCTGAGCTCATGGCCGAGGAAGATGTTTTCCACCGCCGTGAGGTAGGGAATCAGGCTGAATTCCTGGAACACGATGCCGATGCCAGCGGCGATTGCATCGCGGTAGGTGGCGAACTGCCGGGCCTGGCCATCGATCAGGATCTGGCCTTCGTCCTGATGCTCGACGCCGCCGAGGATCTTCATCAGGGTCGATTTGCCCGCGCCATTTTCGCCGAGCAAGGCATGGATCTCGCCGCGCTCGACCTGCAGGTTGATGGACTTGAGGGCCTGTACGCCCGGGTAACGCTTACAGATGTTTTCCAGCTTCAGAAGACTGCTCATACCGCCGACCTCGTATTCAGAAGGAGACCGCAAGCCCCACGGATGGCGTGGGGCCTGGGTGATTTACCAGCTGAAATCCTTGGCCTTGTCCCGGTCGATCAAGGTGATGTCCACCGGGATGGTGGCCGGCACTTGCGAGCCCCACTTCTTGGCCAGGGCAATGCCCAGGGCGAGGCGGATCTGGTCGCGGGGGTATTGCGCCGAGGTGGCGATGAACTTGCTGCCCGGCTTCTGGATCGCCTTGATCGCTTCCGGCGCGCCGTCGACGCTGACCAATTTCACATCCAGGCCGCTGGCTTCGATGGCCGAGAGTGCGCCGAGGGAGCCATTGTCATTCACGCTGAAAATACCTTTGAGCGTCGGTTGCGCCTGTAGCATGTTTTCGGTGACGGTCAGCGCCTGGTCGCGCTCCTGCTTGCCGTTCTGGACGCTGACAATCTTGATGTCCGGGTGCTTGGCCACGGCTTCCTTGCAACCGCGCACACGCTCCAGGATCGGCACCACGGCGATGCCGTCGAGGATGGCGATGTTGCCTTTGTCGCCGATGCTCTTGGCCAGGTATTCACAGGCCTGGAAGCCGGCATCGAAGTTTTTCGAACCGACAAAGGAATCCAGCGGGCCATCCGCCTGGGCATCGACCGCGACAACCACCACACCGGCGGCATGGGCGGATTTGACGGCCGATTGCACGCCGACCGAATCGGTGGGGTTGATCAGCAGGATATCGATGCCTTTTTGCAGCATGTCTTCGACGTCGCTGACCTGCTTGGACACGTCGTGGCGGGCGTCGGTGATGATCAGTTTCGCACCGATGCTCGCCCCGGCTTCTTCCAGGGCGTTTTTCATGGTGACGAAATAGGGGTTGTTGATTTCCTGGAAGGACGCGCCGATGCGGATCGGCTTGGCGGCGTCGGCAAAAGCAGGGGCGGCGGTGCCGAGGGTGATGCTTACAGCCAATAAACACAGGGTTTTCGGGAGCATTTTCATGGCGTGGTTCTCTGTTTTGTTTTTATTGTTAGAGCAAATGTTATCGTTAACATTTTGCGAGAAGCTAACAAGGAAATTCGGGTGACGCAAGGGGCCACTGGTCGGCTTCGGGCGAAATGTGGGAGGGGGCTTGCCCCCGATGGCGGAGTGTCAGTTGGCGATGTAAGTGACTGACCCGCCACCATCGGGGGCAAGCCCCCTCCCACACGTGTTCATGTGTGCACCACAAAACCTCGCACAATCTTGAGTACCAACTAAGCTCAGCCTCCAATAAAAAATACCGAGCTGCCCGCCATGGCCCATCCCACCGAGACCTTTCGCGCCCGTTACCGCGCCCAAGTCGCGACCCACTACAACCCCTGGCTCCACGCCGGTTTCGTGTTCGGCTACGGCATTGTGTGCATCAGCCTGGCCTGGTCATCGACGCACCAGATCACCGCACTGCAATGGCTGACCGTGCCCGCGACGCTGGTGTTCTTCAACCTGTGTATCTACCTGGTGCACCGCCACCTTGGCCATCACAAACACGCCTTGGCCCGTCTGTTTTATGCGCGCCATACTGGCGATCACCACAGCTTTTTCACCCCTGGCCACATGACCTACGACAGCCCCCGGGACTGGCGCGTCATCCTGTTCCCGGCCTGGCTGATCGTGTTGCACAGCCTGGCGATCACACTGCCCGCGTGGTGGTTGATCAAACAACTGAGCCCCAACGTCGCCGGCCTGTTCGCCGGGTGCATGATCCTCGGGTATTTGCTTTACGAATTGTTTCACTCCTGTGAGCACCTGCCCGCCGACCACCCGGTGGCGCGCCTGCCGTGGATCCGCCAGATGCACCAGTTGCATGCCATGCACCACCGCCGCGAGCTCATGCAGGGGCGCAATTTCAATATCGTCCTCCCGCTGATGGATTACCTGTTCGGCACCCTGTACTGGGAGCCGGGCCCCCACGACAACCAGGAATCGTCATGAGTACCCGTCCCAAAAAACTGCGTCATCTGTTGTTTGTGCTGTTTCTGCTGGTGGTTGCCTTCTTGCTGCTGATGCCCACCAAAGTGCAACCGGTGAACTGGACACCGCCCAAGCCACCGTCGATGAAGGACGGCCCCTACGCCGAAAACCAGCGTCTCAAGGGCGTGCAGAAGATCGGCGCCCAGGACATCGCCGGGCCAGAGGCGTTGCTGCTGGATACACAGGGTTATCTGATCAGCGGCCTGCATGACGGGCGCATCATCCGCACCGCGCCCGACAGCCGCAGCCTGGAGGTGCTGGCCGACACCGGCGGGCGGCCCCTGGGTCTGGCGCTGCACCCGGATGGGCGCTTGATCATTGCCGATGGCATCAAGGGCCTGCTCGCCCTGGATGCAAACCGCCAACTCACTACCTTGAGCACGGGTGCCAATAACGTCCCCTTCGGTTTCACCAATGACGTCACCGTGGACGCCAGCGGGCGTTATGCCTACTTCAGTGATGCATCGAGCCGCTGGGGTTACGGCCAGGACGGCGAAGCGGTGATCGAGCATGGTGGCGATGGCCGGTTGCTGCGCTATGACTTCAGCAACGGCACCACCGAGGTGCTGCTCGACCAGCTGCAATTCGCCAATGGCGTGGCCCTGGGCCCGGATGAACATTACGTACTGGTCAATGAGACCGGCGCCTATCGCATCAGCCGGTATTGGCTCAAGGGCGAACGTGCCGGCAGCCATGACCTGTTTATCGACAACCTGCCCGGCCTGCCGGACAACCTCAGTTTCAACGGCCAGGACCGTTTCTGGGTGGCGCTGTATTCACCGCGCAACCCGTTGCTGGACAGCTTCGCCGGGTACCCCTTGCTGCGCAAAGTGATGGTGCGGGCGTTGATGGTGGTGCCCAAGCCGATCGAGCGCAAAGCCTTTGTGCTGGGGTTGGATACGCAAGGCAAGGTGATTGCCAATTTGCAGGATGGCAGCGCGGGGAATTACTCGCCCATTACCACCGCTCGGGAATACGGCGAGTGGTTGTACCTGGGCTCGTTGAAGGGCACGAGCATGGCGCGGTTGCCGTTGGCACAGGCGTTGGCGCCCTGACGCAAAAAGGGCATACAGGCGCGCGGCCTGTATGCCCTGGTGGTTACTGGTTAAACACGCTTAGCTCTTGGTGCTGCTGAGCAGGGTCTGCTTGCACAGATGGCCAAAGCTGACGAACTCAGTGTTATCACCACCCACGCCGATACCTGGGTATTCCAGCACTTCCATGCGCCATACCCCGTAGTTGAAGTCGGTACGCCAAGTGTTTTTGTAGCCCTGGGCGTAGTCGACAAAGGTGGTCTGGAAGTCACCGAAGCAGGTGCCCACGTTGATCGTGCCACTCGCCTGACCGGCACTGTTGGTAGCCGCCGAATACCCTTTGTAGACGATAGCACCGGTGTCGGGGTTGATGTGCTGGTCGAGGTAGACGATCGGGTGCAGCCCCACCAGCGGTGCGCCGGTGCTGTCCGACAGCCCCATGGTCCAGGTCAGGTCGCGATAGGCCTGGGTGGTCATGTAGCCATACCCCACGTCGGACGCGGAGTAAGGGATGCGCAACACGTTGCCTTCGCCTTTTACATCAGGGCTGTTGACCCGAGGGTTGGAACCGAAGGACAGGTTGTATTTGCCCGTTGCGCTCCAAGGCTCATTCGGGTGTTGGTTCGGACGAACACGCACCTTGACTACCCCACCGACACCCGGGTTCGGGATCGACGTCGACACGACATTCGCACCCACGGTGACCCACTGGCTGCCATCGAAACGCTCAAGGATCCACTTGTTACGGGTGCTGCCACTGGCCGCGTCGGCCGTCAGGGCTATGCCTACGCTCTGGCCACGGACCGCCGTGAAATCAAAGTAGTCGACATCGTCTAGGCTGTCGGCGTTGCCTTTGATGTAGTTCAGGGTATCCGGCAGTTGAAACGCCGTGTCGGGCGTGTCATTGGGTTCATAGGCATCGATGTTGGCATCCACCGCCACACCGAACTGGAAGCTGGAGCCCTGCACCGCTGCGTTGGCTTCCATGAACCAGTAGTAGTCACCGGCAGGCACCACCCCGCTCAGGCTTTCATCGCCCGTGCCTGGATTATTGGAGGTGCCCAGCGGGAGCGGATTGCCTTGACCATCGTCCTGGAACAGGGTCAACGACATGTCGGTGCCTGCGGTCTGACCCACCAGCAACGCGTTGATGCGCGCCTTCTGTGGCAGGTTGAAGTGGTAGCACAGCAGGTCACCGGTCTGTACGCCATTGATGGTGTACAACTGGTTCACATCCAGCGTGGTTTCACAGCCCTGGACCAGTGCCGCCTGCACGGCGGCCGCTGCCTTAGCATCGGCTTTCTTGACCTGGGTTACCGGTGCCGGAGCGGCATGATCTTCCACCACCGAATCGGCCTGGGCCTTGGCGGCGAACGCCGGTTTTTTCAGTTGAGCACCCGCTTTGAGTTGCTGCTTGAGCGTCGCTGGGGCCTTGGTGGCCGGCACTATACCGGCGGCTTTGAGGCTTTGCTTGATGTCAGTTTGAACGGCTTGTGCAGCCAGGTGAGGGTATTGCTCGGCCAGGGCGAAGGCCGAAACGAAGCAGGAGGCCGCCATGGCCGCGCCCAGCATAAAGGCTTTTTTCGATTTCATTTTTTATCCATCCATAGTTAAAAAGTGAAGCTCAGGTGACGTCCGGTCACCTGGGATGGAATGTAGGATATGACTGGATGGATGTACAGTATTTTTTGAAGAAATTTCAATTTCTATGGAGTGGGGATGTCGCACCACCAGCGCCAGAAGCCCCAGACTGCTGTTGCGACGGCCAAAATTTGCAAAAGGTAGTAGGGCCACACCATCCAACGCTTGAGCGCTACAGGAACAGATGCCAGTTCGGCCTCTGTCACCAAACCGGCCTCCACATGGCGTTTTGAGTTTGAAAAGAAGTCAGAAATCAGCATCATGCGATGCTGCCTGTCGATCCACTGGTTTCGGCTCCAGAAGCGCTTGTTCTCGCGAACCTTTTCGTTTTCAAGGAAGTAACTTTCGACCTCGTCGAGCTTTATGTATTTTGCAAAAATCAGCACCCCTAAGGAAAAAAACAACCAAACAAACAGCACGACTGAGTAAACGAGAAAAAAGTCCACTGTCAGGCCCCTTCAGGTTGAAATATCAAATCCCCATCGATCTCTATAACCGCCCCCCCCAGAAATGAACCGAAATCACCTAACGCATCACCTCCCGTCGTCCCCCCCGCTACACCTCCAACAACTCCACATGCGAGTTCACCATTCCCTTTCAGACGAACACCTAAAAACAACTTGCATGCCCGACCAGCAACTTTTGCGCCCCAAGCTCCCAGAGTCGCGGCCCCCGCCACTGACCCCACCAACCTCCCCGCCTCCACATACTTCGCCCGTCTACACTGCGCCTCCCGCCCCTCCACACACGCCTCCTTGATCTCCAACCCTGCCACTCCCACATCCAGCGCCAACCCCACATAAGTCCCTTTGCCCAACCACTTCGACATCTGCGCAATCTCCCGCATCCGCTTCGCATACCCGGCGATCTCACCTTTATGCAGATAGCTCTTGGTCGATAGGCCCAACACCTTTTTTAACGAATCATTGCCCTGCAACCCCGTACCCAACCGCGCCGCACCTTGCAGTTGCACCTCCAACCGCCGGAACAATCCCTGGCGCTGTTGAATAAACGCAGCCCTGTCCAACACACCGTCCTTCAACCGCTGATGCAACCGCTCGATCTCCTCCAGCGTCTGCGCCACTTCATCCAGGTGCCGCGCCCAGGCCGAGGTCGCACTGCCGATGCCAATCGAGCCATTCGCCATGAAACTCTGCAGCAAGTCATAGTTATCGATCACCGTCGTGCCGGCCGCAGCACTTCCCTCCAGATGGCGGCGTACCTCCTCGGCATGCCGCATCAACCAAGCCTCCTCCACCGAGCAATTCACGCTGTGGCTGTCGGGAATAATCACCAGTTGCCCGGGCGCCACCAGGCCGGGACGCAGGTGCCGGTTCAGCACGTCAAAATGAGCGGAACGCTGGCGGCCCGGGGCACCGCCCATCAGTCGGTTTTTCAAGCTCTGATAGTCCGTCGCGCGGTCGTTGATAAAGCTTTGCGCCATGCCTCACATCCGGTGAGCAATGAAGATGGCGTCGAAATATAAGCAAGCGCCTAGGCCCCGGACACACGTCCAGGGGGGGCGATTTACATTTGGGAAGCTGCCTACGCAGCAAAGAAATACAGCCTACGGAAACAACCCTAATACCCGGTCATTTCCAGGTAACCCACCCCGCCCTCGAACTGCACCGGGCCTTCCCAGTACGGGATACTCAGGTTCATCCAGGCATTCGGGTTGACTGCTTGCGTAGTGATATCCAGCTGCTTGCCGGGGATTTTCAGCGACCAGCGGGTGGGGATCTTGCGCCCTTCTATGGCCGTCGTTTCCAGCGGCGTCAGTTGGATATCCGCGTTGTGCAGGGTTTGTGTATGGCCCTCGCGATCAATCCAGGTGCCGGTCAGGTAGGACGCGCCATCGGTTTGCCGTACTCGGAACAACATCAATTGCTCGCCCCGGTCCAGGTGCAGGGAAAACCAGTCCCAGCCGGTCTGGCTGGCGGTCAGCGGTTGGCTGCTCCATTCGCGGTCGAGCCAGGCCGGGCCGCTGACTTGATACACCCGGCCATCAAGGCTGACGCTGCCGCTGGCGTTGAAAAACGGTTGGCTGTAGTAGTACGAGGCCTGGCCCTGGTCGG
The DNA here is from genome assembly GCF_900111535.1 of Pseudomonas sp. NFR09. Classification (NCBI taxonomy): domain Bacteria; kingdom Pseudomonadati; phylum Pseudomonadota; class Gammaproteobacteria; order Pseudomonadales; family Pseudomonadaceae; genus Pseudomonas; species Pseudomonas sp. NFR09. The sequence goes on from NZ_FOIH01000008.1 coordinate 97,828, forward strand.
ATTTGCGGCTGTAACCGCTGTCGCCCTGCAGCACCAATGGACGGCTGGATGTCAGGTGCAGGTCGTAGGCGAATTGCGCACCGCTGGCCTTGAGTTGCATGTCCGACAAGGCGCCCATTGCACCCGGACGGGTGGCGAAATTCCAATCATCGATCCAGGCGTTGAACGGCACTGCCTGGGCTCCGGCCTGGCCGACGCCACCGCGTGCGTAACGCTCGGCGGCGTAATGGTGGGTGGCGGACGTGACGGCCGCGTGGCCGAGCCACACGGTGGAGTCATGCCAGCCTGCTTGCACCGGCCCGGCCTTGAGTGCATTGCGAAACAACGTCCATTGCACGCCAAATACATTGCCCTGCGCGTCCTTGAGATTGGCCGTGACGTACCACCATTCGATACGGAAGTCCGCATGGGAGCCATGATCCTCGGGGAAGCTGAACACCTTGCCCGGTACCACCTGGGCAAAGTCCGCCGCGTCGCTGCCCAGGCCGGCAAAGCTTTCCTGTGGCGCGGGCACTTTGTCGCAAGCGGCCAGTAACAGACACGCCACCAACAGGGGCTTAATCTTCATGGGCAAACGTCCTCAACAAATCCGCAGGACGGCTGCTGTACAACTGCCACAACGGCCAGGCCGACGCCAGCAAGGTCGCCAGCATCGCCAGCCCGAGCAATTGCGCCAGCTGCCACGGGAACACCTGCAATGGCAGGCGCCAGCCAAACGCCTGCACGTTGATCACCGCATCCAGGCACCACGCCAACAGCAGGCCGAGCGGTACGGCCAGCACCAACGTGAGCACCGCCAGCAGCCAGGTCTGGCCGAGGTTGAGCAGCATCAATTGCCGACGCGTGACGCCCAATGCCCACAGCGGTGCGAGCTGGCCCAGGCGGCTCTGGCTCTGGGTCAACAGGCTGATGAACAACGCCACGCCGGCCACGCCCAAGGTCAGGCTGTTCAGGGCAGCGGTGGCGGCGAAGGTGCGCTCGAACACCTGGCTCGACCAGCCCTTGAGTTGTTGCTGATCGACGATACGGTTGTCGTCCAGGGCAAAGGCGCGCTGCACCTCACGTACCAGCGGCGCCACGTCCGACGGTGACACCCGCAGGTTGAAACGCGCCGGTGACAGCGTCGGCCAGTGCGCCAGCAGATGTTGTGAGCTGACCAGCACATGCCCCTTGGGATTGCCGTAGTCGGCGTAAATCCCCACCACCTTCGGTGACCACACACCCTGGGGCGTGGGGATGTTCACGGCATCGCCCAGTTTCACCCCGAGCCGGCGCGCCAGTTGCTCGCTGAGCATCAAGGTGTCGCCCTTCTGCAACTGGTCCCAGGGTTCGCTCGTGGCCTCCAGCAGCGGCCAATGCTGACGGTAGGTGGGATCGTCGACCACGCCAAACAGGTCCGCCGGCCAGCCCTGCACTTGCACGGCGACCTGCCAGGTGGGCAGCACGGCCTGCACTAACGGCTGTTGCGTCAGCCAGGTGCCGAGTTGTTCGGCCTGGGCAGGGCTTTGTGGGTTGAGATACAACTCGGCAGTCAGGCGCTGCTCCAGCCAGTTGTTGAAGGTATGACGAAAACCCGAGGTCATGGAGCCTGCGCCGATGTTCGCGGCCAGGGCCAAGAGCAGCGCCATCAGGGCCAGGCTCAAGGCCGGCAACTGCTGGCGGCAGTCGGCGAGAAACCACTGGCCGAGCACCGAACGGCTACGCCCCAACACGGCCTTGAGCAGGCCGTTGAGCAGCACCGGCAACCCCAGGGCGGCGCCAAGCAGCAATGCCGCCATCAGTACAAAGCCGGCAGCCAGGCTGTTACCCAGCCACAGCGCCAGCACGGCGATCAGCAACGCAGCGACGGCCACCCACGCTTGACGACGCAACCAGCGACCGTGAGCTTCATGCCAGGCCTGGGCGTTGGCCAGCGCCAGCAAGGGCAGGCGCGCCGCCCGCCACAGGCTGCCGGCACCGGCGAGCACCGCACCGAGCAGGCTCAAGCCCAGCCCCGCGCCCCACCACCACGGGCTGAGGCTCAACTGTCCCGGTACTTCAGCGCCATACAAGCCACGCAGGCTGGCGGCCACATCGGGCAATAGCAGACTGGCCAACAGGTAGCCGCTGGCGACGCCCAGCACACCACCGAGCAGCGAGAGCACGCCCAATTCCACGCTCAAGCTCACAATCAGCAGGCGCACGCTGACCCCACACGCGCGCAACGTGCGCAGCAGCCCGCGCCGTTGCTCCAGGGCCAGGCCGATGGCGGCATGCACGATGAACAGCCCCACCACGAAGGACAGGAAGCCCAGCGCGTCGAGGTTCAGGTGAAAGCTCTCGGTGAGGCGAGCGAGGTTATTGTCCTCGCCTTGCTTGAGTTGCAACCCGGCGGGCGGCGTGGGTTGGCTGGCCGCGAACGCCTTTTCCACCAGCAGCCGCGACAGGCGCTCAGGCATCTGCAGCACGGGCTGGGCGAAACCGATGTCGGTGAGCAACAGGCCGGGCGCCATGTCTGCTTGGGCTTGCAGCGGCGGCAGGGGGTGACCGCTCAGGGTGGTTGGTTGCTGGCCTTCGCGCAGCCCCAAGGCCTGCAAGGTCTGCGGCGCGATCCAGGTACGCCCCGGCGGATCAAAAAACGCGAGCATCTGCGCCTGGCTCAAGCGCTGCCCTGCCACGGCGCCGCTGCCGGGCAACGACAACGGATCGATGCCCATCAACTGCAGGCGTACATCCTCCTGCCCCTTGAGCTGTACCCGCCCCTGTACCACCGGAGACACCGGCCAACCAGCGCGGCGCAATTGAGCGAAGACCGCCTGGGGGAAACTCGCCCCGTCCGGCGCACCGAGGCTGGCCTGGGGTTCGCCGCCGATCAATTGGCTGGCGCGGGCATAGCTGTCACGCGCCTGGCTGTTGAGGGCTTGCACGCCGATCAACAGCGCGGTCGCCAGCCAGAGGCCGGTGAGCACGCTGAAAAACTGCACGGGATGCCGTCGCCAGTGGCTGAGCAATGCGCGCAAGGTCCACTGAAATACCGCCATCTCAGGCGGCGCCTGCGGCTAGGACGCGCCCACGCTGCAACACCACCTGGCGGTCCAGTCGTGCAGCGATGCGCGGGCTGTGGGTGACCATCAACAGGCTGGTGGGGCTGTCGCGCAAGAGGTCCAGCAACAGTTGCAGCACTTCGTCGCTGGTCGCCTCGTCCAGGTTGCCGGTGGGCTCGTCGGCCAACAACAGGCCCGGGCGTGACGCCAATGCGCGCCCCACCGCCACCCGTTGCTGCTGGCCGCCGGAGAGTTGTTCCGGGTAGCGCTTGAGCAAATCCCCAAGGCCCAGGCGCTCGACCAATTGCGCCTGCCACTGCGGGTCAAAGCGCCCCGCCAGCCGCGCCTGGAACGCCAGGTTATCCTCGACCCGCAAGCTGCCGATCAGGTTGAACTGCTGGAACACCAGACCGATTTCGGTACGTCGCCAATGGGCCAGTTGCGCTTCGCTCAGTTGGTCAAGGCGCTGCTCGCCCACCTGGATGCTGCCGCCATCCACACGGTCGAGCCCGGCCACCAGGTGCAGCAAAGTGCTCTTGCCGCTGCCCGACTCGCCCATCAGCGCCAGACTGCTGCGCCGGCCCAGGTGCAGATCGACACCGGCCAACACTGCCAAAGGCCCCTGGGGGGTGGCATAGCTTTTGGTCACACCTTGCACCTGCAACATGACAACACTCGTTTGATGGGCGGCCATCGAGAATAACGGCTACCGCCCAAGGCCACGCAAATTTTTCACATGGATTTCACCGGCTGCCCACCCGCGCCTCTTTAAATTACCCACCAAGCATCACTTGTCGGCAACTTGTTAGTTGCCCTTTTTCACAACTTTTTACATGCAAGGTGTTCAGCGAAAAGACAGCCGTCGTGTGACAGCCTCTGGTCCCACTAAGGACATTCGCTAAAACGTTGCGCCTAACTAATACAACACTGCCAACAATGCCCATGGTGAATGAAGTGGTTGACCTTACCCTGACCAAACCGCGCTCGCCCCGGGACTTTTTCAAGCGTTTGCAACGACTCTGGCTGGGACTTGCGGTGGTTGGCCTGCTGCTGGTTTGCAGCCTGTTCTGGCCGGCGTCGCCACGGGACCTGGGCATCGGCGACCGCCTGCTGACCTCGCAAGTGATGCCGCTGTGGCGCGACGGCGACCTGATCGTACTGGTGCGCCATGAAGAGCGCTGCGACCGCTCCTCCAACCCGTGCCTGGGCCCGGTGGAAGGCCTCACAGTGCACGGCAGCCAACAGGCCGAAAAGCTCGGCAACGCCTTTAAATCCATGGGGATGGACACCAGCGATGTGCTTGCCAGCCCGGCTATCCGCACGGCGCAGACCCTACGTTTCATGTTCGACAAAAACGAGCTGACCTCGGGCCAACAGGCCATCTGCGGCACGGCCATGGGCGAGGAATTGCTCAGTCAAAAGACCCCCGGCCGCAACCTGGTGTTCGTCACCCACAGTGGTTGCATCGCCGACTTCGAAAAAACCCAGGGCTTCCCCCATGCCACATTCCCCGAATACGGCAGCGCATTATTCGTGCAGGCATTGCCCAACGGCAAATTGAAGATCCTGGGCATCGTCAACAACCCGGATTGGCCTGCCGCGCTAAAACAGACTCACTAACTTACCCGCCGCCCTGTTCAGCAAAAAGACAGCCCTGTTCTGGCATGTTTAGTTGCGCCTTTTAAATAAGGACATCATGAATATTTTCTGCAATTGCGTGAACGCTGTGACTTTTCCAACTATTAATTCACTACTTGAAACCTACATCACTGAGCGTCAGGGAGCGACGTTTGCATGACCCGACTAAAATCCCTGACGGTATTACTGCTGGCCTTCGTTGCGCTTTACCTGCTGCCCCTGGGCCTGCACGGCCTGTGGACCCCGGACGAAACCCGCTACGCCCAGATCAGCCAGGAAATGCTCCAGAGCGGTAACTGGGTGGTGCCGCACTTCATGGGCATCCGCTACTTCGAAAAACCCGCCGGCGGCTACTGGTTGATTGCCCTGGGCCAGGCGGTGTTTGGTCAAAACCTGTTCGGCGTGCGAATCGCCTCGGCGCTGACCACCGGCTTGAGCGTGCTGCTGGCCTACCTGATCGCCCGTCGCCTGTGGAACGACCCGCGCAAGAGCTTCGCCTGTGCCCTGCTCTACCTGAGCTTCGGCCTGGTGGCCGGGCAGGCGGGGTACTCCAACCTCGATCCGCAATTCACGCTCTGGGTCAACCTGAGTCTGGTAGCCCTGTGGTTTGCGCTCGACAGCACCACACTGCGCGGCCGCCTCGGGGCCTGGGTCATCGTGGGCCTCGCCTGCGCCATGGGTTTCATGACCAAGGGTTTCCTGGCCCTGGTGTTGCCGGTGCTGATTGCCGTGCCATACATGCTCTGGCAACGCCGCCTGGGAGAGCTACTGCGTTATGGCCCGCTGGCGATGGCGGTCGCGGTATTGGTGGGCCTGCCGTGGGTGCTGGCCATCCATCTTCAGGAACCCGACTTCTGGCGCTTCTTTTTCTGGAATGAACACATTCGCCGTTTCAGCGCCGACAACGCGCAGCATGTGCGGCCCTGGTGGTTCTTCCTGCCGATTATCGCCGTGTCCAGCCTGCCGTGGGCGGGACTGCTGCCGACGACTCTGCGCAAGACCTGGCAGGAAAAGCGCCAGCCGGCGATCACGTTCCTGGCGTTGTGGCTGCTGCTGCCCCTGGGCCTGTTCAGCTTGAGCAGAGGCAAGCTGCCGACCTACATCATGCCGTGCCTGCTGCCCCTGGCCTTGCTGATGGGCCATACGCTGATCGACCTGGTCAAGCAGGGTAAAGCCCGCACGATCTGCCTCAATGGCCTGTTCAACTTCATGATCGGCATGGCGGCCATGATCGGCCTGATCTACCTGCAAATCGCCCGGCCGCTGTACAGCAACAGCCACGCCGAGATGTTCAGCTTGTCCCTGGCCTTCATCGTGTTGCTGGTGTGGATTCTCGCCAACCTGCTGCAAGTGATTCGCCCGCTGACGCTGTGGGCGATGCCTGCAATGGGTATCGGCGTTCTGGTGATCCTGCTGCCGGCAAGCATGCCGTCATGGATCGCGGACAACGAAATGCCCGACCAGTTTGTGCTTGAACACCTGGAAGAACTGCAACAGACCCACGCCCTGCTCAGCAACGAACTGGGCGGTGCCAGCGCCCTGGCCTGGCGCTTGAAACGACCGGAAGTCGCGTTGTATGACACCGAGGGCGAGCTGCGCTACGGCTTGCAGTACGCAGGCTCGGTGCAGCGCAAAGTGGAACTGGACGGGGTCCAGGCCTGGCTCAAGGACGCGCGCCAGCACGGCTCGGTGGGCGTGCTGCTGCGGGTCAACAGCACCAGTGAAATGCGTGAAGCCGGGCAACTGCCGCCAGGCGGTAAACGTTACTACAAGGGTTATCTCGAGCTGATCATCTATCCGAGCCTGCCCTGATGACGACTGTGTGGAAGAGCGAACGCGGCGCCCTGCTGCTATTGCTGGGCGTCACCGCGCTGCTGCTGCTCACCGGCCTCGGCGCACGCGACCTGTGGGGCCCGGAGACCCGCTGGGCGAACATCGCCTTGCAGATGCTGCAAAGCGGTGACTACTTCGACCCCTATCTCAAGGGCACCCCCTATTACGACAAGCCCCTGCCCTCCTACTGGCTGATCACCGCCACGGCCCACCTGATGGGTGGCCTCGGGCCGTGGTCACTGCGCTTGCCCTCGGTGATCGGCGCCTGGCTGGTCTACCTGCTCGGTGAGCAACTGATGCGCAAAGGCACCGGGCTGATCGCCGGCTGGATGCTCGCCACCACCTTCTACTTTCTGTTCTGGGCGCGGGTGGCCACGGCGGATGTGCTGACGGTGTGTGGCGTGCTGGCCGCGGTCTGGTGGTACTGGCGTGGACCAGAGGACACCCGGCTGGGTCGCTATACCGTGTTTTTCCTGTTGCTGGCCGTGACCTCGCTGTTCAAGGGCTTGATCGGCTTTGTGCTGCCAGGCCTGGTCCTGCTGCCGCACCTGCTCGGCGAGCAGCGCTACAAGCAGCATCTCAACCTGCGCCTGGTGCTCGCCCTGCTGATCGCTGCCGGGGTGTATGCCGTGCCGTTCGTGCTGTCGCATGTCTACGGTGCGCCGACCTATGGGCAAAGCGGCCTGGCCCTGGTATTCCGCGAAAACGTGGTGCGATTCTTCGACCCCTTCGACCACATGGGGCCGATCTACACCTACCTGATCTACCTGCCCGCCTACACCCTGCCGTGGCTGCCGTGCTGGCTGCTCGGCCTGCGACTGGCGCTGCGGCACTGGCGCCAGACCCCGCCCAACGTGCGATGGCTGGTGTGGGGCCTGGGCCTGTTGTTTGTGTTCTTCACCGCCAGTGGCAGCCGGCGCAGCTACTACGTGTTGCCACTGGTGCCCTTCGCTCAGTTGCTCGGCGCCTGGTGGCTCAGCGAACGCCTGCAAGCCAGGCCCGCCAGCCGGCCGCGCTGGTACAAAGGGTTCGCCTGCGCCGCCGTGTTGATGCTGCTGGTCATTGGCGTGGCCTATCCATGGAGCAACGGCAATGGCGGCGTCACCCGCCTGGCCGAGGATGTGCGTACCGAAGCGGTCAAAAGCGCACCTTGGGATGAGTGGCAAATGGTGCTGGTGGAAGTGGACAACAAGGTGCCGATGTACCTGCAAAACAGTGGCGAGCCGTTCTACTACGTGGCCGAGACCCAGGACTTCCCGCGCCAGGGCGACAGCGCGGCGTTCATGGCCTGGCTGCAGAAAACCAGCGGCAAGGCCTTCGATCCGCAGCGCACGATCATCGTCACGCAGTATTCCAAGGATGATCCGACGCCGTTGGCGTACCTGGGCGCGGATCACCAGGTCATCACCACCCAGCCGGACAATGGCGAGCGTTTGTTTCAAAAACGGCAGGACGGCAACGTGGCGTTCGTTCCCTTGCCTGAATAGAAGCGGTCTTATCCTTTTGGCAGGCTGGCGGCATGGATAAATGCCTCATCCAGGCTTTGGGCGTCGTAGGCGCCCATGAAGCCTTGCGCATCAGTGAAACGGTTGAATCGCCTTTGGCTCAGCATGTAAAAGTCATCGCAATGCGCGACGATTTCATCGACGTTGTGTGATGAAACCAACACCGCGACACCCTCTGCCGCCGCCCCCTCCAGACAACGCCAGATGTGATAACGAAACTCTGGATCCACACCCGCCGTGGGTTCATCCAGTATCACCAGGTCCGCGTTGGCGCAGAGCAGGGACAACGTAAAAAACCAGCGCTTTTCCCCATAGCTGCAGAGTGCGGATTTTTTGTTCCAGATCTCGCAGTAACGCTCTGCGATGCCGGGGCTCCATTTTTCGATTTTATCGAGTGCATGTTGTTGGGTGACCCTGGTGTCGGAGCAAAACAGCATGGTCATTTTGAAGATGTCGAACATGCGAAATACAGGGGGTGTGCTGATGATCTGTGACAGGTACAGCAGCTTGGAAAAGGCGCTGCTTATTTCACCACCCTCTCTTTTCTTCAGGCCGCACAGCACATCAAAAAAGGTGGTTTTGCCGGAGCCGTTTGGGCCAAGAAGGCCTGATATGGAGCCGGCAGTGACTGTCAGAGAAGCCTTATGAAACACGATATGAGTTCCATACCTGACGTCAAGAGAGTCTACGAGAAGCCTTGCCATCAATAACGACTCCAAACAGGATTGATTAATAAATAACGACACATCACTAAAAACAAAAACACAAGTGAAATGGCAACAACCCAGAAAACCAAACCGCATTCAACCACGCCGTCCAACATAATCTTATTCGCCCACCACATCGGGTTAAAAACACCGACTATAGCTAAGGCGGGACTCACTGGACCCATACTGATGATCCCGAGAGCCAACATCGTAAGGGACAAAATTGAAAAGAGGGTGCTCGTATTTTGAAAGCCTAATGGGACAAGCGTCAGCAACAGCGCGGGTATAGAAAAAAGAAGAAAGCAAACATAAAATCGCCCTACGATCACAAGATACTCCGCGACATCAAACTCCCCTGAAAAAATTCGGGTGAGCATATAAAATACGGAGCAATACAATATTGAAACAACTGAATATGCAGAAAACTGCCCAATCAAAAAAAACAACCTTCGTACGATCCGTGTAAACAAAAGACCGAAGAAAACCACTTTCCCTTCGACCAACTATGTAAAAGGCAAGCCCGAACAGTGCAACATTTGAGGAAACAAAGGCGTAAAACCATGAAGTCTTCGACAGGTAATCCACGGCCTCACTACTCAGTGGCGCACGCGCGTAGGTAAGCAAATAATAGGTAACCACTGGAGATACCACTGTCCAAAATAATGCAACAGGTTCTCTGAGTTGTTCCTTTATGAACAATACTGCTAGCAAGACCGGCCTTGACACGAAATAAAAACCCATCATTCACCTCACGGAAACGGGACTATAACTTCTAGCCTAGAGCTTTCAACCGGGTACAGTGCGCCACCGCTCGGGTATCCCTTTTGCAAGAACCCAGATCCCTTGATAGTAATGGGCGCATCAATTTCTCTACATCTGAAAACTCTAAGGAGAAAGGTGAGAAATGCTCAAGATCTCAGGGGAATTGCTCTTTCTAAAAATGCAAAAGTATCATTTTGATTTAATCCATTTTCCGCCAACACCTCATCCAGCTCGACTTTCGTCATCAGCTTCGACAGTTTTAGTTGCCGAAGGGCTCTTATCAACGACTGTGAATGAATTTTCGAAACCCCGACGTCGGAAATTAAAAGACTCTCCGCCTCAAAGTTCAGGATTTCATAGTTAGGTATGGTTATATTCATTAGCCTCATGCGCGCATCAAATTAGGTTGCTCACCGTCAAGCAACAACACCAAATCTAGTCCAGCAGGAGAATATCGCAACAACAATAAAACCTTCACGTAGGAAATATAACTATCAACTTTAGGAAAGTTCACTCACACAATTCAGAAGATCAACAATTGCCAAAAACGTCAAAGCTATCACCCATCACACTTCAAAAAATCAAACCCTGTGAATTTAATAACTTACAAATTATCGGACTAATAGAATCAACTAATACCCACGCAGGTGTCTTTTGCAAAACAGAACTCAGTCCTACAGACGCGAACAAAAAAACCGACAAACGGCACTGGTTAGTTCTTAATGTTTGTCGTCCGCGCTACGCTGATACCGGCTTCGCTCATCTGTGTAATGACTACATCGCCGAGGATGTGTGAACAGAGACGGCCAAACTCGCGTAGTGCTTTCAGCACACCCGCAGGTGGTGTGTATGGTGCAGAGTACCTCCTTGAGTTTTTCTGCCTCGCGAATGAATGCGATGTGCCCTTGGGGCTCTTCGCAGTGGGCATCGCTCGCTGCGCCATACGCCCGCAATCAAATATCCGGATTGATCCGGCTTTTGCGCTGCGCACTCGCCAAGTTCCGGCTGTTGAGGTCGCTGTTCCGTCTGCCCGCTTGCAGGACGACGGCGCGGTTGGTCACCCGTTGCAGGTCGGACAAGCGCTGAGAAATGCAAAGGATGACTACGCAGCGGGCGCGTTGGCCGTGTGTTTGTATGAGCGTATAGGTAGCCTTGGAATGAGTGGCGCAAGCGGCAATAGCCAGAAAACGAGTCGAACAAATAGTCATGCGCCGCAGGGAAGTACAATCATCTTAATCACCTGCAAGATAGTTGGGCTCATCAAAACCAACAGCTCCATATAATCCAAACACATGGATACTCGTTTTTTTATACCTGTCAACATACACAGTTTACACACGCCTGAAACTTGAAATAATTGGAGCACACCCCCGCAAAGGAAGCGCTCATCATGTCTCAGGCACACTTGAAAGACCTCATTCATCACAACGAGCCCGGCAAAAGCAAAGCAACGGGTACATTCACCGTAAGTCTGGATGGTGCTCAATTCCCACTGCCACAAGAAAAACGCTTGGATTTCGAGAAACATCTCGGCGACGAGCTTTTCGAAACCAGATGGATTGGCAGGAGAGTAGGTGAGCAGTCTGACGCCGACTATCAAGCCGTTGTATTGACCATTTCAGATTCGGTCCCCGATGGACCTCATCAAGTTACATACTTTGGAGACGTAACGGTGACTTACGCTCTTGTTAAAAACAGTCTCATCTTCACTTATTATGCAAGGGCAGGAGAACTCACCCTCACCTCTGATCGCACATCTGGGCAGGAGCATATTTATGGCACTTTCACCAATTGCCGAATGGTTCAGGATGAGGCGCCGCAAAATGAGTTCCGGATGTCGGGCACTTATGACCTGAAGGATGTTCGCATCATCCCTTGAAAAAAGGGGGCGGTGCCAATTGCAGCCGCCCCCCCTCACTTCAAATCCGCCGCCGCCGCCCCAACTGCGGAATAGCCGCCTGAGGCACCTCCACCCGCTGCACCTGCGTCAACACACACCCAGCCAGTTGCGCCACCGTCGGATGACTGAACAACGCCCGCGCATCCACCTCTACCCCCGCCTTGCGCATCCGCGCCACCAGGTTCACCGCCAACAACGAATGCCCCCCCAACTCAAAGAAATGATCGTGTCGCCCCACCCGCTCCAACTTCAGCACCTCAGCCCAGATCCCGGCCATCAAGCTCTCCACGGCTCCGACCGGCGCGGCATAGGCTCGGCTCACCACCGCCCCCAACCCCGGCTCCGGCAAGGCCTTGCGGTCGAGTTTGCCCGCTGGGTTGAGCGGTAACTCGTCGAGCTGCACAAACGCCGCCGGCACCATGTATTCCGGCAATTGCTCCAGCACATGGGCGCGCAACGCATCCGGGCTCGGCGCCTCGGCACGCGCGGTGAAGTACGCCACCAGGCGTTCATCGCGAATCAACACCGCCACTTCACGCAACGCCGGATGCACCAGCAGCCGTGACTCGATCTCTCCCAGCTCCAGGCGTACGCCGCGCAGTTTGACCTGGAAGTCGTTACGCCCGAGGAACTCCAGATTGCCGTCAGGCAGGTAGCGCACCAGGTCGCCAGTGCGATACAGGCGATCACCGACCACGAACGGGCTGTCGATAAAACGCTCGGCGGTCATCTGCTGCAGCCCCAGGTAACCCCGCGCCACGCCGACCCCACCGATGTGCAACTGACCGCTCACGCCCATGGGCGCCGGCGCATCATGCTCATCCAGCACATACAGGCGTGTGTTGTTGATCGCCCGCCCGATCGGCAACTGCAATGCCGGCACCGGCGCGCCGGGTTCCAGGGTCCAGGCGCTGCTGTCCACCGTGGCTTCGGTGGGGCCGTAGACGTTATGCAGGCGCACCTTGGGCAAACGCGCCTGCACGCCACGAGCCAGGGCTTCGGTGAGTTCGCCACCGCCGCACAGCACATCAGTGAGGCTGGTACACAGCGCTGACTCTTCCAGCTCAAGGAACTGCTGCAACATCGCCGGCACGAACTTGATCACCGTGATCTTCTGCTCGCGAATCAGCTGCGCCAGATAGGCCGGTTCGCGATGACCATCGGGCCGTGCCAACACCAGGCGCATGCCGTTGGTGAGCGGCCAGAACAGCTCCCACACGGAACCGTCGAAGCTGAACGGCGCCCGCTGCAATAGCGCGCCGCCCTCGGCATTGGGGCACAGCTGCGAGCCCCAGTGCATCAGGTTGCCGAGGCCACGGTGTTCGATCATCACGCCCTTGGGCGTACCGGTGGAGCCCGAGGTGTACATCACGTAGGCCAGGTTGGCCCCGCTCAACCCTGGCACCAGCGGGTTGCCGACAGGTGCCTGGCTCCACGCGCAGTGGTCGAAGTCGATCACCGGGATCGACACGTCACCCGGCACGTCACGGGTGGCGGCGTGTACCAGCAGCGCCACCGGTTGGCTGTCGTGGAGCATGTAGGCCAGGCGCTCGCGCGGATAACCCGGATCCAGCGGCACATAGGCGCCACCGGCCTTGAGGATGGCCAACAGGCCCACCACCAGCTCCAATCCACGCTCGACGCACAGCGCCACGCGGGCGTCCGGCTGCACACCGCGCTCACGCAGGTGGAAGGCCAGTTGGTTGGCGCGTTCGTTGAGTTCGCGGTAGGTCAATTGCAACTCGCCGGCCTGCACGGCGATGGCATGGGGGATATGCCGCGCATGGGCTTCGAACAGCGCCTGCACCGTGAGGGTGTCGGGGTAGTCGGTGTCGGTCGCGTTGAAGTCCACCAGCAGGGTTTTCAGCTCGCCGGCGGGCAGTACCTGAACGTCGCGCAAAGGTGTCTGTGGCGCCTGGTCCAGCGTGTCCGCCAAGTTGATCAGTGTGGTTTCGAGGTAGTCGAGCAGCCGACCGGCGCCAATTTGCTGCGGCGCCTTGGCCTTGATCCGGAAACCGTTGACCGTGTCGTCCACGGTCAGCATCAGCGGGTAGCTGAGGATGTCCTCACTGCTGAGCAAGGCAATGCCCGGCACCAGGGTCAGGTCACGCTCGGCGTCGGTGTGGCGGTAGTTGAGCAGGCTGTTGAACAATGGCGACGCACCGCTGCAACGCTGGGCCAGCGCCAGGGAGGCTTGTTCATGGGCAAGCAAGGCACTGAGGCGTGCGTGGGTATGCGTGAGGGCTTCGGTCACCGTGCGCCCGGCCAGGCGCACCCGCAGCGGCAGGGTGTTGATGAACATGCCCAGGGCGCGATCGGCACCCTCGCCCGCCTGCAAACGGCCGAGCAGCACGGTGCCGAAGACCACGTCATCGCGGCCGGCGATACGGCTGAGCACCTGGGCCCAGGCCAGGTGGAACAGACTGGCGGTGCTCACTCCCATACCACGCGCCTGGGCACGCAAACGTTGATTGAGGCTGTCACTCAAGCCACGTTCGGCTTCTTCGGTGTGCGCCCGATCCGCCTGGCGCTCCTGGAGACCGAAGGCCAGGGTCGGCTCGTCGACATCGCCCAACTGCTCGCGAAAGAACGCCTCGTGCGCCGCTTGACGTGCCGGCGAACGGGCTTGCACCACCACATTGCGATACGGCACCGACGCCGGTAGTTGCGCCTGTTGGCCGAGCAAGTGAGCGCGGATTTCCTGCATCAGGAGGGTGGTCGAGGTGGCGTCATTGACCAGGTGATGGAAACGCAGCCGCGCAACCCAACGCGAGTGCTGCGGCTCTTCGGCATAGTCCAGGGCCATCAGCGGCGCCTGGCGCAAATCCAGCGGCGCGGGGTCCTCGCGCAGCGGTTCAACGCGCAATTGCGCCTGGCACCACACCACTTGCATCGGTTGCTCCAGGGCCTCCCACACCAGGCTGGTGCGCAGGATATCGTGGCGGTTGATCACTTGTTGCAGGGCCTGGGCAAACGCGTCCAACTGCTCGCGCTGCGCAAAGCTGAACAGCGCCTGCTGCTGATACGGATCGCGCTCATCGGTGATGTGGTGGTAGAGCAAACCTTCCTGCAGCGGCGCCAGCGGGTAGATGTCCTGCACGTTGGCCACGCCGCCGGGAATGCTCGCGACGATCAGATCAAAGCTGGCAGGGTCGAGTTCGGCCAGGTCGGGGGCGTCCACGTCGCTGAGCTCACTTGCCGCCGCCAGGGCCGCCAGGGTCGGCTGGCCGAACAGCACCTGCACATCGGCATGCAACCCGACCTGGCGCATGCGTTGCACCAATTGCACGGCCAGCAACGAATGCCCGCCCAGTTCGAAGAAGTGGTCGTGGCGCCCAACCTGCTGCACCTGCAACAGCTCGGCCCAGATCTGCGCCAGTACGCTTTCCACGCCGAGGTGCGGCGCCTCATACAAACGGGTGACGAACGCCTCTTGGGTCGGTGCGGGCAACGCCTTGCGATCAAGCTTGCCGTTGGCGGTCAGGGGCAACGCGTTCAACTGCATGTAGGCGGCTGGCAGCATGTAGTCGGGCAGCGATGCTTGCAGGTGGGCGCGCAAGGCTTCTATCGGCACAGCTTCACGGGGGACGAACCAGGCCAGCAACTGCCCTTCGCGGGCTTGCACCACGGCGTCCTGAATATGCGGATGCGTGGCCAGGGCCGTTTCGATTTCGCCCAACTCAATGCGCACGCCACGGATTTTCACCTGGTCGTCATTGCGCCCCAGGTACTCAAGGTTGCCGTCCGGCAGCCAGCGTACCAGGTCGCCGGTGCGGTACATGCGCCCCTGAGTAAAGGGGTCGTCGAGGAATCGCTCGGCACTGAGCTCGGGACGCTTGAGGTAACCCCGCGCGATGCCCTGGCCGCCCACGTACAGCTCGCCTGCCACCCCGATGGGCAGCGGCCGTTGCTGCGCGTCCAGCACATACACCCTGGCATTGGCGACAGGCGCGCCGATATGCAATGGCCGGCCGACGGCCATGGGGCCGGAGGTGGCGACCACCGTGGCTTCGGTAGGGCCGTAGTTGTTGATCACGGCGAAGGACTGCGCCTGGGTGAAAGAACGCAGTCGGTCGCCGCCGATCAGCAGAGTGCGCAGGGTCGGGTGGTGCAGGCCCTGGCTGAAGGCGTATTCGGCCACGGGCGTCGGCAGGAAGCAGACGTCCAGCGGCTGTGCCCGCCACCAACCGAGCAGCGCGTCGATGTCTTCGGCGCCATCATGGGCCGGCGGCAGGTGCAGCGTGGCGCCCACGCACAACGCCGGCCAGACCTCCCAGGCCATCGCATCAAAACCGAAACCGGCGACGCTGGCGGTGTGGCTGCCGGCATGCAGGTCGAAGGCCCGGCAGTGCCAGTCCACCAGGTTCGAGACGCTGTGGTGCTCGACCATCACGCCCTTGGGCAAACCGGTGGAGCCGGAGGTGTAGATCACGTAGGCCAGGTGAGAGGGGCTGACCGCGACGCGGGGGTTGGTGCCCAGGTGGAAGGTCGGGCGGTCGAGCTGGATCACCGGCACCGTCAACTGAGGCAAACGATGCAGCAAATCGTGCTGGGTCAGCACCACCACCGGGTCGCTGTCTTGCAGCAGGTAATTCAGGCGCTCGGCGGGATGGGCCGGGTCCACTGGCACGTAGCAGGCGCCGGACTTGAGGATCGCCAGCAAACCCACCAGCGTATCCAGACCACGCCGCGCCAGGATCACCACCCGGTCGTCAGGCTGCACGCCGCGCTCCAGCAGTTGATGGGCCAGCGCGTTGGCCTGCTGGTTGAGTTGGGCGTAGCTCAGGTGCCGCCCCTGGTACACCGCCGCCACGGCGTCCGGTGCGCGCGCGGCCTGGGCTTCGATGCGCGCGTGCAGGGTGTGTGGCTGGGTGACAGGCTGGGCGGTGGCGTTCCATTGCTGCAACCGCGCCTGCTCGGCGGGTGTCACCAGGGAAAAATCGCTGATCGTCAGCGCGGTGTCTTCCAGCCCCTGTTCCAGCAGCCAGGTCAGGCGCTGCGCCAGGGCCGCCACTTCATCGTGCTGGAAGTACGCCTCGTTGTAGACGCAATGCAGGCAAGCGGTGTCCTGGTAGCGATTGCTGCGCAGGTGGAGGGCCAGGGGCAGCGGCTCGTGGTGGTTGGACACTTTGACCGCACGGGCCACTGTCGTGCCGTAGCGCAGTTCATGGTCGTCCTGCTCGAAGGACACCGACAGGTCGAACAGCTGGCCGCGGTCGCTGCGACGCAGGCCCAACTCACGGTTCATCTCGCTGAGGGGGAAACGCTGGTGGCGGAAGTCCTGCTTGAGCTGGTCGCGCACCCCACGCACCACCCCGCTGAACGGCGACTGCTCATCAAACTGCAAGCGCACGGCGCTGACCTGGGTGAACAACCCGACGGTGGAGCGGAACCGTGCATTGGAACGGTTGAGAATCGGCACCCCCACCACCCATTCCTCGCGTTGGGCGGTGCGGGTGAAATACACATACAGGGCCGCCAGCAGTACATGAAACGCCGACGCCTGGTAACGGTTGGCCACCTGTTCCATTCGGTTGAGCAGTGCCACCGGAAACGCCTGCGCCAAGGTATTGCTCGCGGCCTTGGCCGTGTGCCGTGGGGTCAGCAGCGGCTCCGGAATCAAGCGGTATTTGTCCAGCCAATAGGCGCGGTCGCGGGCATAACGAGCTGACGCGTGGTAGTGCTGGTCTGCGTCGATAAAATCGATGTAGGAAGGCGCCGGCGAGTCCGGTTGTAGGCCTTGCGCCAGGGCCGTGTACAGCTGCGCGAGGGATTGCAGCATCTGGCCGAAGCCCCAGCCATCGAGGATCAGGTGATGCGCCTGGGTGCCGAGGCGGTAGTGATCGTCGTCGAGCTTGACCAGGAAAAAGCGGAACAACGGCGCACCCTGCATCGCATAAGGCAGGGCCATTTGCGCCTGCATCAGGGCGTGGCTCGCGGCCTGCGGGTCGCAAGCCTTGGAAACGTCATGCAGCGCCAGGTCCACAGCCAAGGTGGCAGCGAAGGTCTGGCGAGGCAGGCCGTCGGCGTCGCTGTGCAGTTGCGTGCGCAACGCGTCGTGCCTGGCCACCAGGCATTCAACGGCGCGCTGCATCAGGCCGGGGTCAATGGCGCCGGCAAAGTCCACATAACCACCGATGTTGTACAGCGGCGAGTCGCCTGCGCGCAGTTGGTCGAGCCAGATGTCCTGCTGGGCGGCGGTAAGGGGGAAGCTGGATGAATGCTTCATAAGATCCTTCTCATGGAGGTCAGGCACTGGCCGCGCAGGGGTGCCCATTACGACGAATGGGCCGGATTGGAGCATGGGGGCCAGGGGCTGTCTGTCACCCTAAACCCGGACATCCGAATGGATAGACCGGGCTTGGCTGATGGTTCATTGCTGAAACGATTAAAGAGTTGTAGGACATTGGCTATATCTGGCCGATGCTTTTTTGTGCGAATGCTTTCTAAAGATAATATTTTACTTATCTATCAAAGAGTTACTTAAACCTAAAAATCTCCATTGGCTATTCGTAGTGGGAATTACCTCTCAGAAACGTCGAATTAATGACGTGGTTTTTATGGCAGGTTATGTCCCTCGTTTCCGCTACATACGTAGGACAAATCCACTGGCTAAATACACTTTCGAATACCGACTCTGGTGTGTGAGCAACGGATCGCCCCGCAGAGGCCCAGAGGGTCTGTACACGGTTTTCGATATCAAGGATGAGAAGGCTATGAGTTTGACCAGCAGTATTGCCAACACCCAAAGCCCCCATTTCTACGCCGAAATGGGCGAGTTGATTGCCAGCAGTGGCCACCCGGGCTTTGCCGCCCACATGCTGCACCTGGTGGACAAGTGGGTGCCGATCCACCTGGTGGATCTGAGCGAATGGACGCTCGACGAGCTACGCGACCGTGTGCTCGATATCAAGCTGCTGGGCAGCGCCGGCCAGACGCAGGACCTGCCGCCCCTGGCCCTGAATTCCATGGACGACCATCCGCTGTTGCGCGAAATGCTCGGCATGCAGGACCCGCTGCTGATCCAGTTGAAAGCCAAGGCCAACAGCGCAGACCCGCGTGACACCTCACACCAGTGCAACCTGGTGTCGCGCCAGGGCAACCGGCGCTGTGTGATTTCGTTTTATCGCCCGCCGACCCAGCGCGGGTTTTCCCTGGCCGAGTTGTCGTTTCTCAAGTGCCTGTCGGACACCCTGCTGCCGCTGATCGAGTGCCACGCCCAGAGCCTGCGCCAGGCACCGCACACCGAGGTCGAACCGGCCCACACGTTGCTGGAGCAATCGCAATTGCAACGTGAGTTCTACAAGCGCCTGTCCCTGGGCGACATCACCTTGTCGGCGCGCGAGCAAGAGGTGTGCCTCGGCTTGCTGACCGGCGGCACCGTGCCGCAGATCGCGGAGAAACTCAGCGTGAAGAACAGCTCCATCGAAACCTACCTCAAGCGCGCCGCCGCCAAGTTGGGCGTGAGTGGAAGGCACGGTCTGGCCAAGTGGATGGTGGGCGCCTGATGCATAAATTGAGTACCTTTGCGATGGCCTGGATGCTTGGCGGCTGCTCGCTGATCCCGGACTACCAACGGCCTGCGGCGCCCGTGCCTGCGCAGTATCCCCAGGCTGGCGTGTATGCGCTGGCGCAGTCCGGCACATCGGACTGGCAGCAGCTGTTCCACGACCCGGCGCTGCAAAGGTTGATTGGCGATGCGCTGGTCAATAACCGCGACTTGCGCGTGGCTGCGTTGAACGTCGAGGCGTTCCAGGCGCAGTACCGTATCCAGCGTGCCGATCTGTTCCCGGCGGTGTCCGCTACCGGCGCCGGCCAGCGTCGGCGTGTGCCCGGGGACGTGACCGGCACCGGCAAGGCCGCCATCACCTCCAGCTATTCCGCGACCCTGGGCATCAGCGCCTATGAGCTGGACCTGTTCGGCCGCATCCGCAGCCTCAGCGAACAGGCCATGCTCTCCTACCTGGGCACCGAAGAGGCGCGGCGCAGTGCTCAATTGAGTCTGGTCGCCAACGTCGCCAATGCCTACCTGACCTGGCGTGCCGACCAGGAATTGCTGGCCCTGGCGCGGCAAACCCTGGTGGCCAACGAGCATAGCCTGCGCCTCACCAGCCGCAGCAAAACCGCCGGCAAAGCCTCGGCGCTGGACGTGGTGCAAGCCAGCACCAGCGTCGAAAGCACCCGCGCCAGCGTGGCCCGTTATGAGCGCCAGGTCGCCCAGGACCTCAACAACCTCGCCCTGCTGGTGGGCGGCCCGGTGGACGAACAATTGCCGTCGCGTCCACTCGCCGCCGACCTGGTGGCCCGCGTGCCGGCCGGCCTGCCCTCGGACTTGCTGCAGCGCCGCCCGGATATCCTCCAGGCCGAGTACCAGTTGCGCGCCGCCAACGCCAATATCGGCGCGGCACGTGCAGCGTTTTTCCCGTCGGTGAGCCTGACCGCCAACGCCGGCAGCGCCAGCACCGAACTGTCGGGGCTGTTCAAGGGCGGCTCGGGCAGCTGGACGTTCCAGCCGCAGATCAACCTGCCGATCTTCAACGCCGGCAGCCTGCGCGCCAGCCTCGACTACGCCAAACTGCAAAAAGACATCAGCGTGGCGCAGTACGAAAAATCGATCCAGACCGCCTTCCAGGAAGTCGCCGATGGCCTGGCGGCGCGGCAGACCTATACCGACCAGTTGGAGGCGCAACGGGATTTCGTCGCGGCCAACCAGCAGTATTACAACCTGGCCGAGCATCGCTACCGCAGTGGCGTCGACAGCAACCTCACCTTCCTGGATGCGCAACGTACGTTGTTCAGCTCGCAACAGGCGTTGATCGTCGACCGCCTGGCGCAACTGGTGGCGGAAGTGAAGTTGTATACAGCGCTGGGCGGCGCGTGGGACGTCAGCGCAAGCCCGACTGCCGCAGCCGATACTCCCCCGGCGTCACCCGCGCATACCGAAGGAAAAACCGGCTGAAATACGCCGGGTCCTTGAAGCCCAGCTGGTAGCAGATCTCGTTGGCGGAACTGCCGGTGAACAGCAACAGGCGCTTGGCTTCCTGCATCACACGTTCCAGGATCAGGCGCTTGGACGGCAGGTCGGCCAGGCGCCGGCACACCTCATTGAGGCGCGCCTCGGTCACGCCAATCCCCTCGGCGTAACGCGCCAGCGGCCAGTGCTCCAGATAGTGGGCCTCGATCAGTTCATTGAAGCGATGGAAGATGCGCAGGTCTTCGTGCCGGGTCGGGCGCGCGGGCAGTGAGTGGGCGCACAGGCGCAGCAGGCGAATCATGATCAGGCGCGTGAGGCTATCCAATGCGGCGGCGCGCCCTGCCCGCTCGGCGTTGATCTCATCGTTGAGTTCTTCGAACAGCTGATCCAGGCCTTGGTCACCTGCGTTCAGCGCCACGCAGGCTGCGCCGGAGGCCAGGCTGGGATCAGCGTCGATCAATCCCCACACCAACTGCTGGCGCACGGTCAGCACATGCCCATCGGCATCCGCCTCGGTGACAAAGGCGTGGGGCACCGTGGGCGGCGTGAGGAAGAACATCGGCCCGGACTCCACGAACTGGCGGTCATCCAGGTACACCCGTACCGCGCCGCTTTTCACATAATGCACCTGGAAAAACCGGTCATGCCGATGCACGGGCATGTTGCGCCCGAAAAAACCCGCCAGGTTGCCGAGCTTGTCGTAATGCACCTCGGCATCGCTGTAACGCTGGTCGTAGACCTGCCCGATGTTGATGTTGGGGATCGGCTGCACGGTGCCCTCTTCTTGTTGTTTTGATGCTGCCTGATTTTGCCACGCTTGACGGTAGTTAACATATTAATTATAACGTTAACACATTAACGAACTGCCTATGCAGCAGTCGCCACCGCCAGGAGAAACGCATGAGCCGTACCCTGCATGATGTTGCCAGCGGCACCCTGTTCGGCGTTGCGCTGAACTACCAGGGCCTGCTGGACCAGCATCTCGCCGCCTTCCAGCAGGCGCCCTACCAGAAGCCGCCGAGCAAGCCGGTGCTGTTTATCAAAACCCCGAATACGCGCAACGAGCAGGGTGGCGTGGTGCTGCACCCCCAGGGTGAACGCCTGCAACCCGGCCCCGCTCTAGGCGTGGTGATCGGCCAGCTCGCCAGTCGTGTCAGCCTGGAAAATGCCATGGCCCATGTGGCCGGCTATGTGGTGGTGAATGAATTCAGCCTGCCGGAAGACAGCTACTACCGCCCCGCCGTGAAAGCCAAGTGCCGCGATGGTTTTTGTGTCCTCGGACCGCAGTTGATCCCTCGGGACCAAGTCGCCAACCCCGGTCAACTGAGCCTCAAGCTGTGGGTCAACGGCGAACTGCGCCAGGAAAACACCACGGCGAATTGGGTGCGCGATATTGCGCAACTGCTCGCCGAAATCAGCGAATTCATGACCCTGCACCCCGGCGATGTGCTGATCACCGGCACCCCCGAAGGCCGCGTGGATGTGCTGCCGGGCGACAGGGTAGAAGTCGAGATCGACGGCGTGGGCCGTCTGCTCAATCACATTCAAGCGGAGACTCAAGCATGAAACACGCCCGTATCCGCTTTGAAGGTGACGTGCACGCCGTACAGGTGCAAGCCGACAACGCCGTGCGCCTGAGCGATGGTCGCCTGCTCGCCGAAGACCAGGTGCAATGGCTGCCACCGGCCACCGGCAGCATGTTCGCCCTGGGCTTGAACTACGCCGACCACGCGGCTGAACTGGCCTTCACCCCACCCACCGAACCCCTGGCCTTCATCAAGTCCGTCGGCACCTACACCGGCCACCGCCAGGTCACTTGGCGCCCGGACGACGTCGCCTACATGCACTACGAGTGCGAACTGGTGGCGGTGATCGGCAAGACCGCGCGCAACGTCAAGCGCGCCGACGCCCTGGACTACCTGGCCGGCTACACGGTGTGCAACGACTATGCGATCCGCGACTACCTGGAAAACTACTACCGCCCCAACCTGCGCGTGAAAAACCGCGATGCCACCACCCCGGTCGGCCCGTGGATCGTCGATGTGGCCGATGTGCCCGACCCGGGCAACCTGACCCTGCGCACCTGGATCAACGGTGAACTGCGCCAGGAAGGCAGCACCCGCGACATGATTTTCGACATCCCGTACCTCATCGAATACCTGTCCAGTTTCATGACCCTGCAACCCGGCGACATGATCGCCACCGGCACGCCCGAAGGCCTGGCCGACGTGGTGCCCGGCGATGAAGTGGTGGTGGAAGTCGAAGGCGTGGGCCGCCTGGTCAACCGGATTGTCAGCGAGGCGGAGTTTTTCTCCGCCCGGAAAGAGGCGTGAGCAGCATGATCAAACACTGGATCAACGGCCGTGAGGTCGAAAGCAAAGACACCTTCATCAACTACAACCCGGCCACCGGCGAGGCGATTGGCGAAGTCGCCAGCGGCGGTGCCGAGGAAGTGGCCCAGGCCGTAGCGGCCGCCAAAGCGGCATTCCCGAAGTGGGCCAACACCCCGGCCAGGGAACGCGCACGCCTGATGCGCAAGCTCGGCGAACTGATCGAACAGAACGTGCCGCACCTGGCCGAACTGGAAACCCTCGACACCGGCCTGCCGATCCACCAGACCAGGAACGTGTTGATCCCCCGCGCCTCGCACAACTTCGATTTCTTCGCCGAAGTCTGCACGCGCATGGATGGCCACAGCTACCCGGTGGACGATCAGATGCTCAACTACACCCTGTACCAGCCGGTGGGCGTGTGCGGGTTGGTGTCGCCGTGGAACGTGCCGTTCATGACCGCCACCTGGAAGACCGCGCCGTGCCTGGCGTTGGGTAATACGGCGGTGTTGAAGATGTCGGAGCTGTCGCCGCTGACCGCCAATGAACTGGGGCGCCTGGCGGTGGAAGCCGGGATTCCCAACGGCGTGCTCAACGTGATCCAGGGCTACGGCGCCACCGCCGGTGACGCGCTGGTGCGGCACCCGGATGTGCGTGCCATTTCGTTCACCGGTGGCACCGCTACCGGCAAGAAGATCATGCAGACCGCCGGCCTGAAAAAATACTCCATGGAACTGGGCGGCAAGTCGCCGGTGCTGATCTTCGAGGATGCCGAGCTTGAGCGCGCCCTTGATGCGGCGCTGTTCACCATCTTCTCCCTGAATGGCGAACGTTGCACCGCCGGCAGCCGCATCTTTATCCAGGAAAGCGTCTACCCGCAGTTTGTCGCCGAATTCGCCGCCCGCGCCAAACGCTTGATCGTCGGTGACCCGCAGGATCCGAAGACCCAGGTCGGCTCGATGATCACCCAGGCCCACTACGACAAGGTCACCGGCTATATCAGGATCGGTATCGAGGAAGGCGCCACCCTGCTCGCCGGCGGCCTGGAACGCCCGGCCAACCTGCCGGCGCACCTGAGCAAAGGCCAGTTCATCCAGCCGACCGTGTTTGCCGATGTGAATAACCGGATGCGCATTGCCCAGGAAGAAATCTTCGGCCCGGTGGTGTGCCTGATCCCCTTCAAGGACGAAGCCGAGGCCCTGCAACTGGCCAACGACACCGAGTACGGCCTGGCCTCCTACATCTGGACCCAGGACATCGGCAAGGCCCATCGCCTGGCGCGCGGGATCGAAGCCGGCATGGTATTTATCAACAGCCAGAACGTGCGCGACCTGCGCCAGCCATTTGGCGGGGTGAAAGGTTCCGGCACCGGGCGTGAAGGCGGCCAGTACAGCTTCGAAGTGTTTGCCGAGATCAAGAACGTGTGCATTTCCATGGGCAGCCATCACATTCCGCGTTGGGGTGTTTAACCCCCGCCAAGGCGCTCCAACAACAATAATGAACCTGGAGAATCATCATGGGCGAAGTGGTCCTGGCAGCGAAGATCTGCCACGTGCCGTCGATGTACCTGTCGGAACTGCCCGGCAAGCATCACGGCTGTCGCGAAGCGGCGATTGCCGGTCACAAGGAGATCGGCCGGCGCGCCCGCGAATTGGGCGCCGACACGGCGGTGGTGTTCGACGTGCACTGGCTGGTCAACAGCGGTTACCACGTCAATTGCGGCGAGCGGTTCCAGGGCACCTACACCAGCAACGAGCTGCCGCACTTCATCAAGAACATGGAGTACGCCTACCCCGGCTGCCCCGAGCTGGGCGCGTTGATCGCCGCCGAGGCCAACCTGGCCGGCGTGCGCAGCATGGCCCATGACATCCCGAGCCTGGAGCTGGAATACGGCACGCTGGTGCCCATGCGCTACATGCACATGGACGTGCCGGAGGATGAGAAATTCAAGGTCATTTCCATCGCCGCCTGGTGCGCCTGGCACCGCCTCGAAGACAGCTTCGCATTCGGTGCCGCCGTACGCCGGGCAATCGAAAAGAGTGACCGCAAGGTGCTGGTGCTGGCCTCAGGCTCCTTGTCGCACCGTTTCTCGGACGACCGCCAGGCGGAGGCGAATATCCACACCTGGACCCGCGAGTTCGACAAGCAAGTGGACCTGCACGTAGTGGAGATGTGGAAGCAGGGCCGCTTCAAGGAGTTCTGCGCGATGCTGCCGGACTACGCCGAGCACTGCTTCGGCGAAGGCAAGATGCACGACACCGCGATGCTCCTGGGGCTGCTCGGTGGGCCGGATTACGCCAGGCCCGCCGAGATCGTCACGCCGCCGTTCGGCAGTTCGGGCACCGGCCAGGTCAATGCGATTTTCCCCCTGTAGAACCGGGAGCACCCCATGCCGCACTTTATCGCCGAGTACACCGACAACCTCGAACCACAGGCCGACCTGCCCGGTCTGTTTGAAAAAATCCACCGCGTGCTGGGCGACAGTGGCGTGTTCCCCCTCGGGGGTATTCGCAGCCGTGGCGTACGCCTGGACACCTGGCGCATGGCCGATGGCAAGCACGACTACGCCTTTGTGCACATGACCCTCAAGGTCGGCCATGGCCGCGACCTGGCCACGCGCCAGGCGGTGGCCGAAACGGTGTTCGCGGTGATCACCGCGCACTTTGCCGAGTTGCAGGCGCAACGTTTGCTGGCGCTGTCATTCGAGATGGTCGAGCTGCACCCGCAACTCAATTTCAAGCAGAACAATGTGCATGCGTTCCTGAACAACCCGGCGGGGTAAAACCCGCTGCTCTCCTCACGGCCTCTCAGACAAAAAGTACAACATCATGAGCACAGCCCACTCCACCGCCAGCCGCGTGCTGGCCGAGCACGACCGTACCCATCGTTCAGTGACGTGGCGCCTGCTGCCGCTGTTGCTGGTGTGTTACCTGTTCGCCCACTTGGACCGCATCAATATCGGCTTCGCCAAGATGCAGATGAGCAGCGACCTGCAGTTCAGCGACACGGTCTACGGCTTCGGCGCCGGGCTGTTTTTCATCGCCTATGCGCTGTTCGGCGTGCCGAGCAACATGGCCCTGGACCGCGTCGGCCCCAGGCGCTGGATCGCCAGCCTGATGGTGATGTGGGGCCTGTTGTCCACCGGCATGCTGTGGGTGGAGAGCGCCCGTGGTTTCTACGTGCTGCGCTTTTTGCTGGGGGTGGCCGAGGCCGGTTTTTTCCCGGGCATCCTGGTGTTTCTCAACCGCTGGTACCCGGCTCGCCGCCGCGGCCAGGTCACCGCGTTGTTCGCCATCGCGGTGCCCATGGCCGGGGTGTTGGGCGGGCCGTTGTCCGGGGCGATCCTCGAACACTTCCACGATGTCGGCGGGATGCGTGGCTGGCAGTGGATGTTCCTGATCGAAGGCCTGCCCGTGGTGCTGCTGGGGCTGGTGGTGCTCAAGTGGTTGCCGGACGGCTTCGACGCGGTGCACTGGCTGACCGCCGAGCAAAAACACCAGTTGCGCGACCAACTGCGCAGCGAGGAACAGCGCAAGACCATCACCTCGTTCGGCGCCATCCTGCGCGACCCGCAGGTATGGCTACTGGTAGCGGTGTACTTCGCCGTGATGCTGGCAGTGAACACCCTGGCGTTCTGGATGCCCACCCTGATCCACGGCGCCGGCATCGGCCGCGACAGCCAGGTCGGCCTGCTCAGCGCCGTGCCCTACCTGGCCGGGTGCTTCTTCATGATTGGCTGCGGGCGTTCCTCCGACCGCCATCGCGAACGCCGCTGGCACCTGTGCGTGCCACTGCTGATGGCGGCGGTCGGGATCGCCGTGGCCGGCCTGGCGCCGGGCAATCCGCTGTTGGTGATGGGCGGGCTGGTGGTTGCCGGCATGGGCGCCAGTGCCGCCCTGCCGATGTTCTGGCAACTGCCACCGGCGTATCTATCCACCACCACCCAGGCCGCCGGCATTGCCATGATCAGCTCCTTCGGCAGCGTCGCCGCGTTCCTCGCGCCGTACCTGATCGGCTGGATGCGCGACGCCACCCAGAGCGCCAGCCTGGCGCTGTACGTACTTGCCTTGTTCATCGCCCTCGGCGGCCTGCTGGTGCTGCGCACCCACGCCGCCATCGTCAACCCAGACTAGAGACCGTTGCCATGCTCGACTCCCAGCAGATCCTTGATGCCGCCCTCCGCCTGGACCGCGCCGAACGCAGCCGCGAACAAGTGCGCCAGTTTTCCCTCGACTATCCGAATATCACGATCGAAGATGCCTACACCATCCAGCGCGCCTGGGTCGCACTGAAGATCAAGGGCGGGCGCACTCTCAAAGGCCACAAGATCGGTCTCACCTCACGGGCCATGCAGGTCTCGTCGAACATCACCGAGCCCGACTACGGCGCCCTGCTCGATGACATGTTTTTCGACGAAGGCAGCGACATTCCCTTCGAACGCTTCATCGTGCCGCGAGTGGAAGTGGAGCTGGCGTTTATCCTCGGCAAACCGCTCAAGGGGCCCAACTGCACGGTGTTCGATGTGCTCGACGCCACCGAGTGGGTGATCCCCGCGTTGGAGATCATCGACGCGCGCATCCAGCAGGTAGACCCGCAGACCAACGCGACGCGCAAGGTGTTCGACACCATCTCCGACAACGCCGCCAACGCCGGCGTGGTGCTGGGTGGCCGTGCCGTGCGGCCGACCGAGATCGACCTGCGCAAGGTGCCGGCGGTGCTGTACCGCAATGGCGTGATCGAAGAGTCCGGCGTGTCGGCGGCGGTGCTCAACCACCCGGCCAAAGGCGTGGCCTGGCTGGCGAACAAACTGGCGCCGTATGACGTGACCCTGCTGCCGGGGCAAGTGATCCTCGGCGGCTCCTTCACCCGACCGGTCGCGGCCCGCCCTGGCGATACGTTCCATGTCGACTACGACCTGCTTGGGTCGATTGCCTGCCGCTTCGTCTGAACCCTGGAGGATTGCCATGGACCTGCCCATCAACCGCTTCAAACAACGCTTGCACAGTGGCGAGGTGCAAATTGGCCTGTGGCTCGGCCTGGCCGACGCCTATTGCGCAGAGCTGGCCGCCAATGCCGGTTTCGACTGGCTGCTGATCGACGGCGAACACGCGCCCAATCACCTGCACGGCATGCTCGGCCAGTTGCAGGCCATCGCGTCCTACCCCAGCCAGGCACTGATCCGCCCGGTCATCGGCGACAGCGCATTGATCAAGCAACTGCTGGATATCGGCGCCCAGACGCTGCTGGTGCCCATGGTGGAAAGCGCCGCCCAGGCTCGTGACCTGGTGCGTGCCATGCGGTACCCGCCCCAGGGCCTGCGCGGTGTCGGCAGTGCCCTGGCGCGGGCGTCGCGCTGGAACAGCATCCCCGGCTACCTGGATCAGGCGGACGAACAGATGTGTCTGCTGGTGCAGATCGAAAACCGCGAAGGCCTGGCGAACCTGGATGAAATTGCCGCCGTCGAGGGCGTGGACGGTGTGTTTATCGGCCCGGCGGATTTGAGTGCGTCGCTGGGGCACCGGGGCAATCCCGGGCATGCGGATGTGCAGGCGGCGATCGAGGATGCGATCACACGCATCGTGCAGTCGGGCAAGGCGGCGGGGATACTCAGCGCAGATGAAAACCTGGCGCGGCGCTACATTGAGCTGGGCGCGACCTTTGTCGCGGTGGGCGTGGATACCACTGTATTGATGCGTGGGTTGCAGGCGCTGGCGGGGAAATTCAAAGGCACGCCCACGGCCGGCCACAGTAGTGGCGTCTACTGAGATCTTATGTGGGAGGGAGCTGGCCCCGATAGCAGTGGTTCAGCCAAACATCTGGTGACTGACACACCGCCATCGGGGGCAAGCCCCTCCCACATTTTGCTCGGTGGGGACTCAGCTGTTACCTCAGCGGTTGATGTTCTTCAAGTCATCCAGCAGACCCAGCAGGGTCTGCAACTTCTCTTCGCCAAACTGATCCTGCAACCGCTGGTAGTTGGCCTCCATGCACTGGCTCATCGACTCGAAGCTGGCCTTGCCCTTGTCAGCCAACGTCACCAGTACCCGGCGCTGGTCCTGCTCGGCCTTGCGCCGGTGCACCATGCCGGCGGTTTCCATGCGCACCAGCACGCCGGTCATACTCGGCTTGAGGATGCAGGCCAGTTCCGCCAACTGGTAAATCTCCAGTTCACCGTATTGCTCGAGGATGCGGATGATCCGCCATTGCTGTTCGGTCAGGCCGTGTTCATTCAGGGACGGACGGAAAAAACTCATGGCGGCTTCGCGGGCTTGCAGCAAGGCCAGGGTCAGGGATTGTCGAGGTTTGGACATAGGGATCAGGGTCACGAAGTATTTAGTTAATAATTTAACGAAACTCTAACATTCCCTGCCGGCGAGCGCGCTATAACTTGTCGAGCGCACCGCCCATGGCGCGCTGAATCAAATGCCTGGGCACGCAGGGTCAAGACTTCCATCCTGCCATGGCCCCTAATGGAGGCATCCGCTTCAGAGCCTTCCTTCACTTTTTCAGGCTGCGCCATGATCAACATCGAAACCCCTACGTATTACACCGCCACCAAGAAATACAACCTGAGCTTCCCCACCCTGGAACAGGACATCGACGCCGACGTTGTGGTGATCGGCGGCGGTTTTTCCGGCATCAACACGGCCCTGGAACTGGCGGAAAAAGGCATCACCAACATCGTGGTGCTTGAAGCGCGCTACCTGGGGTTCGGCGGCACCGGCCGCAACGGCGGGCAGATCATGGCCGGTATCGGCCATGACCTGGAGAAGATCAAGAAGGACGTGGGCGAAGACGGCCTGCGCCAGGTGTTCGAGATCAGCGACCTGGGCGCAGACATCATCAAGAACCGCATCGCCAAGTACAACATCGACGCAGACTTCTGCCACGGCTACGGCTACATGGGCTTCAATGCCCGCCAGGAAAAAACCCTGCGCGCCTGGGAAAAGGACTTCAAGTCGATCAACAGCCAGCACGAAATCCGCTTTCTCGGCGGCGCCGACGTGCAACAGATCATCGGCTCCAAGGCCTACAGCAGTGCCCTGCTGCACATGGGCGGCGGACATGTGCATTCGCTCAACCTGCTGCTGGGCGAAGCCACCGCGCTGGCCGGTCATGGCGTGCGGATTTTCGAGAACAGCCCGGCGCTGGAAGTCAGCTACGGCGAACGCATCACCGTGCGCACCGGCCGTGGCTCGGTGCGCGCGAGCAAGCTGCTGTGGGCCTGCGACAGTTTCCTCAACAAGCTGGAGCCGGAGCTGCACCGTTCGACCATCAACACCTACGCGTTCCAGATGATGACCGAGCCGTTGTCAGAGGAGCTTATCCAGCGCATCAGCCCGATTCGCGGGGCCTACAGCGATATTCGCCCGGTGATCGATTACTACCGCGTCACCCAGGAAAACCGCCTGTTGTTCGGCGCGGCCACACCCTTGGTAGAGCATATTCCCGGTGACCTCAAGGCCTGGAACCGTCGACTGATGCTGAAGATTTTCCCCTACCTCAAGGACGTGAAAATCGACCTGGCCTGGGGCGGCCCCATGGCGTGCAGCCCCAACCTGTTCCCGCAGATCGGCACCTTGCCGGGGCGCAGCAACGCGTTTTTCGTGCAGGGCTATTCCGGTTTTGGCGTGACCCCGAGCCACATCATCTGCAAGGTCCTGGCCGAAGGCATGAGCGAAGGCTCGGCGCGCTACGACCTGGTCAGCTCGATTCATCGCCCGACCATCATCGGAAAGGACGCGATCCGCCCCTTGCTGCTGACGGCGGGCAAATCCTGGCACCAGCTTTCCGGTTACTGGAACGGGCGCCGCTAACCGCATTATTTACTCAACTGGAGAACTGCCATGCCCCTTACCACCCTCAAGCATAACGTCCAACTCTCGGAACTCGACCCTTGGGGCACCGTGGCCGACCTCGGCTCCGAGATCCTCGAAGGCCAAGTGCGTGCTTTCGGCAAGATGACCTTCGGCGCGCCCACCGACCCGGTCAGCAGCGCTTACTTCGGCACCACCCAGGGCAAGTTCCGCATGGTCTACCCGTTCGCCGAGCAGGCCACGGTGGTCACCGGCGAAGTGCTGCTCACCGACGAATCCACCGGCCAGTCCACGCGCTACAAGGCCGGTGACAGCTGGTTCGTGACCAAGGGCACGCCGGTGTTGTGGGAAGTGCTCAGCGAAAGCTTCGTCAAACATTACTTCGCCGTCGTGTAAGGGAGGGGTTGGCATGACAAGTTCTCCCGACTGGATCACCGTAGGCGCACTGGCTGACGGTTTCGCCCCGGACGCCTTTATCCTGCCCAACCTGGCCGAGCTGGCGGGCCAGGCCTTCACCTTGTACTTCGCCAATGGCTGGCAGATCGAACACCGTTTCGAGCAGGACCGCCTGGCCTGGCGCGCCGCCGATGGCCACTCCAGCGGCAACGCGCCTTACCGCGCCACCTCGATTCGCCCGGGCCTGTACCTGGTGGACTTCATCAAGCACGAGGCCGGGCATAGCTGGTCGATCAGCCTGGTGCTGGACACACCGAACGCCTCGTTCACTGCCGTGATCGGGCGCCTGCCGGATCAGGCCCAGACCCACGAAGGCCTCTACCACCGCGCCCTGGCCGGCAAGCCACTGAGCTCGGTGGAGGTCGACTTCCTCCACGGCAGCCTCGACCGCCCGTGGCAGGCCGGCCACTGCCTGCATGCGCCCACCGCCGAACTGGTGGGCCTGCGCAACCAATACCGCTACAGCCCCAGCGAAGTCTACGAGCACATCTATCTCAACGAGCGCTTCTACGCCTGGCAATGCCTCAAAGGCGTGGAGCAAGGCCTGTGCGACACCGACCGCTGCCATTACTACAAGATCGCCGACCAGCTGTACCTGTTCGTGTGGCAGGAGAAGATCGTACCGACCCTCGGCCTGGTGCTGATCGACCTGCAGCAGCACCGCAGCGACGGCAAGATTTTCGGCTATGCCGGCGCATCCTTCGATGCGCTGTCGAACTTCCCCATCAGCTCGTATTGCCAGGTGCTCAACCGCACGGAGTATCCCGATGACTGAGCCGCGCACGGTCTAAATGTGGGAGGGGGCTTGCCCCGATAACAGTGTGTCAGTCACCACAGGCTTGGCTGAACCACCGCTATCGGGGGCAAGCCCCCTCCCACATTTGATCTCCTTTGTTTTGAAGATCCCGTTTATGCCCCCACCGCCTGCATCCGGCTTGAGCGGAAATCCTTCGGCGACACCTCGAACTGCTTCTTGAACGACCGGCTGAAGTGCGCCGAGTCGGTAAAGCCCCACTTATAGGCAATCGAGGTGATCGACTCGCTGCGCAGGCACGGGTTGGTCAGGTCATCCGCGCTGCGCTTGAGCCGCGCACGCTGGATGTAGCGGCACACGCTGTCGTCCTGTTCTTCGAACAGACGGTACAGGTGGCGCACCGAGATATTCAGCCGGTTGGCCAGACCGATCGGGCTGAGCCCCGGCTGGCTCAGGGATTCATCGATGACCTTCTGCACATAGCTGCGCAGGTTACTGCCCTGCAACGCTGCCAGGCCCTCGCGACACTCGTCGCCCTGCTCCAGGGCCGAACCCAGCAGTGACACGAAGGCCGTTTGCAGCGCCTCCACTTCACCCGCGCCGTCTGCGGTGTCGTCCTTGCACAGTTGATCCATCAGCACATGCAGCATGCGTCCGCAGGCTTTGGTCGAGGAGATCTTGGCGAAAGCCCGTGCGTCGCCGCCCAGGTGCTTGCACACCTGCGGGCGCGAGAGTGACAACGAGGCGTGTTCGATCAAACCGAAGGGGGTGATTTCGATGGAGCCCACCGAGTCCATCAACAACATCTCGCCAGGCGCCAGGTGCAGGGTCTGGCCGTTCTGCGCGATCTGCGAATAGCCGCTGCGCTGGCTGACCAGGAAACAGTCCTGGTCGTTGTCATGGTCGGCGTGGTGCGCCGGGCGTTTGATCAGCCCGGCATTGGTGCGCAGGATGGCCACGCCGCGCGGCAAGTCTCGGATCTCGCCGATGAACAGCGAGCGGTTGAACGCCAGTTCCGTCTCGAAATAACCGCACGCCGCGCGCAGCTCGCGGTTCCAAGTGTCCAGCCCGTCGTGTGCATGCTGTGGGATGCTCATGGGGTGTCTCCGCAATGGCTTCTTTTTGTTGTTCTGATGCAATAGTTAACATGTTATCTATATGCACGCAACAACAACCTGTGTACCCATTGCGCAAGCACTAATGATGCCAATCAGAGGTTCGACAACACCCGATTCAACCCGACCAACGCCGCGAGCAAATGACTGCGCTGCACCGGGCTCAGGACGATATAACGTCGAAACGCTGGCAGACGATTGACCACCTCGCTGCCCCCCATATGCTCCAGGCGCACGCACCATTGCCGGTCGTGCAGCTCGATGCGCAGACGCTTGAAATCCAGCGGCATCAGCGCCTGGAACAAGGCCTCGTCGGCCAGCAAGCGTGCCTGCAACTCACGCCCCAGCGCCTGGTTGCCGGCACAGCGCCGCACGCGAATTCCATGGCGCCGGATCGCGCCGCCATGGTGCACCGCGAAGCTCGCCGTGCCCCCCGTTGCTGCCGGTACGCACAGGACAAACTCGGTCAGCACCAGATGCATCAACCATTGCGATTCGGTGCGCTCGACAATCTCGAACCCCACGCCGTCCACTTCAAGCGTTGCCAGCCCAAGGTTGCGCCGCAGGTGCGCCAGGGTCACCCCCGGTCGATATCCCGATGGCGCACGATCGGCACGCCACAGCTCAAACAGTCTTTGCCGCAAAGTCGCCATAACCGTCATCAGCCTGCTCCGGTTGGTTACTGAACTCCTTTGCCAATACTTCCTCCACGGAGGCCGGCTTGAAGGGGTTGACCTTCTGCACCACCAGGGTCCAGAACAGCGCATACGCCGCCGTGCCCGCCAGCATCACGCCAAACGGCACATAGATGTCTGCCGGGTTCATGCCCGGAGGCGTGATGAACCACATGCCCAGCAGGATCCCGATGCTCGACACGATCTGCGGCAGCGGAAACCACGGCGAACGATAGGCCCGTGGCAAGTCCGGCCGACGGATACGCAGGCTCACCACTGAGATCGTCACCAGCAGATAGGCAAAGCTCCACGCACACACCGCCGCCAGCACCAGGTGCATGATGTTGTCGGTGTTGCCCCCCAGGTACAACGCGTGCAGGCAGGGAATCAGCATCGCCACCAGGATGCACAGCAGCGGCGTCTTGAAGCGTGGGTGCAGGTAGGTGAAAACCTTGGGCAACGCGCCGTCCACCGCCATGCCGTAGAGGATCCGTGGCACACCGGCCATCAGGGTGTTGATGGTGGCCGCGCCGGCAAACAGAAAACCGATGCCCAGCCACAGCGGGCCGATCTGCCCCATCACCTGCTCGGCGAAGCTGGGGATGGCCATGGGCGTGTCCAGCAGGTGCACGCCTGACGTGGCGTCGAGCACCACGTTTTCCACCTGGCGTTTCATCGCCCCACCATAGATGAACATGCAGGTGGCCACGCCCATCAGCCCCAGCATCATTGCGCGCGGCATCACCTTGGCCGATTGGCGCAGGTCCGGCGCCAGGGGCGTGACGAACTCGCAACCGACAAACATGAACATCGCCATGCCCACCAGCGACAGCACGGTGATCAGGTCGGTGCCTACCAGCGACTCGCCGAACCAGCCGTCCAACTGCACGGCGGGCGCGGCGATCAAGCCGAGCACGCCGAACACCATCAGGGTGATCCACATGCCGAAGGTGAGGATGATTTCCGCTCGGCCAAAAGCACTGACGCCAAACGCGTTCAGCACGCCAAAGACGATCACAAAGCCCACGCCGAGCAACCACGAGCCACCCGCCGATTCCGCCAGGGTGTTGAGATGCTCGAAGTTCACCAGGGCCATGACCCCGGACAGGATGGTTTCGGCGGTGCCGGCAAATACATGCACGATCAGGTACGCCGACAAGGTGCCGGTAATCGCGAAAAACCGCCCCATGCCGCAATTTATGTAGTCGTACACCGAGCCGGTGGTGGGCAGGATCGACGCCGCCTCGGCAAAGGTGGTGGCCTGGGCCAGCATCATCACCACGGCGATCAGCATTGCCAGGGCGAACGCACTGCCGCCGATGCCAAAGCCCATGGTGGCGGTGAGAATCACCGGGCTGGCCATGATCAGGCCAATGGTGCTGGCCAAGGCGGTGGGGAAACCTACCGTGCCCCGGTTGAGGTGCGCGGTGAGTCGGTCGTTGATCGACATGGTGGGGTCCTCGAAGACGGTTTTTTTAATGTGTCGGTACTCTGCGCCCCACTCCAATTGCTCGTCTTGCCCCTGTCTGCCGCCGCTTTTGTTGCTCCCTGCCACAGCGGGCGGCGTGGCGGCCACGGTCAATTCCCTGGCACGCAGAGAAAAGACTCAGGCCCCCGTCACTCGCCCTAATGCGCCCTCACTCTTAACCAAGCTGGGGACAATGACAATGGAGCACACACTGAAAAATCGCGGCCTGCGCCAGGCGGTCGGCCTGGGGATTGCGTTGCTGGTGGGCCAGGCCCAGGCGGTCGAGCTGTACGCCGATGCCGACACCCACGTCACCGGCAACTTCCTCGCCGTGTACGGGATGTTCAACAGCCCGAAGAACTACGATGGGCGCAGCGGCGGTTCCACTTGGCGCGAAGCCTTCATCAAGTACGGCCTGAGCGTCGACCAGAGCCTGGGCCGCTTTGGTGGCGTGTATGGCACGGCCAACCTGGTGAGTTCCGGCACCTGGGGCGATGGCGATGCCTCCGGGGTCACCACAGGCAAGGAGCGCACCACCAAGTTCGATGAAGCCTTCGCCGGCTGGCGCTCGGGCGAGCTGTTCCCGGCCTTGGGCAAGGACGGCGTGGACCTGTCGTTCGGCCGGCAGATCATCATGCTGGGCGACGGTTTCCTGATCAACGACGATGGCCCCAATCTCGGCAAGGGCGTGGGTGACGGCGAGTTCAATCGTGGTGGCGCCTACTACATCGCCGCGCGCCATGCCTTCGACAAGACCGCGGTGATCCGCCTCGGTGGCAAGGACGGCGTGCATGGCAGCCTGATGTGGATCAAGTCCGACAACCCCGCCCAGGCCATGACCGAAATGGCCGCCGGCACCCTGGAGTACAGCGCCGCGCCGGGCACTCTGGGGCTCACGTATATTCATGGGATCGATGTGGACGAGCGCTTCGCCAACGACGTGCAGCGCCAGCGCAAAGGCATGAACCTGTACAGCCTGCGCGGCGCCGGCAATGCCGGTATCGACAACGCGCACTTCGCCTTTGAACTGGCGCGCCAGGACCGCCGCGACAGCCAGGAAAATGCCGGCTACGCCGAAGGCGGCTACACCTTCGTCGACCTGCCCTGGTCGCCGGACCTGACCTACCGCTACGCGCGCTATTCAAAGAACTGGGATGCAATGTTCGCCGGTTTCAACCGTGGCTACGGCACCTGGGTGCAGGGCGAAGTGGCAGGCAACTACTCCGGCCCGTACAACACCAACACCTCCGTGCAACACCTGGCGCTCAAGGTCAAGCCGCTGGAGAACCTCACCCTGGGTGCGCTGTTCTTCGACTACAAGACCGTCAGCACCCGTGGCCAGTTGAACCTGGACGGTCGCGAGCTGGACCTGTACGCCGAGTGGGCGGTGAACGAGCACCTGATCATCACGCCGCTGCTGGGTCTCTACACACCCGACAAGAATGCAGAGACCGGTGGCAACCAGGTCGGTGGCAACGGCACCAATGTCTACAGTCAGTTGGTGGTCGCCGTACCGTTCTGAACCGTCTCGGGCGCGCAGGGACGCATCGCCTGGACCTCGGCATAGGCGCCCTGGTGATACAACAGCGGCGCACGCCCGAAATCATCGAAGGCCACCACCTTGCCGATCATGATCCAGTGGTCGCCACCGTCCACCTGCTGGTATTTTTCGCAGTGGAACCGTGCCGAACAATCGGCGAACACCGGTGAACCGCCCTCCCCCGGTTCGTACTCGATCAGGGCGAAGCGGTCTTCACGCGGGCGCGCAAAGTTGTTGGACAGGTGCACCTGATCCGCCGCCAGCACATTCACTGCGAAGTGACTGGCCTCCTCGAACACTTCGTGACTGTTGGAGCGTTTATCGATGCTCCACAGCACCAGTGGCGGGTCGAGGGACACCGAGTTGAAACTGTTGGCGGTCACGCCCACCTTGCGCCCGGACGCGGTGGCGGCGGTGACCACGGTCACGCCAGTGGCGAAGTTGCCCAGGGCGCGGCGAAAGGCCCGTGGGTCGAAAAGACTGTTGTCAGGCATGCAAGACTCCCGGGCGCCCTCGAACGGACGCCCTGATTGTTGTAGTGGAAGAACGGGTCACACCATGCTCGGGTCCGGCTCCAGGCCCATCAGCTCACGGCCGAGGATCTGCGCGCAGACGTCGTAGTCGGTGTAAGCATGGGCGCCGGTCATATGGGAATCACGGAACAGGCGCTGCATTTCGTTGTGTTCGAACCAGGCATTGCCACCGGCGGCGGCGAACAGGCGGTCCACTGCCTCGATGCACATCTTGGTGGCGTAGGCCTGGTTGGTACGCCAGAAGGCCAGGGTTTCGCGGCTCGGGTAACGCTGGGCGGCGCTGTGTTCGGCGTGGTCCTGCCAGGTCTTTTCAAGGAACGCACGGGCAGCGGCCACCTGGTGGGTGGACTCGGCCAGGCGCATCAACGCCGGCGTTGCCGCGCCCACGGCGGCACCGGTGTAGGCGCGCACGCGAGTTTTGGTTTTTTCGCGGAACACCTCCAGCATGCGCTCGGCCACGCCAAGGCTGACGGTGGAAAAACCACTGGCGAAATACGGCCGGTACGGCGCGTAGAAAATCTGGCTGTCGGGGTAGAGGCCAAAACCTGCGGACTTGCCCTCCATCATGTCCTTGGCCTTCTGGATCCGGTGCTCGGGCACCCAGGCATTGTCGATGACCAGGGTCTTGGTGCCGCTGCCCTTCATGCCGGCGGCGAACCAGTCATCGCGGATCTGGTAGTCACTGCGCGGCAGCACGGCAAAGCAGTAATCCTGGGTGCCTTCGGCGTTCTGTCGGCGGCAGCCGACAATCGCCCACTCGCCATGGTCACAGCCACTGCTCCAGCCCATTTCACCGCTGAAGTGCACACCGCCTTCGCCCTCCACCACGCGCCCGAACGGCGCAATACTGCTGCTGGCGGTGGCATCCGGGTTTTCGCCCCAGATTTCCTGCTGCAACCGGGCCGAAAACAGCGCCAGTTGGTGGCTGTGGGTGCACAGCAGGCTCATGGCCCAGGCGGTACTGGCACAACTGCCGGCGAGCAAGGCGATGCAGTCGGCGAACTCGGGCAGCGACAGTTCCAGGCCACCAAAGGCCTTGGGTTGAAAGACACGGTGCAGGCCGATGCTTTTGAGCAAGGCGATGTTCTCATCCGGCACCTGGCGTTGCTGTTCGGCACGCGTGGCATTTGTCGCAATCTGGGGCAGGAGGGGCTTGAGGTCTTCGAGGAGCGGATTTGGCTTTTTCATGGACGGCCCTGCTTATTATTGGAAGTCCGGCAGCCGCTCCAAGTCGAGGAGCAGCGCTGGATGCAGGGCCAGTATCGAACGGGTCGGGCGCGTGGAAAATGCACGTTCCACAGGCAAGGTTGTACTTTTCACAGGCGCGGCAGCCACAGGCATGACGCCTGGCAGGCACAGTCAAGCCAGGCGCGGGCGGCTTGGATACCCTCGGGTTTTCTTTTGTGAACTGCCAGGAACCCGCCATGAGTGATATCCCGCTGTTGCCTCACGTCGAAGCGTTTTTACGTCGCCCCCATGGGCTGTTCATCGACGGCGTCAACGTCCACGGCCATTCCAGCCAGACGCTGGCGGTGACCAACCCGGCCACCGGTGAAGTGATCGCCCACGTGGCGGAGGCCGACCTGGCGGATATCGATGCAGCGGTGGACTCCGCCAACCGGGGCTTTGAACTGTGGTCCCAGGCTGCGCCGGCGACACGCGGCAATGTGCTGCACAAACTCGCCGACCTGCTGGAGCGCAACCGCGAAGAACTGGCGCAGATCGAGACCTGTCAGTCCGGCAAGATCATCCAGATTGCCCGCGCGTTCGAGGTCGACCAGGCGGCGCACTTCCTGCGTTACTACGCAGGCTGGGCGACCAAGATCAGCGGCCAGACGCTCACCCCGTCGCTGCCTTCGTTCAATGGCGAACGCTACACCGCGTTCACCCTGCGCGAACCGGTGGGCGTGGTGGTGGGCATCGTGCCGTGGAATTTCTCGACCATGATCGCCGTCTGGAAACTCGCCTCGGCACTGGTGACCGGCTGCAGCATTATCATCAAGCCCAGCGAATTCACGCCGCTGACAATCCTGCGCATCGCCGAGCTGGCCATCGAAGCGGGGTTGCCGGCGGGTGTGCTCAACGTGTTGACAGGCGGCGGCAATGTCGGCAAAGGCCTGGTGGAACACCCCGGCACGCACAAGGTGTCCTTCACCGGTTCGGTGCCCACCGGCATCGCCGTGGGCCGCAGTGCCATGGGCGCCGGCCTCACCCGTGCGACCCTGGAACTGGGCGGCAAGAACGCCGCCGGGTTCCTGCGCGACGTGGAGGTGGAGAAAGCGGTGGACGGCATCATCGAAGCCGGCTTTTTGCACGCCGGGCAAATCTGCGCAGCGGCCGAACGTTTCTTCGTGCACCGTTCGCAGATCGACGCGGTGCTGGACACACTCAGCCAGCGCCTCAGCCGCCTCACCATCGGTTCGCCGCTGGACGAAAGCACCGAATTCGGCCCGGTCACCCACCATCAGCACCAACTCAAACTGCTCGGCTATTTCAGCCAGGCCCGCGCCGAAAACAACCGGATCATCCACGGCGGCAAACTCATCGACCGCCCCGGCTGCTACGTCGAGCCCACGGTGATCCTCGCCAACAGCATCAACGACACCCTGCTCAACGAAGAAACCTTCGGCCCCATCGCGACCTTCCTGCCCTACGACAGTGAAGAGGAGCTGCTCGCGCTGATGAACAACGGCCCCTACGGCCTCAGCGCCAGCCTGTGGACCAACGACTTAGGCAAGGCCCTGCGCATGGTGCCGGCGATCAAGGCCGGCACATTGTGGGTGAATATGCACACACTGCTCGACCCGGCCGTGCCGTTTGGGGGCAGTCGGTCTTCGGGGGTTGGCCGGGAGTTTGGCAGTGCATTCATCGAGGATTACACCGAGCTCAAGTCGGTGATGATTCGGTACTGAGGGTCAGCTCTTTCAAGGCCTTTGAAAACCGGCCATATCTGGCTGATACCCTCCCAATTGGGGCGGACACTGCAACTGTGGCAAGCCCGCTCGCCACAGAAAACCCACCAAAGCAATTGTTCAATCCGGCGGTTCAACATCCCGCAACATATCGGGATCATCGAGGGGTGTTGGCTACCAACTCCCCATCGCCAGACTGAACGGCGAAAACTCCGCGAACTGCCACCGCAACGCCAACGCCGCCGGGCGCCGTACGACATGCTCTACGGTGACGGTCCACAAGCGCTGGGCGCCCTCGAACAGCGCCACTTGCGGGCCGTCGAGGATCAGTGAAGTGCGCCCGGCCACCTGCAGCACATCCCCCGATTCAAAATCGATGAATAACAACCCCGCCACCGGGTTCACCTGCAGATTGCCCAGGGTGTTGAAGAACAGGTTGCCGGCAAAGTCGGGGATGGTCAGCACGTTGCCTTCGACCCGCACAAAACCCGTATTGCCGCCGCGATGGGAAACGTCCACCGAGCGCTGGCCATCCACCTCGACGTAGCTGGCGACGAAGAAGGTGTCGGCATTGCGGATCAGCGCTTGGGCCGCGTCATCCAGGCTGCTGGAACGTTCGGCCACGCTGCCGGGTTTGCGTGCGATGGCATCCACCGGCCGCAATTGGATGTACTTGGGGCAGTTGCCGAACGTGTGCACCACGTCGACCGAAAAGCCTTCGTGATCGAGCGCACCGATATGCCCGTTCATGCGGTTGCGGCGGCGGGTGTTGAGGTCGATGCCCAGCAGGCCGATGGATGCACCTTCACGCAAGGCGTTGCGAGCCGGGTCGTTGGCCGACGGCAGACTGTCGACCTGCAAGGTCTGCGGGTCCGGCGAGTGGGCAAAGCCCGGGGCGCCTTCAAGCAGCGTCGCCCAGGGAATGCCTTGCTCGTCCACCACACCCAGCATCAGGTACGGCAACAAAGGGTAGAAATCCCGATGCTGTTCGGGCAAATGATCACGGATCACCTTGGGCCCGACCACGGCCATGCGCTCGGCGACCCCCACTGCTTGTTGCATGTGCCGTTCACCGGCATGCCAGGGCGATGGTTCGATCAGGTTCATGGCAAGCACCTCATGTTGGATAGCCCGATGCTGCGCCCTGCCCGCCACCGAGGGAATCACCACGCCAGGCAATCCACTGTTACGCCAGTTGAAATGCCGGGTGTTCACGCAGCGCCGCCACGCAGTGGTCGACAAAGCTGCGCACGCGCATCGGTGCGTTGCGGCCTTCGCGGTACACCACGTGCACGGGCAATGGTGGCTGTTCAAAACCCGGCAACAGGCGACGCAATTGCCCGCTCTGCACATGCTCGTGAACCGGGTAACTCAGGCAGCGAATCACCCCCGCCCCATGCACCGCCGCATTGATCGCGCCCTGCACCGTGGCGCAGCCCAGGCGCGCACGGGCCTTGAGTGGGTAGCCCTGGAAATCCCAATGCACCTGGTCGGCAGTGGCGATCAGCCGATGGTGCTGGAGGTCGTCCGGGCGTTGAGGCTCACCGTGAATCGCCAGATAACCGGGGCTGGCGCAAAGGATATGCCGCACCTGCCCCACCGGCCGCGCGATCAACGACGAGTCGGGCAACTCACCGACGAGGATCGCCACGTCCAGCCCTTCTTCGTGCAGGTTGGGATAATAGTCGTGGTAGTGCGCCGCGAGGCTCACCTCGGGATAACGGTCCAGGTAGTCGGCCAAGACCGGCGCCATCACATGAGCGCTGAACAGAAAGGGCAAAAACACCCGCAGGTTGCCCTGGGCCTGCACATGCAAGCCTTTGGCCGAGGCTTCGGCGGCGTCCACGGCGGCGAGCAGGCGCACGCAATCGGCCAGGTACGCGTTGCCGGCGTCGGTCAGGCTCACGCCCTGCGTGCTGCGTTCAAGCAATGGCACGCGCAGGCGCGCTTCCAGGCGGGCCACCGCACGGACCAGTGTCGGCCCGGACACCTGCGCACTGCGCGCGGCGCCGGCCAGGCTCGAGTGTCCGGCCAGTGCGGCGAACAACTGCATATCGCGATAGCGCTCCATCAACCGCGCCGTTTCATCGCAGGGTTCAGGGCGGCGTCCTGGCCCAGGCGATGGCTGAGAAAGTCGACAAAGGTGTTGACCTTGGCCGGCACGCGGCCGCTTTTCTGGAACACCACCTGGATCGGCAACGGCTCGGCCTCATACGCTTGAAGGACGATCTCCAACTCGCCCGCCGCCACCGCCGTTGCGACCTGGTAGGACAGCACCCGCGTCATGCCCCAGCCCAGGCGCGCCAGGTTGATCGCGGCATTGTTTGCCGTAACGACCAGGCGCGGTTCGATGGGCACGGACAAGGGTTGGCCGGCGTCGACAAACTCCCAGCCACTCACCAGCTGGCTCGACGATGACGTGACGATCTTGGCCTCACGCAACTGCGACGGGTGCTCCGGTCGCCCGTGCTGGTCGAGATAGGCTGGCGCTGCACAGACGACCCGGCGCACTTCGCCGACCTTGATCGCCTGCTGGCCCGGCTCGTGCAGATGACCGATACGCACCGCGACATCGACGCCTTCGTCGACCAGATTGACCACGCGGTCGACCAGCAAGGCATTGATGTTCACCAACGGAAAGCGGTCCAGGTACTCCCCCAGCACCGGCGCCACATACAGCTCGCCAAACAGCACTGGCGCAGTGACCGTCAGGTGGCCGCAGGGGATGGAGTAACTGCCGGCCGCCGCTTCTTCGGCTTCATCGAGGTCTGCCAGGATACGCCGGCAATCCTCCAGGTAACGCTGGCCGGCTTCGGTCAGGTGCACGCTGCGGGTGGTGCGCGCCAGCAGTTGGGTGCCGATACGTTCCTCCATGGCGGCGATGGCCCGGGTCACGCTGGGTGGCGAGGTGTTCAGGCGGCGTGCGGCGGCGGCAAAACCCTCCTCCTCGGCCACCGCCAGGAACACCTGCATTTCATGAAATCGGTCCATCGGCACTCCTCT
Source organism: Pseudomonas sp. NFR09 (assembly GCF_900111535.1). Lineage (NCBI taxonomy): Bacteria > Pseudomonadati > Pseudomonadota > Gammaproteobacteria > Pseudomonadales > Pseudomonadaceae > Pseudomonas > Pseudomonas sp. NFR09. The sequence continues at coordinate 140,772 of NZ_FOIH01000008.1, forward strand.
CGAGCAACTGCATATTGCTATTCCCCTGTGGCAAGCTCGCCTGCCACAACAGGCTCAGTGACCACAACCGGGGTTCGCGTTAGTGGGATTGCAAGCCCACGGCTGTGCGTGGCATGCCGACAAATCCCGGCAGTGCTTCGATGCTGGCGAGCCAGGCACGCACCTGAGGGTAGTCGGCCAGGGACACATTGCCTTCCGGCGCATGGGCGGTGTAGGTGTAGAAAGCGACATCGGCGATGGTCGGTTGCTCGCCGGCCAGGAAGCGGTTTTGGCTCAGTTGCGTCTCCATCAGTTTCAGCAAGGCGTGGGAACGGGCAATGGCGACGCAGGTATCGATGTCCGCGCCAAACACCGTGGCCAACCGCGCCGACGCGGGCCCGACGTGCAGTTGACCGGCGGCGGCCGAGAGCCAGCGCTGCACCCGCGCCTGCCCCACAGCATCACCCGGCAGCCACTGGCCCTTGCCGTAGGTGTTGGCCAGGTAGACCAGGATCGCATTGGAGTCGGCCAACACCACGCCGTTGTCATCAATCGCCGGCACCTGGCCGAAGCTGTTGATCGTGGCCAGATAGTCCGAGGACTTATGGGCGCCTTGCTTGAGATCCACCAGGATAAATTCCGTGGGCAAGCCCAGCAGGGACAACATCAGCTCGACCCGATGAGAGTGGCCGGACAACGGAAAACCGTAGAGTTTGATCATGAAAGGCTCCAAGAGAATGGGATGGCAACGCCGCACATGCTCTACCGCTGGCCCCTGACGTTGGAATCACCACGCTCTACAATCGAGCATTTCACCCAGTGAAACAATACCGCTCAGCGTTCCTCGAGTCTGTCCCGCAAAAACCGATGGCTCGCAGAAAACAACCGCTGGTAAGTGAGCAACACCGCCCCCACCGTACCCAACGCCGACGACGCGGCAATCAGGAACATGATCACGATCTGATAGCGCACCGCGTCCACCGGGCTTTCTCCCGCCAGCACTTGCCCGGTCATCATGCCGGGCAGGCTGACGATGCCGACCACCGTCATCTGGTTCAGCGTCGGGATCATCCCGGCGCGCACCGCCTGGCGAATGGCATCCTGCGCGGCCTCCCAGCGTGAGCCGCCGAGGGCCAGGATCATTTCGATGGTGTTGCGCCCCGAGGTCAGTTCCTGGGTCATGCGTTCGATACCCAGGGAGACCCCAGTCAGGGTGTTGCCGAGGATCATGCCAAGGATCGGGATCGCGTATTGCGGCTCGTACCAGGGGTGGATGCGGATCACCGCAAACAGGCCCACGGCGGTGACCAGCCATGAGCTGCCCCATACCGACAGGATGCTGTCGACCCGCTGGCCCCGGTAAGTCCGCCGTCCTCGCCCGGCGGCGGAGAGACCGGCGATCAGGGTCATGGCGCACATCAGCGGCAGCACCACGTACCAATAGGCGAACTCGAAGACCCAGCCCAACAGGTAACCGATGGCCAGCAGTTGCACCACCGTGCGCACCGCCGCCCACAGCAATTGGCGGCCCAGGCCCAGGCGCAACAGCAGCGACAGCGCGCCATTGATCAGGATCAGCGAGGCGGCAATGCCCATGTCCAGCGCGGTGAGGTTCTGGTAATTCATGGCTGGGCCACTCCGCTCAGTACACCGGCGCTCATCTGCAAGTGGATGTCACTCATGCGCCGGGCCTGGTCCAGGTCGTGGGAGACCCAGATGCAGGCACGGGAACTGTCCTCGGCAAACCAGGCGTCGATCAGCGCTTCCACTTCGCGGGACGAGGTGGGATCGAGGGCGGCAGTGGGCTCGTCCAGCAGCAGCACTTCGGGTTTGAGTTGCAGGGTGCGGATCAGCGAGACCACCTGGGACTCACCGCCTGAGAGGTCGGCTGCGTGTTTGGCCAGAAAGTCCGGCGTCTTGCCGGCGTGGCCCAGCAGTGCGGTCACCGTCGCCAGGTCGAAGCTGCGCTTGCGCGAGGTCTTGAGGCTGTAGGGAAAACGCAGGTTGTCTTCCACCGTACCGTCGAGCAGCGCCGGACGTTGGGAGAGGTAGCTGATATGGCAGCGGTAGTGAGGAATCTGCGCGTTGCCGATCGGCTCGCCGTTCCACAGGATCTGCCCGGACGTGGGCGCATCCAGCAACGCCAGTGCGCGCAGGAATACGCTTTTGCCGGAGCCGGATGAGCCGGTGATCGACACCCGGTCGCCGGCCTGCAGGCTGAAATCGGTGGGCTGGAGCAACGGCACCTGGCGACGCTCGTCCAGGCGCGTGAGGGCGCGGGTTTCAATCAGTGCGCTCATGGACGCGGTGTTCCTCTCAATCCGGATGATGCAATGGTGAGGCACACTCGCCAGGATTTCATGCAAAAAATTCAAACTATCGCATCCGGTGTGGCTCAGAGCTTTAGATTCAACGTTACCGAGGAGGCGACATGCAATACCGACAACTGGGCCATTCCGGCCTGCTGGTATCCGAAATCATCCTGGGCACCGTGCCCTTCGGCGGTCGCGCCGAGTTTGAACAATGCGGATCGGTGGACGTCCCCCAGGCCAAACGCATGTTCGATATCGCGTTCGACGCGGGTGTGAACATGGTCGACACCGCCGACCTCTATTCCCATGGCCTGGCCGAGGAAGTCGTCGGCAAAGCCTTGGGCGCCAAACGCAACGATATCCTGCTGGCCACCAAGGGCCGCAGCCCGGTGGACAACAACCCCAACAACTCCGGTTCTTCGCGCTACCATCTGATTCGCGCGTGCGAAGCCAGCCTGAAACGCTTGGGCACCGACCATATCGACCTCTATCAACTGCACAACTGGGACGGCATGACCCCCATCGAGGAAACCCTCGAAGCGCTGCGGCTGTTGGTAGGTTCGGGGAAAATACGCTACTTCGGCACCAGCAATTTCACCGCCTGGCAGATGATGAAGACCCTGGGCAAGGCCGAACTGCACGGCATGCTCAAACCTGTCACCCAGCAGATCTACTACACCCCGGAATCCCGCGAAGCCGAGTACGAACTGCTGCCACTGGCACTGGACCAGTCGGTGGGCACACTGGTGTGGGGCCCGATGGGCGAAGGCCTGTTGACCGGGTCTACCCGTCGGGGTCACAAGCCGCCCGCCAACACCCGCCAGGGCAGTGGCTGGCCGGAACCCTATGTGCACGATCAGGAGCGTGCGCTCGACATCATCGAAACCCTTGCCGCCGTCGGTGACGAACATGGCGTGTCGGTAGCCCGCACGTGTCTGGCGTGGCTCAAGGACCGACCGGGCATCACGTCGCTGATCGTCGGCGCCCGCACCGAAGAGCACCTGCGCGACAACCTCGCTGCGACTGAGTTGACACTGACCCAGGAACAAGCTTCACGCATCGAAGCCGTGACGCGCCGCCAGCCGTTATACCCATACTGGCATCGCTTTACCGCCGGGATCGACCGCTTTGATCCGGCGGAGCAGCCGTTTTTGGCTGAGCATCAAAAGACCATGGATGCGCGCAAGGACAAGTAATGCCTTGGCAGCCTTGCGCCAAGGCTGCCTTTTCCCATTCAAGGAGCCCCCGTGATTGCCCAAATCATGATCGCCGCCCTCGGCGTCGTTGCCATCTGGTTCAGCCAAAGCAAACGCTTGAAAGTGCGCCGCTACGCCTGCCTGTTCGGCATGGCGGGCCAGCCGTTCTGGTTCTGGTCATCCATCAATGCCGAACAGTGGGGGATTGTATTGCTGAGCTGTTTCTACACGGTGGCGTGGGCGAAGGGGATCAAGACCCATTGGGTTGATCACACGCCAGACGCGCAACACTGATTTGCAAACGAGCGCGGCACTGCCTATATTTCCCGCCTGGCGCTCTCTACGCCACCTTCCGCGGAAAGGGCTGCGCCCAGGACACTGCAACACTCTCTTTTTCTACGACTCCCCACCTTGAAGCGGAAAAGGTTTGTGCAAGGAGATCGTATGTCCCAACCACTCAACACCGATGGCCGTCTCAACCTTGAGCAACAGCGCAAGCGTGCCAAGGAACTGCTGCCACGCCTGAAAGCCGAAAACCCGAACGCTACCCTGTCCCTGGCCCAATGGGAAATCGCCAGGCAGCTGGGTTTCAGCAGTTGGCCAAAGCTCAAGGCCCATATCGATGCCATCGACTTCGCCGCCCGCCACCCCGATTTTGCCGCCAGTGATGAAGCCCGTACCACCCATTGGCGCTGCGGCAATGACATTGCCCACAGCCTGCAACTGGCAGGGTTCAAAGGGCAGTTCCGGATGCTCGCCGACCCGCTGTGCATGGGCCCGGTCCGCGATTTGCCCCGCCAGGCGTTCCGCGCCCTGCGCAGTGCCTTTATCAGCCAGGCCTTCGCCATCGATGAAGCCGATGCAGCTCGTCGCGTCGACGTTGAATATGACCACCTCGACGCATTGGCCAGCGCCGACCACAGTGTGCTGTGGTGCGAAGCGGATGCCTATGACCAGCTGTTCCTGATCCGCGCACTCGCCGGTCTTGAACAGGTGCCGCACAAACTGGAGCTCATCGAGGTGGACCGCATTCCCGGCGTGCAGCGTTTTATCGGCATCGGCCAACTGGCGCCGGATGTATTGGCGTGGCTATGGCCGCAACGGCGCTTGCTCGAGGAGGACGCCGTGCAACTGGCCAAACAGGCCTGGTCGGCGTACTGCGACAGCTCGCCAGTCAGATGGGCGCAAATAGCCCACGACAGCCACACCGCCTTGCCGTTGCTTGCCCCGGCGTTGTTGCGTCAATTACAGGAATTGCCCGGCCTGCACGACGGCCTGTCGCTGACCGAGCGCCTGGCCCTGACGTACCTCGCCGAAAACGGGCCAACGCCATTCGGTCGGGTGTTTGCCGAACTGATGGCCAAGCGTGAACCGCTGCCGTTCCTGGGGGACATGATGTTTCATGCGCTGTTGCGACCGCTGATCGATGGCGACAACCCTTTACTGACAGCCACCGAGACGCACCTGGAATGGCCACGCCAGGTGCTGGCGTTGACTGCGCTGGGGCAGGCCGTGTTGAACGGTGACGCCAACTGGCTGGATCACGCCAGCCATGTGCGATGGGTGGGTGGCATATGCCTGCGACCTCGCCAACCCCACTGGGCGATTGATGAACACATCATGCCTGTATGGCGCCCGTGATTACGCTAACGTGCTGCCCATTCAACCCTCACTTGCGAGACTGCCCATGCGCAACCTGATCTTCGCCAGCCTGCTTCTGCTGGCGGGCTGCCAACAAACGCCGCCGGCCAATGACCAACTCGATGCCGTGCTCTGGACCCAGACCTCCATCGAGCATGAGTTGATTTACCGCCAGCTCTTCGCCAATGCCACCCGTCAACTTGACGTGGCGTTGGCCGATCCCACCTGGGATGCCCTGCCCTTTCCCCCACGCAACCTGAACGGGTTACCGCCGGCGGTGGTGGTCGATATCGACGAAACCCTGCTGGACAACGTACCGCTCAACGCCCGCGATGTGGTCAACAACCAGGTCTATTCCTACGACCGTTGGAACACCTGGGTCGACCAGGCCAGGGCCCAGGCCTTGCCCGGTGCCGTGGCGTTCCTGCAGGCAGCCCGGCAAAAAGGCATCAAGGTGTATTACCTGACCAACCGCGAACACAGCCAGGTCGCCGCCACCGTGAAAAACCTGCGCCTGCGCGGTTTCCCGGTTGACAGCGACCAACAGGTCCTGGCCGCCAGCACTCCCACCGGCCACTGCGAAAGCGCCGGCTACGGCAAGAACTGCCGCCGCCAATGGGTCGCCGCCCATGCCCGCGTGTTATTGATGGCCGGGGATTCCCTGGGGGATTTCGTGCAGGCCGAGCACAACACCCTCGCGGATCAGCGCAAGGCGGTGGAGCCCTATGTGAACTGGTTGGGGCAACGCTGGTTCTTGTTGCCCAACCCGACCTATGGCAACTGGTACAGCGCGCCGTATGGGGATGATGAGAAGCTGCCGTTCGAGCAAAAGCGCAAGCTCAAGCAGCGGGCGTTGCAGTTGCAGGAGTAGCGATGGTGCCTGGATATCAACGTTTTTTGGGGCGCTCGTTTTTAGACATCGCCCTGGCGGCCCAAGCCATACCAAGGGTCAGAGCAATGAATACGGCTTCACATACTACGTTCCAGATGATCGTGAACCAGAACAGCTTCGGCTGCCCTACAAGCGTGTAGGTGATGGAAGGCCCCACGCGACTGTAAGAAATCGCCACACCGCGAATTAACCCGTCGACAATGAGATAGCCATGAAGCCCTACAACAAAGATGAGAGCGGCTGTGATACACCAAAGCGATCGGCTGTCCGACAGCCTCATAGCATTTCTCCTAGAAGCCTCAGACCTTGACGTTCTGCCGGATATTCCAACCGAACTTCACTGGGCCACCGTCCTTGGCACCATCGGCTTTCTGTGGCTGGTAGCTGACGTCGACGGTGGCAAAATTCAGCGCAACTCTGTCGTAAAGCACATCATCCTTATTTCCGGCACTCGTGCCGTAGGACACCACCATCACTTCCTTCAAGGTGATCACCAGATACTCCACAGGGCTGGAACCACCCGCCTTGCGCACCACAAGCCGTGCTTCGGGGTAATGCTTGCCGCTAGCGCAGGCCATCATCAAATTTGGGCTGGATTTATCCAGCGGCTTGGTCAGATTGAGGTTGGCAAAATCGGCCTTGCCGGCGCCGCCACCTCTCCCGGAGTGCATCGATCCTGCCTGAGACACTCCCCACGCCCACTCGGTGATATCGATCTCGTCGAGATGAGCGTGGTCGCGTGATTCACCCTTGATATCGCCCAGTTTCAAAAACATATCGACGGCCATATTGGCTCCTTGTCCTTGTCAGCGTCGGAAGTGACGCGGGGCGAACTGTTCCTTATTCGACAAAGGGCCGACAAGGTTGAAAACCGGTATTGGGACGCGCCTGTCTCGAAAAGACGAAACATCCGACATTAATTTGCGCAACCGCGCCTTTACTCTCTCGACTCCCAAAACCAGGAGTTAAGGAATGACGGCCTCACTGCTCAAGGATGGATTTCCCTCGGCCCATCGCACCACACGGCAACGTATTGAAAGCAGCATTGATCTGCCTCGATTGTTCTCAGCCATCGACGCCGACCCGTCAGTGATTGGTGCTGGCGTGGTGTATATCGATGCGGAGTTCAACGTCGTGGTCCTGCGTGAGTTTCAGGCGATTTGCAGGGTACAGCCGATCAAAATAGTACTGCGGGAGGCGCCAAGGTACGTGGGGCCAGTGGAGTTCAAGCGGATGCTGGAACATGAGACGCGGGAGTCCAGGTTGGTCGCGGAGGCGACCAACACCACAATGACTTGTGCAGGGGCATTATTGAGTTGGGTGGTAGTCTGGAGCGGGATTGCGTTCATGCCCTTCACTGCGGGAGCAAGTGCAGTGATTTCCTTTGTAGGAAAGGCTGCTGCAGTAGCGAGTACAGTTCAATGCATCGCTGGCACTGTTCGAACGGCATTTGAGGTTTACAGCCCTCAATCTAACGATAATCTGGACAATGAAGCTTGGTACCAGGCGGCAATGGTGGTGTTGGATAGCATTGCGCTGCTAGGTGTAGTTACTTCAACACTCGTGACAATCAGAGCGGTTAGCACTGCTACGCGAGTGACAGGAAAATCACTGCGCCAAGTCCTGCGAGGTCTTTCACGACCAGAGCGAGCACAACTGAACAACGAGTTACTCAGAATCCGTGACCCTCGACTCACAACGAAACTGCTCAAATTGGAACAGGCGGCAGGCCGGCTGCCCAAACGCATCAGTGCTACAGAAATGCATCAGACCACCCTTCACCACCTAACGGAGAGCTTGGCAGCAACTCTGAGCTTTACCAGTAGCGCTATGTCCGGAAACGTCAAAACACTTGCGATCGGCCTTTACGAAGAGTTGATCGATTGAACAAGCAGAAAAAACAAGAGGTATGAAAAACCTAAGCGACCCTGAAAAAACAGGGTCGCTGGAAGTGGTGGTAACCCGTCATGCCGCGACGTCACGTGCCGCCGTATGCCGATTCACCGGCACCGGCAACCCCAGGTGCCCGCGCAACGTGCTGTGACTGTACTCACTGCGAAACAACCCGCGCTCGCGCAACAGCGGCAATACCTGATCGGTAAACCGCGCAAAGTCCTCCGGCGCGCCCACATGGATGTTGAACCCATCCACCGCGCCCTCCACAAACCAGCGCTCGATCTCATCCGCCACGGTCTTGGGCGAGCCGACGAAACTGGAAAACGGCTTGGCAAACCGCAGCGCCGCCTGACGCAACGTCAGACCCTGTTCACGGGAAACTTGCTTGATGTTTTCCGCATGCCCACGATAGCCATTGCTACCCAAGTCACCCAACTCCGGGAACGGCTCATCCAACGGATATTGGCTGAAGTCGTGGTAATTGAATGGCCGGCCTAACTGCACCAGCGCTTTGTGCAGATCCAGCTCGCCATTGCGCTCGCGGTCGATGGCCTGGGCCTGCTCATCGGTATCCGCGATGATTGGAGAAATACCCGGCAGGATGGTTACGTGGTCAGGGTTACGTCCAGCGGCGGCGGTGCGTTTCTTGATGTCGCTGTAGTACGCCTGGGCATCTTCGAAATTGCCCACGCCGGCAAAAATCCCCTCGGCATAGTTCGCCGCCAGGCTGCGCCCGGATTCGGAGATTCCCGCCTGGAAAATCACCGGTTGGCCTTGGGCTGAACGGGCTATATTCAACGGTCCGGTGACCGAGAAAAACTCGCCGTGGTGATCGAGGCGGTGTTGGCGCTGCGGGTCGAGGAACACCTTGGTTTGCTTGTCACGCACAAAGGCGTCGTCTTCATAGGAGTCCCACAAGCCCTGCACCACCTCCAGATGTTCGGCCGCGCGGCGATAGCGCTCGGTGTGGTCGATGTGTTGCGCGCGGCCAAAGTTACCGGCCGCGCCTTCCAAGCCGGTGGTGACCACGTTCCAGCCGGCGCGGCCGCCACTGATGTGGTCCAGGGACGCAAACTGCCGCGCCACGTTGAAGGGTTCGGTATAGGAGGTTGTGAGCGTCGCCACCAGGCCGATTTTCGAGGTCGCCCCGGCGATGGCTGAGAGCAGCGTCAAGGGCTCCAGGCGGTTGAGGAAATGCGGCGCGGAATCCGGGGTGATGTAGGGGCTGTCGACGATGAACACCAGGTCGAACTTGGCCGCTTCTGCCTGCTGGGCCTGGGCGCGGTACCAGTCGATATCCACACTGGCATCGCCGGGGATCTGCGGGTGCAGCCATTCGTTTTGTGCAGTGCCTACACCGGTGAGAATGGCGCCGAATTTGAGTTGCCGGGGTGAGGTGGGCATCAGGGTATTCCTCCGTGGGTGGCCGCGGTGCTGGCCTGTAGAGATCGACGTTAATGCCCGCGAGCGGGGCTTGTGAAAGGCTTTGTAGATATATGCTAATTATTAAAATTACTGATATAAACCAAGAAAAAAAATCCGCAACAGGCATAAAAAACAACAGCGCTGTCGCGGGCCGTTGAAGCGGCTTTGGACACGGTCATGAGAAAACAAGGAGAATGGCGACCTTTCAAACTCAACGCGCTGGCATCAGGTTATTCCCTCGATCCCAATCTGATTCAAGCCACAAGGTCATATGGATATGAAACGGGCACTTATCGCTTGGCTCGGCCTGTTATCGCTCACCCAACCCTCACTGTCCTTCGCGGATAACCTCAACGGGAAAACCCTCTTCACCCAGCGGTGTGCGATGTGTCACGGCGCCGATATCAAAGGCACTGGCCCCCTGGCCAACAAGAGCAATCCCCCCACACCTGACCTGACCACCGCCGCGTTCAAAAAACGCCTGAATGACTACCCAGGCGTTATCGTCTCTTCAATCATACTTCGCCCCAATGGCGACCTGATCCCAAGGACGTTGCGAGAGAACGGCGTGAAGCTAGCGCCGTTCGCATGGAGGGTTAGCGACTTCCGCGATTTGAATCAATACATGAGCGGTGTGATTGCCAAGACTCGTTGAGCCTCACACCGCTCTTGCAGCAACCGCCTCGACCTCAATCAACGCACCAGGCAATGGCAACGCCACCACTTGCAGCGCCGTACGTGCCGGCTTGTTCGGTTGATCAGGAGTACCGAAGAACTGCGTGTACCCCGCCTGCAAGCCGGCGAAATCCAGCTTGCCGCCTGTCTCTTCGGCCCCTACCAGGAACACCCGCAACTGCACGATATCGCCCAGGTCCAGGTCCTGCTGGCGCAGGATCTTGCGCAGTTTGTTGAACACCGACACCGTCTGCACTTCGGTATTGCCATAGGCCGCCGGTGTGCCCGCCGGGGCGCTGGCATCGTGCAGGTCGGGCAAGGTGCCGCTGATGAAGATCAGGCTGGCGGATGCCGGCACCGTGACGGTCTGGGAAATCGGGAAATCGCCGACGCTGGTACGTTGAATGCTGTCGCTCATGATGAATCTCCTTATGAAGCGGCCAATGCCGCGCTATGACGGTGTTGAGTCACCCGTTCAGCCAGTTGCCCCACCACATGGCGCGCCGAGTTGGCCGCCGATTCCTGCCAGATACCCACGCCGCTTTGCACCAGCCCGTCGCCGGCGAAATACACCCGGCCATGCCCGGCTTCAAGCAAGGCGCTGGCGTCGGCCGGGAAATGCTCGCGCTGCAGCCACGGGCCTTCGCTGTAGGGAATCTGCTCCCAGGACACCGCCAGCGGGTTGCGCAGGTGCTTGGAATACCCGGGATGCAGCAGTTCCACGGCCTCCCTGGAGGTGGCGTACTGTTTGTCGAACGGTTGCGCGCCAAACACATCGGCGCCCTCCCCGGTCACATAGCCCGCCACCAGCAGGCCTTCGCGAGTGTTGAGGTCATTGCTCGGGTACCACAGCAGGCGCGCCGGGTGTTCGATCCACGACAGGCCGCCGTAGGTGCGGTAGTCGGTCTCCCAGAAGCGCGGCGACTGCCACGCCACTTTGGTCGCCTGGTCGCTGCGGGTGCTGAGCAGGGCGGCCTTGATCGGGTCGTTGAAGTCGGTGTCGAGCCTGGCCAGCAACGGCAGCGGCAACGTCGAGATCAGGTAGTCGGCGCGCACGACCTGCTCGCGGCCGCTGCGCTGGTCGTGATAGGTCACCGCCACGCCGTCTTCCAACTGGCGGATACGGCGCACCTGGGCGCCCAGTTGTACATGACCGCTGACGCGCTGGTAGAAGGCGTCGGTGATGCGGTCCATGCCGCCCACCGGTTGGAACATGGTGGCAGAGAACTCCGGGAATTCGGTGTGCAGCAACGCGCCCCACAGTTCCGGATGCAGCAGTTGGTCCAGCGCCAACGGGCGGCGGCTGGCGGGCAAGGCGCCGGGGTGCGCTGGCGATTCCAGGTGCCCCGAACGGATCGTGCCTTCGAAAGCCAGCTCCTGGGACAGGTCGCCATACACCCGCAGGAACGCCAGCAAGCGCGTACGCTCTTCACCGCTCAACAGATCATCGAGGGCATCGCGCTGCACAGCTTTGGCGAGCAAGCCGGACAGGTGCCCGCGCGCATCGTTGATGGCCTGGCCGACCGTGAATGCAGGCTTGCCCACATCAGGCCGTACCTGGGCGCCATGACTGCTGTTGACCAGCACTTCCAGCGGCACGCCCAGCTCATTGCAATAGTCGAGAATCGTGCGGTGCTGGCTGGGAATCCGTGCCGGCCCGGCGTTGAAGTAATGCCCCGGGTCGAATGCGGCAGTTTGCGTGCGGCCGTCCTTGTAGTCCACGCGGTCGCCGTTGCGGATCGTCCAGGTGCGGCCGCCCACCCGCTCACGGGCCTCCAGCACTTGCACCTCGAAGCCGGCGCGGGTCAGTTCCAGGGCTGTGACCAGCCCCGCGATCCCCGCGCCCAGCACCAGCACACGCGTGCCCTGCCCCAGGCCTTCCTTGAGTTTCAACGGTTGCGGACGGCGGTGTGACGACGGCCCCAGGCCCAATGCCGCCAGCGCGTCCTTGACCGCCAGCTCGCCCCCTACCGCAGCGATGCTCGACAGCGCTTCACGTCGTGTCAGTCCCATGCTCGATGCTCCTTAATCCGGCAGGCCCGGTGGGTTGATCAGCGACGTGTCGACCCGCTCGATGTCCAGGCCCCAGCGTTGCAGCACCTGCTCATATTGGCCGCCGGCAATCGCACCTTCCAGGGCGGTGTGGATCGGCTTGACCAGGCCGTTGTCCTTGCGCGTGGTCACCGCGATATCGGCCTTCAACGGCCAGCCACCATTCACCGTGCCGACGAGCTTGATACCGCCGGTGATTGCCGCCGAATAGGCATACACCGAGTTAGGCCCGAACAGCGCATCGCTGCGCCCGGACTGCACGGCCAACTGGGCGGCAGCCTGGTCGTCGAAGTATTGCAACAGCGCCGGCTTGCGCCCCTCCTTCTCGTTGGCCTCGTTCCAGGCCAGCAGGACTTTTTCCTGGTTGGTGCCGGAACCGACGATGATCTTCAACCCGGCGATGTCCGCCGCCTGCTTGATCTCGCTGATCTTGCTGGTGCTCTTCACGTAGAAGCCGAGCACATCCTGGCGGTAGGTGGCGAAGTCAAAGCGCTTCTTGCGCGCCTCGGTCACGGTGACGTTGCTGATCACCGCGTCGTACTTGCCCGAACTGACACCCAGGGGCCAGTCCTCCCAACTGGTCTGCACCACATTGAGTTGCAGGCCCAAGCTATCGGCAACAAGCTGCGCGGTGTCAGCCTCGCTGCCGATGGTGGTCTTGTCGTCGCTGGCCAGCAGCGCCAGGGGCGGCCCGGCCACGCCGGAGACGGCCACGGTGAACTTGCCCGGCTGGGCGAACTTGAAGCCCGGCGGGATCTGTGCGATGGCCGCCTCGTTACGCGGCACATGGATGCGCGGGCGGTCGGGGCTGAGGTCGACCTGTTGCACGGCGAATGCGTGTTGCGCGGTGCTGACGGCAAGCGCCAGCAGGGCCACGCGGGCAGTAGAGATAAACATGGGCAGTCACTCCTTGAACTACAGCACCTTGCCGAGAAAGGCCACAGTGCGGGGATGTCGCGGTTGGCGGAAAATCTGTTCGGGCGGGCCTTCTTCAATCAACTGGCCGTCGCAGAGGAACACCACGTGGTCGGCCACCTCACGGGCAAAGCCGATCTCGTGGGTGACGATCACCAGGGTCACGCCCAGTTGGGTCAGGCCCTTGATCACGTCGAGCACTTCGCCCACCAGTTCCGGGTCGAGGGCCGAGGTGGGTTCATCGAACAGCAGCACTTTGGGGTCCAGCGCCAGGGCACGGGCGATGGCCACGCGCTGTTGCTGGCCGCCAGAGAGCTGGCGCGGATAGGCATCGACCTTGTCCGCCAGGCCGACCTTGGCCAGCAACCCGGCCGCCTTGGCCTGGGCCTCGGCCTTGCTCCAGCGCTTGTGGGCCAGGGGCGCTTCGGCGACGTTTTCCCAGGCGGTGAGGTGGGGGAACAGGTTGAAGTTCTGGAACACGAAACCGACGTCGATACGGCGCTTGAGAATCTCCCGTTCTTTGAGTTCGTAGAGCAGATCGCCCTTTCGACGGTAACCGACGTATTCACCGTCAATGGTGATATGCCCGCTGTCGATCTTTTCCAGGTGGTTGATGGTGCGCAGCAAGGTCGACTTGCCCGAGCCGGACGGCCCGAGGATCACCGTGACCTTGCCCGGGTCGATGGTCAGGTCGATGTCTTTCAACACCTGCTGGTTGCCAAAGCGCTTGCCCACGCCCTGGATCTGGATGCGCCCGGCGCGTGCTTCAGCCATGGGTCTTCTCCTTGATCCAGCCGCGAATGCGTTGCAGCGGCGTGGGTGGCAGCACCCGTGCGGTGCCCCGCGCAAAGTGGCGTTCGACGTAGTACTGCGCGCTGGTCAGCACGGTGGTGATGATCAGGTACCAGACCGTCGCTACGATCAGCAGCGGGATCACCGCCTGGGTGCGGTTGTAGATGACCTGCACGGTGTAGAACAGCTCCGGCAGGGCCAGCACGTAGACGATGGACGTGCCCTTGACCAGGCCGATGATCTCGTTGAAACCCGACGGCAGGATCGAGCGCAGCGCCTGGGGCAGGATGATCCGGAAGATGCGCCGCGAGGCCGGCAACCCCAGGGCCGCGGCGGCTTCATGCTGGCCGGCGTCGACGCCGATCAGGCCGCCACGGATGATCTCCGCCGCATACGCCGCCTGCATCAGGCTCAAGCCCAGCACGGCCACGGTGAACTGGCTGAGCACATCCACCGTCGACCACTCGGCGAACACCACGCTGGTGAACGGCACACCGAGCACGATGTGGTCATACAGGTAGGCAAAGTTGTAGAGGATGATCAGCACCAGCAACGCCGGCATCGAGCGGAAAAACCAGATATATCCCCAGGCCAATGCCGCCAGCAGCGGCGAGCCCGACAGCCGCGCCAATGCCAGCGCGGTACCAAGGATGATGCTGAACAGCGTGCTCAGCAGGGTCAGCAACAGCGTCTGCCCCAGACCACGCAGCACCGACGGCGAAAAAAACCACTGGCCGAATACGCCCCACTCCCAGCGCGGGTTGGTGGCCAGCGAGTGCACGATGGCCAGCAGCACGAGCGCCGCAAAGATCGACCCGGCCCAGCGCCAGGGATGCCGGGCGGGCACCACCTGCAGGGCCTTGATCGGCGTGGAGACACGGGCCTGGCGCACCGGACTGGGCGCGTCGATCAGGTCATAGGGTTTGGCGACGATAGGCATGGTGTATTCCTCGGCCTCAGAAGGCATAGGTCAAGCGGGTGTAGTAGTACCCGCCGGTAAAACCGTAGGGCGAATAGACGCCATAGCTGCTGACCATGGTGCTGCTCGGCACCCCTTGTTTCTTGGGGTAGATGTCGAACAGGTTCTTGGCGCCGACGGCGATGTTCAGGTCTTTGGTGAGGTTGTAGCCAAGGTCGAGATCGGTGATCCACTTGGCGCTGTAGATGCGGTCCAGGTCGCGATTGGCCGATGAGTTCACTTCCTTGTAGGAGCCGTAGCGCGTCAGGGCCAGGTTGAGGTTGAAGCGATCGATGCTCCAGTCGCCGCCCAGGATCAACTTGGTGTTGGGCTGCACGCCGGTGATCAGGTTGCGCGCCTCGCGGTTCATCAGCTCGTAGGAGGTGCCGAGGATGTGGGTGGATTCCTTGTAGTTGAGGATTCTGGTCTGGTTCCAGTTGAATGCTGCGGTCCATTTCACCGAACCGTACCGGCCGAGGTCCTGGCTGTAGTTGCTGACCAGGTCCAGGCCTTTGGTACGGGTGTCGGCGCCATTGATGAAGTACTGCCCGCCGGAGGTGGAGTGGATGCCATTGTTCTGCAATACCTGGGTGATCTCGGGGCCGAGCAAGGTGCCCGTGAGGGTGATGCGGTCGCGCAGGTTGATCACGTAGGCGTCGGCGGTGAAGCTCAGGCGGTCGGTGGGTGTGAGGGTGAAACCCAGGCTGAAGTTGGTCGAACGCTCGGGTTTCAACTCCTGGGCACCCAGGGCTTGGGCCGCGGCGGAACCCACGGGCAACACGCCGTAGTTGATCGACTGGTACACGCCGTCCACCACGCCATAGGTGGTGGAGCGTGCGCTGAACAGGCTGTTGGCCAGGGACGGCGCTCGGAAACCGTTGCTGACAGTGGCGCGCACGGCGAACTGCGGGGTGAAGTCATAGCGGGTGGTCAGCTTGCCGCTGCGCGTGGCGCCGACGCCCTGGTTGTAGTGCTCGTAGCGAAACGCCGTGCCGACGTACCAGTCCGGCACCGGGTTGAAGCCCACGTCGACGTAACTGGCCAGGCTGTTGCGCGAGGCGCTGCTTTCTTCGTCCGGCGAAATGCCGTTGGTGACCTGCGCGCCCGACGACGCGCAATTGCCCGGCGCCACGCAGTAGCCGCCGTTGGCATAGGATTCATAGTCACCGGCCTGCACCTCATAAGTGTCGCGCCGATGCTCGAAGCCGACGCTCAGGTCCAGAGGCTTTTGCAGGCCGATGTCGAAGCCGCGCTTGAAGTCGAGGTTGGTGGTCAGCTCGGTGGCGATCCAGGTACCGGAGGTAAAGTGATTCGGCGTGGCCTCCCCCAGGGACGGGTTCTGATTATGGGTGGTGCCCTGCTCCGCCTCGTTGCGCCCGTAGGTGGTGGACAGGTCCCAGTCCCACTCGCCCACCGTGCCTTTGCCGCCGAATGCCGCCTGGAAATCATCCTCGTCGATAAACCACGTCGGCGTGTAGCCGCCGGGATAACCGTTGGGCCCGGTGGTAATGGTGTTGGTGATGGTCGGCAGGCGGAAGTTCTGCCCCTGCTCGGCCTTGCGCCGTGAATAGGTGGTGAAGGAATACAGGCTGAGGCTGTCGTCGATCGGCAACTCGGCGTTGTAGCCCAGGGTCAGCAGGTTGGTCTTGGGCGTGCCATAACCGCCGTACGTCGACCGCCCGGCCTGCTCGTAGGCCTGGGCATAGGTGTAGCCGTTGGCGCTGGCTTTGTTGTCATCGTTCTGGCTGCGCGCGTCGAGGGCGAGCTGCACGATGCCGCCGTCGCCGATCTCGAAACCCTTGTTGAGGCTTTGCTGCACCGTCTGTTTCTTGCCGTCATAGCCCTGGCCGATATTGGTCACCGCGGTGCCGCTGGTGTCGGCCTTGAGGATCACGTTGATCACCCCGGCGATGGCATCGGAACCGTACTGGGCGGCGGCGCCGTCGCGCAGGACTTCCACATGGTCGATGGCGCTGATGGGGATCAGGTCGAGGTCGGCCGGGGCCGCACCGATATTGATCCCGTTGATGTTCAAGGTGGCGGCGGTGTGACGGCGCTTGCCGTTGACCAGTACCAGCACCTCGGCGGCACTCAGGCCACGCAGGTTGGGGGCTCGGGCAATGCCGCTGGCGTCCCAGCCGGTTTTTTCCGGCAGGGTCAGCGAGGGGATCACTGCGCTCAGGGCCTCCATGAGGCCGGGCTTGCCGGTGTTCTGCAATTGCTTGGCGCTGACCACATCGATCGGCACCGGGCTGCTGGTGACGGTACGCTGCTCGGCGCCGCGGTTGCCGGTGACGACCACGGTGGACAGGGTGCTGTCATCCTGGGCGTGTGCGGTGTTGGCCAGGATGGCCAGGGTAAATGCGGCAGTGGGTTGTAGCACTCGCTTCATAGGGGTTCCTGCGTTTCCAAATCGCGAAGTCGGGCCGTCACGCGGGTGGGCGCGGTGCTCGGTTTTTTTCTGGGGTGTCAGGGCGATTTGGGGCTAGGTGTGGGGCGAGGTTTGAATTGGCAACATACGTTGAACTCCCTTCCAACGGTTCTGCTGCGGGGTGGCAGCGCAGAATCCGAGTCTAGATTGGTACCATCCGAGGTCAGGGGTAGGCTGTTGAGTTCAAACATAACGGAATGGGTTTTGAAAATATAATGCTATTTGGGCATAAGCTAATATTCTTGGATTTCATTATTTATGAATTTTGTTATTCATATAAGTAATGTTTTTTTGCGATTTGGGGATTGGGGCATATCCGTTATTTGGGTCACGGCGGCTTATGGTTCCGCCCTTACGGCGGGTCACTTTTGAAAAGAGCCCAAAAGTAACCAAATGGCTTTTGCCCCAACACTCGGCACCTCGCCTAGGCTCGGTGTGCCCGTAATCCGACAGTGATTTGGGGGGCCGCCTAAGATCAAAATCAAAAGCCAGATCAAAAGCAGACGGATATCTGACTGCTGTATGGAGATCAAACTGTGGGAGGGAGCTTGCTCCCGATAGCAGTGAAGCAGGCACAGATGCATCAACTGACAGACCGCTATCGGGAGCAAGCTCCCTCCCACATTTAACCGAGATCGACAGTAAAATACCGGCCACTCTGGGCTGAGGAATCAACCAGCTCTGCTTTTGATCTACACCACTCAGGTCGGCTACCAGGCCGCCGTGCTCTTGCTCTTGCTCTTGCTCTTGCTCTTGCTCTTGCTCTTGCTTTTGATCTTGATCTTGATCTGGGGCGCCCCGTCAAACACGCTGGCCGAACGCAGGCTTGAATCCGTGGGTAACCCGGCAGGACGCCGGGTTAGCCGCACTGGGCCATGGATGGCCCATTGCGGCGGCCCACGGATTCAAGCCGGAGTGAGGGCACACCGAGCCAAAGCGAGGTGCCGAGTGTTGGGGCGAAGGCCTTTTGCTTACTTTTGGCTGGGCCGGCTTCCGGCCTTTCCAAAAGTGAGCCGCTGTAAGAGCGGAACCATAAGTAGCCGTTACCGAAGAAACGGATATGTACACCTACCTACCCGGCCGCAACAACTGCATCTGCTGCCGATAATCATCCGTCACCTGCCGCGCCTGCCCACTACTGGTAATCACCCTGGGCGTAATCAACACAATCAACTCCGTCCGATCCTTGGACTTACTGGTACTCCCAAACAACCAGCGCAACCCTGGGACCTTTCCCAGATACGGTACGGCACTGACACTCTCCCCGTTGTCCTGCTTGATCAACCCTCCCAGCAACACCGTCTGCCCACTCTGCACCGCCACCTGCGTCGACACCGAACGCGTCGAGATACGCGGATTCACCGGCGTATCGCTAGTACCACTCTGACTCTCGGCATCACTGACCTGCTGCTGGATATCCATGTATACCAACCCCCCCGGATTGATCCGCGGCACCACATCCAGGATCACCCCGGTCTGCACATACTCGACACTGCTCAACGTGGTATCGGCGTCCCCGGTGTTGACGGTGGTCTGGCTGATTGGAATGTTGTCCCCCACCTGAATCTGCGCCGGCTGGTTGTTCATCACCACCAGCGACGGCGCCGAGAGCACCTGGGTGCGTCCATTGGTTTCCAGCGCATGCAACGCCACCTGCAGATTCGAACTGACAAATGAGTAGAACAACGAGTCCGTCGCCCCCAGCCCTGCCCCGCCACCGCCCAGCGCACCCTGGCTGCCGGAGGCATTGGCCACCGTGGTGCTGCCGGAATTGCCCGCCAGCCGCCCTAGATACCACTGCACACCCAGGTCCAGTTCACCGGTGAGCTTGACCTCAAGAATCCGTGTCTCGATCTGCACTTGCAGGGGCGGATTGTCGAGACGCTTGATCGCCGCTTCGATCTCTTTCCACTGCGCGGGACGGGTGCGCACCAACAGTTGGTTGCTGCTCTTTTGTGCGGTGATACGGGTGCCGGCTTCCAGGGCGTTGGTGGCGGCGACCGGCTGCTCTTGCGGCTCGGGTTCTTCAGCGGCAGGCGGGTTGTTCTGCAAGTCACCGGTATTGAGTGACGACAGGGTTGTCGTGCGCAGGCCAGGCGCAACCTTGGCCGGCGTGTCGTCCTTGATCGCGCCGGTGCCGTAGATCTGCCGCAGGTACTTGGCCAGGTCGGCGGCCTTCATGTTGCGCACGTCGTAGACGTACATCTGTGGCTCGTTGCCGCCGCCTTCGTCGATGGTGCGGATCCAGTCGCCGACTTCGCTGAGGTACTGGGGCTGGGAAGAAATCGCTACCACCGAGTTGGTCCGTTCAATCGGCAGAAAGCGCAGCATGCCCGCCAGGGGCATGCCGCTGTCCGGGCCGAACAGGCTTTGCAGCTGAGGCATCAACTCGGCCACCGACGCGCGTTGCAGGCCGAACACGCCCACCGACATGCCCTTGAGCCAGTCCACGTCGAAGGTGTCGATGGTGTCCTGGTAGTTGGCCAGCTCATCCGGCGTACCGGCCAGGCTCAGCACATTGCGCACCGGGTCGACCAGCAGAAACGCATTCTCGCGGGCGAAGGGCTTGAGCAGTTTCTGCATCTCGGTGGCGGAGATGTAGCGCAGCGGAAACAGCCGCGCCGACAAGCCGCTGGAAGGTTGCGCCACGCTCATCTGCGGCACCAGCTTGCCCGCCACCGCCTGGCTGGCCGGCAGGATCACGTAGCGGTCACCCTGCTTGATCATCGCGTTGTCGGTCCAGGACAGCAGGGTTTCGAGAATCGACAAGGCCTGCTGCTTGTCCACCGGCCTGGAGGTGGAAAAGCTGACGTTGCCCTTCACGCCCTGGGCGATGCTGTAGTTTTCGTGCAGCAGGTCGCCCATCACGCTGTTGATCACCGCTTCGATGGGTTGGTCGGCGAAGTTGAACACGATGTCGCCGCCCTCTGCCTTCACACCCGGCGCGGTCGCCGGCGGACGCACGAACTGCTGGTTGCCCCGAATCAACTGGCGCTGCGCGGGGGACTTGACCAAGGGCCGGGCAACTTCCACTGGGGGCGCCTCGCCGGGCGGGCGTTGCGAGCCAGTGCCCTGCATGGCCTCGTGCAGAAGCTCATCATCCGGTTCGAGACGGTCGGGGAAGCTGCCACAGCCGCCCAGGGCAAGGGCGGTGGCCAGGCATAACGTGGAGGTGCGCATGTCGATCAAGGGAGGGGCTCGCGGGGCAAAGTAAGGGGGGGTCGCTTGGACGGTGGCGGCAAGCGCTTGGCGTAGAAGCTCAAGGTCTGGGTGCGACCGTCCAGGCTGAAACGGGCGGATTGCGGAGTGAGGTGTTCCAGGCGCCAGCCGTTGGGCAGGGTCTGGCCCAGGCGCACGGTCAGCAGCGGGCCGTCGACCTGCTTGAGCATGGCCATCTGCAGGTTGCCGGTGATCATGATGCCGCTGAGGGTGAGATGGGCCAGGCTGCTGACCTGTGCCTTGCCCACCACACGATCCGGGCTGCGATCCGGGCTGAACAGCGGCGCTTGCCACGTCGCGGCCAGGTTGTCCAACGGCACACTGGGCAGCCCTTGTACTCGAGGAGTGGGATAGGCGCGCACAGGCGCTTCGGGCAGCCATTGCGGTTCATCACCGAGGCTGCTGAGGATCACCGCCATCAACACGCCCAGCAACCCCGACAGGCCGAGCAAGCCCCACTCCACGGGACGCAACCGGCTCATCATGGCGTCACCCGCGACGGTTGCAGGTAGCCGCGCACCAGCAGGTGCACCACCAGCTTGCCCGCACCACCACTGGCCGGCGCCTGCTGACTGCGGCGGATGCGCAACTCATCCACAAACAGGAACGGCGGCTGGTACTCCAGCTCATGCAGCAGCGCTTCCAGGGGTTCGATGGCGCAATCGAGTGTGAGGCTGACCTTGACCTGGCGATACGGCTCGCCATCGTCCTGCTCCGCGGTGATGGGCTTGCGCTGGGTCAGGCTGCACCCGCCGCCGAGGTTGGCGTGGCTATTGATCAGGTCAGCGAGACGCTGCATCAGATCAGCGGCGACCACGTCCGGGTCGTCCCCCGGCAGCAGGCTGGTGCTGCTGGCGGGGTCCTGGCGGGCTTGCTCAAGCTGTTGGCGTAACGCATCGCGTTGGCGCAACACACCGGCATAACGTTGCTGTTGCTCGCGCAGTTGTTCGGCCTGTTCGCCCATGTCACGCAAGGGGCCGGCAAACCAGCTGTCGACCAACAGCCAGTAGGCCGCGCCGACCACCAAGGCCAGTAGCAGCAAGGCCGCGCCGCGACGTTCACGGGGTGTGAGGGGTCGGCGCATCGGCGGCCTCCTGGCGTAGGTGGGCGCGCAAGGCAAACTGGTCCTTGCCGGTGCGCGCATCGGGCTGGATCACCCCTTCGAACTGGGCGTTTTCCAGGCTGCGGCAGCCCTTGATGCGGGTGATCAGCGCACTGGCCTTGGCACTCTGGCCGGAGATGGAAATTTCACCATCCTTCACGTCCAGTTGATCCAGCCAGGTGTCGGCGGGCAGGCAGGTGGTCAGGTCGTTGAGCAGCGCCGCCAGTGGCGGTTGCGCCAGTTTGCGCCGGGTGAGGTACTGCGCGGCGCCGCGGGTATTGAGCAGTTGCTGGCGCAGCGCGTGCACCTCGGCGACCTCGGCTTTTTGCCGTTGGACGCTGGCGTGCATCACGTCGATAACGCGCTGGCGGTCGTTGAGCCAGAGCAGCATCGCCGCGATCAGCAACGCCCCGCACAGCCACGGCAGGCTGCGTTGCAGGCCCATGCCGGTGGGCCGCTGCGGGCGCAGTGGCGCGGGCAGCAGATCAACGCCGAGGTCGGCCGCATCCACGCGGTGGGGATGCAGGCCGAGGGTGGCACAGTCGGCAAGGATCCGGTCCAGGCGCTCGCGCAGGATCGCCACCACTGTCACCTCAAGGTGGGTGGGCGTGCGCCGCTCCTGACGCGCCACAAAGTAGAGCTGGTCCGCCTCGAATGGCGTGTAGCGGTCCAGCTCATAACCGACCACGGCGCTGAGGTTGCGCGCGGCCGCCAGGGGCAGTTGTACGGTTTGCACCAGCACAGCGTCGGCGCCGAGCATCAGCACCTGGCGCGTGCTGGCTGCTGCGACCGGCGCGCTCAATGGCCAGTGATGGATCTGCTCGGGCGGCTCTTGCCACGCCAGCCACGCAGGTACACAGGCGCGCAACTCCGCGATCCATGCCTGCCAACCCTGTTGCAGCAGGCTGCCGCGCCAGTGTCGGGCGATGGGTTCCAGTCGATTCATTCTTGCCAACGCAACACCCGGTAGGGTTGTGCGCTGTCCTCCGATGGGCTCAATAAAACGGTGACTTGCAGCCGCGCCTGATAACCGCCGGGCCGCTCGGCGCGGCTGTCGACCACCAGTACTTCGCCGGGGTCCACGCCTTCGACGTCCTGGCGCGGCAGGTTCAGCGCCTTGCGCATCAGCGGGCTGGCGAAGGCGGGATCGGGGCGGTCCAGGTCGCTCCACAAGGTGATTTCGGGCAGCAAGCGGCTGTAGAGGGTTTGCGTCATGCCGGGCAACTGGCGTACTTCTTCCAGCACCCGCAACGGCGCCAGGCCCTGGTTGCGTCGTGCTTCGAGGGCCGTGGCCAGTTGCCTGGCCTGGGTCGGCGTAGCGCCACAGGCCAGGGCCAGGCGCGTGAAGTCCTGGGCATCAGCGTTGATCAGGTAGAGCTTGCCGCGCTCGCTGCGCAGGCTCACGTGCAAGATGGCGTCGTCAAAGCTCAGGGGGATATCGCGGCCATCGGCAACCCAGTGCCGCTCGGCCATGACCAGCGCGATGCCGGCTTCGGCGGCCAATACGGTCTGGGTGTGCTGGCGCAGCCACAGGGCCTGGCGACTTTCCAGCTGTACCCAGCCAGCCAGGCCGCCGAGCAACACGCTGAGCAGCGCCAGTACCCACAGCACCAGCAGCAACGCTGCACCGCGTTGGCGCCTCATTCTTCAACGCTTCCGCTGGACAGGTTCAGGCGCAGGGCAATCACCTGGGTGACCCAGGGCACCGGCCCCTCCACGCTGGCAGCGATACGCACGGCCGAAGGCAAGCGCCTGGGCCAGGGCCATTCACTCACCCAGCCGGTGGGTTGGCCCAGCGGCGACTCACCGCGATAGCTGAACTGCAACACCTCGATGTTGTTCAGCAGCACTTGGGGTTCACGCTGAGAAAACCCCACCTGCAACGCCTGTTCGACCCGTTGCAGGCTGAACCGATGGATACCGCCACCGAGCACGCCGGGCAAGGTCGAGACGAACTCCAGGCGCTGCGCCGTGCCGACAAAGAAACCATCGCCCTCGCCCACCGCCAGCGGCAACGCTTCGCTGATCGCCGTGCGCAAGAACTGTTGGGCGGCACGCACTTCATCCAGGTTCACTGTGTATGCCTGGGCCTTGGACACGGCACGATTGGCCCCCAGCAATGCACCGCCGACCAGCACCAGCAACACGCCGAGCAAGCTGAGCACCACAAGGATTTCCAGCAAGGTGAAGCCCTGTTCACGGCGCTTCACAGGCGCGCCTTCAAGGTGCTGAAGCGGGCCTGGTGCGAGCCTTCGCTGAGGACCAGGTCGAGGCGCACAATCCGTGCCTGCTGCCGGGTGCTGGTCAACTGCCAGTGGATGCCGTCGAGTTCGCCCTGACTGACGCCGTTGCTCAAGCGCCCCGCCGCTTCCTGGTCGAAAATCGTCAGCGCTGCGTGGGTCAACCGGTCGCTGTGGGCCACTTGGGACAACGAGCGCGCACTCTGGCCAAACGCAACCAGCAGCACCGTGCTGCACACCGCCATCAGCGTGAGGGCGGCGAGCATTTCCAGCAGGGTGAAACCGGCCTGGCGCTTCATGGCAGCGCCTTGGATTGCACGCTGCCGGTGAGCCAGCCGATATCGATGCGCCAACGCCGGGCGCCACTGGCCACCAGAAGATTGCCGCCGGTGGAGCTGCCGTCGGGGTAGAACTCGACGCCAGGGCCGACCTGTTCGGCGGTGTGCAGCGTGACATGCAACCGCGACGGCCACCGTTGCAACGCACGCCCCGGCGCCTGGAACGTACGGTCGCTCAGATCGAATACGGTACGCGCAGGCTGCCCGCTGACAATCGCCCCCGCCCGCGTGGTACGCAGCGCCTCCACCATCTGCCCCACCGCACGGCGTTCCTGCGCCACCTGCAAGCCCTGGCGCACGCCCAGCCCCAGCACGCTGGCAGCCAGGCTGATCAGCAGGATCACCACCAGCATTTCCAGCAGGGTGAAGCCGCGCTGCAACATGGCGGCCCTACTCCCAATTGCCCAGGTCGGCGCTGTAGCCTTCGCCGCCCGGCTGGCCGTCCTGGCCATAGAAGATCAGATCGAACGCGCCGTGTTCGCCGGGAAAGCGATAACCGAAGGCGTGCCCGAACGGGTCCTTGAGGTCCGACGGCTTGGCATAGCCACCGGGCCTGTCCACCAGCTGTTGCAGGCTGGTGGGCGGTGCACCGACGTCGAGGGCGTAGCTGTCGATCTTCATGCTCAGGCTGGCCAACTGGGCCTTGCCCGCACCGTACTTGCCCTTGTCCACATTGCCGCCGACCTGGCGCACGACGATGGTGGCGACGATGCCCAGCAGCACGATCACCGCGAGCATTTCCAACAGGGTGAAACCGCCTTGGCGGCGTGGTTTTCTCATGGGGTCAGCTCCTTTATAGATTGCTGGTCAGGCTCATCAGCGGCAGCATGATCGCCAGCATGATCACCGCCACCAGCACCGCCATGACCACTGTCAGGGACGGCACCAGCGCGGCCAACAGGCGGTCGATGCCGCGCTTGGCTTCGACGTCGAAGATGTCGGCCATCTTGAGCAACATGCCGTCGAGTTCGCCGGCCTGTTCGCCGACTTCAATCATTTGCAGGGCCAGTTCGGGCAACAGCGGCTGGCTGCCGAACGCGCTGGCGAGGGTGCCGCCGCCTTTTACCGATTCCGCCGCACGCCCGACCTGCGCCTGCAACGCGTGGTTGGTGCAGACTTGCCGCGCAATCACCAAGGCCTGCAGCAACGCCACGCCATTGCTCAGCAGCGTGCCGAGGGTGCGTGCCAGACGCGCCGCCTCGACGCGTTGCAGCAACGGGCCGACCACGCGAATACCGAGCAGCCGCCGGTCGCAATGCTCGCGAAACAGCGGATCGCGCAAGCGCGCGGCCCCCAACCAGACGATCACGATCAACCCGGCCAACAGCGCCAGGCCATAGGCGCCGAGAAACGTTCCAAGGGCCAGGATCACCTCGGTGATCAGTGGAATCGGCACGCCCAGGTCCTGGAAGATCGGCACGAACTGCGGCACCACATACGCCAGCAGCAACGCCAGGGATCCCAGCACGCCCACCACCAGGAACGCCGGATAGATCAGCGCATTGATCACTTCGCCACGCAGCAGTTGGCTGCGTTCCAGGTAATCACTGAGTTGGCGCAGGGTTGCTTCCAGCGCGCCACCGGCCTCACCGGCGCGCACCATGCTCAGGTACAACGGCGAGAACGCCGCACCCTCTTCCTCCAGCGCGGCGGACAATGGCTTGCCGGCCTTGACGCGGTCGCGCAGGCGCTCGATCAGCGCACGTACCTGGGGTGGGCCAGGCTGCTTGAGTAGCAGGCTCAACGAGCGCTCAAGCGGCTGGCCCGCCCCCAGCAGCGTCGCCAATTGCTGGGTAAAACTCACCAACGCCTGGCCCTTCAACGGCCTGTGTGCCGTGCGCAGGCCAAGGCTGCCGGCCGGTTCGATGTGCAACAGCAGCCACCCGCGCTTGTGCAGGACCGCCACCGCAGCGGTTTGATCGGTGGCCTCCAACGTACCGTTCTGCGGCGTGCCCTGGCTGTCCAGGGCGCGGTATCTGAACAGGCTCACGCATCCTCTCCACGGGTCACGCGCAGCACTTCTTCCAGCGAAGTAATCCCCGCCAGTGCCTGGCGCAAACCTTCTTCATACAAGGTGCGCAAACCGGCGCGGCGCGCGGCCTGCTCCAGGGTCGAGGCATCGGCGTGGCGCATCAGCAGGCTGCGCAGTTCGTCGTTCATCACCAGCAGTTCGGTGAGGGCGCTGCGGCCGTGATAGGCGCCGCGATAGAGCAGGATCGGGCGTTGTTCGGTGAGGCGATCCAGGCCGTGTTCGGCGATCAGTTCAGGCGGCGCTTCGAAAGCGACACGCGTGGCCGGGTCCAGGCGCCGCACCAGGCGCTGGGCGAGGATGCCGCTGACGGTCGAGGCGATCAGGTAGCTTTCCACGCCCATGTCCAGCAGCCGCGTGATGCTCGCGGCGGCGCTGTTGGTATGCAGGGTGGAGAGCACCAGGTGCCCGGTGAGGGAAGATTGGATGGCGATGCGGCAGGTTTCCAGGTCGCGGATCTCGCCGATCATGATCACGTCCGGGTCCTGGCGCACGATGGAGCGCAACGCCCCGGCGAAGTCCAGGCCGATGGCGGGCTTGACCTGGATCTGGTTGATGCCTTCGAGCTGGTACTCCACCGGGTCTTCCACGGTGATGATCTTGCGCTCGGCGGTGTTGAGCCGCGACAGCGCGGTGTAGAGCGTAGTGGTCTTGCCGGAGCCGGTGGGCCCGGTGACCAGCAGGATGCCGTGGGGCCGTTCCAGCAGGTCGAGGAAGGCGGCCAGGCGCTGGCCGTCGAAGCCCAGGCTGGGAAAGTCGAACTGCACGGTTTGCCGGTCCAGCAGGCGCAGCACCACCGACTCGCCGAAACTGGTGGGCACCGTGGACACCCGCAGGTCCAGTTCCTTGCCCTGGATACGCAACATGATGCGCCCATCCTGCGGCAGCCGGCGCTCGGCGATGTCCAGCCGCGCCATGATCTTCACCCGCGAAATCACCGCCGCCGAGGAACTGGCCGGCGGCGCTTCGGCGTCATGCAGCACACCGTCGATGCGGTAGCGCACCTTGAGCTGGTGTTCGAAGGGTTCGATGTGGATGTCCGAAGCACGTTGCTCCACGGCGCGTTGCAGGATCAGGTTGACCAGGCGGATCACCGGCGCTTCGGAGGCCAGGTCCTTGAGGTGTTCGATATCGTCCTGGGCGCCGCCCTGTTCATCGAGGTTTTCGATCAGCGTGCCCATGGCCGAACGGCCCTGGCCGTAGTAACGCTCGATCAGTGTATCGACCTCAGTGCGCGGACCGATGGCCAGCCACACCGGCACCTGGCATGCATAGGCCAGGGCCTGGAACGGATAACGCAGCGCCGGGTTGGCGGCCAGCACGCGCAGGCCACCCTGGGTCCAGCCCATGGGCGCGACCTGGTAATGGCGCATGAAGCGTTCAGTCAGGGCAGGCAAGGGATCGAGCAACGGCGGCGCGGCGTCCGCCAGCAACAGCGGCGCACCGAGCAACGCCGCCCAGGCGCGGGCCAGTTCGATATCGGAAACCAGGCCCAGGCGGGTCAGCAGGCTTAGCAGGTCATCCGACGGCAAGCGCCGGGCGCGCTCCAGGTCCACCGTTTTCAGCCCAGCATGCTGCATCAGCCACGCACACACCTGGTCGGTGTGCGGGATCTGCATCTGGCAGGCATCGATAGGCGCTGACGACATAAGGTTGAGGTATCTAGTATTGCGAGAAAGTATGGCTATTTGGAACTACTTAAACATGCCATTAGTTAGCCATAACCCAAGCGAGAGCAAGCCGGGGTTATCGACTGGAAGTTATAGCGCTAGTTCCTGAAAGAGGGGAATAAAATAAACACAATGACCAAGAACCCCGTGACAGAGCCTTAGCAGCTAATAGCCACTACTTCGCCAGTTGCAATTAGCCACTTGTGCGCTTTCCCACAATTAAACGGCAGCCCGATAAATTCACAGGACTTACTTCACCTTCGATGCGAAGCACACTTAGACTTTCTAGTGGCTGTTCACCAGGATTATCGAGCGTTGAAATGTGGGAGCGCGCGGGCTTGTCTGGGTGTCTGGTTTTGGGGGCTGCTTCGCAGCCCAACGCGGGGCAAGCCCGCTCGCCACAGCAAGCCCGCTCGCCACAGCAGGCCGGCTACACAGAACAAAAACCGTATCCACGATGCGAAGCGAGTCGGTCTTGATCAAGCCTTGGTCCGAGTGCTTTTTTCAACCAGGCACATCGGCGTGCCGGCGACCGGCTCTTGCATCACCTGCACCTGCACCTCAAATACCCGCCGCATCAACTCGGCACTGACCACCTCCGCCGGTGCGCCATCAGCGACCAGTTTGCCGCCGTGCATCACCGCCAGGTGATCGGCATAACGGCAGGCCTGGTTGATGTCATGCAGCACAGTGATGACGGTCTTGCCCTCGGCAGCCAGTTCGCCCATCAGGTCGAGCAGTTCGACCTGATGGCTGATGTCGAGGTAAGTGGTGGGTTCATCCAGCAGCACCACCGGCGCATTCTGCGCCAACACCATCGCCAGCCAGGCACGCTGGCGCTGGCCGCCGGACAGGTCCGCCAGGGCGCGATCAGCCAGCACGTCCAGTTCCAGGCGCTGCATGGCTTGGCTCACGTGAGCTTGATCACTGCCGCTCAGGCGTCCCCACAGCGAGTTATGCGGGCTGCGGCCATAGGCAACCAACTGGCGCACGCTGACGCCTTCCGGCACCGGCAACACTTGCGGCAAGAATGCGATGTGCCGGGCCAACTGGCGGGCAGACAGGCTGGCATAGGCCTGGCCATCCAGGGTCAGCTCGCCCTGAGTCGGCTTGAGGATGCGCGCGAAGGCCTTGAGCAAGGTGGACTTGCCGCAGCCATTGGGGCCGATCAACGCGGTGACCTTGCCGGCGGGCGGTGCAAAGGACAGACCTTGCACGATACGGGTGGCGCCGTAGCCGATGTCCAGCTCGCGTGCCTGGAGAATACTCATGTCATCAACCCCTGAACCGTGCCAGCAACCAAAGAAAATACGGCGCGCCGATCACCGCCGTAAGCACCCCGGCGGGGATTTCGCTGGGCGCGATCAGCGTGCGCCCCAGCGTATCGGCGAGCACCAGCAGCAACGCACCGATCAGCATCGCCGCCGGCAGCAGGTACTGGTGATGCCCGCCCACCAGCCGGCGCGCCATGTGCGGCGCGACCAGGCCGATAAAGCCAATCGGACCGATCACCCCCACGCCCAGGCTGGTGAGCAACACCGCGCAGGCCATCGCCGACCAACGCGTACGGCTCAGCGCGGTGCCCAGGCTGTGGGCCGCCTCATCGCCCAAGGCGATCAGGTTGAGCGGCTTGGCCAGGCACAGGCCCACGGGGATCAATACGAGGAACGGCAACACCAGCGCCACATGGTGCCAGTTGCGGCTCCACAGGCTGCCGGTCAGCGCGAGCAGCGCGGTGTTGATATCCAGGGGATGAGAGAGGATCAGAAACTCGGTGATACTGGACAAGGTCACCGCAATCGCCACCCCGGACAACGCAAAGCGCACCCCGGAAAAACTCACGCCGGTGTTGTACAGCGCCAGCAGCAACGCGCCGCCGGCCCCGCCCAGGCAAGCCACCAGCGGCAGCCAGGCAATCGGCAACTGCGGCCAGCCAATGATCGCCACGGTCAGCGCGAGCCCGGCGCCCTGGGTTACGCCGAGGATCTCCGGCGAGGCCAGCGGATTACGGATCACGCCCTGCACAATCGCCCCGGCCAGGCCGAAGGCCGCACCGGCGAGAATCGCGATCAGGCTGCGCGGCAGGCGGTGGTTCCACACTTCGAAGTCAAGGACGTCGTGGGCCAGCAGGCGTTCGAAAACGGTTTGCGGCGTGAGCCACAGGGTGCCGGCGCTGAGGCTGACCCCGGTTGCCAGCAGCAGCAACCCGAGCAGCAGCCACAGGCGCAGTCGTGGTCGGATCATAGGGCGCGCCTGGCAAGAAAGAGGAAAAACGGCGCGCCGATCAGCGCGGTGACCACTCCCGCCGGCGTTTCCACCGGGAAGGCAACGGCGCGGCTGAGCAGGTCGGCCCCCAGCACGATCACCGCGCCCAATGTGGCGCTCAGCGGGATCAGCCAGCGGTAGTCATTGCCCAGGAACTGACGCAGGATATTCGGCGCGATCAGCCCGACAAACCCGATCGGCCCCACCGCACACACGCTGGCGCCCACCAGCAGCAAACTGGCGACAAACACCTGCAGACGCAGGCTGGCGATGCCGACGCCCAGTGAGCGTGCGGCGTCTTCGCCGAGGTTGATCAGGTTCAGGCGCGGCGCGCACCAGAGTGCCCACAGGCCGCCGATCAAGGCGCATGGCCAGAGCAGTTGCACCTGCGCAGCGCCGACATTGGCCAGTGAACCGGCCAGCCAGTTGAGCACGCTTTGCGCCTGGGCCTCGACCAGGATCACTGTGAGCCGGGTCAACGCGGCGCACAACGCCGCCACGGCCACGCCAGCCAAAACCAGACGGCCCTGGGCCGTGGTCGGCGACCAGGCACCGCCCAGGCTGAACACGGTGATCCAGGCCAGCGCGCCGCCCAGGCAGGTCATCAACAGCGCACCGCCGGCAAAGGGCGGCGCGACCAGGCCCGTGGAAAACAGGGCCAGTCCCAGCGCGGCGCCCGCCGTCACGCCAAACAGCGACGGCGAG
This sequence comes from Pseudomonas sp. NFR09, assembly GCF_900111535.1. Taxonomy (NCBI): domain Bacteria; kingdom Pseudomonadati; phylum Pseudomonadota; class Gammaproteobacteria; order Pseudomonadales; family Pseudomonadaceae; genus Pseudomonas; species Pseudomonas sp. NFR09. The sequence goes on from NZ_FOIH01000008.1 coordinate 171,504, forward strand.
GCCAGACGGTTGCGCGTAATGCCCTGCATCAGCGCCCCCGCGAGGCCCAGGCAGGCACCGACCAACGCGGCACACACGGCCCGTGGCACACGCAACTGGGCGACGATATAGGCCATGTTGCCGCCGACGCGGCCCTGGTGAACCAGGCCATTCCACGCATCCGTCGCTGTCAGGGTAAATGGCGACCAGCTGTACAGCGACAGCCAGAACAACCCGGCACCCGACAGCAGAATGCCAACGGCGGCGAAACTGCGTCGCACGGTTATTGGCTCAATACGGCTTTACCGCCCTTGAGAATCGCCAGCGCATCCTCGGCGATCTGCTCCGACGCCAGCACGCCACGGTTGCGCGCCCAGCTGTCGCCATCCACTTCGGCCACATGCTTATTGCGCACGGCGCCGAGCACTTGCCACAACGGCTGCTTGCTCCAGCTGTCGACGATGCTGGGGCGACGGTAATGACCGACCAGCAACCAACCCGGGTCGAGGGCCAGCAACTGTTCCAGGCTGACGAACTCGGTGGGCGCGGCGTTGGCGCGTACCGATGGGACTTTCAGGCCGATGGCCTCAAGCACGCTGCCGGCGTAGGAGTCCGGGCCATGCACGGAGAAGCTGTCCTCACGCGCCACACCGAACAACACGCTGGCGCCTGCCGGGATCTGTTGCGCGATGGCCTTGAGGTTTTCACGGTTCTTCTGGATGCGCGCCTCCATCTGCGCGCTCTTGCCGAGGGCCTTGCCAATCAGTTCGGCGGATTTGAGGCTGCCCTGGTAATCCTCGCCACGGGACGGCAACAGCAAGGTCGGCGCGATGCTCGCCAGGTCGCTGTACAGCGCCTGGTGGCGATTGAGGTCGGCCACGATCAGATCGGGCTTGAGCCGGGCGATCTCCTCGATGCTCGGCTGCGAGCGCAGGCCCACCGACTGCCATTGGCCGATGGCCTGGCGTACGCGGGGCAACACGCGGTTGGCATCGCCATCATCGGCGGCGCCGACCGGGGTGACGTCAACGGCGGCCAGGCTGTCGAGAAAGGAAAACTCCAGCACCACCACGCGCTTGGGGGCATCGGGCAGATGCACGGCGTGCTGGCCATCGTTGAGGTCGATGGGGGCGGCGCTCAGCAGGCTGGACGAGAACGCCAGGACACAGGCGGCCAGGGTGGGGATGGAACGCAGCATTCGCATGACAAGGACCTCGGCGTTAAAACACCCCGGCTAGGCAGGCCGGGGAAAACGGCGGGTACTATTCCATATCGGCGCGGCGTGATCAAAAAACATTCTCATTTATAACCTGCACAGCCCAGTGTCAGAAGTCGACGGTGGCCGACAGCAGGTAGGTGCGCGGCGTCGACAGGGTCAGCCCCGGCTCGCTGTCATCCGATGCACCGGCCGAGCTCCAGTAGCGTTTATCGGCGACGTTCTCCACATTCGCCCGCAGGGTGATGTGCTTGTCATCCACCTTGAAGCCATAGCGCGCACCCACGTCGAGGCGGTTCCAGGCGTCGATTTCCTTGACGTTGGACTGGTCCAGGTACTGCGAGCTGGAGTAGATGCCACGGCTGGTCAACGTCAGGCCTTCCAGGCCCGGCACGTCCCATTCGGCGCCGAGGTTGACGTTGTACTTGGGCGTGGCCGGCGCACGGTTGCCGTCCCAGGTGCCATTGGTGGTGTCTTTGAGTTTGCTGTCGATGTACATCACCCCGCCCAGCAGGCGGAAGCCCTTGAGCGGTTCGCCGAACACGCTCAGTTCCACACCGGCATTCTCGCGCTTGCCGTTGGGGCCAAACAGCCGCGTGGTCGCATTGGTTTCATAGGCCGGTTGCTTGATGCGGAACACGGCGGCGGTCACCGCGAAGGCACCGGCATCGTACTTGGCGCCCACTTCCACCTGGCGGCTGATGAACGGCGGGAAGATCTCGTCTTCGTTTCTCGAGGTCGACGGCGCGATCTTGCCCTGGCTCAGGCCCTCCATGTAGTTGGCGTACAGCGACAACTTGTCGGTGGCCTTGAACAGGATGCCGCCCGACGGCGATACCTTTTCTTCGTCATAGGCGGTGTCGCCTTTGATCCCGTCGCTCCAGTCAGTCACCTTGACCCGCTGCCAGCGCGCACCGAGGGTGAGCAACAGGCGGTCGTCGAAAAAACCCAGGGTGTCGGACAAGGCCACGCCGCTGAATTTGTTTTCGGTGTAGACCTTGGGATCGAAGCGCGTCGGCCGTGACGGCGTCGGCGACTGCACCGGGTTGTAGAGATTGCTCGACGGCGCCGTATACCGCGCACCGCCGTTGGTGAAGTCCATGTCGAAGTAGCTGGCGGCCAGGTTGACCTCATGGCTCACCGGCCCGGTATGGAACCAGTTGCGCACGCCAGCGGTGTAGGTGCGCACGTTTTCATCGCGGGTGAAATCCCGCGGCTGCACGCTGAAATCGCCGGCCGCATTGGTCACCGAAACCGCGTGGCGCAGGAAGTCGTGGTTGCTTTTGCGCGCGCCCACGCCACCGTAGAGCATCACGTTGTCACTGAGGTCGTACTCGGCGTTGACCGTACCAAAGGTGTCATTGGTGCGAGCCTTGCTCCACGACTGCGCATAGTTGCGGCGCACGTCGTTGGCACTCGGGACCGGCGCAGCGGCCGCCACCTGCACGCGCTCCTGGGGGGCATCGGTGTCGCGCTCGGTGTGGCCGATATCGGTGGAAAGGCGCAGGCGCTCGCCGCGAAAATCCAGGCCCAGCACGGCCATTTCGCGGTCGACGCTCTGGTGGTCCCAGGCGGTGTCGCCGGATTGCTTCACGCCGTTGAAGCGAATGCCGTACTGGTTGTCCTCGCCAAAGCGTCGGCCAATGTCCACCGCACCGCCGGCCTGGCTGTCGGACGCCCAGTTGCCGGTAAACGAGTTGATGTCCTTGTCGGTGGCGCGCTTGGGCACCACGTTGATCCCGCCGCCGACGCTGCCACGCGGCGAGATGCCGTTGATCAACTGGCTCGGGCCTTTGAGGATGTCGACGCGATCGGCCATCTCCATGTCGATGGTGTACGTCGGCAGCACGCCGTACAGGCCGTTGTAGGCCACGTCACTGTTGAACAGGCTGAACCCGCGAATGGTGAATTGCTCGTAGCGCCCACCGGCCGGGTTGGTGGCGCGCACCGAGGGGTCGGCCGCGATCAGGTCGCCGAGGGTGCGTGCCTGCTGGTTTTTCACCGCCTCCTGGGTGTAGGTGGTGATGCTGAACGGAGTCTCCATGAAATCCCGCGTGCCCAGCATGCCCTGCGCCGTGCGGCGCGCCACCTGGCCACCGGCGTAGGTGTCGCCGTCGTACAGGCCGGTGGTGCCGAGGATGGACGTGGGCGCCAGCTCCAGGCTGCTGCCGTCCGGCACCGGCACCAGCATGTAGGCCTGCTCGCCCATGGCTTGCAGTTGCAGGCCGGAACCTTGCAGCAGGCGGGCAAAGCCCTCCTCCACGCCGTATTCGCCGGACAAGCCAGTGCTGCTGCGCCCGCTGACCAGCGCCGGGTCCACCGACAGGTTGACCCCCGACAGCCCGGCAAAACGCGTCAGCGCCGCGCTCAGGCTGCCCGCCGGCACTTGGTAGCTGCGCCGCGCGGCGGTGTCTTCGGCGTAGCTGACGGCGGCGAAAAACGGGCTGGCGCTGAGGCTCAGCATCAGGCTCAGTTTGAGCAAGGGGCGGACTGCGGGCATTGGCGGAAGCTCTCGATATTGTTCACTTGCCTGGAATGACAGGCGAGGTGAAAAAAAGGGACAGGCTTCAGCCAATTTTTTTCGCTTACCACACTGCGATCGTTGAATCCGTCCTTGGCTCCGTTCCGCCGCACAATACACCACTGACCGGATCACGCAGGATGATCTGGCCACGCCCGTAGTCGGTGAGGTCGCTGGCGATCTGCACCTGGTGCCCGCGTCGCGCCAGGGCATTGGCCAGGTCACTAGAGGCACCGTGTTCGATGCCGACCTTCATGTCGCCCAGCCATTGCCAGCGCGGCGCGTCCAGGGCCGCTTGCGGGTTGAGGCCGAAGTCCACCAGGTTCATCACCATCTGCACATGGCCCTGGGGCTGCATGTAGCCGCCCATCACGCCGAATGGCCCGAGGGCCTGCCCGTCCTTGGTGAGGAAGCCGGGAATAATGGTGTGGAAGGTTTTCTTGCCCGGTGCCAGGCAGTTGGCGTGACTTGGGTCGAGGCTGAATTCCTGCCCACGGTTCTGCAGGGCGATGCCGCTGTCGGGCAGCACCACGCCGGAGCCGAAGCCGTGGTAGTTGCTCTGGATGAACGAGACCATATTGCCCTCGGCATCCGCCGTGGCCAGGTACACCGTGCCGCTGGCATGGGGGTCGCCGGGCTTGGGCGGTTGCGCCTGTTCGCCGATCTGCCCACGGCGACGGGTGCTGTAGGCATCGCTGAGCAGGTCGGCGACGGCCACGCGCATGTGCAACGGGTCGGTGATGTGGTGCAGGCCGTCGCTGTAGGCGAGTTTCATCGCCTCCAACTGGCGGTGCCAGGTCTGCTGGCTGTCGCGGTGATCGAAGCTGAAGCCTTCAAGGATTTTCAACGCCATCAGCGCCACCAGGCCCTGGCCGCTGGGCGGGATTTCCCAGACGTCCACCCCTCGGTAGTTGACGTGGATCGGGTCCACCCATTGGGCGCGATAATCCTGGAGGTCGCTGGCGCGCAGGTAACCGCCACTGGCCCTGGAATGCGCATCCAGGCGTTCGGCCAGGGCACCGCGATACAAGCTTTCGCAACGGGTAGCGGCGAGTTCTTCCAAGGTACGTGCCTGGGCGGGGTTGCGGAATATCTCACCCGCCCGGGGCGCACGGCCGTCGATCAGGAACGTGTCGAACCAGGCGTCCAGGGCCGGGTCACGATGGGGGCCGAATTCATCCAGCGCGTCCTGCCAGAGCTGGGCGATCACCGGCGACAACGGGAAGCCGTCACGCGCCAGGCTGATGGCGGGCTGCAGCAACTCGGCAAACGGCAACTTGCCGAAGCGCTCGGACAGCTCGGCCCAGGCCGAGGGGCAACCGGGCACGGTGACCGGTGTCCAGCCATACAGCGGCATCCGGTCGTGCCCCGCCGCCTTGACCGCCTCGATACTCAAGGCCGCCGGCGCGTGGCCATTGCCGTTCAGGCCGTGCAACCGGCCCTTGCACCAGACCAGCGCGAACGCGTCGCCGCCCAGGCCACAGCCGGTGGGCTCCACCACCGTGAGCGCGGCCGCCGTGGCAATCGCCGCATCAATGGCGTTACCGCCCTGTTGCATGATCTGGATACCGGCCTGGGCCGCCAGGGGCTGGGACGCCGCAACCATGCCGCGACGGGCAAACACGCTTTGGCGCTGCGAGGGATAGGGGTACTCGTGAGCAGAAAATTTCAACATGGCTAAGACTCGTCAACACAGGGTGATGGAAAGACTCACAACACACGACTGAGAAAGGCCCGGGTACGGGGATGGCTGGGGCGGCTGAAAATCTGTTCCGGCGGCCCTTGTTCGATGAGTTCGCCCTGGTCGAGCACCACCACGCGGTCGGCCACTTCACGGGCAAAGCCCATTTCGTGGGTGACCACCACCATGGTCATGCCCTCCTCGGCCAGCTCCTTCATCACCTGCAGCACCTCGCCGACGGTTTCCGGGTCGAGGGCGCTGGTGGGTTCGTCGAACAGCATGGCCTGGGGTTTCATCGCCAGGGCGCGGGCAATCGCCACCCGCTGCTGCTGGCCGCCGGAGAGCATCGACGGGTAATGGCTGGCCTTGTCCGCCAGGCCGACCCGCGCCAGCAATCCACGGGCTTGCTCCAAGGCTTCGGCGCGAGATGTGCCGAGCACCTGGATCGGCGCTTCGATGATGTTTTCCAGCGCGGTCATGTGGGGGAACAGGTTGAAACGCTGGAACACCATGCCGATGTCGCGGCGTTGGCGCGCGATGTTGCGCTCCGAATCGCGTACCAGGCTGCCATCGCTGCGCTCGCGATAGCCCATGGCACAACCGTTGACGCGGATGCGCCCACTCTGGATGTCTTCCAGCAGGTTGATGCAGCGGATAAAGGTGGTCTTGCCCGAGCCGGAGGCGCCGATCAGCACCACCACTTCGCCGCGCCGCACTTGCAGGGAGATGCCCTTGAGGATCTGCAGGGTGCCGAACGACTTGTGGATGTCCAGCGCCTCGATGATCAGTTCTTCACTCTGGTGCGCCATGGTTATCGTCCCCTCAGCAGTTTCAAGGTGCTGCGCCCGAACATGCGGCTGGACGCCGGTGGCGGCGCGGATGGCCGGTCGGACTGGCCAAAGCGCGCCTCCAGCCAGCGCTGGAAAAAGCCCCACAGCGTGGTAAGCATCAAAAAGTAAATCGCGACCACCAGGTACAACTCGAACACGCGGAACGTCGCCGAGGTGACCATCTGCGTGCTGAGCAGCAACTCCTGCACGCCGATCACGCTGACCAGGGTGGTGTTCTTGAGCATCACGTTGAACTCATTGCCCAGCGGCGGCACGATCACGCGGAACGCCTGGGGCAGCACGATGCGCCGCATCAGCTTGGCAAAGCCCATGCCCAGGGAACGCCCGGCTTCGTATTGGCCCTTGTCCACCGCGCCGATGCCGGCGCGGATGATCTCGGCCATGTACGCGCCTTCGTTCAAGCCCAGCGCGATGATCGCCGCCTGGATATTGCCGGGGATGACCAGGCCGAACAGCGCGATGTCCTCGAAACGGAAAATCCCACCCGCCGCCAGCGCGGTGTACAGGAATACGATCTGCACCAGCAGCGGCGTACCGCGCATCAGCCACACATAAACGCGTACCGGCAAGTGCAACAGCGGGTTCTTCGACAAGCGCAGCAGCGCCGCCGCCAACCCCAGCACGCAGCCCAGCAGCATCGCCGACACCGCGATCAGGCAGGTCAGCCACAGCCCGGTGAGGTACACCCCGCTCGGCTGCAACAGGTACTGCCAGAACACATCCCAATTGAAATTCATCGCCGGTGTGCCTCAGTCGAGTGTGTCGCTGCTGACATGCCATTTGTTCAGCAACTGGACGTAGCTGCCGTCGCTGCGCATGTCGCTGATCACCTGCTGCACGGCGGCGGTGAGTTGCGGGTCGTCCTTGCGCATGCCCAAACCGGTGAGAATGCGGCTGAACGCTGGCACGCCTTCCTGGAAAAGGTCCGGGGCCATGGCGGCGTAATAGCCGGCCGTTTCCACGGTGGTACCGTAGGCGTCGACCTGGCTGATGCGCAGAGCCTGGAAGGCGTCGGTGTCGGTGTTGTACACCACCAGTTTCATCGGCGGTTTGCCGGCCTTGGCCAGGCTGTCGTTCTGCGCGTCCAGCAGGGTCTTGATGGTGGAGCCGTTGAGCACCGCGACCTTGTGTCCGGACAAGTCATCCAGGGTCTTGATGCCCTTGGGGTTGCCCTTGGGCACCACCACCGATTGGCTGGAATACATGTAGTTGACGATGTCGATCACCTGGCGTCGCTCAGGCTTGTCGAACAGTTGGTCGACGATCATGTCGCACTGCTGGGCGAGCAATGCCGGCACCAGGCCAGAGAACGGAATCACTCGCCACTGCACCTGCTTGTCGCCTAGGCGCCTGGCGATCTCCAGGCCCAGGTCGATGGTGAGCCCGCGGGGTTTCTGTGCTTCATCGAAGGACACCAGGGGCGGTGAATCCATCCCCGAGCAGTAGATGAGTTTGTCGACGTTCTTCAGGCGCTCCGGCACCTGGGGCGCGGCAACGGCCCATTGGGTACAGAGGCCGAGGGAGACAGCCACCAGCAAGGCGCGGTGTTTATGCATGACCAGACACTCCAGTTCGTTGATTAACGGGGCAGGACTCAACGTCAACACACAGCAGATGTTTCTTATTGTTGTTCGGTTTGCAGGAACTGGATCAGTGCCGGCACGGTGCCTTCGATGTGTTCGCGCACCACGGCCTCGGCGCGGGCGGCGTCACCGGCACGGATCGCGTCGAGGATCACCGCGTGTTCCTGGCGGGCACTGAGGGGTTTTTCACCGTGCTGCAACCACAGGCGCATGGGCGCTTCGACCAGTGAGTACAGCGCCGAAATCTGCTTCATCAGGCGTGGGCGGCCACTGAGGCTACACAGGTATTCGTGGAAAGCGCGGTGCCGGCTGACCCAGGCGGCACTGTCATCGCGGTAGTCGTCCATCGCATCGAGCAAGCGCTCCAGCGCGGCCAACTGGCGCTCGCCGATACGCCCCACCGCGACGCGCACTGCCAGGCCTTCGAGGGCGCTGCGCATTTCGAACACTTCGTGCAGTTCATCGATATCCAGGCCGCTGACGATGGCGCCGCGATTGGGCCGCAGGGTCACCAGGCCCTGGGCGTCCAGGCGGCGAAAGGCTTCGCGCACCGGCATGCGGCTCATGCCGATTTCGCTGGCGATATCTTCGGCGATCAGACGGTCGCCTTTGCGGTAGCGGCCGCCGCAAATGGCATCGAGCAGGAAGTTGTAGGCCTCCTCCTCGGCGGTGAGGGGCTGGCGGTCAACGTAAGCGGGGGCAAATTGCATCGGCAGCACCTTTTGAATTTTTGTATCCAATTATCCATGGATACGAAAAAGCAGGAAGCGTGCCAAATCACGGCGCTATGACCCAAGCGCTTGATTCAAATGAAATAGGCCCATTGCATCAGCGGAAACCGTGAAGGGATCGTGCACAAGCTTGCTACCTGACCGCTCAGAAAACGCCCCCTCAGTGGGCAGAAGTAACAACTCAGAGCATGCCCACCTCGCATTCATGACGATGACCGCCGGCGAACGGCAACACGCGGCCGGTCACTGTGGCCATTGCTCAAGCAGTATCGAGACGAATTTTTCCGCCGCTGGCGAAAGCGAGGACCCTCGGCGGTAAACCAGGCCCAAAGAGCGGTTCACCACGGGCTCGATCAATGGAACGCTGACCAGGGTGGGATGATCATCAGCCGGCATGGCCAGGCTTGGCATCGCCGAAACCCCCAGGCCAGCCTCCACCAGGCCCAGTGAAGTCGAAAGGTGCTGGACTTCATAGAACCATTGCGGCCGCCAACTCAAGCCCGATAGAGCGTGGTCGAGCAGCATGCGGTTGCCGCTCAAACGCCCTACCCCGATAAGGCGGTAATCGCTCAATTCAGACCAGGTGACCGAACTGCGCCCTGCCAGCTCGTGATCACGCCGGCACGCCAATACAAAGGGCTCACTGACCAATGGCACGAACTCAATGTCCGGATGCTGGCCACTCATCATGTTGATACCGAAGTCGGCTTCCCCGCGCAGCACCGCTTCAAGCCCCTCATTCGCACTCAAATCCAGCAGACGGATGCGGATTTTCGGGTAGCGCTCGTTGTACAGACGGATCACTGAAGGCAGGAAATAGAACGCGGCGGTAGGGATACACGCCAGGGTTACACGGCCGATCTGGCGTTCGGCCAGTTCACGGATATTAAGAATCGACTCGTCGAAGTCATCCAGCAACCGGCGCGCCTTGGGAAGAAAGTCACGCCCGACGCTGGTAAGGCTGACTTTGCGGGTGGTGCGATCCAGCAACGCCGTGCCCAGCCCCTCTTCGAGTTTTTTTATCCGCCGGCTGAGTGCAGGTTGAGACAGATGCAAAGCATCGGCCGCTTCGTGAAAGCTACCCAATTCGGCGATTTTCACGAAAGATCGGATGTCATTCAGCTCATAGTCCATGTCCAGTCTCGTCAGCCAAGGAAATTGGGAAGTCGTTTGGCGCACATTTACCATTCGCCAAACGCAATAATAACGTCAATTTTTGCATTGGAAACATTTTTCAAAGCTTGAGACTCTTGCTCACAGAGCATCAATTACCTCGATTGATCAACAAGAGTCAGTATTATGCAAAGAATCCCCTGTGTGCTGATGCGCGGTGGTACCTCCAAAGGTCCGGTTTTTCTCGACTGGGATTTGCCGTCGTCCATCGAGGCCCGCGACGAACTGCTACTCAACCTGATGGGCTCCGGTCATGAACTGGAGATCGACGGAATCGGTGGTGGCAGCCCGCAAACCAGCAAGGTTGCGATTGTCAGCCCTTCGCTGCACCCGGATGCGGACGTCGATTACTTGTTTGTCCAAGTGATGGTGTCTCAGCGCAGAGTCGACAGCGCACCCAATTGCGGCAACATGCTGTGTGCGGTTGGCCCATTCGCCATCGAACAGGGCCTGGTCAAAGCCACCCCCGGACGCACCCGCGTGCGCATTCGCAACGTCAACACCGGGACCTTCATCCATTCCCAGGTGTACACACCGGATGGCAAAGTCAGTTATGAGGGCGATACCGCCATTGATGGCGTGCCCGGTACTGCGGCGCCGGTGCAACTGACCTTCCTGGATGCAGCCGGCAGCAAGACGGGCAAGCTCTTTCCCACCGGCAACACGCAGGACGTCTTTGATGGCATTGCAGTGACCTGTATCGACATGGCGATGCCCATGGTGCTCGTCGAAGCCAGCCAACTGGGCAAGCGAGGCGATGAGAGCCCAGCGGAACTGGACGCCGATAAGGAGTTCCTGCGACGCCTGGAGACACTGCGGCTCCAGGCCGGCCTGGCCATGGGCCTGGGCGATGTCAGCGGCAAAGTGATTCCCAAGCCGGTCCTGGTCTCGCCCGCGAAAGCTGGCGGTACGATTCAGGTTCGCTATTTCATGCCGCACAACTGCCACCGCGCGCTTGCCATTACCGGCTCGATTGGTCTGGCCACCGCGTGCGTGATAGAAGGCAGCATCGTCGCGCAGATGCTTGGCGGGGTCAGCACGCCGCGTCGTGAAGCGGTGCGTATCGAACATCCAAGCGGCGGGATTGATGTCGTATTGTCCTACACCGGCAGCAATGGTGAGACAATTCAAGCGTCCGTCGTACGCACCGCGCGCAGGCTTTTCTCCGGTTACGTCTACGCCACTGAGTCACAGCGCCTCGCCGGATAATTCCGGCGGTCGTTGGCATTTTTGCATCCGCACAATTCTAAAAATGGGTGATGCCATGAAAGTTGTTAAATCGCTCTACTTCCAGATTCTCTGCGCCGTGGTGCTGGGCATTGTGGTCGGGCATTTCTGGGCTCAGCAGGCCATCGCGCTCAAGCCGTTGGGTGATGCGTTCATCAAGCTGATCAAGATGATGATTGCCCCCGTGGTGTTCTGCACCATCGTCACCGGCATCGCCGGAATGAGCGACAAACGCTCGCTCGGACGCCTGCTCAGCAAGACTATGCTGCTGTTTTTTGGCCTGACGGTGATCAGCCTGGTGATTGGCCTGGTGGCGGTGTATGTGTTCCAGCCGGGCGTCGGCATGAACATTGATCCCACCCAACTGAGCACCAAAGGCTTGGCCCAGTACACCGAGTCGGCGGCAAAGCTTGGGGTTGTGGAGTTCTTCATGCACATCATCCCCGAAACCTTCGTGGGTGCCTTCAGTAAGGGGGAAGTGCTGCCGGTGCTCTTTATTGCAGTGTTGTCCGGGTTTGCCTTGTCATCCCTGGGCGAACGTGGCAAGCCGGTACTCGACGTACTCGAAGCCGCTTCGCAGATGGTCTTCAAGATCTTCGCGTACCTGATGCGTTTTGCCCCGGTCGGTGCCTTCGGCGCCCTGGCGTTCACCGTGGGTCAGTACGGCATCACTTCGCTGGGTTCGCTGGCGAAGTTGATCATGACCTTGTACATCGCCTGCGGCTTCTTCGTGTTCGTGGTCCTGGGCAGCATTTGCCGTAGCAACGGCTTCAGCCTGTGGAAACTGTTGCGCTACTTTCGCGAAGAATTCCTGGTGGTGCTGGGCACGTCCTCCACGGAACCGGTCATGCCACGCATGCTGGAAAAACTCGAAGCGCTGGGCTGCAAAAAAGGCGTCGTAGGCCTGGTACTCCCCACCGGCTACTCGTTCAACCTGGACGGTACGGCCATTTACCTGTCGTTGGCGGCGATTTTCATCGCCCAGGCCTGCAACATTGACCTGAGCCTGACGCAAATCATCACCATGCTGGCGATCATGCTGCTGTCCTCCAAAGGTGCCGCCGGCGTGACGGGCAGCGGGTTCGTCGCGCTCGCCTCGACCTTGACGGTCATTCACGACATCCCGTTGGCCGGCCTGGCGCTGCTGATCGGGGTTGACCGCTTCATGTCCGAAGCGCGCGCCCTGACCAGCCTGGCCAGCAACGCCGTCGCGACGGTAGTGATTTCCCTATCTGAAAATGCCTGCCATCGCGAAACGCTGCACCGGATGCTCGACGCAAAACCCTCTGCGACGCCGGTAGAAGCCTGGGAAGACCTGAAAGTCCCCAAGCGCGTTTAACAATAACCGGGCAACGCCCCTCCCTGACTTGACCCCTCCTCCGCCAGGCGCCCTTGGCCGCCCGGCGGATCAGGGCGCGTGCGCCTCGGCGTCAGCCACTATTACGATAACAACAAGAGAATCGTCCTATGCTCGCTTTCCTTGGCCTGGCCATGGTGGTCGTATTCACCGTCCTCATCATGACGAAGCGTTTGTCGCCAATCGTCGCGCTTACCGTTGTACCTATCGTCTTCGCGGTGCTTGGCGGTTTCGGCGGCACCACCGGCAAGATGATGCTCGACGGCCTGAAAATGGTCGCCCCGTCTGCCGCCTTGCTGTTGTTTGCGATCCTGTTCTTCGGCTTGATGATCGACGCAGGCTTGTTCGACCCGCTGATCCGCAAGATCCTCAAGCGGGTCAATGGCGACCCGATGAAGATCGCGGTCGGCACTGCCCTGCTCTCGTTGCTGGTCGCACTCGACGGCGACGGCACCACGACCTACATGATCACCTGTGCGGCAATGCTGCCGCTGTATAAGCGCATCGGCATGAATCCGATGATCCTGGCGACCATTTCCATGCTGTCGCTGAGCATCATGAGCGGCATGACCCCCTGGGGCGGCCCCGCGACACGGGCTATCGCCGCGCTGGGCCTGGATGCCGGCGAATACTTCGTGCCATTGCTGCCGACCATGATCGGCGGCGCCCTGTGGGTGATCTTCACCGCCTTCCTGCTGGGGCGCGCCGAGCGCAAGCGGATCGGCAACGTCCAACTGCAGAGCGGTGGCGGCGATTGCTATATCAACGCGATTCTTGAAGACACCCCCCACAAGCGTCCGAAACTGGCCTACGTCAACCTGGTGCTGGTCATTGCGGTGATGGCGGCCCTGGTGATGGGGTTGATGCACTCCGCGATCCTGTTCCTGATCGGCTTTGTGCTCGCGCTGATGATCAACTACCCGCAATTGGACATTCAGAAAGAACGCATCCTGGCGCACTCGGGCAATGCCATGACCGTGGTGTTGCTGGTATTCGCCGCCGGGATCTTCGCCGGGATTTTTTCCGGCACAAAGATGGTGGACGCCCTGGCGCAGACCCTCGTCGACTGGATCCCGCCATCCTGGGGCCACCTGTTTCCCTTGGTGGTGGCGATCACCAGCATGCCGCTGACGTTCGTGCTGTCCAATGACGCCTACTATTTTGGCGTGGTGCCGATCCTGGCCAATGCCGCCGCGGCGTATGGCATCGACCCGGTTGAAATCGCGCGCGCCTCGATCCTGGGGCAACCCGTCCACCTCATGAGCCCGCTGGTGGCCTCGACCCTGTTGCTGGTGGGCATGGTCGATCGCGATATCGGCGACTTCCAGAAGGCCACCGTCAAATGGGCAGTGCTGACCTCGCTGGTCGTCACCGCGCTGGCCTTGTTGACCGGGGCCATCAGCCTGTTCACCTGATCCACCCACAACCTCTGCTGTCTTTCAGCGCGCCTCGCTCACGGGGCGCGTGTCGCACCGCACCCCAAATAACAACAAAGAGTCATTTGCCATGAACCATGTGTATGCCCATCGGGCGTTGTTTTGCGCGTTTGCCCTGGTACCGGTCACAAGTGCGAACGCCGAAGGTTTTATTGACGACAGCAAACTCAAGCTGCAACTGCGCAATGTGTATTTCAACGAGAACTTTCGCGACGAGCACGGCTTGAGTGCGCGAGCCGCCAGAACGGCAAAAAGCGAGCGTACCGAGTGGGCCCAGGGATTTCTGCTGGACTATCAGTCCGGATTCACGCCGGGCACCCTTGGCTTTGGTGTGGACGCCCTGGGGCTCTATGGCGTAAAGCTCGATTCGGGGCGCGGTCGCAGTGGCACCGGGCTCATGCCGGTGCATGACGATGGGCAGGCAGCCGACGAGTTCGCCAGCGCCGGCGCTACCGCGAAGGCCAGGTTCGCCAAAACCACCGTCAAGTACGGCACCTTGCTGCCCAAGACGCCGGTACTGATTTACAACGATGCACGCTTGTTGCCCCAGACCTACCAGGGCACCCAGGTCAGCAGCACCGACATCGACAACCTGACCGTCACCGGCGGGCACCTGGACCGCTTCAAGTTACGCGACTCCACCAACAGCGTGCCGATCGTGCCCGATGGCTACAGCGGGGAAAAATCGGGGGATTTCAACTACGCGGGGGCTGAGTACAAATGGGGCAAAAACCTTCGCTTGAGTTATTTCTATGGAGAGCTCGAGAACTTCTACCGACAGAATTTCGCCGGTATCCAGCACGACCTGCCACTGGCCGGTGGGGTGCTGACCAGCGACCTGCGCTACTTCAACAGTGTCGATAGCGGCTCTGCCTACGCAGGCAAAATCGACAACGACATGTTCAGCGGCCAGCTGTCCTACGTGATCGCAGGCCATACCGTCGGCGGCGGCTACCAGACCCTTCGCGGAGATGCCGGTCTGCCCTACATCAGCGGCGCCACCGTCTACTCGTTCAGCAACGCCGGCATCGGCAAATTCATCGAGGAGGACGAGAAGACCTGGATGCTCAACTACGGCTACAACTTCGCCGCCGTCGGCGTGCCCGGCCTGACCTTTTCAACGCGCTACCTGAGCGGCAATGACGGTAAGTCCGCAACCACCGTCAAGGAATGGGAGCGTGATACCGAGTTGGCCTACGTGGTGCAGGCCGGCACGTTCAAGGGGCTGGGGGTGCGCATGCGCAACTATGTCTATCGCTCTGAATTCTCCCGGGGCCGCGACAGCAACCGCCTTTACCTCACCTATGACATTGCCCTCTGGTAAGTCGACGATTGCGGCCCTTGCGGCCGCTTTCCTTAAGGTTCAGGTGAGGTCATCCGAACATGCTGTTCAAGAACAAAGCGCTGATCCTGGTGCTGTTGTTTACGGTGCTGGCACTGAGCACTGGCGCCAACCTGCTGGCAAGCGCAGAGCAGGAATATTCGGGGCCCTGATCAATTAGGTATAAAGGTTGTTCAGATTGAAAATGATGGCCTATTGGCACTTCTTGAAGGCGCACAGGTCAACAGTTCATCACTACCCACGTTAGTACGTCATCATGCACAGCTGGAAGAAAATATCGCTGACCGAGGGTCTGGAGCGGAGCCTGCCGGGGCACAAGGTCGATTGCGTTCTGATCAATGGCTGGACTGCTACCGTCTTTGTCAGGTCGCCAGAAACTGAATCAATGTTTTGCACAACGGGTATCAACCTGGCCAAGCTTGCAGACCGCTCGAGCGTGCAGCAGCTTGCGGACGAGATAACGTTTGAGATTGATATGTCCAGGAACAGGAGCGCCGGCTAGCGCTCCCCCTGCTTGATCATTCAATTTCGCTGCAACAGCGTGTTAGGCGCGACGCCGAACGCTTTGCGGAACGCATGGCTGAAATGGGAGAAGTCAGAAAACCCGAAGTCCAGTGCGGCTTGCGAGATACTGCGCACCTGGCCGCGCTCGATCGCTTCACGGCTGGCATTCAGGCGTTCCCTCCAGATTTCTGCGGCGGGGGTTTTCTGGTGCCGCGCGAAGGCGCGCGTGACGGTGCGGGTCGACACATTGTGGGCTTGGGCGATGACCTCAATCGACAGGTCCGGCTCGGCCAGATGCCGTTGGATGTACTGCATGATGCGGCCGTAAAGGTCCAGTTCCTGGTGAGTGGCCTTCAGGTCCTGGAGTTCCAGGCTGATCACCAGAAGGTCGAGCAACGCCCCTGAATAGCGACTGGAGATGTGCTGATCCTGTAAGGATGCCGGCGTAATCGCTGCTTGGCGCAGCATTTCCCGCAAGGGAATCACGCCAGGCCGCCGATCATCCAGGACCATCGCGGTGTGCTCCGCAATACGCGGCAGGCGTTCGGTCAGCAACGCCCGCGGAATACGCACCAGGTGGTTTTCGGTACCACCGAGGCTGAATCGGAACGGTTGCGTTGCGTCATAAAGAAACAAATTGCCCGTTGCCAGGCTGGCTTTTCTTCCGCTCTGTTCGATCTGTCCATAACCGTTTCGGGCAAACCCCAACCATAGATCGTCGGCCGGACCGCTGCGCAGATGCTGCTCGGAACGCTCCCAGTAATGCAGGGGCGATGACAGGGAACAGAGATCGAGAGCGCCCACGGAATTGACCGCAAGAACGCCATCGAAACTGCTCTGGGACAGGGGTTTGCTATCGGCCGCCAGGCAATGGCGACAGACCACTTCTTTCCAGTAATCAAATCGACGTGGTGCAGCAACGGCAAGGGTCGAATACTGAGTGCTTGGATTCATGGCACTGACCTCGGTACAGCGATGCAGTAAGAACTCGAAAAGGTGTTACCGGCTTTTCAGCGCTAGCAATTAACAGGCCAGGCACATTGACGCTCGCCCTCACGTACGCCTATCGGTTTCCTGCACCCAAGCGTGGCTTTCAACGCCCTCGTTGTCCCCAATAAGAGGCACAGAGGCCTGAGCTTTCGACACGGGCGCACCAACGCCGATCACCCGTGGAGTCCCCTCCGGCGTTGTCTCTTCCAACCAAACGGTTGTCTCGACGAACCAAGCGCCGCCTTGCCGTCACGCCTAATTTCCACCTCACAGCAGCTCACCCCCCCCCCCCCCCCTGATGAGGCACGCCATGCATCGACACTGTTCACACCCTTCGGCTGATGCCTCCTGGCTCTTGCAGAGGCGCGACCTCGTGCCTGAAGAGTCGGCTTATTGGTTGATTGAGTGGGGGGCCATGAAGCTGCTGCGCCGACGACAGACCGCCAAGCGCGACCCGTCGCCCCAGCACTGATGCCCACCCGCAGACCTGAACGAAAATAACGAGGAGCGCAACATGGAATCTGCAATCGACACACATCTCAAATGCCCACGCACCCTGTCTCGCCGTGTGCCCGAAGAGTACCAGCCCCCCTTTGCCATGTGGGTTGCACGCGCCGACGAGCAATTGGAACAGGTGGTGATGGCTTACTTCGGCGTGCAGTACCGAGGGGAAGCGCAGCGCGAAGCCGCGCTCCAGGCCATGCGTCACATCGTTGGCAGCTTCAGCCTCGTCGATGGCCCGCAGAACCATGACGTGACCCACCACACCGACAACAGCGGCTTCGATAACCTGATGGTGGTCGGCTACTGGAAAGACCCGGCAGCTCACTGCCGCTGGTCACGCTGCGCACCGGTCAACGACTGGTGGGCCTCCCAGGATCGCCTCGACGACGGGCTGGGCTATTTTCGTGAAATCAGCGCACCGCGCGCGGAGCAGTTCGAGACGCTGTACGCCTTCCAGGACAATCTGCCCGGTGTCGGCGCAGTCATGGACAAGACCAGCGGCGAAATCGAAGAGCACGGTTACTGGGGCTCGATGCGCGACCGCTTTCCGATCTCCCAGACCGACTGGATGAAGCCTACCAGTGAGCTGCAAGTGATCAGCGGTGATCCCGCCAGGGGCGGACGGGTGGTGGTGCTGGGGCATGACAACCTCACGCTGATTCGTTCCGGCCAGGATTGGGCGGACGCCGAGGCGGATGAGCGCGCGCTGTACCTCGACGAAATTCTGCCAACCTTGCAGGACGGCATGGACTTCCTGCGTGACAACGGCCAGCCGTTGGGCTGCTACAGCAATCGGTTCGTGCGCAATATCGACCTGGACGGCAACTTTCTCGACATCAGCTACAACATCGGCCACTGGCGCTCGGTGGAAAAACTCGAGCGCTGGGCCGAATCCCACCCGACCCACCTGCGTATTTTCGTGACGTTCTTCCGCGTGGCCGCCGGTTTGAAAAAGTTGCGGCTATACCACGAAGTGTCAGTGTCAGACGCCAACAGCCAGATCTTCGAGTACATCAACTGCCATCCGCACACCGGAATGCTGCGCGATGCCGCTGCCGCACAAGGAGAACGGCCATGAAAGTGAGTCGACTCGTGCTGGTGCTGGGGATGTTGCCATTTGCCAAAAGCCAGGCCCTTGAAGTCGCGCCGGGGGATTTCGAGCCGCTGCCCGCCGGGGCCGATGCGGTGCTGTTTTACTACCAGCACACCGACCGGTCCGAGCTGTATCAGAACGGCCATCGAACCTCGGACAACGCCAAGCTCAGCTCCGACGTAGGGATCCTGCGTTACATCCATGCCATAGGCCTCGGCGAAAACCTTTCATGGGAACCGCAGATATTGCTGCCGTTCGGCTACATGAACGCCGCTGGCGATGTCGGCGCACTGGGCGATGCCCACGGCGTGGGCGACCCGATTCTCACCGCCCCGCTCAAGTGGACACTGCCCACCGCCAACAAAGATGTATTTGCCCTGGCCCCCTACCTGTACATCCCCGTGGGCAGCTACGACAAAAACGATGCCTTGAACCTGGGCGAGAATCGCTGGCGGGCGACGCTACAAGCAGCCTATATCCACCACTTCTCAGCGCAGTGGGCATTGGACACCGTAGCAGACGTGTCCTGGGTTTCGACCAATCACGACTACGGCGCCAGCAGCGCAAAACTCGAAGAAAACACGCGCTACGAGTACCAGGCCGCCGTGCGCTACAACTGGACCCCAAGCACCACGTTCGCCCTCGGCGGAGGCTATGTCACCGGGGCCGCAACCAGCGTCGACGGCGTTGACCAGCACGATGGCGTATCGACGTCCTATGCACGTTTCACGGTCACGCACTTTATCGATCCAACCTTGCAGGTCCAGGCGCAGCTCGGCAGGGATATCGAGGTGGAGCAAGGCTTCAGGGAAGGTGCACGGCTGAATCTGCGCGTCTTGAAAGTGTTCTGAGTGGCGCTGTCCTTTTCAGCCAAATGCGTGTCCTGCTCAACCATGCGAACACAGTGATAGAGGCCTAATTTGGTGTCCATTGCTACCCGGACTGAATCGATAAAAAGACAGGAAAATCATGGCCATTACTCGTCCCACGCTTGATCAGCTGTTAGCCATTGCGGCCCAGTTGAACATGCAACTGACCCACGAACAGGCGGCGTCCTACCTGGACCTGATGCAACCGAGTTTCGATGCATACGACCTGGTCGACGAACTGTGTGATTTCGTTCCGCCGATACGTTACGAGCGCAGCTCAGGCTATCGTCCCTCGGCCAAGGAAAACCCGCTCAACGCGTGGTACTACCGGACTGAAGTAAATGGCGCCCGTAGCGGCCTGCTGGCCGGTAAAACCGTCGCGCTCAAAGACAACATCGCCCTGGCCGGCGTCCCGATGATGAACGGCGCCGCACCGCTGGAAGGGTTTGTGCCGGGCTTCGATGCCACCGTGGTCACGCGTTTGCTCGATGCCGGCGCGACCATCCTCGGCAAAGCCACTTGCGAGCACTACTGTCTGTCGGGCGGCAGCCATACCTCTGACCCAGCCCCGGTACACAACCCCCATCGCCACGGGTATGCCGCCGGCGGGTCTTCATCGGGCAGCGCGGCATTGGTCGCCACTGGTGAAGTCGACATCGCCGTGGGCGGCGATCAAGGCGGCTCCATCCGCATCCCGTCGGCCTTCTGCGGCACCTACGGCATGAAACCCACCCATGGCCTGGTGCCCTACACCGGCATCATGGCGATTGAAGCGACGATCGATCATGTCGGCCCCATTTCCGCCAACGTGCACGACAACGCGCTGATGCTGCAGGCCATGGCCGGTTCCGATGGCCTCGACCCACGCCAGGCGGCGCCCCAGGTCGATGACTATTGCAGTTACCTGGCGCGGGGCGTGAGCGGGCTCAGAATCGGCGTGTTGCAGGAGGGGTTCGCGCTGGCCAATCAGGACCCGCGCGTGGCGGACAAGGTGCGCGACGCTATCGCCCGTCTCGAAGCGTTGGGCGCCCATGTCGAGCCGGTGTCCGTTCCCGAACACAACCTGGCAGGTTCGTTGTGGCATCCCATCGGTTGCGAAGGCTTGACCATGCAGATGATGCACGGCAACGGCGCGGGCTTTAACTGGAAAGGCCTGTACGACGTCGGCCTGCTGGACAAACAGGCCGGTTGGCGCGACCAGGCGGACCAGTTATCCGCGTCGCTCAAGCTGTGCATGTTCGTCGGCCAGTACGGCCTGACCCACTACAACGGGCGGTATTACGCCAAGGCACAGAACCTCGCCCGCTTCGCCCGGCAAGGCTATGACAAGGCCTTGCAGAGCTATGACCTGCTGGTGATGCCGACCACGCCCATCACCGCCCAGCCCCACCCGCCAGCGGGCTGTTCGATCACTGAATACGTGGCGCGCGCCCTGGAAATGATCGGCAATACCGCGCCACAAGACATCACCGGGCATCCGGCCATGTCGATTCCCTGCGGCCTGGTGGACGGGCTGCCCGTCGGGCTGATGCTGGTCGCCAGGCACTACGGCGAAGGCACGATCTACCAGGCCGCGGCGGCGTTCGAAGCCACGGTGGACTGGCGCACGCTCTGAGCGCCCAACCTGGAAAACAATAAGAAACACCGGCACGTTTCAACCACTCCACAACCGCGTTGACTGATAGGAGATACCCCATGAGTCCATCCAATTCCACGCCTGCGGGCACTTCAACCCCAGGTGAACGGGCCTGGGCATTGTTTCAAGTCCTCAAGAGCAAGGACCTTATCCCAGAGGGCTACGTCGAGCAGCTCACGCAATTGATGGAGCACGGCTGGAGCCCGGAGAACGGCGCCCGTGTGGTCGCCAAGGCCTGGGTCGATCCGCAATTCCGGGCGCTGTTGCTCAAGGACGGCACCGCTGCGTGTGCCCGGTTCGGCTATACCGGACCGCAGGGCGAATACATCGTCGCGCTGGAAGACACGCCGCAGGTGAAGAACGTCATTGTCTGCAGCTTGTGCTCCTGCACCAACTGGCCGGTGCTCGGCCTGCCGCCCGAGTGGTACAAGGGCTTCGAGTTCCGTGCACGCCTGGTCCGGGAGGGGCGCACGGTGCTGCAAGAACTGGGGACGAAGCTGCCAAACGACGTGGTGGTCAAGGTCTGGGATACCAGCGCCGAGACCCGCTACCTGGTGTTGCCGGTAAGGCCTGAAGGTTCCGAGCACATGAGTGAGGAGCAGCTTCAGGCACTCGTGACCAAAGACGTGCTGATCGGCGTCGCCCTGCCCCGCGTTGGCTGAGAAAAACCACGCATCATCGTTCAACTCCCGGAGTTTCTATTATGGATGGCTTTCACGATCTCGGCGGTTTCCAAGGCTTTGGCAAAGTCCCTCACACCATCAATAGCCTGGACTACAAACAGGTATTCAAACAGGACTGGGAGCACCTGGCCTACAGCTTGATGTTCGTCGGGGCCGATCATTTGAAGAAGTTCAGCGTGGACGAAGTGCGTCATGCCGTCGAACGCCTGGACGTTCGCCAACATGTCGGCACCCAGTACTACGAACGCTACGTCATCGCGACCGCCACCCTGCTGGTCGAAACGGGCGTCATCACCCAGGCGGAGCTCGACCAGGCCTTGGGTTCTCACTTCAAGCTGGCAAACCCGGCACAGGCTGGAGGTCGTGCGGCGATCACCGGTCGAGCGCCGTTTGAGGTCGGTGACCGCGTGGTCGTGCGCGACGAGTACGTGGCCGGGCATATCCGCATGCCGGCCTATGTGCGCGGCAAGCAAGGCGTGGTGTTGCATCGCACGTCGGAAAAATGGCCGTTCCCGGACGCGATCGGCCATGGCGATACAAGCGCGGCGCATCAGCCGACCTACCATGTGGAGTTTGCCGTGAAAGATCTATGGGGCGATGCGGCAGACGACGGCTTCGTGGTGGTCGATCTGTTCGAAAGCTACCTGGACCGCGTCGATGCCCCTCGAGCGGTGAACGTATGAGGGACGGCACCCAGGCGGGCCGACTGCCGGTGACGGTGCTCTCCGGCTTCCTCGGTGCCGGCAAGACCACCCTGCTCAACCATATCCTGCGCAATCGCGAAGGCCTGAAGGTGGCGGTCATCGTCAATGATATGAGCGAGGTCAATATCGATGCCGCTGAGGTGCAGCGCGACGTGTCGCTGCACCGTGGTCGCGATGAGCTGATCGAAATGAGCAACGGCTGCATTTGCTGCACGCTGCGCGCCGATCTGCTCGAACAGATCAGTGCCCTGGCGCGTCAGCAGCGTTTCGATTACCTGCTCATCGAATCCACGGGCATCTCGGAGCCAATGCCGGTCGCCGAGACGTTCGCCTTCCTTGACGCTGAAGGCTTCAGCCTCAGCGAACTGGCACGGCTCGACACCCTGGTGACGGTGGTCGATGGCAGCCGTTTCCAGGCATTGCTCGCGTCACCGGACACCGTGGCCCGCGACGACACACAGGAGAGCACCCCTGCGCGCCCTCTGGCGGACCTGCTGATCGAGCAGGTGGAATACGCCAACGTCATTCTCGTCAACAAACGGGACCTGATCGACGAGCCGGGTTATCAGGCTGTGCGGGCGATTCTCGCAGGCCTTAATCCGACTGCCCGGATCATGCCGATGGCCCACGGCCAGGTCGAATTGACCCGCCTCCTCGACACCCATCTGTTTGACTTGCCCAGCCTTGCGGCGTCGCCGGGCTGGATGAGGAAAATGGAGGTTGAAGACGCTCCGGCCTCCGAGTCGGACACCTATGGCGTGACGTCCTGGGTATACCGCGAACGCGCGCCCTTCCATCCACAACGCTTGCTCGATTTCCTCCAACGGCCCTGGAGCAACGGCCGCCTGTTACGCAGCAAAGGGTATTTCTGGCTGGCCAGCCGACACTTGGAAACCGGCCTGCTGGCGCAAAGCGGCGCGCAGTTCCAGTGGGACTACGTCGGGCACTGGTGGAACTTTATCGAGCAGTCGCAGTGGCCGCGGGATGAATACCGGTTGCAGAGCATCATGGCCAAGTGGGACAGCATCGTCGGCGACTGTCGGCAGGAGTGGGTGTTCATCGGCCAGGATCTCGACACCCATGCTTTGCAGCGTGAACTCGACCACTGCCTGCTCAGTGCCGAGGAAATCGCCGCCGGGCCGTCGGCCTGGCGAGCCCTGCCGGGGGCGGCTGCCTTTGACGCACAGGCCCTGTCGGCCGCCTTGCAGGCTGGGGCAACCTCCCCCCCGCACCGTGGCCGTGGGCAAAGCACCTAATCCAACAATAACAATCAGGTACGTTATGCGCGATTACGACTCAGCAGTGAACTCCTTCGATTTTTTACGCCTGGCCGCGCAGGATTTGCAGGGCGAGCTGAATGCCTTGAATGCCTGCGTCGAATGCTGCGACCGCCACGCCGACGCAAATGCCGTGGCGTTGTATTGCGAAACGCGGGATGGCCGTGCCACGCATTACCGCTTCAGCGAACTGCAGGCCCATGCTGAGCGCTTCGGCAATTTTCTGCGGCAACAGGGAGTCAAGCCCGGAGAGCGTGTCGCGGGCCTGATGCCACGCACGGTTGAACTGTTGATCGCCATCTTGGGCACCTGGCGTATCGGCGCGGTCTACCAGCCGCTTTTTACCGCATTCGGTCCCAAGGCGATCGAGCAGCGATTGGGCTGCTCCAAGGCACGCTGGATCGTGACCGACGCGCACAACCGTTCCAAGCTGGATGACATCCCGGACTGCCCAGGCATCCTGGTGACCGACGATCATGCACGGGCCCCGGGCGATTACGATTTCTGGAGTGCACTGGGTCATCAACACACCGAATGCGCACCCGAGTTGCTGGATGCCAGTGCGCCTTTTCTGCTGATGTGCACCTCGGGCACCACCGGGCCGGCCAAACCGCTGGAAGTGCCTTTAAGCGCCCTCCTGGCCTTCAAGGGCTATATGCGTGATGCAATCGACCTGCGTGAGGACGAGCCATTCTGGAACCTCGCCGACCCTGGCTGGGCGTATGGTCTGTACTACGCGGTGACCGGTCCATTGGCATGTGGCCATGCCACATTGTTTTATGACGGGCCGTTTTCGGTGGAGAGTACCTGCCGGATCATCGCCAAATACAACATCCGCAACCTGGCCGGCTCGCCGACAGCCTATCGCCTGCTGATCGCGGCAGGAGCCGAGTTCGCCGACGCCGTGCGCGGCCACCTGCGTATCGTCAGCAGCGCCGGCGAGCCGCTCAACCCGCAAGTCATCCGTTGGTTTGCCGAACAGCTCGGCGTGGTCATCCACGACCATTACGGCCAGACCGAAATCGGCATGGTGCTGTGCAATCATCATGGGCTACGCCACCCGGTACGTGAGGGCTCGGCCGGCTATGCGGTGCCGGGATACCGGATTGTCGTGCTGGATGACGCCCACCAGGAATTGCCGACTGGCCAGCCTGGCGTGCTGGCGGTGGACCGCGAGCGTTCGCCGCAGTGCTGGTTCAACGGCTACTTCGCGATGCCGACCAACGCCTTCGTCAGCCGCTATTACTTGAGCGGCGATATCGTGGAGTTGAATGACGACGGCAGCATCAGCTTCGTCGGCCGTAACGACGATGTGATCACCACCTCGGGCTATCGCGTCGGGCCTTTCGATGTCGAGAGCGCGTTGATCGAACACCCGGCGGTGGTCGAGGCCGCGGTGATCGGCAAACCCGACCCGCAGCGCACCGAACTGATCAAGGCGTTTATCGTATTGCATGGCCAGTATTCGCCCAGCGCCGAATTGGCGGAAGTCCTGCGCCTGCACGTGCGAGAGCGCCTGGCTGCACATGCTTACCCGCGGGAAATCGAATTCGTCGAACAAGTACCCAAGACACCGAGTGGAAAGTTGCAGCGGTTTATTTTGCGCAACCAGGAAATAGCCAAACAGCACGCACTCGACACATGACTCAGGGGCGGATGGTTCCTGTGCTGAGCCGACCGGCGTTTCAGCGCAGGGCCGTGTCCAGGCCCCATCCTTGATGACAGCTGTGGCGCGCCCTTTCGCTCCCTAAGCCAACTGGGTCGCAAACCTGCCCACGGCGTCGACTACTTGCTTGGCACCGTCCTGGATTTCAACAATCACCTGGCCTGCCTGAGTGGCAAGTTCCAGGCCTTGCTCGGCTTGGGACTTGCTGTTGGCCATCTCAGCGACGGTCTCATCGACCAACTTCTGATTCTGCAAGACAACCGACGCGATTTCTTCAGTCGCCGTGCTGGTTCTGCCCGCCAATTGTCGAACCTCATCAGCCACAACGGCAAATCCTCGACCTTGCTCACCTGCGCGAGCCGCTTCAATCGCAGCATTCAAAGCAAGAAGATTGGTTTGCTGCGCGATGCTGCTGATCGTCTGAATAATCGAGCTGATCAACAATGACTGTTTGCCCAGCGCTTCTACTCCCCCGGAGGCCGCCTGCATATCAACGGCGATCTTACGCATGGTATGCATCGTATCGTTGACGACGACTGCG
This sequence comes from Pseudomonas sp. NFR09, assembly GCF_900111535.1. NCBI lineage: Bacteria > Pseudomonadati > Pseudomonadota > Gammaproteobacteria > Pseudomonadales > Pseudomonadaceae > Pseudomonas > Pseudomonas sp. NFR09. The sequence goes on from NZ_FOIH01000008.1 coordinate 197,068, forward strand.
CCTCGTTGAGCGCTGACATCCGTTTGCTGAGAAATTTCAAATGCCGTCTGGGCGGCCCCGCTCACTTCTTGCTCACGGGCCACTTGATCGGTCACTACCGTGGCGAACTTCACCACTTTGCAAAGATTGCCTTCGGTGTCGTAAACCGGGTTGTAGGTCGCTTCCAGCCACACCGTTTGGCCGCGACTGTCTATACGTTCGAACCGGCCGGCAACAAATTCACCTCTGTTCAGCTTTGCCCAGAAGTCCTTGTACGCCTGGGACGAAGTCAGCTCCGGTTTACAGAAAACACGGTGATGGCTCCCTTTTGCCTGTCCCAGGTTGTAGCCCATGGCTTGTAGAAACTGATCATTCGCCATCAGTACATGCCCGGAGAGATCAAACTCGATCACCGCAGTGGAACGTAATAACGCCTCAATGAACGACGCATTTTCCGAGGCTTTTTCCACTCGGGAGGTAATGTTCGTCGCGTAGCACGTGACATGACTCAACTGGCCGCTCGCGTCCATGATTGGCTGCCAATGTGCATGAATCCACACCAACGAACCATTGGCATGAAGGTATCTGTAATCGTCGCTGATTGACTTACCCGCGGCCACCGCCGCTCGAAAGTTATGAAAGCACGGCAGTTTGGAGACATACGAGGGAACAATCTCGGCCATGGCGCGACCGACAAGTTGATCCGGAGCGTAGCCCAGCGTATTTCCAAAGTTTTCGTTGCAGGCCGTGATGTTAAACGACGAGTCGATACTCAACGTCAGCATTTCACGGTTCAGGCCATCACGCAGTTGGCGAAGCTCTAACAGTTCACTGGTCTGAGATTGAAGCTGTTTCTTAAGGCTTGCATTGAACATAGGACATCGCCTCTTGGGTCATACCTATCGTATCGGCGTCTCATGGCGCAAATTGAGGGCATGACCAAGAACTATCAGCGGGACCCATGGGGAAATCATCTGGTCCGAGGCAGTTCCGGATCTGAACATCAGCGAAATCAACGAGAAGTTTTGTGCAGGCACAAAAAAGCCGATCTAACTGATCGGCTTAAGAGTCTGATTTTACTCAGGAATAATGGTCGGGACGGAGTGATTCGAACACTCGACCCCTAGCACCCCATGCTAGTGCGCTACCGGACTGCGCTACGCCCCGACTAGGCGTGTTACTGGGTTTGCTTCTTGACGAAGCGAACCGGAATATACCGCAAGCTTTTGAAATGTGGAAGTATTTTAAAAGCCGGAATTACTTTTTCAGAACCACCAGCACATCTTCGAGTTCGGCAATCATCTGGCGGATCATTTGTTTGTATTGGGTGGTGTCGTCTTTGGCTTCATCACCGGACATACGCTGACGCGCGCCGCTGATGGTGAACCCCTGATCGTAGAGCAACGCTCGGATCTGTCGGATCATCAGCACATCCTGGCGCTGATAATACCGACGGTTCCCGGTGCGTTTGACGGGGTTGAGCTGAGGAAACTCCTGCTCCCAATAGCGCAGCACGTGCGGCTTTACCGCACAAAGCTCGCTGACTTCACCAATGGTGAAGTAGCGTTTGCCTGGGATGACGGGTAGCTCGTCGTTATGACTTGGTTCCAGCATAAGCCTCAACTCGGGCCTTCAACTTCTGCCCTGGACGAAAGGTGACCACACGGCGAGCCGTGATCGGGATTTCTTCTCCCGTTTTTGGATTGCGGCCAGGCCGCTGGCGTTTGTCCCGCAGGTCAAAATTGCCGAAACCGGACAATTTGACCTGTTCGTTGTCTTCCAGAGCGTGTCTGATCTCTTCAAAAAACAGCTCGACCAATTCCTTGGCCTCGCGCTTGTTCAGACCCAACTCTTCGTACAGACGTTCCGCCATCTCAGCTTTCGTCAAAGCCCCCATACGTCACTTCCTTAACGTGGCGTTCAACCTTTGTTCGAGCGAGGTGAGGATATTTTGTGTCGTGGTATTCACCTCATCGTCATTAAGAGTGCGCGATGGATGCTGCCAGGTCAAGCCAACTGCAAGGCTTTTTCTATGCGGATCAATACCTTTACCCTGATAGACGTCAAATAGCCTGAGGTCTGTCAGCCATTCCCCTGCATTTTCACGGATTACATCCAGAACGGCAGTGGCAGCCACGTCACGGTCGGCAATCAGCGCCAGGTCACGGCGCACTTCAGGGAAGCGCGACAGCTCGCTGAATTTGGGCATTTTGCCCAAAGCCACTTCAGCCAGGACCAGTTCGAACACAAACACCGGACGATCAAGACCGAGGGTTTTCGACAGTTCAGGGTGAAGGGCACCGACGAAACCTACCAAACGCCCTTCGCGCTCGATGCGTGCTGTCTGGCCTGGGTGCAACGCCGGATGGCTGCCTGGTACGAAGGTGAAGGCGTCCAGTGCACCGGCAAAGCCCAGCACCGCTTCCACGTCAGCCTTGACGTCGAAGAAGTCCACGGCATCGCGGCCCTGCGCCCAACCTTCCGGCAGGCGGCTACCGCACACCACGCCAGCCAGCATTGGCTCTTGCTTCAGGCCATCGAGCTGGCCAACGAAACGCAGGCCGCTCTCGAACATGCGCACGCGGTCTTGCTGACGGTTCAGGTTATGGGAAAGTGCTTTCACCAGGCCTGGCCACAGGGACGAACGCATGGCCGCCATGTCGTTGGAGATCGGGTTCGCCAACAGCAGCGGCTCGACGCCAGGGTTGAACAGTTCGAACTGCTTGGGATCGATGAAACTGTAGGTCACCGCTTCCTGGTAGCCACGGGCAACCAGCAGGCGACGCAGCTCAGGCAGGTGCGCACGCGCCTCGGCCTTGGGTTGCGGCGCCAGGCGCGCTTGCGGGTAACGAACCGGCAGGCGGTTGTAGCCGTAGAGGCGGGCCAGCTCTTCGATCAGGTCGACTTCCAGGCTGATATCGAAGCGATGGCTTGGTACTTCAACGCTCCACTGCCCTTCCCCACCGGCGGAAATGCCCAGGCCGAGGGCGGACAACAGTTGCTCGATTTCAGCCGGTTCGATCACCAGGCCAAGCATCTGCTCAACACTTTTGGCACGCAGGGTGATCGGCGCAACCGATGGCAGGAACTGCTTGTTGACGGTTTCGGTGATCGGGCCGGCTTCGCCGCCAGTGATTTCCAGCAGCAGGCCAGTAGCGCGCTCCATGGCTTCACGGGCGAGGTTCCAGTCCACGCCGCGCTCATAGCGGTGCGACGCGTCGGTGTGCAGGCCATAGGAACGGGCCTTGCCGGCGATAGCGATCTGGTCGAAGAATGCGCTTTCGAGGAATACGTCGCGAGTGGTAGCGGATACGCCGCTGTGCTCGCCACCCATCACGCCGGCAATCGCCAGGGCGCGGGAGTGGTCGGCGATAACCAGGGTGTCTGCGCGAAGGTTGACTTCCTGACCATCGAGCAGCACCAGCTTCTCGCCGTCTTCCGCCATGCGCACACGGATGCCGCCGTTGATTTCGGCAAGGTCGAACGCGTGCAGCGGTTGCCCCAGCTCCAGCATCACGTAGTTGGTGATGTCGACGGCAGCGTCGATGCTGCGCACGTCAGCGCGGCGCAGGCGTTCAACCATCCACAGCGGGGTGGGCCTGGACAGGTCGACGTTGCGGATCACCCGGCCCAGGTAACGTGGGCAGGCGTTGGGGGCCAGCACGTCGATCGGACGTACTTCGTCGTGCACAGCGAGTACAGCTGCAACGACCGGACGAGTGACCGGGGCGTTGTACAAAGCGCCCACTTCACGCGCCAGGCCAGCCAGGGACAGGCAGTCGCCACGGTTCGGGGTCAGGTCGACCTCGATGCTGGCGTCTTCCAGTTCCAGGTAAACGCGGATGTCCTGGCCCACGGGCGCGTCGGCCGGCAGTTCCATCAGGCCATCATTGCCCTCGCCGACCTGCAGCTCCGCCTGGGAACACAGCATGCCGTTGGATTCAACGCCACGCAGCTTGGCCTTCTTGATCTTGAAGTCGCCCGGCAACTCGGCACCGATCATGGCGAACGGGATCTTCAGGCCCGCGCGCACATTGGGCGCTCCGCACACGACCTGGAAGGTTTCCGCGCCATTGCTCACTTGGCATACGCGCAATTTGTCAGCGTCGGGATGCTGCTCGGTGCTCAGCACCTCGCCTACCACCACGCCACTGAAAACACCGGCGGCCGGCGTAACGCTATCGACCTCAAGACCGGCCATCGACAGACGCGCAACCAGCTCGTCGCGACTAACCTGCGGGCTTACCCAGCCACGCAGCCATTGTTCACTGAATTTCATCCTGCTCTCCTAAAGATTCGTTACGACTAGCGAAATTGCGCGAGGAACCGCAAGTCGTTGTCGAAGAACAGACGCAAGTCGTTCACGCCGTAACGCAGCATGGCCAGACGCTCTACACCCATGCCGAAGGCAAAGCCCGAGAATTCTTCCGGATCGATACCGGACATGCGCAGCACGTTGGGGTGAACCATGCCGCAGCCCATCACTTCCAGCCAGCCGGTCTGTTTGCAGACGCGGCAGCCTTTACCACTGCACATCACGCATTCCATATCGACTTCAGCGGACGGCTCGGTGAACGGGAAGAACGATGGACGGAAACGTACCGCCAGCTCCTTCTCGAAGAACACCCGCAGGAATTCTTCGATGGTGCCCTTGAGGTCGGCGAAGTTGATATCGCGATCAACCAGCAGGCCTTCGACCTGGTGAAACATTGGCGAGTGGGTGATATCGGAGTCGCTGCGGTATACACGGCCTGGGCAGACGATGCGGATCGGCGGCTTGTTCGCTTCCATGGTGCGGACCTGTACCGGCGAGGTATGGGTGCGCAACAACATGTTCGCGTTGAAATAGAAGGTGTCGTGCATCGACCGGGCCGGGTGGTGGCCTGGGATGTTGAGCGCCTCGAAGTTGTGATAATCGTCTTCGACCTCAGGGCCTTCGGCGATGCCGTAGCCGATATGGGTGAAGAACTGTTCGATACGTTCCAGAGTCCGGGTGATCGGATGCAGACCGCCCGAGGCCTGACCACGGCCAGGCAGGGTTACGTCAATGGACTCGGCGGCGAGCTTGGCCGCAAGATCGGCCTCCTCGAGCGACGCCTTGCGCGCATTGAGCACCTCTGTGACACGCTCCTTGGCGACGTTGATCAGCGCACCGACTTGCGGGCGCTCTTCAGCCGGCAAATTCCCCAGGGTCTTCATCACCTGAGTCAATTCACCTTTTTTGCCAAGGTAGTGAACCCGGATTTGCTCCAGGGCATTTACATCTTCAGCGCTTTGCACAGCCTCAAGGGCTTGAGCGACGAGCGCGTCCAGGTTTTCCATGTACAGACTCCAGATACAAAATAGGGGAAGAGCTTGAAGGCTCTTCCCCTATTTATGACGTTTAACACCTTGGGCTACAGCGTAACCCAGGGTGACTGTCGGGGGTACTTAAGCCAAGGTGGCTTTAGCTTTCTCGACAATCGCAGCAAACGCCGCTTTTTCGTTCACTGCCAGATCAGCCAGAACCTTACGGTCGATCTCGATGGACGCTTTTTTCAGGCCAGCGATGAAACGGCTGTAGGACAGACCGTTAACACGTGCACCAGCGTTGATACGAGCGATCCACAGAGCGCGGAACTGACGTTTTTTCTGACGACGGTCACGGTAGGCGTATTGGCCTGCCTTGATTACCGCTTGCTTGGCAACACGGAATACGCGTGAACGCGCGCCGTAGTAGCCTTTAGCAAGTTTCAGAATTTTTTTGTGACGCTTACGGGCAATGACGCCACGCTTTACACGAGCCATGAGTTACTTCCTCTATTCTTGATCCAAAAATTAACGAAGGCGCAGCATGCGCTCGACTTTTGCCACGTCAGACGGATGCAGCAAGCTGCTACCGCGCAGTTGACGCTTACGCTTGGTCGACATTTTGGTCAGGATGTGGCTCTTGAAAGCGTGCTTGTGCTTGATACCGTTAGCAGTTTTCAGAAACCGCTTAGCAGCACCACTTTTAGTCTTCATCTTTGGCATGTTCGGATACTCCGCATTCAGTTGATAAACATAATCAGAAGGCCTGCCGTGCCCTGTTGATTACTTCTTCTTTTTCGGGGCGATGACCATGATCAGCTGGCGTCCTTCCATCTTAGGATGCTGTTCGACCGAACCGTACTCGAGCAGGTCAGCTTCAACCCGCTTGAGGAGTTCCATCCCCAGCTCCTGGTGGGCCATCTCACGGCCGCGGAATCGCAAGGATACCTTGGCCCTGTCCCCATCACTCAGGAAACGTACCAGGTTGCGCAGTTTTACCTGGTAATCCCCTTCCTCCGTCCCTGGACGAAACTTGATTTCTTTTACTTGAATCTGCTTCTGGTTCTTCTTCGCCGCAGCAATCTGCTTCTTCTTTTCGAAGATCGACTTGCCGTAGTCCATCACCCGGCAAACAGGCGGGACTGCGTCGGCGGAGATTTCCACCAGGTCCAATTTGGACTCTTCAGCGATACGAAGCGCTTCATCAATCGAGACGATGCCAATCTGCTCGCCGTCAGCGCCAATTAACCGAACCTCGCGTGCCGAGATATTCTCGTTGATCGGGGCTTTCGGTGCAGCTCGTTTATCTTGTCTCATTTCACGCTTAATAATAATTACTCCGAATCTGGGCGACCACGCCGGGAAACCGCTTGCGCGAGGAACTCAGCGAACTGGGCGACGGGCATCGAGCCCAGGTCAGCACCTTCACGAGTACGCACAGCGACAGTCTGCATCTCGACTTCCCGATCTCCGATAACCAAAAGATAGGGAACCTTGAGCAAAGTATGCTCGCGGATTTTAAAGCCGATCTTTTCATTTCTCAAGTCGGACTTGGCACGAAATCCGCTTTCGTTGAGTGTTTTTTCAACTTCAGCGGCAAAATCTGCCTGTTTATCAGTGATATTCATGATCACTGCCTGGGTCGGAGCCAGCCACGCAGGGAATGCACCCTCGTAGTGCTCGATCAGGATCCCGACGAACCGTTCGAACGAGCCAAGGATCGCCCGGTGCAGCATAACCGGGTGCTTACGGCTGTTGTCTTCGGAGACGTATTCGGCTCCCAGACGGATCGGCAGGTTAAAATCGAGCTGCAGGGTACCACACTGCCAGACGCGGCCAAGGCAATCTTTCAGCGAGAACTCGATCTTCGGACCGTAGAAAGCGCCCTCGCCCGGTTGCAGGTCGTACGCAAGGCCCGCACTGTCGAGCGCAGCGGCCAGTGCCGCTTCGGCGCGGTCCCACAGTTCGTCGGAGCCGACGCGTTTTTCCGGACGAGTGGACAGCTTCATCTCGACTTCGGTAAAGCCGAAATCACGATAAACGTCCATGGTCAGCTTGATGAACGCGGCGGATTCGGCCTGCATCTGCTCCTCGGTGCAGAAGATGTGGGCGTCGTCCTGGGTAAAACCACGCACGCGCATGATGCCGTGCAGCGCACCCGATGGCTCGTTACGGTGGCAGGCACCGAACTCGGCCAGGCGCATCGGCAACTCGCGGTAGCTCTTCAGGCCCTGGTTGAACACCTGCACGTGGCAAGGGCAGTTCATGGGCTTGATGGCGTAGTCGCGGTTTTCCGACTGGGTGGTGAACATGTTGTCGGCGTAGTTGGCCCAGTGCCCGGACTTTTCCCACAGGCTGCGGTCAACGACCTGAGGTGTCTTGATCTCCAGGTAGCCATTTTCGCGCTGAACTTTGCGCATGTATTGCTCGAGCACCTGGTACAGGGTCCAACCGTTCGGATGCCAGAACACCATGCCCGGCGCTTCTTCCTGGAGGTGGAACAGGTTCAGGCGCTTGCCGATCTTGCGGTGGTCGCGTTTCTCGGCTTCTTCGATGCGCTGGATGTAGGCCGCCAGTTGCTTCTTGTCAGCCCAGGCAGTGCCATAGATCCGCTGCAGTTGCTCGTTCTTCGCGTCCCCACGCCAGTAGGCGCCGGACAGCTTGGTCAGCTTGAAGGACTTGAGAAAGCGTGTGTTCGGCACGTGCGGGCCACGGCACATGTCGACGTATTCTTCGTGGTAGTACAGGCCCATGGCCTGCTCGTCCGGCATGTCTTCCACCAGGCGCAGTTTGTAGTCTTCGCCACGGGCGGTGAACACGTCGATCACTTCGGCGCGCGGCGTGACCTTCTTGATCACGTCGTAGTCTTTTTCGATCAGCGCGTGCATGCGTTGTTCGATGGCAGCCAGGTCGTCCGGAGTGAAAGGACGCTCGTAGGCAATGTCGTAATAGAAGCCTTCTTCAATGACGGGACCGATCACCATCTTCGCGGTGGGGTACAGCTGCTTGACCGCATGGCCAATCAAGTGCGCGCAAGAGTGGCGAATGATCTCCAGCCCCTCTTGATCCTTGGGCGTGATGATTTGCAGGCTGGCATCGGAGGTGATCAGGTCGCTGGCATCGACCAGCTTGCCGTCGACCTTGCCGGCCACAGTGGCCTTGGCCAGGCCTGCACCAATGGATGCGGCGACCTCGGCTACGGAAACCGGATGATCGAATGAACGTTGACTGCCGTCGGGAAGAGTAATAGTTGGCATGGCGCCTCCTCTCCTAGTGGTGACCCCTACCAAAGGTCACGTGGGTTGGGATGAGCCAGTACAAGATCCAACACCAGGCCGTTCAATGATGAACGCCTGCCTTACAGCGGCAGGAGCCTTTCGGCCAACCGATAATCGAACCAGAGTGACTGGAGTGAGCTAAAAAGAACCTGGCAAGGCGGCAATTGGCACGCCTGGAAATAGCCAAGCGCAAGATGCTAGCACAGATGAACGGTCATCGCGGCGCTGCTATCTTGCGTTACGACAAAATCCGCCATTTATAGCTGCAAAAGTGAACTTGAGCTGTACGCAATGCCTCAAACCCACTGAGAATCGCCGTTCGTCCTCGACCCAAAGGAGCATCCTCATGATGCGTTTTACCTCTACCCTCGCTCTCGCCGCTTCCCTGACCCTTCTTTCCCTCGGTGCACAGGCGGCCGCTCCGTCCAACTGGCCAGCCGGTGCCCGTGACAGCTTTGTCAGCGATTGCAGCGCAGCCGCCAGCCAGAACGTAGACGTCAAAACTGCCAAAGCCCACTGCGAATGTGGCGCCGACAAGATCAACGCCGAATTGAGCACCGCGGAAATCAAAGAGCTCATGACCAACCAGAACGCCAGCCCGGAGCTTAAAAACAAAGCAGTCGCGGCTATTTCGTCCTGCAAAGTCGTGAAGAAAAAGTAAGATCCGCCACAGATCAGACGGTTTTTTTACCGGTAAAACGGCTGTAAAACTGCCATTTCTCACAAATTACGCAGCTTTTACGGCTTTTTTTACCAGTTGATATTTCGGGCGCAAGCCCCGTGGATCGGGGCTTTCAGCCGGAACAGGGACTAAACGCAACGCTATTGATTAGCAAACAATGCCTTGGGGGGGCTCCCAAGCCGAACATTTCGACTATGATAGCCCGGTGTGCCCAGTTGGCCTGAGCAGCACAGCACTACTGAAAATATATGTTTCTTGGAGATACACCATGTCTAATCGCCAAACCGGCACCGTTAAATGGTTCAACGATGAAAAAGGCTTCGGCTTCATCACTCCTCAAGGTGGCGGTGACGACCTGTTCGTACACTTCAAAGCTATCGAAAGCGACGGTTTCAAAAGCCTGAAAGAAGGCCAAACCGTTTCCTTCGTGGCTGAGAAAGGCCAAAAGGGTATGCAAGCTGCACAGGTTCGCGGCGAGTAATTCTCCGCTGAGCTAAAAAAACCCCGTCCATGTGACGGGGTTTTTTATGGGCACTGCAAAAGCCTTGAGAGACTTAGCCGCAATTGACCCGCGTGATCACCAGGTTGTCATCGGTGTTCAGGTTGAGGCGGTCGGAGCGGTACTCCAGGGTGATCATGTCATTCGGCTTGAGGATCCGCGCGTTCTGCGCACCGGCACGGGTACGCGCCTGCTCCAGCAACTCGGGCGAGGCTTTCTGGCCGATCGTGAATTCGGCGGCCTTCGACTCACAGCGGCTATGACCGGCGTCGGTCACGGTGGCGTCTTTGCCTGGCTCAGAGGCACCCGGGGTGCTGCAACCCGCCAACGCAAGTGCCGCCAACAAAGTACCGAATGATGCGAGCTTCCAAGGCATGAAGCCTCCTATGATAAAAATGGACAGAGATCGTGCGACAGCGATTGTGCGGATTGGTTTCAAGACGTAAACCGCCGCCGGGCAAGTTTGCCTGAGTCGGGACAGGCATTCGCCCGCTCAATCGTGACCGGATATGAATGTGCTCAATAGATGTCGATGTAGTCGAACGCAGGCTTCGGCCAGTTTTCCTTCAGTGCATTGAAGATCTGTGTCACCCAGACTTCATCACTGGCGGCCACATTCCCTACGTATCCGGAACCCTTGGCCCAAGTCTCCAGCCGGAACAGCAGCCCATCGATATCAACGCCACCGACAACCCTCCCTGAAGAGATATAGGCAATTCCGGCCTTGGTCACCCGCAATTGGGCATGTTCATCGTCACTGGCACTGGCGAGGAGCTGGCGCACATTCGCCAGCGTCAGGTTCTCGGGGTTGTTCAAATCGATCTGCACGTGGTGTCCCCGGCAATTAAACAGGCGGACAGTGTCGCACAGCAGCAGCGTCATGCCGAATCGACTCATGCCTAAGTATCAGTGCCAAACGCGATGCAAAATGGTTAACTGGCCCGGTAAGAACCGCGTTCCAGCGCATTGCCCAGTACTTTCAGCCCCGTGAGACCTACATGACCACCGTAACGCTCCAAGCCGATATCAAAGCCAAGTGGCCCCAAGGACAAAGCTCCTACAGCCCCGGCAGCCCAGAGGAATTGGCAATCATCGGCATCGACCTGCTGGTCAAGGAACTGGGTACGCAGGCAGCCCAAGCGTTCATCGGCCAGATATTCGAGAAATACCCGGCCGATCACATGGGGGCACATGACCCCGAGCGCGAATAAGAACCGACTGGACCGGTCAACCCATTACTTCAGACGCGCCAGGCGCTCGGTCAGCAGATCGAAAAAGCCCTGGGCATCACCGTTCTCCACCCAGAACGCGTTCTTCGGTTGTTTCAGGCCGTCGTACCAGTCGACAATGGTCTGGCCGAAGGTTGGGCCTTCACGGCTGTCCACCACCACGTTGACCTCACGTCCGCTGAACAGCGAAGGCTTGAGCAGGTAGGCAATAACGGTTGCATCATGCACCGGGCCGCCGGGAATACCGTAGTGCTCCATGTCGCCCTTGACGTATTCATTGAGAATATCGCCAACCACCTTGCTCGCGTTGTTCTTGAGGTCGGCGATCTTTTTCAGGCGCGCTTCGCTGGTCAGAACCTTGTGGGTCACGTCCAGCGGCAGGTAGGTCAGCTTGACGCCGCTCTTGAGCACAATCTCAGCCGCGACCGGGTCGGCGAACAGGTTGAACTCCGCCACCGGCGTGATATTGCCGCCGTTGAAGTGCGCGCCGCCCATTACCACGACTTCCTTGATGCCCTGAGTGATTTCCGGTGCCTGGGTCAGCGCCAGTGCCAGGTTGGTCTGCGGGCCGAGCATCGCGATGGTGATGCTGTGCGGCTTGGCAGTGCTGAGGGTATTGATCAGGTAATCAACGGCATTGCCGTCCGCCAGGCCCTTTTTCGGCTCATGCACGGTGACGCCGGAAATGCCTTCCTTACCGTGGATATTCTCGGCGTAGATCGGCGTGCGCAGCAGCGGTGCGGGCGCACCGGCGTACACCGGGATATCCTCGCGCCCCGCCCATTCACGGGCCAGGCGTGCATTGCGGGAGGTCTTGTCCAGGCGCACGTTGCCGGCGACGGTGGTGAGCGCGCGAATGTTCAGCTCATCCTCGGAGGCCATGGCAAACAATAATGCCACCACATCATCGGCGCCTGGGTCGGTGTCGATGACCAGGTCGATTTTTTCCGCCGCCTGGGCGCTTGCAGCAGTGAGCGCAGACAAAAGCAGAACACTCCGGAACAGGTTTTTCAGGGTGGGAAGACCATATTGCATAAAACACTCCTTGTCGTTGAGAACGCTAGAACGTTACGCCGGACACCAGCGCGATATTGCAGTAAGGCTGGCATTCACCAGTGCGCACCACCGCGCGCGCCTTGTGGCTGAGCTGCTTGAATTCGTCATGGCTGACCAGGCGCCGCTCACCGAGGGCCGCCTGCTCTGTGAGCGCATTGAGCTCGACCAGCGCCGGTGGTTGCTTGAGCAGGATTTCTTCCGCCAGCACATGGCGTTCAACCTGCATCTCGCTGAGCACGATACGCAAGGTGCTGATGAAATCCGGGATGCCCTGGGTCAATGCCAGGTCGATCAACTCGACACCCGGCGGCACCGGCAGGCCAGCGTCACCGATCACGAGGATGTCACCGTGCCCCAGGGAGGCGATCACACGCGACAGGGCAATATTGAGCAGAGGTGTCTTTTTCATGAGGGCACAAAACCTTGTACGTCGTGCAGCGTTGGAATAGAGGGCTGCGCACCGGCGCGGGTGACCGACAATGCCGCCGCGACCTGGCCAAAACGAATGGCCTCGGCCTCGCTCTTGCCGTTGGCCAACGCCGCAGCAAAGCCACCGACGAACGTATCACCCGCTGCCGTTGTGTCTACCGCCTTGACCTTGGGCGCATGCAGGTGCTCGAAATTCTGGCCGTCGGTAAACAGTGCGCCCTGAGAGCCCAGGGTGACGATGACTTTGCCGGCGCCCGCCAGGATCAGTTGGGTGGCCGCGGCCTTGGCACTGTCAATGGAGTCGACGGCCACACCACTCAGTGCGCCAGCTTCGCTTTCATTGGGGATCAGGTAGTCGATCGAGGCGTACCACTCGGCCGGCAACGGCGCGCTGGCCGGTGCAGGGTTGAGGATCACCGTCTTGCCCAGCTCACGACCGCGCTTGAGGGCATAGCCTACCGTATTCATCGGCACTTCCAGCTGGCAGACGATCACCTCAGCCGTCTGCAGCACCGCATCAAACGCCTGCAATGAGGCTGGCGTCAGTTCGCCGTTACTGCCCGCCACGATCACAATCGCGTTCTGACTGCTGTCGTCGACCACGATCAAGGCCACGCCACTGGAACCGTCCACGGTGCTGACGGCCTGGCAATCGATGCCTTCCACCACCAACGCATCGCGCAACTGGATGCCATAGGCATCGCTGCCGACACAGCCGATCATCGACACATCGGCCCCCAAGCGTGCGCAGGCTACCGCCTGGTTCGCACCCTTGCCGCCAGGTACGGTTGAGAATGTCTGGCCGATCAAGGTTTCACCGGCACGGGGCAAACGGCTGGCACGGGTGACCAGGTCCATGTTCAAGCTGCCTATTACCACTACTTTTGCTGGCATACATCAGTACTCATCAATTCGGTTCAGCGGTATTGGGCGAACGTACCGGAGACAGGTGCCGTCGACTCACGCAACACGATGCTCGGCGTCACGATGCGTTGATCGAATGGCATTTGGGGTGTTGCAATTCTTCGCAGTAAAAGCTCGGCGGCCGTCTCGCCCAGTTGCACGATCGACTGCCCGACCGTGGTCAGCGCCGGGTAGACGTAACGGCTCATTTGAATGTCATCGAAACCGATCACCGACAGCTCGCCGGGTACGCGAATATTGCGCTCTGCCGCTGCACGCAATACGCCGAAACCTATCATATCGTTGCTGGCAAAAATCGCACTGGGCGGGTTTTGCGCCAGCAATTGCACAGCGGCGGCATAACCGCCCGTGCTGGTGAAATCGCTTTCCTGGGTGCGGTTGGCGGCCACTTCGGCACCGGCCTCGCGCAGCGCACGGTAAAAACCCGCCAAACGCATTTGCGCGACACGGGTATGGGCAGGGCCGCCAATGCAAGCAATGTCGCGATGGCCCAATTCGAGCAGGTGCCGGGTCGCCAGGTAGGCGCCCTCCTCGTGATCGATGCGCACCAGGTCCACATCAATGCCATCCAGCGCCCGGTCGACGATCACCATGGGCGTGCGCACTGCGCTCAAGCCGGCGGCGAGGCCACTGTCATCGCCGCCCACCGATGTGACGATCAAGCCGTCGATGCGCTTTTCCAGCAACACGCGCAAATAGTTGCGCTGCTTTTCAGCGTTGTCGTCGGAGTTGCACAGGATGACGCAGTAGCCGTTACGCTCGCAGTAATCCTCGATGCCGCGAGCCAGTTCTGCAAAATACGGGTTGAGGCTGTTGGGCACCAGCAAACCGATGGTGGCCGTGGTCTTGGCCTTGAGTGAGCGCGCGACGGCACTGGGCACGTAGTCGAGCTGCTTGATCGCCGCTTCAACCTTGATACGCACCGGCTCACTGACCGGGCGGGTCTTGTTCACCACATGGGACACCGTGGTGTAGGAAATACCCGCAAGCGCTGCCACATCCTTGATGGTTGCCATGGTTCAACCCCGCCGACTGGCGCGCCGGCTGCGGTAGGTATCGAGTACCACGGCAATCACGATCACGGCACCGGTGATGATGCGCTTGGTCGGTTCCGTGGCACCGATCTGCGCCAGGCCAGCCGCCAGTACCGAAATAATCAACACACCAAAGAAAGTACTGATTACCGAGCCGCGCCCGCCCATCAGGCTGGTGCCGCCGATCACCACAGCCGCAATCACTTGCAGCTCCAGGCCGGAGCCGGCGTTCGGGTCCGCCGCTTCCAGGCGCGAAATCTGGAACAGCGCCGCCACGCCGGCCAGCAGGCCCATGAGGCTGAACACCAGGATCTTGTAGGGCTTTGGATTGATCCCCGCCAGGCGCACGGCCTCTTCGTTGGTGCCGATACCGATCAGGTAACGACCAAACACAGTACGGGTCAACACCAGCTGCGCGACGATGATCACCAGCAACGCGATGATGAACGACGGCGAGATACCAAAGGCAATCGGGTTGGACAGCCAGGCAAATGAATCCCCGATGTAGGCGGTGCGCGAGCCGGTCATCTGGTAGGCGACGCCCCGGGCCATTTCCAGCACGCCGAGGGAGACGATAAACGACGGAATGCGCCAGGCCACGGTGATCGAGCCGGTGATGGTGCCGGCCAAGGCCGCACAGCCCATGCCCAGTACGGCAGCCGGCAACACGCTCCAGCCCCAGCCGAGGATCGCCACGCTGACGGCCGATGCAGCCAGTGCCAGCACCGAGCCCACCGACAGGTCGATCCCGCCGATGATCAGGATGAAAGTCATGCCCACCGCCAGCACCATGAGGTCCGGAATCTGGTTGGCCAGGGTACTGAAGGTGTCATAGGACAGGAAGTGATCGCTGAGCACCGAGAACAGCGCAATCATCGCCAGCAAGGCACCCGCAAGACCCAGGTAGGTACCCAGGCCATAGAAGTTGCCGCCGGTCTTGCCAGGGGAGGTTGTGGTTTTCATGGGGTATCCCTAAGCACTGCGTCGTTGAGCAGCGCATCACGTTTCTGATAGCCGGCGAAGGCGGCGGCGAGCAATTCATCCTGGGTCCAGCTGTCGCGCTCGAACGTCTCGATCAAGCGCCCGGCGGACAATACACCGATGCGATCGCAGATCAGCATGAGCTCACGCAGGTCGCTGGACACCACCACCAGCGCTTTGCCCTGGCGGGTCAACTCGCCCAGCAAGGCATAAATATCGAACTTGGCACCCACGTCGATGCCGCGGGTTGGCTCGTCGAACAGCATCACCGAGCAGTCGCGCTCCAGCCAGCGGCCAATCACCACCTTCTGCTGGTTACCGCCGGACAGTTCGGAGACCAACTGCGCCGGACTGGAACTGCGGATGCGCATGGCGTCAATCTGACGCTTGGCCAAGGCGGTTTCGTCGCGGCTGTTGACCACCCCACCGCCAGAGATTTCCGGCATATTGCCCAGGGCGATGTTGGCGCTGATGGACTGGGTCAGCAGCAGCCCTTCACCCTTGCGGTCTTCGGTGATCAGGGCAATGCCGTGGCCTACCGCGTCCACGGGCGAGCGGATGCTCACCACCTGGGCCGGCGAACCGAGCGCCACGGTGCCGCTGTCGGCCAGGTCGGCGCCGAAGATCAGGCGCAACAATTCAGTACGGCCGGCACCGATCAGGCCGGAGATGCCATAGATCTCGCCCGCACGCACTTCAAAGGACACGTCGCGGACCTTGTCCGAGCGGGTCAGGCCTTTTACGGTCAGCGCCGGCCCCCCGATGGTTCGCGGGCCCAGGTCGATGTGCTCGCCCAGCTCGCGCCCCACCATCAAGGTGACCAGTTGCTCGCTGTTGTAATTGGCCATCGGCTCGACACAGACCAGCTTGCCGTCGCGCAGTACCGCAATGCGCTGGGCAACACGGGCAAGTTCTTCCAGCCGGTGCGAAATATAGATGATCGCCACGCCCCTGGCCTGCAGACGGGTGATCTGTTCGAACAGCATCTCGACTTCACGGGCCGTGAGCATGGCCGTGGGTTCGTCAAGGATCAGTACGTGACAATCGCCGATCAGGTTGCGTGCGATTTCGACCATTTGCTGATGACCAATGCCCAGGCTGCCAACCAGAGTGTCAGGGTCGATAGCGTCCAGCCCGACCTGGGCCATGGCCTCGACCGCCGCCTTGCGCAGTTGCTTGCGGCTGATCCAGCCGCAGTGGCTGGGCAGGTTATCCAGGAACAGGTTTTCGGCAACGGTCAGCGTCGGCAGCAGGTTGAGTTCCTGCATGACCATGCGCACGCCCAGCTCTTCAGCCTGGGTGCGGCTGCCAGGGCGATAATCCTGGCCGTTGAACTGCATCTGCCCGGTGGTCGGCGTGACCAGCCCGCCGATGATCTTCGACAAGGTACTTTTGCCTGCGCCGTTTTCACCCGTCAGCGCCAGCACTTCCCCACGATTGAGCGTCAGGGTGATGTCGGACAGAACCGGTTGGGCATAGGTCTTGCCGATACCGCTGACCGAGAGGACAGCGTTCGGGGCGGAAGATGACATAGGAAAATCTCCAGGCGCCCGCCCAGGACGAGCGGGCGCTGTTGGGGTATTGCCGGAATTACTTCTTGAGGACGAGTTCGACCGGGGTCTCGATCACGCCGTCCTTGGCATCGACTTTCTCACCCTTGACCAGCTTGAGCGCATTCTGGATACCGAACACGGCTTGCTTGGCAGCGGCCTGGTCGGCGGTCGCCAGCACACGACCGTCCTGCAGCATCGGCTTGATGGCTTCGATGTTGTCATAGCCTACGACCAGCACCTTGCCGGCTTTGCCTGCCGCACGCACGGCGGAGACCGCGCCCAGGGCCATGTTGTCGTTACCGGCCAGCAGGGCCTTGAGGTCCGGGTATTCGCTCAGCATGGCGGACGCCACTTTCTGGCCCTGGTCGATTTCCCAGTTGCCGGATTGAGTGGACACAATCTTCATGCCGGCAGCGTCCATCGCATCCTTGTAGCCTGCGGTACGTTGCTGGGCGTTGGTGGTGGTCGGCACACCTTCGATAATGCCGACCTTGTCACCCGAGGCCAGTTGCTTGGCCAGGTAGTCACCCACCAGTTTCGAGCCTTTACGGTTGTCCGGGCCTACGAATGGGATATCGAGGTTCTTGCTTTTAAGCACATCCGGGTCGAGGCGGTTATCGATGTTGACGACCTTGATACCGGCATCGGAGGCCTTCTTCAGCACGGTGACCAGTGCCTTCGAATCAGCAGGCGCGATCACGATGGCGTTGACCTTGGCGAGGATCATCTGGTTGACGATATCGATCTGCGCGCTGGTGTCGGTTTCGTTCTTGATCCCGTTGGTGATCATGTCGAAATCGGCGGCGTGCTCTTTCTGATACGTCTTGGCACCGTCCTGCATGGTGACGAAGAATTCATTGGCGAGGGATTTCATGACCAGGCCGACCTTGGGTTTGGCGGCGTCATCGGCAAATGCAGAGGAGAGAGGCAGGGCAGCGGATGCGGCGGCAAGCACAGCGACAGCAAGAAGACGTCCAGCGAATGGCAGCTTCATGGTTTCACTCCGATCTTATGATTATTGTGAGCAACGCTTGCACCGAAGACCCCTTCGGCAGCCTTCCCACCCGGGGGACTGATACGAGCTATCACGATACTCAATGAGTGCTTCGTGAAACATCTCGCAAACGTTTGCGTTGTTCAAACTATGAGAACCTTGTCGAGATTTGTCAACGGTTGAAAACAGCCTTTCATCCAGGCCCTCCCTCACGCTTGGGCATAGATGCAGCTAAACATCACACACTTCCAATCGTTCTCTGAAACGACAGGCTGGAACGCATCATTCATGCATCCTCAAAAGCCTGGCGGTCAACTTTTCGGACAACCGAACGCAATGCGGTCCGATGTTCGGAAAGCCGGACACCCACATGATAAATAAGCCCGAAAAATCAATATTAACTGTTATAAATCAATAATTTAAATTGTTTTAGCGTTCACGCTGAGCCTGGTACAGATCCTGCTCTACCTCATCACCTCGTGGCATTCAGAACCGCACGGGTGTTCTAGGTGAACCTGCTACAGCACTCATCAAAAACCAGAGAGAAAAATAATGAAATCTGCACTGAAGACTTTTGTTCCGGGCGCGTTAGCCCTCCTGCTGTTGTTCCCCGTTGCCGCCCAGGCAAAGGAAGTTGAAACCAAGACCAAACTGTCCAACGTGGTGATCCTCGCCACCGGCGGTACCATTGCCGGCGCCGGCGCCAGCGCAGCCAACAGCGCCACCTACCAGGCAGCGAAAGTCGGTATCGAGCAATTGATCGCTGGTGTTCCTGAGCTTAGCCAGATCGCCAATGTGCGTGGCGAGCAAGTGATGCAAATTGCGTCCGAAAGCATCAACAATGACAACCTGCTGCAACTGGGTCGCCGCGTCGCCGAACTGGCCGACAGCAAGGATGTGGACGGCATCGTGATCACCCACGGTACCGACACCCTGGAAGAAACCGCCTACTTCCTGAACCTGGTGGAGAAAACCGACAAGCCAATCGTGGTGGTCGGCTCCATGCGACCAGGCACCGCCATGTCGGCGGACGGCATGCTCAACCTGTACAACGCTGTGGCCGTGGCCGGCAGCAAGGATGCACGCGGCAAAGGCGTGCTGGTCACCATGAACGACGAGATCCAGTCGGGTCGCGACGTCAGCAAGATGATCAATATCAAGACCGAAGCGTTCAAGAGCCCATGGGGCCCACTGGGCATGGTGGTTGAAGGCAAATCCTACTGGTTCCGCTTGCCGGCCAAGCGTCACACAATGGATTCGGAATTCGATATCAAGAACATCAAGAGCCTGCCGGACGTCGAGATCGCCTATGGCTACGGCAACGTGAGCGACACTGCCTACAAGGCCCTGGCTCAAGCAGGCGCCAAAGCCATCATCCACGCCGGCACTGGCAACGGCTCCGTGTCCTCCAAAGTCGTACCTGCCCTGGTGGAACTGCGCAAACAGGGTGTACAGATCATTCGCTCTTCCCACGTGAATGCCGGTGGCATGGTTCTGCGCAACGCCGAACAGCCTGACGACAAATACGACTGGGTGGCTGCACTCGACCTGAACCCGCAGAAAGCCCGCATCCTGGCCATGGTCGCCTTGACCAAGACCCAAGACAGCAAAGAGCTGCAGCGCATGTTCTGGGAATATTGATTCCTGACTGTCCCCCTGCAGGAGCGAGCATGCTCGCTCCTGCACCATCCCGCCCCGCCCTACACCCAATTGCCTGAATTGCTGTAAGACGAACTTCTTGAATTTTAAGTAGTTGCGAAATCGCCTACAGTTAAATACTGTATGTGCGTACAGCTTATTAAGGAATACTCCGTGGCAAAGTCCTCTTCCGCAGTGCCAACCGCACCTGATGCCTACGAACGCCTGGCTATTCGCGTGCAAAAGATCATCAATTCAACCAACGCCCAGAAAGCCAAGGCGGCGTTGATCTTCCGTTTGCCGGACGAGCCCGAGGATGAATGGGCGCGGTTGCTGGAGGAAATAGCAGAGAACGACAACGTCACCCTCGCCTATCGTGACGACGGTGGCGTACAGATTTTCTGGGTTGTACCGAAGGAAGATTGATTCAATGAGTGTCCGTTTTATCGCGGTTTGCTGCCTGTTTTTTGCTGTCACCGCCCACGCCCAGGCGCCACGCACGTTCAGTGAAGCCAAGAAAATCGCCTGGAAGCTCTACGCGCCACAATCCACCGAGTTCTATTGCGGCTGCAAGTACACGGGCAATCGCGTGGACTTGAAAGCCTGTGGCTACATCCCCCGCAAAAACGCCAATCGTGCCGCACGCATCGAATGGGAGCACATTGTTCCCGCCTGGCAGATCGGGCATCAGCGCCAATGCTGGCAGGACGGTGGACGTAAGAACTGCACGCGCCATGATGACGTGTTCAAGCGTGCCGAAGCGGACCTGCACAACCTGGTACCCAGCATCGGCGAGGTCAACGGTGACCGTAATAACTTCAGTTTTGGCTGGCTGCCGGTACAAAGCGGGCAGTATGGGTCTTGCCTGACTCAAGTGGATTTCAAGGCCAAGAAGGTCATGCCGCGCCCTTCCATCCGGGGAATGATCGCCCGCACCTATTTTTATATGAGCAAACAGTACGGCTTGCGCCTGTCGAAACAGGATCGCCAGTTGTACGAAGCCTGGAACAAGACCTACCCGGTGCAGGCCTGGGAGCGCCAGCGTAACCAGACAGTGGCGTGTGTGATGGGGCGCGGCAATGAGTTTGTCGGCCCGGTGAATCTGAAAGCCTGTAGTTGAAAATGGGCGAAACTCCCGCCCACCCGGCGCGTTACTGTGCCGCCTTGTGCTCGATAACCTGCGATTCGGTATCGGTTTTCTTGGCGCGCGCCATTTTCTCGTTGAGCAGTGCCTGCTTGGCCTGCGCTTCAGCCTTGGTCGCGAACGGCCCCAGCAGGACTTCGTCCTTGCCGTCAACCTTCACGATGTAAAAGTTGAAACCATGCTCCAGCAACCAGGCCGTGAGGTCGGTGATGGCCTGTAGCTTGTGGTCCGGCGGCCCGACCCACACGTCCCATTCCTGGGCAGCAATCGCGCCGGTTCGAGGCTGGTTTTCGGTCACGACAGGCTTGCTCCTGGGGGCCTCCACGCGTTTGTCCTCACCGCAACCGGCCAATGCCAACACCGCCATTGCCATCGCTACTTTACGCACTGCCCTGCTCCTTTAAAGATAAAGAGGCGACTTTATCATTCACTGTCTATTCTGGCCGTCATAAACATTGGCTTAAACAATGCGAATCATGTATCGCAGACCTGTATGATGCCGCCATGGGAATTAATGTCGCCTCTATGCGTCCTAAAAAGAGGCAGTCACAGGGAAGCGCTTAGCAGTAAGCTACACACATCCGACACCTGCCCTGTCTGAAACATGTGTCCTTAAAAGTAATCAAGGAGAAGTCCATGCTGATACTCACCCGCAAAGTTGGTGAAAGCATAAACATCGGTGATGACATCACGGTCACCATCCTGGGCGTCAGCGGCCAGCAAGTAAGAATCGGCATCAACGCACCCAAGGATGTTGCCGTGCATCGCGAGGAGATCTACCAGCGCATCCAGGCCGGTTTGACTGCCCCGGACAAAAACCAGACGCCTTGAAGCGCCCTCAGTAGCCAGCCCTTTCGTGCACTGTAATGGCTGGCGAAAACCTCTTCACACCGCTCTTGTCATTGCTGCGTGACTGACGCCACCAATACGTTCATCTTCATGGAAAGATGAAACTGTCTTCACGCCCGGAACTTGTTGTTTCATTCTCAGCCGAATCTTCTGACTGACACTCAGCCATCCGTGTGCATTCAGGAGCATGTCGATGCGGCCCAGGCCCCCACCGCCATTTGCCTACACGTCTTGGATGATCGCCTTATCGATAGGATGGGTCTTCGCAGGGCTGGCCTATGGTTTGAAGTATGCAATCGAAGGCTCCGGCTCCGCCGCCCCTCATTCAGGGCTGGACTTGGCGCTGCTGCTTTGCGGGTACTTGTTCCTGTTTTGTCTCAAACCCATCCAGAAGTCCGTGCAACGCAGGTTGTGCCGGCAAACGCGTCAGTGACATCGCGCTCATCGCTAGCAGCCCCCCTATCAACAGCGTCACAGCGCGAGTTTGGCCTTTTCGTATCAGCCCGCCCGACTCTGCAAGTACAACAAGCCGTCTGCGTCACGCTGTACGTCCAACTGCTGGTACCCGTCTATCGAAGGGTGGTCAGTGGCCATAGGCGTGTGATGCGTCGACGTCACGACCATCACATCCGCGCCTGCGGCCTCTCCCGCACGAATACCCACCGGCGCATCTTCAAACACCAGGCATTCCTGCACCGGCACACCCAGGCGTTGCGCCCCCAAAACGTAACAAGCCGGATTCGGCTTGCCGACAGCCACGTCTTCAGCCGTCACCAATACCGCCGGCGGCGCAATGCCCGCTGCTTGCAGTCGGCGCAACGCCAACTCCCTGGGGGCAGAAGTGACCAACGCCCATTGATCACCCGGCAGGCGGTTCAGAAACGCCACGGCGCCGGAAATCGCCACAACACCTTCGACATCATTGATTTCTGCCTCGGTGATCCACTGCGCTTCAACCTCGGGATCGACGCCCGGCAATGCCTGGCGTGTGATGGTGTCGATCGCGCGGGCGCCGTGAATAGTCGTCAAAAAAGCCGCCACATCCAGCCCATGACGTTCAGCCCAGATGCTCCACACCCGCTCGGCAGCGGCAATGGAGTTGAGCAAGGTCCCATCCATATCAAACAAAAAGGCACGGTAACGGCGATTGAACACGGCTGAAGCTCGGATAGACACTGAGCGAATTCCTCATGGGCGGAAAAATGATAGCCCGATGCAATCTACGGATCACCTCGGTGCTTGTAAACGCTACCGAGGTCGATTGCATTACAGGTTTGTAATGGAGCGGTAAGTCTTACCAGCACCCTCACTTCATACAGTGGAGTCGACGCCGGGGCCAACCCGAAGGTCAGCGCCCTGGTGTACGTGGCCGCCCGCGCGCCTGACGCCAATGAGGACTTTGTCGCGCTCTCGGCAAAGTATCCAAGCATGCCGGTGCGGGCCGGCGTTGAAGACCACGACGGCTACCTCACCCTGAGCCAGGAGGCCTTCCTCAAATACTTTGCCGGCGATGTGCCGCATGCCAAGGCCATGGAGCTGTACGCCGTGCAGCAGCCCATCGCCAAGACCCTGTTCAGCGGTCGCACCGTCAATGCCGCCTGGCACACCAAGCCTTCCTGGTATGCAGTGTCGGCGAATGACCAGACCATCAATCCGGACTTGGAGCGCTTCCTCGCCAAGCGCATGAACGCCACCACCATCGAGCTGCCTTCGAGCCATCTGTCGCTGGTGTCCCACGCCAAGGAAATCACCGACCTGATCCTCGAGGCCTCTGGCCGCCAGCCCTGAGCCGTGCATTACAAACTTGTCATCATCCTGTTGGTTGGCTGTTCGGGGTGCCTGGTTACCGTGAACTCACTGTCACGATCTGGCAGCCAACCCTTTAAGAGAGATACCACCATGAAACTGTTTGTCCTCGGTTTTACCGCTCTGCTCGCTACCGGTTCCGTGCTTGCCGCAGAACCTGTGATCCATGACAAAACCGGCTTCTTCGTGCACCTGGATGTGGCCAAAGTGCTGTCGAGCACCGACACCTACGGCCAATGCGGCATCGTCCCGGCGCGCCTCGACTACCTGGACAGCCAGGGTCGCGAACATGTGTTGGACTACCAGGTCCAGGGCATCGGTTGCGCCAGCGACAATTGATCGGGCTACACTTGCGCCACGCATTGAGACAGGGCACTTTCCATGAACATTCTTGTAGTCGAAGACGAACCCAAGGCCGGCAATTACCTGCTCAACGGCCTGCAGGAACTGGGTTACTCCGTCAGCCTCGCCCGTGACGGCGTGGACGGTTTGCACCAGGCCCTGGAAACAGCGTTCGACGTGATCGTGCTGGATGTGATGATGCCGAAAATGGACGGCTGGGAGGTGCTGCGCCGCCTGCGAAAGGAAGCGGATACGCCGGTACTTTTCCTGACGGCTCGCGACGACATTGCCGACCGCATCAAGGGCCTGGAGCTGGGTGCCGATGATTACCTGATCAAGCCTTTTTCCTTCGCCGAACTGGTGGCACGTTTGCGAACCCTGACCCGTCGTGGCCCAAGCCGCGAGGAGGAACAGCTGCAGATCGCCGACCTGCAAATCGACGTGCTCAAACGCCGTGTCACCCGCGCCGGCACCCGCATCACCCTGACCAACAAAGAGTTCGCCTTGCTGCACCTGTTCGCCACTCATCAGGACCAGGTGCTGTCCCGTTCGCTGATCGCGTCGCGGGTGTGGGACATGAATTTCGACAGCGACACCAACGTGGTTGACGTGGCCGTACGGCGCCTGCGCCTGAAAATCGACGACCCGTTCCAGCTCAAGCTGATCCACAGCGTGCGTGGCATCGGCTACCGTTTCGATACCCAGCCATGAACACACGCCGTCATTACTCCCTGACCCTGCGCCTGGCGTTGATCTTCGCCCTGCTCGCCTTCGCCCTGCTGGCGACCCTCGGTGTGGCGCTGTATCGCGAACTGGAGCGGGAATTGATCATGCGTGACGACGCGGCCTTGATCTACCGCATCGATCAGTTGCGCAACCTGCTCAATGACAGCAACACCCTGGACCTGATCAAGACCAAGCCGGAGTTGTTCCAGAACATGCTCGGCAACCGCGAATCGGTACTGAGCATCGCCGCGCCAGGACAGAAGCCATTGCTGACGGTCAATCCCGGCAATATCGACCTGCCTTCCATACCCCCGGTCCCCAAGAACCACGAACTGACGCTCGCCGACGTACACCATTTTCCCAGCATCAACGGCGTACCCTTCGCCACCGTCGCCGCGTCCATCGACTCCGGCGACCTGGGCAGCCTGCAAGTCACCACGGGGCGCCTGATGACCGAGCGCACCAGCGTACTCGCCAGCTATCGACTGAGCGTTTATATCCTGGCGAGCGTTGCCGCAATCATCCTGGCCCTGGTCGGCTACCTGCTGGTTCATCGCGGGCTGTTACCGTTGCGACGCCTGGCCCGGCACGCTCAAGGCATTGGCGTCGGCAACCTCGCCGAACGCCTCGACAGCCACGGTGCGCCTAAGGAACTGCTGCCGATGATTGATTCATTCAATACCATGCTTGAGCGGCTGGCCAAGGGCTTTGTCCAACTGGGTCAGGTGTCCACCGACATGGCCCACGAGCTGCGCACACCCATCAACAATTTGCTGGGGGAAACCCAGGTCGCCCTGCAACAGCACCGCAGCATTGAAAGTTATCAGCAGTTGTTGGCGTCCAATGTGGAAGAGCTTGAACGCCTGGCGCGGATGCTCGATAACATGCTGTTCCTCGCGCGCACCGACCCGGCCAGTGCTTTGCGGCAACGCCAGGAACTCAGTGCCTGGGACGAGGTGGAACGCATCGCCGAGTACTTTGAGGGCTTGGCGGGTGATGTGGATATCAGCATTCACGCCGAAGGTGAAGGCGTGATCTGGGCGGAGCCAATGCTGCTGCGCAGGGCCTTGGCGAACCTGTGCGCCAACGCCATCAAATATGGTGCGCCAGGTACCGAGCTGGAGATCCGCGCCGTGCCAAGCGCCGATGGCATTCACCTGAGGGTCAGCAATCAAGGCGAGACCATCGCCGCCGAGCATCTGCCGCGGCTGTTCGAACGGTTTTACCGGGTGGATGAGTCACGGGAACGTTCTGCACAGTCCAACGGGTTGGGATTATCGATTGTGGCAACCATCATGCAACTGCATAACGGGCGGTACAGCGTAAGCAGTGAGGCAGGTGTGACGTGTTTTGAGTTGTTCTTTCCTAGACGGGAAGATTGAGCGCAAACGCCCGGTGTTATTTTGCAAAGGTTTGTCTCTTAACACTGGTCGCAAGCCAGACTAGTCTCGCTTCCCAAGGGGCTCAAGGGAGAGCCGGCAGCGGTAAAATTATGGAGATCCTGAAATGGAAATGCGATTAGGTTTACTGGAAAAGGGGCTGGCTGAAATGAATGAGAAGCTGATCACCGTTTCGAGCAAGGCAGATGCCATGGACAAGCACTTCGCTTCCAAGGCAGACCTGGCAACTACTGAACTGAACCTTATCAAATGGTACGTGGCAACCGCATTCGCCATGACAGGCCTGGCTTGCGCTATCACCTTCGGGCTTACCCGACTGTTTGCGATTTGAGGAGCGTCGGGCCGATCAGCTGACCTGCCCGCCCGCTTCCTCTGCATCTACCGGTGTTTGCCACGCCGCCAGCACAGCTGTCTGCAGCCCCGCAACCAACGTATCCAACGCCATTGAGGGCCGCTGTGAATCTGCCACCTGCTCTGGCAGAAAAGGTACGTGGATAAACCCACTGCGTACCCCAGAACCTGCGAGCGCATGCTGCAACAGATAAAACACCTGGTTACACACAAATGTCCCAGCCGTCTGCGATACCGAGGCCGCGACTCCCGCGTCGCGCACAGCCTTGACCATCGCCTTGATCGGCAAGGTCGTGAAGTAGGCCGCCGGGCCGCCGGCTACGACAGCCGTATCGATAGGCTGCTCCCCGAGGTTATCGGGGATGCGTGCATCATTGATATTGATCGCCACCCGTTCGACTGAGATATCGCTACGCCCAGGCCCCAGGCCAGTCGCAATCACCATCGCAGGGTGCAACTCGTCGATCAGCCCGGTCAGGCACGCGCCCGCCGTGGCAAATGCGCAAGGCAGCAATCGCGCAACAATCTGCACATCGCTCCCCAGTCGCACGCCGTCCAGTTGGCGCACGGCTTCCCAGGAGGGGTTCACCCGGTCTTGATCAAAGGGCTCGAAACCCGTCAGCAGTACAATTTGCATCACGGCCTCACATCAACAGATAAAGCAGCACAATATTGACCACCAGCATCATCAACGCGGTCGGAAGCTGGGCCTTGATTACCGCATTCTTGTCCGGCAGCTCGAGCAACGCCGCCGGAACGATATTGAAGTTGGCTGCCATCGGGGTCATCAGGGTACCGCAGTAGCCGGAGAACATACCGATCGCCGCCATCACCGCGGGGTTACCGCCATAGATACCCACCAACACTGGCACGCCGACACCGCCGGTCATTACAGGAAAAGCTGCAAAGCCATTCCCCATGATCACCGTAAACAACGCCATGCCCAGCACATAGACGATCACCGCCACCAACTTGAAATCAAGGTTGATATAGGTAGTGGTGACGTGCGCGACAGCCGTACCAACCCCGGCTTCGTTGAACAGTAAGCCCAGCATTGCCAGCATCTGCGGCAGCACCATGGCCCAGCCAAGCGCTTCAGTCAGGCGACGGGATTCACGCAAGGCCTGCACCGGCGTATCACGGGTCAACCAGCACGCCAGGCCAAGGGCGATCAGGCAGCCGATACCGAGAGAAACGAAGGTCGTGTTTTTCGGGTCCAGCAATGGCACTCCGCCGATCTCGGTGTGCTTGAGCAACACCGATCCGATCACCGTGGTCAGCGGGATCGCCAACGCCGGGATGAACAGCTTGTGCCCCAGGCGACCAGCGCTGGCACGGGATGCTTTGTCGTGCAGCTCGGCATGCTTGCCTCGGCCGACGCCGCCCATGCCGGCTATCAAGGCCATGACCACTATGCCTACCCCGATAGCCACCGACGGCAGACGCTCACCGATCAGGAATGGAATGGCGAACAACAGCCAGAACAATGCACTGGTCCAGCGTTTGGGATGGGTGCGATCCATCAGGATCATGCCCGCCGTGATCAGCAGCAGAACCCCGGCCAGCCAGTACAGGTATTGAATGGAAATAATCATTGTGCGGCCTCCACGGGTGCAGCGGCCGGCGTCATCTCTCGGGTGAGCCTTCGGTCAAACCGATGCAGGCGGATCGCGTGAATGATGAAGGCGCAGATCGCCGTAGGAATCCCCCATACCGCAATATGCAGCGGCTCCACATCAATCCCCGAGCCCAGCAGGAAGGTGTGCATCAAGGCGATTGCACCGAAGGCGACAAAGATATCCTCACCAAAAAACAGGCCGACATTGTCAGTTGCCGCGCACATCGCCAGCACTTTATGACGCAGTTTTTCGGGAAGTTTGCCGTAGCGTTTTTCCGCTGCACCTTCAGCCATCGGCGCCAGCAGCGGACGCACCATCTGCGGATGCCCGCCCAGGCTGGTCAAGCCCATGGCGGCCGTGGATTCACGCACAAACAGATAGATGATCAACAAGCGCCCGACCGTGGCGCGCTCGAACCGTGCAATCCAATTCTGCGCATGCAGGCGCAGCCCATGCCGCTCCAGCAGTCCAATGACCGCCAGGGGCAGCAACAGAATCAATTGCAGGGCACGGGTCTGAAGGAAGCCATCGCCCATGGTGGCGAGGATTTTTTCCAGGGGGAAATGGGCGGCAAGCCCGGTGGCGATAGCGGCGGCGGTGACCACCAACAGAGGGTTGATACGCAATACAAAGCCAACCACGATCACCAGTACGCCGATCAACGGCCATAAGTTCACAACAGTTTGCATGGCGGTGAGGTCCTTAAGTGCGCGCTGCGGCGCCATTACAGCAGGATGTGAACAAAGGGTTCACAGCAGGAAGTGGCGTGCAGTCGGCTCGGTTTTTTATTGTTGACCCAGAAGGTCGAGCGTCAGTGGCCGCAACTTTGCTGCCTGGGGGCGGGAGGTGTCCAACAAGAAAAATTGTTGCTGCGAACCAATAAATTTTGTGGGTGGTTGAACATCGTGCATGTAGCGAGAGTGGATAGCCCCGCAGGGACTCACGCATCTCAGCGCCGCTTGTTTCTGAGGCCTGAGCGAGTAAACCGATGACGCCCCCCTCTTACCCGCCGGCCATGACCCGGAAGCATCTGGAGGGTTTTGCAAAAAAACTTGCAAATCGCACCAACAAAAAAGGGCCCACCTTTCGGTGAGCCCTTCTAGACCGCCCAGCAGAGCGGATTTTGTTTGGTAGGCGCGATTGGACTCGAACCAACGACCCCCACCATGTCAAGGTCTGCTGGGAGCGAGCTCCCAGCCCTGCTGCTCTTGGATTTCACAGAACGCCCATTCACATTATGAGGCGTCAACAATGGCTACTTTCCGCTCCCTTCCATCCGGCAACTGGAACGCTCAGGTACGCGTAAAAGGTAAATCTCCCCAGTCGAAAACCTTTAGCACGAAGGCCGAAGCAGAGTCATGGGCAAACCAGCTCGAAGCCGTGACAATGGAGCACAAGCACCACACCATCTATACGTTGGGCATGATCTACTGCGAAACGATGCTCAAGGGTAAAGGTAGCTACAACCACGCACTGAAGATCGTGGAGCATCTGGGCAGGCACTTCACTCAGCCCATTAACGAAATCACGCCACAGATGGTCAATGACTTCAAGATTATGCGATTGAAGAAGGTGAAGCCGTCCACGTGCAGGACGCAGCTCGCATTTATGTCCCGATTCTATAGGTTCGCCAAGCGCGGCCTGCTGATCGACATTCATAATCCTGTAAGTGATATCGCACTCCCAAAGCCAGACCGGTCTTCGGACAAGGTGATTAGGACAAGTGAGCTTGAGCGTTTGCTGGAAAAGCTCTCTCCCACCATGAAACTCATCGTAGAACTAGCATACGAAACTGCGATGCGACGCTCTGAAATCCTGAAGCTAACGAAAGACTGCCTGCACCTGAGTGATCGCATTGCCGATGTGATTGACGGGAAGAACGGTACACGGTCTGTCCCCCTCACCCGCCGAGCTGTTGAAATTCTCCACCTCGCCCAACTTTGGGCCACTGTGGGAGGTCACCCGAACGGTCAAGTGTTCACCGTCACACCGCACGCCGTAACTCAGGCTGTGCGCTTAGCGCGCGTAAAGGCAGGTTTAGATAGTAGCGTCAGGTTGCATCAACTCAGGCACACCAGAATCACGAACGTCGCGAAAAAGGGATTCAACAACGCTCAGATCATGATCGTATCTGGGCACCGTGATACACGGTCGGTTGCGCGATACTCCCATCTAAACGTGAGGGACGTATTGCACCTGATCGACTAATCAAACCGGGCGGCCAGCCATGTTGAATTACCAGCTGGCTGCCCCTCCCCATATACATGGCTCGGCAGATACAAGACAAAGTGCTGGGCCACTAAACCACGAAAGCCTTCCACAGCTTCCGCAACACAGTGATATACGGATGAGGCAGGTATGAGTGAGAGACTCCTTAGTCAAATGCATCGCTAGACATTAGGACTCTGCCGCCATCTTCGGTGTTTACGGTAGCCGAATTCATATTAAAGCGACGTTCGAAGCAATCAAAAACCTCAACTTCAACCTAGCAAAATAACTGAAGAAAAAGTTGACAAACTCGTCCAACATATTGACAAAAATGCGCTTACTAGTATATAATATGCACATATAGGGAGAAAAACTAAGACCAATCTTAGCGACCTGCTTTTCTTCTACCGTCAGTGACTGTTAGTTACCTTCCCCCTTAATTATTAGGCCACTCCTTCAGCGGGCGGCCTTTTTATTGCGCAACACCCAACACATACTCCAACTTTTTATTACCAACTCTAAACGGAGCAATTTTTTATGCCTGTAGAAAAACAATGCATTGTCTGTAACAGATCATTAGCCGGTAAACGTAGTCACGCGGTCACTTGCTCATCTACCTGTCGCGGAGTTCGCTGGAGGGCAAACAAAACACCAATGGTGCCTCTGAAGCTAGCATTCCGTATCAATCACTTTGAAGCAATCAAAGAAGCTGCCAAGGCATCTGGCGCATCTATCAACAAGTACGTGCATGGCCGTCTAACTAAATACTTGGAGCTTTCACAATGAAGGTATTCCTCAATGAACAAGCTGTTTTCCAACTGGAAGGGCTAATGCGTCGGGCTGGGTATAAAAATCATCAGCACTGTCTACAGGTGTTACTGAGCACGGTCACGAACAATCTACGCCGTGGTGACGCGAAGAAAGCTGCAATAAAAATCTAAACCCGTCAATCCAAAATACTTTCAACCTACACATTAGAGGATAGAACGTATCTTATAGAGGAATAAATATAAACTACTTGGCAATTCACAAACAATCTCAGTTAATTTTTAAAGCAATCACCACATCTCACACACCTACGCCGGATGAGCATCACGAGCTTCATCCCGTTTCAACCACAGTACTTAATAAATACTACAAACTCAAGTCTAAAGCTAACCGTCAAGGTGTGTTGGTAAATGTGGGTGACCTTGCTGCTGTAAGTCCGAGCTTCTTGGAATCACTGGTAGATTCGAAGCGTCGACAATAAGCCATTTCATTACCCCAAAACCCGTTAAATCCCCTCCCCCTATGCACCCTACAAGGTACGGTGTTTTGCATGGCTACATCCCTTGTAAACCGTGTATCTAAATCCTCAAAAACACCTTATCTCAGGTGTCTTCCAACTCAAGCACAATACAGAACAACCGCCATTCAGAATGCTGAATTTATTAAACAGAAAAAGGAAGAAGTAAAAAATGACTACCAAAGTATCCATTAAAGGTACCGCACCGAAGTTCGACGCTGCTATATTGATGCAGCGCCAAGAGGCTCGACATATTGTTTATGATCAAACTGATGAGTGCACTGCTCTCGTTCGTGGTGAGATCCCGGTTCAGTTTCTGACCAATGTAATTGATCATCATGCTAAGGGTTACATGCTTAGCCTGAAGTATCCGCCCTCTTTTGGCTCTGGCAGTTATTGGTGCCGCATGGAGAAACCTGAACATATCAAGATTGGCGAACGCCAAGCACTTGATGCCCAAGTGAAGCTTGAGTACATCGCTTGGCTTGAAAGCGAGCATGATAGGTATAAAAAAATGCTCACTGAGCAACTGCTTCAAGCAGCCGAGACCAAAGAGAAAATGAAAGAGGAAGCCAAGCGGGTCAAACTACTTTCAGAAATCGAAAAGGAAGTACTCGAAACATTTGGTGATTTGGGTATCCCTGAGTAACCCAGCAACACACGCTAAAAGCGACAGCAGCCAGAAGCTCCCACAAAGGCTTTACAGAGCGTTCCCGATGCAACCCTACCCAATGTGACCCCGACAGCTACCAAGGCTGTACGGGGCTTTACGTGCTTTCTGGAAAAGTATGAGGTCGGCACGAGCAACATCTCGTTCTTAGTTGGTTGCGCATTGTTTAACGATTAAGCAACAAACGCGCAAGTCGAGAAAGCAAACAATAAACCTCTTGACAAATACGGATCATTCGCGTATAAAGCAATCCTTACAGACAGCACCCAAAAGTATCAAATCAAGCCTCATGCACTCCTCTGACTCATCCCAGATCAGGATCGCATGGGTGTTTTTGCGTCTGCGATTTGTACAATCCACTGGCAGCCACCCAAGAGGAATGCCTATGAAATAAACTTAAAAGGAGAATGAACAATGGCACTTTACTGCCCAGCTTTTACCGCAACACCCTTTCTGCACGTCGATGGGCTATTGATCAGTTCAACAACTGGCGAAATCTTCGGCTATGACGACAAACCATCGGTTTTCAGCGAATGTCCCGACCAATGCCCCGGACTAAGCAGTTGCCGGAGTGTTGACGACCTGAGTGCGTTCCTGAAGCACAAGCTCATTGACCGTCGCAAGCTGCCTGCGCACACGCTGCACTCACTGATCTACGCACAAGACATTGCCCATGGCGTATGGCGCCGTGACGGCGTGGATTGTCGTATCACTCTGCCGATGATGAATACCCTTCGCAAGCTGCATGGGTTGGTTGAGTACCATAGCGTTATCATCATTGCTCAGGCTGATCTGGCGAAAGCACTGAACACGACAGAATCGAATCTGATGAAAAAGCTGAACACCTTAATCGATGCGAACATGTTAAGGGTCGATACATCAAGGGGTGGTGATATACGTAAGGGGGAGATCAAGCTTGCCATCAACCCTCGACTTATTTTCAGAGGACCGGACAAGGCACGTGACCGGTACATAGCGGCTTGGTATCGCCCAACGGGCTACCTGCATACGGGCGCCCTTCGCCCTTTCAGCGTGGACGAATGTCTCATCGAAGCCGCGTAGTGCTCCCGTAGGTTTTTTGAAAAAACTACGCTAAAAATGGTCTGCAAGCCACGTAAATAAAGGGGTTTGAAAAAATCCTATTATATATAGAGAGAGCGAAGCGAGCGATGCTTTGACTCTCGGGAGATTGTCCCGATGAATGCTCAGTTTTCAGGGAGGTCATCCCTGAAGCTGTGTCCTTGAGAAAGTTAAGAGAAAGATGGGATAAAACCCATCAAAATAAAAAGAAGGATAACCATGTCGTTACCACGACATAGATGTATATCCCTTAGTATGAGATCACTATCGTAGTTACGATAGGAATAAAATTCTGAGTAGACTCAGAAGACAGATCAAAGGCGGGAGGGGTTTATCACCCTTTTCTCCCTAAGAGCATTCACTCCTTCGTCGCTCACTGCTGACACGTTCTGTATTGAAGAGTTAAAACTCTATACGCCACTCCTGATTGTCAATCAGAGATGTTTGCAATCTTCTGTGTGCACACAGAACAATTAGATGTTGCTGTGCATCGCACAGAAAACGATACTACAGATTACTAGTCTTTAAACAAGTCTGAATAGCTAGGCATCAAGGTCTAATTTACTACCACAATGCTTGCACTTAATAGCCTCCACTCTTACAGGCTCAGCACAAAACTGGCACTTCTTCATACCACCATAACTTCCAGTATCAGCAGCCATTTGCTCTTTGTTCTTAGCCATTATCGCCCAGAAAAAACCAACAACCGGGCAGAGGAAAGCAACAACCCACATTGCAATAGGCTTAGCATCCATGTTATTTCCTAGAGAATAGGAAGCTATCATCATCAGCGGTACCGCAGGGGCAACCATAGAGAAGAAGAGAAGTAAACCTGAGCGTCCTTTTTTGTTTGCAATAAACGAGATAAGAACGCAAAGAATGATAAATACAACAAGCCAGTGTATAGGTTCCATTTTATTTTCCTAAATTAAAAAAACTGTGTGACTCGTAACACTTTGTTTGACCGAATTAAGAATCCCTAGCTTTGCTGAGAACTTATTTTCGCTTTGTAATAGTGGACTGCCAGCATTTTGTTTACCTGTGTAGGGTCTAGGAAGCGTCCCGCGCATCACTATCCGCGATTGATCCATGCCTGCCTCAAGTACGCAGATACTGGGCAACAGTGAATAACGTGATCATCCAAGGCTTTATCAGGTGCTTTATCAGGGGTAATAACTGAGCCAATACACCGACATCCTTGAGACAGAGCGGCTGTGCACCTGATTGTACGCAGCCTTTAGCCACTCCTTACTAAGCAGCGGTCATGCTCTCTACGAAATCGTAGAATTTAAACAACTCAGCACAGGCTTTCAAAGTTTTGATGCATTTTCGCTTACTTTCCCGTGCTCATCTCTCAAAGCTTCTACAGCGACAGATTTATTTATTAATGATATGGAGCTAGTATCAATATTATCGCTATACTTTCTCAAGATAATTTGTACTTTCTTACCTTCCCAATATGATTTTTCATTCTGGAACGTGGCACCAACCTTCGTCTTCACCATCTCCGTCTTTTGACTTTGTGGACGCCCATATTTTTGGGTGAGCAAAGCGACCACCGCATCGTAATCATCTGTCTTCGTGTTGAGTACAATTTCTCGGATCAAGGAGTCATGCGTCAACACGCCAGCTGTATAGCCATGCAACCCTAGAGAAGGCACGGCAAACAGAGGGTAGTAACCTTGAAATGGACGTTGATAACAGATTTCGGCAGGAACACTGTAGTCCGCTGGGCACTGCTTCATCTGATAAATCAGTTTCTCATCAAACTTAATGCCTAAAAATGTGGTGGGCTCTTGAACCCATGGCGTAGGTTCAGCATTTTTCTTAGCCCCATACGCCGAAGTTGCCAAACAAAGAATTGCCAATGCCGTTGATAGCTTTGCGTTCATTACAAACATCCCTTTGCAAGCCTTCATAAACCATCCTCATGTATCACTTGGTGTGTCATCATTTGGTGTGTTCACGATTAGAGCACAGACGCCCATCATTCGGGAATGCAGACAAACCAAAATCTCAGAAAGACCTTCGGGCAACGTGTGCGTGATCTACGCCACAGTCAGGGCTTCAGCCAAGAAGCATTTGCTGATAGGTGCGGCTTTGTACGGACATACATGTCGCGCATCGAGACAGGCACAGCGAACCCCAGCCTTGAGGCCACCAAAGTGCTTGCAGACGGTCTGGGTCTCTCCCTATCAGAGCTGTTACAAGGACTCTGAAGCTCATCACACATGGTTTACGGATGACAGCCATGCAAGACAACATAGCCACAGCAGATGTACTAACCCTACTATGGGAAGGGCAACTGCCCTGTGCGGCAGCCATTGAAGAATTGGCATTGTGGGCAAGGACGACAGGCTCACCTGAAGCTCATGAAAAAGCACTCAACGCACTCGAAACTCTAGATGCGAACGCATCAGCCATTACCGCAGGTATTCTCAAGCTTCGGGAATAGAAAGTGGTCGAACAATAAATATTACAAACCTAGAACGACCAAACAAAATATGTTACATTGACTTCTAGAGACATTCTCAGGAGCCAAGACATGTCCACCAACACCATCAACGTAGTGAGCTACTGTCGTGTGTCGAGCTCATCACAGGGGGAGAGTGGATTAGGTCTTGAGGCTCAACGTGAGTACATCACTCGTGCAGCACAACAGAACGGCTGGAACATCATCGGCGAGTTCATTGATGTGGTGTCAGGCAAGCTGGCAATCGAGGATCGTCCAGAAGGTGCCAAGGCTTTGACCCTGTGCAAACAGTCGAAGGCTCAACTGGTGGTAGCCAAGTTGGATCGCCTATCTCGCTCCGTCCACCACATCGCCCGCCTGATGGAACAGGCAGAGTTCAAAGTGGCAACCATGCCCCACGCTAAGACATTTGAACTTCACTTGTTTGCTGCACTGGCTGAACAGGAACGATCCTTCATTGCCAGTCGTACCAAGGAAGCTCTAGCAGCCCTGCAGGCTCGTGCTGATGATGGTGACGCACAGTCTGTCGAAAAGATTGCACGTCGTACTGCGGCACTGGAGAAAGGTCGCACCGCTACCAATCGGGCGAAGGCTAGTAAGGCAATTCAAGAGCGTGTGAACCACTGGCAAGAATCTGTGCGTGATCCCATTGATCTGTGCATTCGCAAAGGTGGTCGCACACTTCAACAGGTTGCTGACTGCCTGAACGGTAAGGGTGTCACCACAAGCCGGGGCGGTGAATGGTCATCAATCCAAGTAAGTCGAGTAATGAAGAACCTTGGGCTCCAGTTCCCTTTGAAACAAATCGCTCTCAATGCCTATAGAAGCAACGATCAATGCTGAGTGTGTACATGCACCCGGAATCTGCATAGGACCGCTCAAGCAAGCTGGCAGTCCGCTTCCATAGGATTTGGCGATTTAAGCCGCCCACCCTTCGCCAGAGAAGTCAGGGCAGTTAAGTCTAGTCAATCAATATCCACGGATTCACTTTAAGGTAATTTTTCAGCCCCCCGTGATTCTGACCCATTAAGACCTGCAGGGCGCCCATTCGATTCACTCTTTGCCCGTCGCTGGCTTACTGGTTTAACATGAACCACAGCTTCTCGACGTTGCTGAACCATTTTGAAATCATTGAAAGATGGCCGGACTTTTTTTACTTGGACCGA
Organism: Pseudomonas sp. NFR09; assembly: GCF_900111535.1. Classification (NCBI taxonomy): domain Bacteria; kingdom Pseudomonadati; phylum Pseudomonadota; class Gammaproteobacteria; order Pseudomonadales; family Pseudomonadaceae; genus Pseudomonas; species Pseudomonas sp. NFR09. The sequence continues at coordinate 233,752 of NZ_FOIH01000008.1, forward strand.
CTTAACAACCTTTCCCACAGACTTGGCAGCGGCTTGGAGCGTCCATGGGCAGCGGTGGCCAAGAATAACTTCTCGCAGAACAAGCACTCGGTCATCAAAAGGTAGAAAGTGCTTACCATCAGCACCTTTAATTACCGTCTCACTTTTAAAGTTCACGATAAAGCGCCACTCCCGCTCATATGACCAATCTAGATACTTCGTAGTCATGAGTTCTTCAATGGCGTTTATATTAAGGTCACTTAAGGCCGGGCTCTCTCCAAGCAAGTGCGTTAGCCGATCCGACGTGTATCGGACTTCTTTGGGAGCTGCATCCACCACATCAAATCCGAGACAAATACCTTTGTGCTTGTCCCCATAATGCGCCCACATCACCGGACTCTGCCATGTTCGACTCAGACAAATTAGTCCGAATGTTTCACTCAGCCGCATTTGCGCATATTTCATAACTTTGCGAGCTTTACTTTCGCCTATGGATGCACCGAGTAATTCGAAAGGATCATTTAGTTCATCTATTGTCGATAGCTTAACTCGACGTTCCTTTAGGATGACCTTGGCCCAATGCTCAGACGTTAGGTAATACAGACGCAATTCAGCCCCCTTATTTTCGTGATAAAACTCGCTCAAAAAAATGACCTGCCTGTAACTCGTGTCCACGTCGATGTTTGCATAGGGTCCTTATCGCGAAGATGCGCTGTTAAGAACCCTATCGACTGTCACAAATGGTGTCCCCCCTACCCAGTCAAAAACCTGTGCTAATAGTCTTCTGAGGTCGTTAGCGTGGGGGCTCCTTTCTCTTTGTAGATTCTCAGTCCGTAAACCAAAACCCCGCGTTTCGCCCAGCAACAATGGGTCATTCAGTTCGGTCATCTCGCAGATGTAATCCTACAACAGGGTGATCCGCGTGAGCTTATGCAGGTCTTAGCGGCGGTATATCCAAAACTGTCGAGTGATATTGTTTTTGTCCGGCAACACCGTCAGCAGGCGCTGCCATACCGACCCGCCGCTATCTCTTATCAGTAATTGACGGGATCGGTCTGATCTGAAACTTCTTACTGAAGAGAGAAGACTTGAAATACTGCCCAACTCGCTCAGCACTCTCAATAAGGGCATCGATAGCCTCCTCCAGCCCATCATCTTTAAATGCAATGGATGGATCATTCGAGGGAAACGCTAGGTCGGGATTTGAAGTAATGCAGGGCACCGAGGGATGAGCAATTTCCTTTAAGTATGCGAGAAAGGCGCCCTCCGCCATCATCAAACCGTAACGGCGCCAAGCATACTTTTTTCCCCAGTAATACCCGTCCTTGGCCCGGTGTGTCACACGCTGGTCATTCTTCGCTTTGTTCTCTGCAAAGTCGTCTGAAGATTGTTGTTTGGCTGCAAGCAGGCTGAGGGTTTTGTTCACTGAATCAGCTTTGCCCATCGCCGAAGGCTCAACCACTCTCCTCCCGTCGGATTTGAGGGTGAAACCAATGTTGTACCTGTCTCCGTTGACGAGCACAGGCGCGCTGTTAGCCTCGAACTGGTATATGGTATCAGTACTAGCGGGAGTAAATTGATGCAAATACTTACCCGTCGACAATGGGGAAATAGTATAGCCAGTGATGATCACATTGTGGTGGGTCCGCAGGTCTCTTGACTTCATTGCTCAGCTTCCATGTGGGTGACTGCTTTCAACATAGTGGCAATGTGCCGTTTTTTCAAGAGACACCAACATCCAGTATCAACTTATATACTGAGCGACATGGTCAATCAGCGGCCAAGCTTTCGGCATCTCCACCTCGATATGATTAACGATCCGTCACTGCATTTTTAGACTCTTCGCATCCTCAGTGAAGTGTGAACCGACCCTTACACCGGGTACATCCAATTCGGGATGGATCGTTTTCGTGGCAATGATAATTTGATGATCTACCCCCTCAACTGAGAAGTACTTTTTTATATTCATTTGAAGATTCTGAGATCGCTGATCTTCCAATCCAAAATTCTCGATACCATCCAAGATCAGAAGTCTTGGAAAACGAACATAATCTTTGACCAACGACAGCTTCAGAAGAGCAAGATGAAAGGCGTTATTTAAATATGATATTGAGCTTTCGGAAAAATACGTTTTCCCATTTACAGAAACCCTACTAGAAGCGAAATCATATTCAACCTCCTCAGCTTCCTTGAACTCCTTCTCACTGCCTGAGTCAGACTTCAAAAACGCAATGACAGTTTCAGATATGATTGAGTGAACTTCACCCGGCCGCACTCTAGCAAGCCCTTCTTTTAGCTCTATAGAGCCTTTCAGATGAGAAACCCTACTTTGCAGCCCCTCTCTCTTACTTGACAATGCTGCTATAGCGTTTCTCAACTCCTCGGTACGCTCCAAATCTACTATTTTCTGCTCAAGTTCACCGACTTTCGCATAATAAACGAACAACCCTTTTTCGAGTTGACTATTATGGACAGAAACTGTAGCAATTGACTTTGTCACTGCCTGCCTCAACTGCCTCTCGCACTCTTTTTTCTTCTTACTATTTTCATTTAATGCTTCATTTTTTCGATCATATATCTTATTTGACTCACGCAACTGAATACTGAGTTCATTTTTCATTCTGAGCATATTCGTATTTCTACGAGTCAAATAGTCATCACTCCCACAAAGCGAACATTCATCGCCAGTCACATCAGGGAGTTCGGAAAAACAGCAAGGACACACTTTGAAGGCAACAGAGTTCAATACACTGCCAGCCTCTAAGGAATCATTTACCTCTCGTAGCTTTTGATTTAGCTCACTAAGAAACAACCTTATATCTTCAACTTCAAACTCCAAGTCTCGCTGGGTAACCTCAAGATCGTATAAAGTCTCCTTAATTTTTGTGATATCCGCAGCGGACTGATTCGTGGCTAGTTTTTCTTGTTTATACTCAAGCTTAGTGTCTTCTTGCAGGGCAATAATTTTTTCCCTGATAGATTTTATCTCCTCAAGGTAAGACGCCCGCAACTGTTCAGTCGAAAATAACTCGGAAGAAATTTGCGTCCTCCCTAACACACTAGTGATGGCTCGTATCTCGGAGATAATTTTATCTAGAGCCTTCTCACTTCTACCAAGCTCAATTTTTTCATCATAAAGATCATTATCGTAAAGCCCACAAAGATACTTTCCAATCGCCTCTCGTTTAAATGCAGAGTCAAAAGCCTCAATATTAAATATACTTGAAGGAGGATTCGCCTGATTGCTATAAATCAGCCTTAACAACTGGTGCATTGTTAAGTTCTCACTTGCATCAAGCTTTACTTCCGGTATAGCAAGAACCTCAAATAATTTTTGCGAAAAACTTTCTTTGGCTCCAGAGTTATAAGGATAAGAAAACCACTCTGAACGGCCCGCTCTTAAACCCGAAGCAAGATCACCGAAGAAAAATTGCATACTGGCACGTTGAGTTTGAAGGGCTCGATTTAATGTTACCGTTTGCCCATTCAACTCACACTCTATAAAAACCTCGTCGCACGAGCCAGCCTCTTGCTTCCAATGCTGAACTTCATACCCTAGGCCATAAACTAATAATTGGACCACGGAGGTTTTCCCCCCTCCGTTACAACCTGATAAAATATTCAGACCAGAGTGAAACACCTCATCATATACGGCCTTTCCGGACTTTGCCGCAAGAAGGCGTTTAATCTTAATTGTTGGCTTGCGGATAATCATAATTAAAATCCATTAATTTGCTGGCTGCTTTAAGCCCTGACTTTCCGAGGATCGGCATTTGCGCCAGATACTTTGCCTCAAAGCTCAAAGCCTCCCTAGATATACTACTATCATCGCCATATACAATCTTCTTCAAAGTCTCTGGTATTTCACTCTTACTAAATTTGACAACAGAGCTGTCATCAACATGCAGAAAACCTATGCTCTCTGCCATTTGAAGCGAGGCAAAAAAAATTGGATTCATTCGATTGAAAAGAGTATACGGCTCAAAATTATTATAAGGCGATTTGTATTTTCTAAATTTATTCTTTTCCTGCATGACATCTCGCGACAATGGCATATCCGCGATATGAGCAGGAAAGGCAACTAAAAAGTTGAAAATCTGCAACCGTTCGACTTCTGCCTCATCGCTTACACTGAAGTCGCAAATTGCAGCGAGCCTCAACAATGTATGTATTGGATCGAATGCTTTATTGTATAGGAGCATCATTTCCACTCCAAATGACAATTTCCAGTAAGGAAATAAAGCATTCCTTTTATCTGCCTATTATAAATATCCAATACATTCTCACCTAGATTTTTTCTTATTTCTGCTTCTAGGTGCTGCGCAATAAGCTGCTCAGCGACTAATTTAGTCACTCCACATGTTATAAGCGGTTTAATCTTACAATTAAAAACACTAGCCACTTCATCCAAAAGCAATGCAATCATTTTTTGTGCTGATTTGAAGTTTTGATTTTTCATAATCAGCATTGAAATTAACTGCTTTAGCTCTTCAGCCTCTGCGACCAACTCACCAAGATTCACTTCCGCAAGTTTGGTTTCTAAATTTCGTATCTCATATTTTTGACTATTGTAGTGCAACAACTCATCAATCAGACTATGAACTTCCGCCCCATTCCTCACCTCTTCTTTATACACATCTACCAGCAAATCCATTTGCGTCGGTCTCGGAAGAATATTCTGATTAATTACATCACGCCCTACATACGAGCCATAAAAATTAGAATTCTTTATCCTGTTTAGGAGCCACCCCATTCATATCCCTCCCTGCATACGGTCCGTGAAAGGTGCTGTTTTTTATATTATTCTTTGTTCCACCCTTAAACTTAATCATCACTTTTACTCCCAACCCGAGTACAGCGAGACCACCTAAAACGATTAATCCATAGATAGCAAGATCATTCAATTTAAATCCCCCTTCAACAGTAAATCGCCTAACTCTTAAGACGTAAAGCCGACTCCTGAGTGCCCCACATACGCCCAACCGAGGCGGAAGCTGCAGCCTCCTCTACAAGCAAGATGCCACTATACATCGACAAGCGTAAAGCCAACGCATTGAGTACAAGAGTTTTTTGGGTGTCGAACAAGCGCTTAGGGCAGGACGACAGGACCTAACGAGAGACGGAAAAGGCTTTCAATCAGATAAACTCGCCGGCACCGCGCACCACTTAGGTGTCTCTAAACGCTGTTGCAGCTCGAGACACTCTCAGAAAAATACTTAATAATTCAACTAGTTATAGATTTTACAACCCCGCAAGCTGCACTCCCGCCCCCGACTTTTACGCCGCCAAGTCAAAAAAAATCTCAAACAAAAATGAGCTTCTACGGGCATTCACATTGCCCAGTGTGAACAACCCCGATATTTTGTGAACGTTCTGCATGAAATCCAAGACAACAAAAAAGGGCCCACCTTTCGGTGAGCCCTTCTAGACCGCCCAGCAGAGCGGATTTTGTTTGGTAGGCGCGATTGGACTCGAACCAACGACCCCCACCATGTCAAGGTGGTGCTCTAACCAACTGAGCTACGTGCCTGCTGTGAGGCGGCATTCTACGGAATTCCGGAGGGGTGTCAACATCTTTTTTGCAGCTAACCCTATGAATATGCGAATTTTTTATTTGCGTGGGGTACACCTGCGGATTTCGGGTGGCTGGCAGGCAATTTTCAACTCAGGTAGGATCGGCGCACTCGTAAAAAATATAAAACAGAGGTTCCAGGATGGCGAACACCCCCTACCCCCAGTCGTATTACGCCGCTTCCGCGAATGCAGCTCCACCTCGTCCAGTCCTGCAAGGCGACGTCGAAACCGATGTGTGCGTGATCGGCGCCGGCTACACCGGCCTCTCCAGCGCCCTGTTCCTGCTGGAGAGCGGTTTTCGCGTGACGGTGCTGGAAGCCGCCAAGGTGGGGTTTGGCGCCTCGGGCCGCAATGGCGGGCAGATCGTCAACAGCTACAGCCGTGATATTGATGTAATCGAGCGCAGTGTCGGCCCCAGGCAGGCGCAACTGCTGGGGCAGATGGCGTTTGAAGGCGGCAAGATCATTCGCGAGCGGGTGGCCAAGCATCAGATTCAGTGCGACCTGAAGGATGGTGGTGTTTTCGCCGCGCTCAACAGTAAGCACATGGACCATCTGGAGTCACAGAAGCGTCTATGGGAGCGCTACGGCCACACCCAACTGGAGCTGCTGGACGAACGCCGTATTCGCGAAGTAGTGGCCTGTGACAACTACGTCGGCGGCCTGCTGGACATGAGCGCGGGGCACATCCACCCACTCAACCTGGCACTCGGCGAAGCGGCCGCCGTGGAGTCCCTGGGCGGCACGATCTACGAGCAATCCGCTGCCGTGCGTATCGAGCGCGGCGCCAACCCGGTGGCGCATACCGCCGAGGGCAAGGTCAGGGCCAAGTTCATCATCGTCGCGGGGAATGCCTACCTGGGCAACCTGGTGCCGGAGTTGGCCGCCAAGTCCATGCCGTGCGGCACACAAGTGATCACCACCGCCCCCTTGGGCGATGAGCTGGCGAGAACGTTGCTGCCGCAGGATTACTGCGTCGAAGACTGCAACTACCTGCTCGACTACTACCGCCTCACGCGCGACAAGCGTCTGATCTTCGGCGGCGGCGTGGTGTATGGCGCGCGCGACCCGGCGAATATCGAAGCGATCATCCGCCCGAAGATGCTCAAGGCCTTCCCGCAACTCAAGGACGTGAAGATAGACTACGCCTGGACCGGCAATTTCCTGCTGACCCTGTCGCGTTTGCCGCAGGTGGGTCGCCTGGGCGACAACATCTACTACTCACAGGGCTGCAGCGGCCATGGCGTGACGTATACGCACCTGGCGGGCAAGGTACTGGCAGAGGCACTGCGAGGCCAGGCAGAGCGTTTTGACGCGTTTGCCGACCTGCCGCACTACCCGTTCCCGGGAGGGCAACTGTTGCGCACACCATTTGCGGCAATGGGTGCCTGGTACTACGGGCTACGCGACAAATTGGGATTCTGACTCGAACCTGTAGGAGCCCGTTTGCAGGCTCCTACAGGTCGCACTTATCAAATCACAGACACAAAAAACCCCGGTCTTTCGACCAGGGTCTTTGCTATCGGATCAAAGTAGCCAGAGGCTCGCTTTGTGCTTCAAGGCGTTCAGTGGGCCTTGAGACAGATATGGCGCAGCGGACGGGACTCGAACCCGCGACCCCCGGCGTGACAGGCCGGTATTCTAACCGACTGAACTACCGCTGCGTATCGCTTGACCGGCTGAACATAAGGCTTCAACCGTCTTTAAACATCTGATCGATCAGCCTTGGCTGTTCAATCTCAAGTCCGACACATCGAACCTGGAAAATATGGCGCAGCGGACGGGACTCGAACCCGCGACCCCCGGCGTGACAGGCCGGTATTCTAACCGACTGAACTACCGCTGCGCGTCGGTGCAACCTTTAACGTTGCGTCTTGCCCTGAAGCAAAACTCTCAAGAAGTGGTGGGTGATGACGGGATCGAACCGCCGACCCTCTGCTTGTAAGGCAGATGCTCTCCCGGCTGAGCTAATCACCCTTTGCTTCGTTGAGGCCGCGAAATTTACGCAGGTAGCGGACCTAAGTCAATAGCCCGCTTGAAGTTTTTCTGAAAAAGACAAAATTGCTTCAAGACAGCTATCCACCCTACTCGCTGTAAATCATCTTCTTGCTCATGCCGCCATCCACGACAAACTCTTGCCCGGTAACAAACCCCGCCTGGCGCGACAGCAGCCACGCCACCATTGCCGCCACGTCTTCCACCGTACCTACCCTGCCCGCAGGATGCTGGGCGTGATCGGCGTCACTCAAGGGCTCGGCACGCCGGGCCGCCGGATCCCGCGCATCGATCCAGCCGGGGCTGACCGCGTTGACCCGCACTTCCGGCCCCAGGCTCATCGCCAGGGCGTGTGTCAGGGCCAGCAAGCCGCCCTTGCTCGCGGCATAGGCCTCGGTGTCAGGCTCCGATTGGCGAGCCCGCGTCGACGCCAGGTTGACGATAGCGCCGCCATGGGCACGCAGATACGGCGCACAGTGCTTGGCCAGCAACATCGGCCCACTGAGGTTCACCGCCAGCACCCGATTCCAGTACGCCAGGTCCAGGCTTTCCAGCGTGATGTTGCGCGGGTCGGCCACCGCCGCGTTGCAGACCAACGCGTCCAGGCGCCCGAACTGCCCCAACACCTCGGCGACCCCCTGGGCGACTTGCTTCTCGTCGGCCACGTCCATGCTGATAAACCAGGCATTCTCGCCCAACACCTTGGACACCTTGGAACCGCGCTCGCGGTCCAGGTCGGTCAACACCACTTGCCAACCCTCACTGATCAGCCACGCGGCAATCCCGAGGCCAATGCCTCGCGCCGCGCCCGTCACCAGCGCGACACGCCCGTTACTGGCGGCTGCGACTTCCATGGACCACTCGATCACAAGGCCGCCAACCCGCGAGCCAGATCAGCCTGCAAGTCCGTCACGTCTTCCAGGCCTACCGCAATGCGGATCAGACTGTCACGAATACCGGCCGCCTCACGCTCCTGCGGCGCCAGGCGGCCGTGAGACGTGGTGCTCGGGTGGGTAATGGTGGTTTTGCTGTCACCCAGGTTGGCGGTGATGGAGATCAGGCGTGTCGCATCGATAAAGCGCCAGGCGCCCTCTTTGCCGCCCTTCACTTCGAAACTCACCACAGCACCGAAACCGCGCTGCTGACGCTGAGCCAATTCGTGTTGCGGGTGGCTCTTGAGGCCGGCGTAGTGCACCTTCTCGATGCCGTCCTGTTGCTCCAGCCATTCGGCCAGGGCCTGGGCGTTGGCGCAATGGGCCTTCATGCGCAGGCTCAGGGTTTCCAGGCCTTTGAGGAAGATCCAGGCGTTGAACGGGCTCAAGGTCGGGCCAGCGGTGCGCAGGAAGCCGACGACTTCCTTCATCTGTTCGCTGCGACCCGCCACCACACCACCCATGCAACGGCCCTGGCCATCGATGAACTTGGTGGCCGAGTGCACAACGATATCCGCGCCCAGCTTCAACGGCTGTTGCAACGCCGGAGTGCAGAAGCAGTTGTCCACCACCAGCATTGCGCCCTTGGCGTGCGCCACTTCGGACAACGCAGCGATATCCACCAGTTCGGCCAGAGGGTTGGACGGCGACTCGACGAACAGCAGCTTGGTGTTGGCCTTGATCGCCCCATCCCAGCCGGACAGATCCGCCAGGGGCACGTAATCGACTTCGATGCCGAAACGCTTGAAATACTTTTCGAACAGGCTGATGGTCGACCCGAACACGCTGCGCGACACCAGCACATGGTCACCAGCGCTGCACAGGCTCATCACCACCGCCAGGATGGCGGCCATGCCGGTCGCCGTTGCAACCGCCTGCTCAGCGCCTTCCAGCGCCGCGATACGCTCTTCGAACGCACGCACGGTCGGGTTGGTGTAACGCGAATACACGTTGCCCGGCACTTCGCCGGCAAAGCGCGCAGCGGCATCGGCCGCAGTACGGAACACGTAGCTGGAGGTGAAGAACATCGGATCACCGTGCTCACCTTCCGGGGTGCGGTGCTGGCCGGCGCGCACAGCCAGGGTATCGAAAGCTACGCCATCGAGGTCGCTGTCCAACCGACCGGCATCCCATTCCTGACTCATGCTGCCACTCCTTACTCAATTCTTTATTTAAGATACAAAACCGGCCCCTCAGGGCCGGTTGTCACTCAGTTGTTGTACAGGTCGATGATCGCGCTGACCGCCTGGGTCTTGATCTTCGACGAGTCGTTGCGCGCCTGCTCGATCTTGTTCAGGTAGGCCTCATCAACGTCGCCTGTCACGTACTTGCCGTCGAACACCGCGCAGTCGAACTGCTCAATCTTGATCTTGCCACCACCGACCGCTTCGATCAGGTCTGGCAGGTCCTGGTAGATCAACCAGTCGGCGCCGATCAGGTCGGCCACGTCCTGTGTCGAACGGTTGTGTGCGATCAGTTCGTGGGCGCTCGGCATGTCGATGCCGTACACGTTCGGGTAACGCACGGCAGGCGCTGCGGAACAGAAGTACACGTTCTTCGCACCGGCTTCGCGGGCCATCTGGATGATCTGCTTGCAGGTGGTGCCGCGCACGATGGAGTCATCCACCAGCATCACGTTCTTGCCGCGGAATTCCAGCTCGATGGCATTGAGCTTCTGGCGTACCGACTTCTTGCGCGCTGCCTGGCCCGGCATGATGAAGGTGCGGCCGATGTAGCGGTTCTTCACGAAGCCTTCGCGAAACTTGACGCCCAGGTGATTGGCCAGTTCCAGCGCGGCGGTGCGGCTGGTGTCCGGGATCGGGATCACTACGTCGATGTCGTGCTCCGGGCGCTCGCGCAGGATCTTCTCGGCCAGCTTCTCGCCCATGCGCAGACGCGCCTTGTAGACCGAAACGCCGTCGATGATCGAATCCGGACGCGCCAGGTAGACGTGTTCGAAGATGCACGGGGTGAGCTTCGGCGCCACGGCGCACTGACGGGTGTGCAGCTTGCCGTCTTCAGTGATGTACACCGCTTCGCCCGGCGCGAGATCGCGAATCAGGGTGAAGCCCAGCACGTCCAGGGACACGCTTTCGGAAGCGATCATGTACTCGACGCCTTCGTCGGTGTGACGCTGGCCGAACACGATCGGGCGGATGCCGTGCGGGTCACGGAAACCGACGATGCCATAGCCGGTGACCATGGCCACTACCGCGTAACCACCGACGCAACGGTTATGCACGTCAGTAACGGCGGCGAATACGTCTTCTTCGGTCGGCTGCAGCTTGCCACGCTGGGCCAGCTCGTGGGCGAACACGTTGAGCAGCACTTCCGAGTCGGAACTGGTGTTGACGTGGCGCAGGTCAGATTCGTAGATCTCCTTGGCCAGTTGTTCAACGTTGGTCAGGTTGCCGTTGTGCGCCAGGGTGATGCCGTAAGGCGAGTTGACGTAGAAAGGTTGAGCTTCGGCCGACGTCGAGCTACCGGCAGTCGGATAACGCACATGGCCAATGCCCATATGCCCGACCAGACGCTGCATGTGACGCTGATGGAACACGTCACGTACCAGACCATTGTCCTTGCGCAGGAATAACCGGCCGTCGTGGCTGGTCACAATACCGGCAGCGTCCTGGCCGCGGTGCTGGAGGACGGTTAGCGCGTCATACAGCGCCTGATTGACGTTCGACTTACCGACGATACCGACGATGCCACACATGCGACGCAACCCCTACTTAATGAATCTTGACTGAACACAACTTACTGAGGCGTTTTGGCCGGCAAGAGGTGTTCCTTGAACGGAAGATCAGCGGGTACGCTGATTCCGCTGGCCAGCCACTGACTGCTCCACCCCAGAATGAGGTTCTTGGACCAGTCTGCAACCAATAGAAATTTTGGCACGAGTACCGACTCCTGCCACCACGAATCCTGCTGTACCGGCCCCAGGCTCAAGAGCCCGACCGCCACGACCACCAGCAACGCGCCACGCGCGGCGCCGAAGGCCATGCCGAGAAATCGATCGGTCCCGGAGAGGCCGGTGACACGTATCAACTCGCCAATAAGATAATTGACCATTGCCCCCACCAGCAGCGTGGCGATGAACATGATGGCGCAGCCCGCGATGACGCGAGCCGAAGGTGTCTCGATGTATCCGGCCAGGTAGACCGACAATGAACCACCGAACATCCAGGCTACGACTCCTGCGATGATCCAGGTCAGCAACGACAGTGCTTCTTTGACGAAGCCGCGGCTTAGACTGATCAAAGCGGAGATGGCGACGATTGCAACAATCGCCCAATCAACCCAGGTAAATGGCACGTTGGAGCCTACGGACAGATGAGGCGGCGCATTTTAGCAGAGCGTCGGGCTATCGGTAAGCTGTGATTGTGGCTGCCTTGCAAATCAGTAGTTTGGGACGAGCAAATCCGCTTTCAACCCCGCTCAGGCTGGAACCGGGTCACGAAACCCTTGAGGTTCTGCTGGCGATCCAGCAAATCCCGCAGGCGGTCTGCCTCGGCACGCTCGATCAGCGGCCCGATAAACACCCGGTTCTTGCCATCGGCACTACGGATATAGGCGTTGTAGCCTTGGCTACGCAGCTTCTTTTGCAACGCGTCGGCGCCCTCGCGGCTGCCCAGGCTGGCCACCTGGATCGACCAACTGATCGGCAAGCCATTCGGATCGATGCGGCTCTGGCCGACATCCGGCTTGCCCGGCGCGGCGGGCTGCGGCGCTACCGGCTTGGGCGCAGGTGCCGGCGCAGCAGGCTTGGCCGCTACGGTCGGCGCGGGCGCCGGCTTGACCACCGGCACGCTCGGCTGCACCGGCATCGACGGCGCTTGCTGCGCGGCTACCTGAGCATCAGTCGGCACCGGTTCCTCCTCCGGCAAGGCCTGAGGCTCTGGAACCACCACTGGCTCAACCTGCACCTGAGGCACCGTGGGCGCCTGGGGCGCGGCCGGCGCCTCGACAACGACCTGACGCTCTTCATCCTGGCGAGAAAACAGCATTGGCAGGAAGATCACCGCCAATGCCACCAGCACCAGGGCACCGACCATTCGCTGCTTGTATGCGCTATCCAGTAATGCCATGTGCAGCTTCCTCCGTGGAGCGCCGGGCTAACCACTCAAGCGCCTCGGCAACACAATAAAATGACCCGAACAACAGAATCTCATCGTCGGGCGTGGCAATGGCGCACTGTGCTTCAAGGGCATCGGTCACGCTTGCATACGACGTCACCGGCGCAGCAAGGTTCTGCAAGGCCGCTTCCAGCTCGGTGGCCGGGCGGCTGCGCGGTGTATCCAGCGGCGCGACGGCCCAGGCCTGGACACTGCCCAGCAAGGGCGCGACCACCCCTTCCAGGTCCTTGTCGGCCAGCAGACCGAACACAGCCAAGCGACGACCGACCGGCGGCGTACGTGACAGACGCTGCGCCAGGTACTCGGCCGCATGGGGGTTATGCCCCACGTCCAGCAGCAGGTTCAGGCGCTTGCCCTGCCATTCGAATTCACGTCGGTCCAGACGCCCTACCACGCGAGTCGCCAGCAAGGTGGCCGCGATCTGTTCGGCATTCCACGGCAGATCCAGCAGCAGATAGGCTTGCAGCGCGAGCGCGGCGTTTTCCATCGGTAGATTCAGCAGCGGCAGGCCGCTCAGCTCGACAACCTGGCCACGGGCATCACGCCCACGCCACTGCCAGTCAAAGGCGCCGATCTCGAGATTGAATTCGCGGCCACGCAGGAAAAATGGGCAATCCAGCTCACGCACCTTGTCCAGCAAGGTGTGCGGAGGGTCGATATCACCACATAACGCCGGCTTGCCCTGGCGGAAGATCCCGGCCTTTTCATAGGCCACGGACTCACGGGTATTGCCAAGATAGTCGGCGTGGTCCACGCCAATACTGGTGATCAACGCCAAATCGGCATCCACCACGTTGACCGTATCCAGGCGCCCACCCAAGCCGACTTCCAGCACGACCACATCCAGTTGCGCACGCTCGAACAGCCAGAACGCCGCCAGGGTGCCCATCTCGAAGTAAGTCAGGGAGATCTCGCCCCGGCCCGCATCGAGTGCGGCGAAGGCTTCGCAGAGTTGCTCATCCGTGGCTTCGACACCGTTGAGCTGCACCCGCTCGTTATAACGCAGCAGGTGCGGGGAATTGTAGACGCCGACTTTCAGCCCCTGGGCCTGCAGCAGCGCCGCGACAAAGGCACAGGTAGAGCCTTTGCCGTTGGTGCCGGTCACCGTGATCACTCGCGGCGCCGGGCGGCCCAACCCGAGGCGGGCCGCTACCTGTTGCGAGCGCTCCAGGCCCATGTCGATGGCGGACGGATGCAACTGCTCAAGGTAGGCGAGCCACTCGCCCAGGGTACGTTGGGTCATAGGTTTGCAGGCACCGGCGGCACGACGATCGGCTCGACTTTAGGCGCGACGTACACCGGAGTCGGCAGGCCCATCATTTGCGCCAGCAGGTTGCCCAGGCGTGGACGCAGCTCACCGCGCGGGATGATCAGGTCGATCGCACCGTGCTCCAGCAGAAACTCGCTGCGCTGGAAACCTTCCGGCAGTTTTTCACGCACGGTCTGCTCGATCACGCGCGGGCCGGCAAAGCCGATCAGCGCCTTGGGCTCGCCGACGATCACGTCACCCAGCATCGCCAGGCTGGCGGAAACGCCGCCGTAGACCGGGTCGGTCAGCACGGAGATGAACGGGATGCCTTCTTCACGCAGGCGTGCCAGGACCGCAGAAGTCTTGGCCATTTGCATCAGGGAGATCAGGGCTTCCTGCATGCGCGCACCACCGGAGGCCGCGAAGCAGATCATCGGGCAACGGTTTTCCAGGGCATAGTTGGCGGCGCGGACAAAGCGCTCACCGACGATGGCGCCCATGGAGCCACCCATGAAGGAGAACTCGAATGCCGACACCACGACCGGCATGCCCAGCAGCTTGCCGCTGACGGAAATCAGGGCGTCTTTCTCACCGGTCTGCTTTTGCGCAGCGGTCAGGCGGTCCTTGTACTTCTTGCCATCACGGAACTTCAGACGGTCAACCGGCTCCAGGTCGGCGCCCAACTCGTTACGGCCTTCGGCGTCGAGGAAGATGTCGATGCGGGCGCGGGCGCCGATACGCATGTGGTGGTTGCACTTGGGGCAAACGTCCAGGGTCTTTTCCAGCTCCGGGCGGTACAGCACCGCGTCGCAGGACGGGCACTTGTGCCACAGACCTTCAGGAACCGAGCTTTTCTTCACCTCGGAACGCATGATCGAAGGGATCAGTTTGTCTACTAACCAGTTGCTCATGCTTTCTTTCTCCAGTACCGGTGGCTTGAACACAGCCCCGCGTATGCCCTTGAGCTAAATTCATATGTGGCGATGACACAGGCTGGACGGGGTCAGACGTTCGACCGGCCTTTTCCTGCCTGTATCCTCAGCCTTCCAGACAACCTGCCAGCGCAGGGTTGCCACTTCGTTTCCGGGCCACCACAGGCGGCGCCGGGCTGTTTTACACAGTGGTAGTTATGGACGGCGGCAGACTGCCAGCCGTCACATTGCACCGCTGCTGTTGCGCACAGCCTGCATGAATGCGCGAATCTTGCTGTGATCCTTGATGCCCTTACCCTGCTCCACCCCACCGCTGACATCCACAGCATACGGCCGCACCTGTTCGATTGCCGCCCCGACATTTGCGGGGTTGAGCCCGCCGGCCAGGATGATCGGCTTGCTCAAGCCTGCGGGAATCAGCGACCAGTCGAACGCTTCGCCAGTACCGCCGGGTACGCCTTCGACATAGGTGTCCAGCAAAATCCCGCGGGCACTGCCGTAGGCGGAACACGCCGCCGCAATATCATCCCCGGCCTTGACGCGCAACGCCTTGATATACGGCCGCTGGTAACTTTCACATTCCTCAGACGTTTCGTCGCCATGGAACTGCAACATGTCCAAGGCTACGGCATCCAGGGTTTCGTTGAGCTCGCAGCGACTGGCATTGACGAACAGACCCACGGTGGTCACGAACGGCGGCAATGCGGCGATGATCGCTCGCGCCTGCAGCACGTTCACCGCCCGTGGGCTCTTGGCATAAAACACGAAACCGATGGCATCCGCCCCTGCCTCGACCGCCGCCAGCGCGTCTTCTATGCGGGTAACCCCGCAAATCTTGCTGCGAACGGCTGACATGTCGTGGAAACCTCCAGGGTTGGACCGAGAAAGCCCCGGATGGTAACAAAAGCTTTTCCGGGCGTCAGCCGCCAAGTTCGCTGAAACCTGTGAGGAAGTGTGGTCCGATGAAACGCTCCGGCAACTCGAACTCGTCTCGGTACTCCACATCCACCAGGTACAGGCCGAACGGGTGTGCCGTGACCCCTCCCGTGCGACGAACGCGGCTTTCCAGCACTTCCCTGGCCCACTCTACCGGACGCTCGCCAGTGCCGATGGTCATCAGCACCCCGGCGATGTTGCGCACCATGTGATGCAGGAAGGCCCCGGCACGGATATCCAGCACGATCATCTTGCCGTGACGAGTCACCCGCAGGTGGTGGACCTCCTTGATCGGCGACTTGGCCTGGCACTGGCCGGCACGGAAGGCGCTGAAATCATGCACACCCACCAGGTGCTGCGCGGCCTCTGCCATGCGCTCGGCGTCCAGCGGGCGGTGGTTCCAGGTAATTTCTTCGTTAAGGTGCGCCGGGCGGATCTGGTCGTTGTAGATCACATAGCGATAGCGCCGGGCGATGGCCTTGAAACGCGCATGAAAATGCGCCGGCATGACCTTGGCCCAACTGACGCTGACGTCATGGGGCAAATTGATATTTGCGCCCATCACCCAGGCCTTCATTGACCGCTCGGCCTGAGTGTCAAAGTGCACCACCTGGCCACACGCATGCACACCGGCGTCGGTACGCCCGGCGCACATCAGCGATACCGGTGAATCGGCGACTTTCGACAGGGCGTTCTCCAGGGTCTCCTGCACCGTCAGCACGCCGGACGCCTGACGCTGCCAGCCGCGATAGCGCGAGCCCTTGTATTCCACGCCCAAGGCGATGCGGTAAAAGCCTGCGGCCGCCATTTCGGCGGTCGGGTTATCTATATTTGCCAAGAACTGAGAGCCTGATGAGTTGCGCGAAGGCGGCCATTATGCCGGTTTGCAGGGGAGCCCACAAAAGCAAAACGGCGACCCGAAGGTCGCCGCTGTTTGAACAATGGGCTGTCAAGCCAACCGACCGAGCATTTCCTTGGCCTCGCCGCGTTGAACCTCATCGCCTTCGGTCAACACTTCGGAAAGGATATCCCGCGCGCCGTCCGCATCGCCCATGTCGATATAGGCCTGGGCCAGGTCGAGCTTGGTAGCCACCTCATCCGTGCCGGAGAGGAAGTCGAATTCCGGCTCATCATCGCCCAACGCCGCGTCTTCTGCGTTAAAGGACGGCTCGATGGACGGATGTTCCAGGCTCTGGGACAGGCGATCCAGCTCGGCGTTGACATCATCCAGTTCCGACGTGAAAGCATCGGGCTTGGCGGCCGCTTCCGGCTCATCGGCCAGGGACAGGTCGAAATCCTCCGGCAAATCGAAGTCATCCAATGCCGCAGGCGTGAGGGTCGGCGGCTCGACGGCCGGCACGTCCTTCATCTGCTCTTCCAGGCCCGAGAGGAAGTCGTCATCGGATTGTGCCGAAGCTGGGGCATCCAGTTGCAGGTCGAGATCGAAGTCCGACAAGTCGTCCGTAGCGGCCTTGGCTTCGGTCTGCTGCTGCAACAGCGACTCGAAGGTCTGCTGATCGTCCTTGATCTGAGCCGGGGAAGCTTCTTCAAGATCGTCCAGGCTGAGATCGAAATCAGTGTCAAAGGCCTCCGGCTGCGCAGGCGCCGGTTTGTCTTCGAGCAAATCCTTGACGTATTGAGCATCCAGGGCAGCAGCCGCCACGGCGGCACTGACACCCGCCGCCAACACGGCCATGGCCGGGAAGCGACTCTTGAGCTGCTCGACCTGGGCGTGGTTTTCACCATTGGCCACCAGTTGACGCTCCTGGGTCACGAAACCGTCCTTGTCGTTTTGCAGGCCGTAGACTTCCATCAGTTTCAAGCGCAGGTCGCTGCGCTTGGGCTCATGCTTGATCGCTTGCTCCAGCACGTCGGCGGCCTGGTTCAGGTGACCACGATCGATATGAGACTGGGCCTGGGCCAGCGCATCGTTTGAATTCACCGGAGCCACGGCAACCGCCAGCGGCGCAAGTACGGAAGCAACAGTCGGCACAACAGCCGCCGGTTCAACCACCGGAGCCGGGGCCGGTGCGGCGGCCAGCTTTACGCTGGGCGGCGGCGTCTCCAGGCCTTCGAAGCTGCTCGACGGCAGGTCGTCATGAAGATTCGAGGTGAACTCCGGCTCTTCAGCCAGGGCACGCGCCATGCGCAGGTGTTTTTCCTCTTCACGGCGCGCATTGCGATGGCGCGCCCATAACAGCAGGAGCAGCAGCACCAGCAAGCCCGCCGCACCACCGATCACACCGAGGACGATCGGGTTGGTCAGCAGTTCGTTGAATTTGCCGTCGGCGCTGGCCGGTGCCGCGTCCGCCTTGGCCGGCTCAGGCGCTGGCGCGACGGGTGCAGGGGTGGCGACCTCGGGCGTAGCAGGTGCAGTGGATGGCTCGCCTGCCAACTGCGCGGGCATCGCGGCAGTCGCCGGAGCACCCGGAACAGCCTTTTCAGCCTGCAAACGGGCGAGCTGATCGTTTTTCAGTTGAATCAGTTTTTGCAGCTTGTCCAACTGGCTTTGCAGGTCTGCCGCGCGGCTTTTCAGCTCTTCGTTGTCGCGACGGGTGGTGTCCAGTTGCTCCTGGGTCATCGCCAGCTTGTCGCTGAGTGCCGCGCTGTCGCCCGCCTTGCCCTTGGCGCCCTTCTTGGCGGCCTCGGCCGACACCAGGCTCAGGTTGTCTTTGGTGTTGGTACTTGCGGGCGCGTTACCGGCCTGGGTGCGCTTGGTGGCGTCCAGTTGCTGCTTGCCCGCTGCCGGGTTGGTGGCGGCGCGTCGGCCCTGGCGCCAGGCGGCATTTTGCGCGCTCACCTCAGCAATTGCCTGGGGTTGCGGCAGTGCAGTGCTTTGTACGGCATCCGGCAGACGCAGGACCTGGCCGGTTTTCAGCCGGTTGATATTGCCGTCGATGAACGCATCCGGGTTCAGCGCCTGGATCGCCAGCATGGTCTGCTGCACGGAGCCGCCATTACGGTGCTTCGCGGCGATTTCCCACAGGGTGTCGCGGGAGGTGGTGGTGTGCTGTGCCGGTTTGCTCGCGGCGGGCGCGGCGTCGGTCGGCGCAGCCAGACGCGGCGCAGGCGCGGCAGCGGTGGGTGCCGGCTGCTCGAACTTGGCCGGGTCGAGCAACACGCTGTAGTCACGCATCAAACGGCCATTAGGCCATTGCACCTGCAACAGGAAACGCACGTAGGAATCAGGCAACGGCTTGCTGGAGGTGACGCGCACCACGCTGCGGCCGTTTGGATTGACCACCGGGGTAAACGTCAGGTCATCGAGAAACGCCTGGCGATCAACGCCCGCGTCCACAAATGCCTGGGACGAAGCCAGGCTTGGCGTGATCTCGGAGGCCGTGAGGCCACCGACATCGAGCAATTCGATTTCCACCGCCAACGGCTGGTTCAACTTCGACTTGAGGGTCATCTCCCCCAGCTGCAGCGCCTGCGCCATACCGGAGGACAGCGCCGAGGCGGCCGCTATTGCTAACACCAGTTTGCGAACTTGAACCATAGCCTCATCCTTTGTTTGAACACTCCCCGGCCTGCGAGAAGGTTGGTAACCGCTGCCATAAGGCATGGCGAGCCGATAGGTCACCGACGCGCAACTTTTCCTGCCTGGGACCAAGCATAGCGCCTGGCTAGAATCAATCTACAAATTGCCGCCAAGTATCTTTTACGCAAGGCCTTTTATCAACAACTGCGCCAGCTGCACGGCATTCAGTGCGGCGCCTTTGCGTACGTTATCTGACGTCAGCCACAGATTTAGTTCCGCCGGGTCATCCACACCTGCCCTGACGCGACCGACGTAGACCACATCCTGGCCCACTGCATCGCCGACGGCTGTAGGAAAATCCCCTTCATCCACAAGCTCGATGCCCGGCGCAGCGTCAAGTGCGCGGCTCACCGCCGCCAGATCAACCGCCGCCCCCAGTTGCAAGGACACTGTCAGGCTATCGCCAAAAAACACCGGGGCTTGAACGCAGGTTGCGGAAATCTTTAGCAAAGGTAATTCCAGCACTGCACGCAATTCGTGGACCAGGCGTTTTTCCAGGACCGTATGCCCCTGGGCGTCTGGCGTGCCAACCTGAGCCAACAGGTTGAAGGCGACCTGTCGATCAAAGAACTTCGGCTCCAGCGGGCGCATATTCAGCAGCTCGGCGGTTTGCCGGGCCAGTTCGCTGACGGCTTCACGCCCTTGGGCCGACATCGCCAGGCTGGCGGTGACGCTCACCCGCTGGATATCCAGCAAGCCCCGCAGAGGCGCCAGCACCACCGCCAGGTTGGTCGCCGACGGGCTGGGGCTGCCGAGCTGGAACGGCTTCTTCAGCCCCTGCAGCACGTGGGCATTGGCCTCCGGCACCACGTGCGGAGCCTGCGTGGCCGGCAAGGCGCCGGACAAGTCGATCACCGAGCACCCAGCCGCCGTGGCTCGCGGCGCAAAACTCAGGGTGACCGCCGGCCCCGCCGCAAAGAACGCCAACTGCGCCTTGCTGAAGTCGAATTCGTCGACCTCCTTGACCCGCACATTCTTGCCACGAAAGGGCACGGAGGCGCCCGCCGAGTTGTTGCCCGCCAGCAAATACAGAGTGCCCACCGGAAAATCCAACTCTTCCAGGATCTGCACCAGGGTTTCGCCGACGGTGCCGGTGGCGCCGATCACGGCGATTTCAAAAGTCTGGGTCATGGGGGCTGCCTCGGGCATTGCGGGGGGAGCGGCACTTTACCGGGTGGTGGGGGGTGAGGCAATTAAGCTGGCATTTGTGGTAGGGCTGATGGCCTTATCGGGGGCAAGCCCCCTCCCACACTCGAACGGGTTCGCAGGTCAAAATGTGGGAGGGGGCTTGCCCCCGATGAGGCCCGACCAAACAACAAAAAACCCGCGCCTGTCACCAGAGCGCGGGTTTCCATCATTGCCTCACGCGATCAACGCTCCAGCAAGATCCGCAACATGCGGCGCAGCGGCTCGGCCGCGCCCCACAGCAACTGGTCGCCCACGGTGAACGCACCGAGGAACTGGCTGCCCATGTTCAGTTTACGCAGACGACCCACCGGTACATTCAGGGTGCCGGTGACCTTGGTCGGGCTCAGCTCCTGCATGCTGATATCACGGTTGTTCGGCACCAGCTTGACCCACGGGTTGTGCTGGCTGATCAACGCTTCGATATCGGTGATCGGCACGTCTTTGTTCAGCTTGATGGTCAGCGCCTGGCTGTGGCAGCGCATCGCGCCGATGCGCACGCAGATGCCGTCCACCGGGATCGGGCTCTTGAAGCGGCCGAGGATCTTGTTGGTCTCGGCCTGGGCCTTCCACTCTTCGCGGCTCTGGCCGTTCGGCAGTTCCTTGTCGATCCATGGGATCAGGCTACCGGCCAACGGCACGCCGAAGTTTTCGGTCGGGTAGGCATCGCTGCGCATGGCTTCGGCCACGCGGCGGTCGATGTCGAGGATCGCGCTGGCCGGGTCGGCCAGTTGATCGGCGACCGCGGCGTGGGTCGCACCCATCTGCTTGATCAGCTCACGCATGTTCTGCGCGCCGGCCCCAGAGGCCGCCTGATAGGTCATGGCACTCATCCACTCGACCAGGCCAGCTTCGAACAAGCCGCCCAGGCCCATCAGCATCAGGCTGACGGTGCAGTTGCCGCCGACGTAGTTCTTGGTGCCGGCATCCAGCTGCTGGTCGATGACCTTGCGGTTCACCGGGTCGAGGATGATCACCGCGTCGTCCTGCATGCGCAGGCTCGAGGCGGCGTCGATCCAGTAACCCTGCCAGCCGGCTTCGCGCAGCTTGGGGAAGACTTCGCTGGTGTAGTCGCCACCCTGACAGGTCAGAATCACGTCGAGGGTTTTCAGCTCTTCAATGTTGTAGGCGTCCTTGAGCGGAGCAATATCCTTGCCCACGGACGGCCCCTGGCCACCCACATTCGAAGTGGTGAAAAACACCGGCTCGATAAGATCGAAATCCTGCTCTTCCAGCATCCGCTGCATGAGCACGGAACCGACCATACCGCGCCAACCGATCAGACCTACACGTTTCATCGCAACTACACCTTGTTAAAAAGTGGGCCGCCTTGCAGCAACAACTGCAAGCGGGCCCGAGAGATTACAGATTCCGCAGCGCGGCGACTACTGCGTCGCCCATTTCTTGCGTACCGACCTTGGTGCAACCCTGCGACCAGATGTCGCCGGTGCGCAACCCCTGATCCAGCACCAGGCTCACGGCCTTCTCGATGGCATCCGCCGCGTCGCTCAGGTTGAAGCTGTAACGCAGCATCATCGACACCGACAAAATGGTCGCCAGCGGGTTGGCAATGCCCTGGCCCGCGATGTCTGGCGCCGAACCGTGGCAAGGCTCGTACATGCCCTTGTTGTTGGTGTCCAGGGACGCCGACGGCAGCATGCCGATGGAACCGGTGAGCATCGACGCCTGGTCGGACAGGATGTCGCCGAACAGGTTGTCGGTGACGATCACGTCGAACTGCTTCGGCGCACGCACCAGTTGCATGGCGGCGTTGTCGACGTACATGTGGCTCAGTTCGACGTCCGGGTAGTCCTTGGCCACTTCTTCGACGATTTCGCGCCACAGTTGGCTGGAGGCCAGTACGTTGGCCTTGTCCACCGAGCAGACCTTCTTGCCACGCACGCGGGCCATGTCGAAGCCGACACGGGCGATACGGCGGATTTCACTCTCGCTGTACGGCAGGGTGTCATAGGCCTGGCGCTCGCCATTTTCCAACTCGCGCACGCCGCGTGGCGAGCCGAAGTAGATACCGCCGGTCAGCTCACGCACGATCAGGATATCCAGGCCCGCGACCACTTCCGGCTTGAGGCTCGAGGCGTCGGCCAGTTGCGGGTAGAGGATCGCCGGGCGCAGGTTGCCGAACAGGCCCAGTTGGGCACGGATTTTCAGCAGGCCGCGCTCAGGGCGGATGTCACGTTCGATCTTGTCCCATTTCGGGCCGCCCACGGCGCCGAGCAGTACGGCGTCGGCCGCACGCGCACGCTCCAGGGTCTCATCGGCCAGCGGTACACCATGCTTGTCGATGGCCGCGCCGCCGATCACGTCGTGGCTCAGCTCGAAACCCAGGCTGTACTTGCTGTTGGCGAGTTCCAGCACCTTGACCGCTTCGGCCATGATTTCCGGACCAATACCGTCGCCAGGGAGAATCAGAATCTGCTTGCTCATGCGTTCCTCATTTCATCAAGCGACCCGCCCGTGGGCAGGTCGGGAAAAATCAATCAGCGTTCGGCAAAGACCACCAGCACGTCGGTGCTGAAGGTGCCGTCGGCCTGAATTTCGTAATAATCGCGCACTTCCTGACCCATCGCCTGTTGCAGCTCGAGGATCGCCGCGCGCAGCACCTGCGGCGTGCGCATGCGCTCGACCCACGAGGTGTATTCCAGGCGCAGGCGCTGGCGACTGCTGGTTCGTACATGCAGACCGGATTCGCTGAGCTGCTGCATCCACTCGGCGGCAGAGTAATCGCGCACGTGGCTGGTGTCGCGCAGCACTTCGACGGTTTGCAGGTAAGTGTCCAACAGCGGGCTGCCCGGTGACAAGACATCGACGAAGGCCGCCACGCCACCCGGCTTGAGCACCCGGCGCACTTCACGCAGGGCCAGGCCGAGGTCGCTCCAGTGGTGGGCCGAATAACGGCTGAACACGAAGTCGAACTCGCCATCGGCGAACGGCAGGCGCTCAGCGGCGCCGTTCACGGTGCGGATATTGTCCAGGCCACGGTCCGTCGCAGCGGCGGCAACCACGTCGAGCATCTGCTGGGACAGGTCGTAGGCGACCACTTCCTTGACCAGCGGCGCGACGTGAAAGCTGACATGACCGGCACCGCAGCCCAGGTCCAGCAGTCGCGCACTGCCCTGCCCGGCCAGTTCGGCCTGGAGCAGCGCGAATTCGGTGCCCTGGGCGTGCACGGCACTGCTCAGGTAGGCGCGGGCTTGCTCGCCGAATTGTTTTTGCACGACTTGGGTGTGGGCGGTGGTGGTCATGGTGGTTTCCTTGGGTTTTGGGGTGTTGGTACTGGCGCTATCGCAGGCAAGCCAGCTCCCACAGTCGGAATGCATTCCAATGTGGGAGTCGGGCTTGCCCGCGATGGGGCCCGCACGGTTACCGCCAATCAGGCATCGCGAAACAACCAAGGCTGGCTCGCCCGGTGCCTGGCTTCAAACGCGGCAATCGCATCGCCGTCCTGCAAGGTCAGGCCGATATCGTCCAGGCCGTTGATCAGGCAGTGCTTACGGAACGCATCCACTTCAAAGTGATACACCTTGCCGTCTGGACGGGTCACAGTCTGCGCGGCCAGGTCGACAGTCAGTTGGTAGCCCTCTTCGGCCTCGACCTGCTTGAACAGCTCGTCCACTTCGGCATCGCTCAAGATGATCGGCAGCAGGCCGTTCTTGAAGCTGTTGTTGAAGAAGATGTCGGCATAGCTCGGCGCGATGATGCTGCGAAAGCCATACTCTTCCAGGGCCCATGGCGCGTGTTCACGGCTGGAACCGCAGCCGAAGTTTTCCCGGGCCAGCAAGACGCTGGCGCCCTGGTAACGCTCGGCGTTGAGCACGAAGTCCTTGTTCAGCGGGCGCTTGGAGTTGTCCTGGTAGGCGTAGCCCACATCCAGGTAGCGCCACTCGTCGAACAGGTTCGGGCCGAAGCCGGTGCGCTTGATCGATTTCAAGAACTGCTTGGGAATGATCTGGTCGGTGTCGACGTTGGCGCGATCCAAAGGGGCGACAAGGCCGGTGTGTTGGGTAAAAGCACGCATCGGGTATTCCTCAGATCAATTCGCGAACGTCGATGAAACGACCGTTGACGGCAGCGGCGGCGGCCATGGCCGGGCTGACCAGGTGGGTACGCCCACCGGCGCCCTGACGCCCTTCGAAGTTACGGTTGGAGGTGGACGCGCAGTGCTCACCCGACTCCAGGCGGTCCGGGTTCATCGCCAGGCACATGGAGCAGCCCGGCTCACGCCATTCAAAACCGGCTTCGAGGAAAATCTTGTCCAGGCCTTCGGCTTCAGCCTGCGCCTTGACCAGGCCCGAGCCCGGCACCACGATGGCTTGCTTGATAGTCGAAGCCACTTTGCGGCCCTTGGCGATCACCGCCGCGGCGCGCAGGTCTTCGATCCGCGAGTTGGTGCAGGAACCGATGAACACGCGATCCAACTGAATGTCGGTAATCGCCTGGTTGGCCTTCAAGCCCATGTACTTCAAGGCGCGTTCAATGGAGCCGCGCTTGACCAGGTCGGTTTCCTGCGCGGGGTCCGGCACGTTCTGGTCGACGGCCAGGACCATCTCCGGCGAGGTACCCCAGCTGACTTGCGGCTTGATCTGGGCAGCGTCCAGCTCGACCACA
Source organism: Pseudomonas sp. NFR09 (assembly GCF_900111535.1). Lineage (NCBI taxonomy): Bacteria > Pseudomonadati > Pseudomonadota > Gammaproteobacteria > Pseudomonadales > Pseudomonadaceae > Pseudomonas > Pseudomonas sp. NFR09. The sequence goes on from NZ_FOIH01000008.1 coordinate 258,836, forward strand.
GTGTCAAACACCGCATCGGCATCGGAGACCAGGTCTTTCCAGGCTTGCACAGCGGCGTCCCAATCTTTGCCTTGTGGGGCAAATGGACGGCCCTTGACGTATTCAACGGTCTTTTCGTCCGCCGCCACCATGCCCACGCGGGCACCGGCTTCGATGGACATGTTGCAGATGGTCATGCGGCCTTCGATGGACAGGTCGCGAATCGCGCTGCCGGCGAACTCGATGGCATGGCCGTTACCGCCGGCGGTGCCGATCTTGCCGATCACGGCGAGCACGATGTCCTTGGCGGTCACGCCGAACGGCAACTGGCCTTCGACTTTAACCAACATGTTCTTCATCTTTTTGGCGACCAGGCACTGGGTGGCGAACACATGTTCCACCTCGGAGGTGCCGATGCCGTGGGCCAAGGCGCCGAACGCACCGTGGGTGGACGTATGGGAGTCGCCGCACACCACGGTCATGCCCGGCAAGGTGGCGCCCTGCTCCGGGCCGATCACGTGCACGATGCCTTGACGCACGTCATTCATCTTGAATTCAGTGATGCCATATTCGTCGCAGTAGTCATCGAGGGTCTGCACCTGCAAACGCGACACCTGGTCGGCAATGGCTTCGATGCCGCCCTTGCGCTCAGGGGTGGTCGGCACGTTGTGGTCCGGGGTGGCGATGATGGAGTCGACGCGCCAAGGCTTGCGCCCGGCCAGCCGCAGGCCTTCGAACGCTTGGGGCGAGGTCACTTCATGGATGATGTGGCGGTCGATATAGATCAGCGACGAACCATCGTCGCGCCGTTTCACTTCATGGGAATCCCAAAGTTTGTCGTAAAGCGTTTTGCCGGCCATCAGTCGGTCCTCATCAGCGGTGTTTCTCTATGCCGGGCTTTTCAATAACCCTTTGGCTTGTGAGGCTGATGGTATGGCGCTACATTAAATAACTCAAATTCATATTTTTTATGCTTTGGATTACCAACTGGAATACACCATGGACCTGGCCAACCTCAATGCCTTTATCGCCATCGCCGAGACCGGCAGCTTCTCCGGTGCCGGTGAGCGCCTGCACCTGACCCAGCCGGCCATCAGCAAACGCATTGCCGGCCTGGAGCAACAATTGAAGGTGCGCCTGTTTGATCGCCTGGGCCGTGAAGTCGGCCTGACGGAGGCCGGACGGGCCTTGCTGCCACGCGCCTATCAGATCCTCAACGTGCTGGACGACACGCGCCGCGCCCTCACCAACCTCACCGGCGAAGTCAGCGGTCGCCTGACCCTGGCCACCAGCCACCATATCGGCCTGCATCGCCTGCCGCCGGTGCTGCGCGCCTTCACCCGGGCATACCCGAATGTGGCGCTGGATATTCAGTTCCTCGATTCGGAAGTGGCCTACGAAGAAATCCTCCACGGCCGCGCCGAAGTGGCGGTGATCACCCTGGCGCCCGATCCCCACAACCTGGTGCGCGCCACCCCGGTGTGGGACGACCCACTGGATTTCGTGGTGGCGCCAGAGCACAGCCTGATCAGCAACGGCCACGTCAACCTGGCCGATATTGCCGGCCACCCGGCGGTGTTCCCCGGCGGCAACACCTTCACCCACCATATCGTCAGCCGGTTGTTCGAGGCCCAGGGCCTCACGCCGAATATCGCGATGAGCACCAACTACCTGGAAACGATCAAGATGATGGTGTCGATCGGCCTGGCCTGGAGCGTCTTGCCGCGCACCATGCTCGATGATCAGGTGGCAAGTATCGCTTTGCCGGGCATACAGCTCAGTCGCCAGCTAGGCTATATCGTGCACACCGAAAGGACGCTGTCGAATGCTGCGCGGGCCTTCATGAGCCTATTGGATGCACAGGTCGATCTGCCAGGGATACCGGCATGAAACCGTGCGGCCTCGAGGTCTGAACTGTACCGCGCCATACGCCCATCGAGCCAAGGCCCTTTGATAATGCGCAACCCCGTCGACTCCGTGCCACCCCTGCCCCGCATTTACGCCCTGGACCCCCAAGAGGCGGAACAAAGCTGGGACAGTGCCCCGCAACTGCTGGCCGCGCTCAATGCTGCCCGGCTGGGCGCCTGGTGCTGGGAAATCGACACCGGCAGGATAAGCTGGTCGCGGGGCACCCAGGCGCTGTTCGGCTTTGACCCGCGCCAGCCACTGCCCAAGGACTTGGACTATCTGGACCTGCTGGCACCGGCGGATCGCGCCAGGGTGGTACGGGCCTTTCATGCGGTGCTGGCGGGCGAGCCGTTCGAGCAGGCCATGCACCACCGTATCCAATGGCCTGACGGCAGCTTCCACTGGCTGGAAATCAACGGAAGCCTGTTACCGGACAAGTCCGGACGCCGACGCATGATCGGCGTGATCCGCGAAATCACCCACCAACGCGAGCGGGAAAGCGCCCTCAGCCACTCCGAAAAGCGCTTCGCCACGCTGTTTCACCTGTGCCCGAACATGGTTCTGCTGACCCGCCAGTCCGACGGGTTGATCAGCGAGGCCAACCAGTACTTCGAAATGCTCTTCGGCTGGCCGGTCGCCGATGCCATCGGCCGCACCACCCTGGACCTGGGCCTGTGGCGTCATCCCGAACAGCGTGCACAACTGGTCAAGGCCACCCAACGCAAGGGCCTGCCCATCACCATGGAGGTGCAGTTCTGCGCCAGCAACGGCCAGATCCACGACGGCACCCTCAGCGCACAAAGGGTCGAGCTGGAGGGCGAGGCCTACCTGATCAGTACGTTTCTCGACACCACTGAGCGCAAAAACGCCGAGCAGGCCCTCAAGGACAGCCAGGAGCGCCTCGACCTGGCCCTGGACTCGGCGCAACTGGGCACCTGGGACTGGCACATTCCCACCGGCATGCTCTACGGCTCGGCGCGCGCCGCCCAACTGCACGGCCTGCCGCCGGAGCCATTCCATGAGTCCTTCGACGCCTTCTTCGAGGGCATGCCCGATGAAGAGCGCGATAGCATGCGCAACGCCTACCGCACCCTACGCGAAGGCCCGGCCGGCAACTATCAGCTGACGTATCGCGTGCCCATGGAAGACGGCAGCTCACGCTACCTCGAAAGCCGCGCCCGCCTGTACCGCGATGAGCACGGCGCGCCCCTGCGTATGGCCGGCACTCTGCTGGATATCACCGACCAGGTGGAACGCGAACAACGCCTGACCGCTTCCGAAGAAAAATTTGCCAGCCTGTTCCAGGCCAGCCCGGACCCGATCTGCGTCACCTGTCTGGAGGGCGGCGCGTTTATCGAGATCAACCCCGCGTTTACCCAGACCTTCGGCTGGACGGCCGCCGAGGTCATCGACAAAAGCGCCGAAGAGATCGGCCTGTGGGACGAGTCGAGCAAGCGCCTGCAGCGTATCGAGCGGGTGATCCGCGAGCAGGCATTGAACAATGTGGCGATCGTGGTGCATCACAAGAGCGGCCAAAGCCTGACCTGCGTGATATCCAGCCGCCTGATCAAGGTGGGCGACCAGTCGTGCATCGTCACCACGCTGCGCGATATCACCCAGCAGCAGCGCTCGGAAGCGGCGCTCAAGGCCAGCGAAGAGAAGTTCGCCAAGGCCTTCCATTCCAGCCCCGACGCCATTTCCATCACTGAGCGCGACACCGGTCGATATGTGGAGGTCAACGACGGCTTCTGCCGCCTGACCGGCTACCGCGCCGAGGAAGCCATTGGCCTGACGCTGTATCAGATCGGCATCTGGGCCGATGAAAACCAGCGCGCCGCGCTGCTGGCCGAGTTGCAGATCAAGGGCCGCATTCATCACCTGGAAATGCTCTGGCACAACAAGCGCGGCGAGTTGCTGGCGGTGGAAGTCTCGGTGGAGCCCATCACGCTGAATGAAACCCCGTGCCTGTTGCTGACCGCCCGCGATGTGAGCCTGCTGAAAAACGCCCAGGCGCAGATCCGCCACCTGGCCTATCACGACCCGCTGACCAACCTGCCCAACCGCGCCCTGTTGATGGACCGCCTGAGCCAGCAGATCGCCTTGCTCAAGCGCCACAATTTGCGCGGCGCACTGCTGTTCCTCGACCTCGACCACTTCAAGCACATCAATGATTCCCTCGGCCACCCGGTGGGTGACACGGTGTTGAAGATTGTCACCGCGCGCCTGGAAGCCAGCGTGCGCATGGAAGACACCGTGGCGCGCCTGGGGGGAGATGAGTTCGTGGTGCTGCTCAGCGGCCTGGAAGGCTCGCGCATGGAAGTCAGTGGCCAGGTGCAGGAGTTGGCCGACACCCTGCGTGAGTTGCTCTCGGAGCCGATGTTCCTGGACGGTCATCGCCTGCAGGTCACGCCAAGCATTGGCGTGGCATTGATTCCCGATCACGGCTCCACGCCAGCGGACTTGCTCAAGCGTGCCGACATCGCCCTGTATCGCGCCAAGGATTCAGGGCGCAACACCACGCAGATGTTCCACAACAGTATGCAAAAAACCGCCAGCGAACGCCTGCGCATGGAGACAGACTTGCGCCTGGCCTTATCACGTGGCGAGTTCAGCGTGCATTACCAACCCCAGGTGGACGCGCGGGGCAACAAGATCGTCGGCGCCGAGGCCCTGGTACGCTGGCAACACCCGCAATTGGGCGCTCAGTCACCTTCCGAATTCATCAAGGTGCTGGAGGACAGCGGCCTGATCCTTGAGGTGGGCACCTGGATCCTGGATGAAGCCTGCGCGGCCTTTCAACAACTGATCCACGAAGGCTTGGTAGACCCACTGAATTTCAGCCTGTGCGTGAACATCAGCCCCCGGCAGTTTCGCCAGAACGACTTCGTGGAGCGGGTGGAGCGCAGCCTCAAGCAACATCAGTTGCCGTTCAGCCTTTTGAAACTGGAGATCACCGAAGGCATCGTGATCCAGAATCTGGACGACACCATCAGCAAAATGCGCCGCCTGAAAAAACTCGGCGTGAGTTTTGCCATGGACGACTTCGGCACCGGCTATTCATCGCTCACTTACCTCAAGCGGCTGCCGGTGGATGCGCTGAAGATCGACCAGTCCTTTGTGCGCGACGCGACCCATGACCCCAACGACGCTGAAATCATCCGTGCGATTGTGGCAATGGCCCGCAGCCTGAACCTGGAAGTGATCGCCGAAGGCGTGGAAACCCCGGAGCAACTGGCATTCCTGCAAAAACTGGGCTGCCATTTGTTCCAGGGTTATTTGCATAGCCGACCCTTGCCGATCGAGGGATTCCGGCAACTGTTGAAGTAGCCCCTCACACCAGCTTCAATGCCCACATTGCTCTATCGGACCACCCCGATGAGGTCAAGCCGAGCTTTTGGCCGTGGTTATCCACCGATCCGCTGACTGCCACCACCGAATGGGTATTGTCAGCGAGCGTGCCAATGGCGCCTTTGGCCAACTCTTGCGCAGTGCTCTGCCGCACGTAGGCAGACAACCCCAACCTGCGCAACGCCTGGCCTGGCGCTTCTCCATCGTTCAACGAGTGCATGGCGTCCTCGAAACTGCGGCCAGCACGCATGTCGTTGTTCTCCATTTGCGCACGCTTGGCGCTGACGGCATACAAGAAATTGGCATCATCCTTGAGCGCCTGGTCAGAACCTTCCAGTTTTGACCCATGCTCGGCCTTGCGCCGCTCTTCATGGCTCAGAAACACCTTGTAGCCATCACGCATGATCACCTCAAAACCACCGGGTACAGCGCTGATACTTTTGTAAATGCCCGCGGGATTCTGACCAAACCTCATCATCGCGACTTTGATCGCCGACACCGTGACACAATTACCTGCGGCACCTTGATAAAAGCCGCTCCATATATTCTTGGGTTTCATGCCCACCGGCATCTGTGAAACAACCGTGTCACTGCCATTCGGCGAAGCCGTATCGGGTTGGGTTTTGTCGTTGAACAAACGGTAGCCGTACCCGCGGTCAACACGGCGTCTATCGTTGTAGTCGTGCCTGACGCCATCGAGAACAAACGCACTGCCTCGGCTATGCGTCTCGAGTACACCCGCCCCCCCATCACCCACCATCTGATGTGCCGGAACATATTGCGACAGCCCGTACACACCCATGCCCTGCAGCCCTCGCAGCGTCGTCTCACCCTGCAGGGTGTCAGCCAGAGCCTCCTCAAAGCGGGGATAGCCGCCCATCACCTGCTTGCGTTTAACATAGGCGGCGAGCGCGACGTTGGCGCTGTCGACTGCGTCGCTGTCTGCGCCGGTGAAACGGGAGGCGCGCCTTGTCTGTTCGAGTTCGTGGTGGGAAATCTTTCCCTTGAACTCATCCTTCATGGTGAAGGTATACCCCCCGGCAGCCGGTGCGAACCGGGCAAACATGTCTTCAGGTCTTGGCCCAAAGGTTGCCATCATCATCTTGATGACCGCCGCAAGGGTGCTGGTATCAAAGTTCTCGCCAAAATGCCGCCGAGAAGCCTCAAAGCCGACGCCCTTTGCGGTCGGTTTGGCAACCGCCTGCTCCGTAGCGTGGGTAACGTGCCTGTAGTCCGGTGAATTTCCCCAGCCGACAGGAGGAGCAAAGACAGCAAAGGTCATAAACCCTCCGAAACCAAATTGAATGAGTGAAAAAACGCTGCCCCCAACCAGCCCTCCCCAATCGCACCTGCGATCGGGGAGGCTGGATCCCTCATCAAGCGTTTAAGACGAGCCGGGGGACATCAAGACTCGTCTGCACCTCAGGCCCTTATCCCTTCCAATCGAGGATTCATGACCCTGCGAGGGGCGGTGGGGTTTTTCACTTCTACAGTTGGCTCTGCATCAACCTTGTCCGAAGTTTGTGGCTCTGGAGTGAGCGGCACCTGAACCTTCGGCTCAGTTTCGACCTTTACCTCGACCTTATGCTCTGGGGCAGGCGGCACCTGTACCTTCGGTTCAGCCTCGACCTTCACCTCGACCTTGTGCTCTGGGGGGGGCGGCGTCTGGACCTTCGGCTCTGCACCGACCGCTACCTCAGCCTTTTGCTCCCCCTTCGACTCGCTATTCACCTTGGGTTCAGTACCCACTCTCGCCTCTGCCGTCGACTGAGAAATGGTCTTTACTTCCGCCTCCGGCTGCGAATCCACCGTCACACGCGTCGACTGCTTCGGGGTGATGTCACGGATTGATACTGGCTGGTTCTCCCCCCACCCCTCCGAACTGATCCGCACGTTGACACCGGCCTCCACACGCACCCTGAACTGTTTGCCGTCCTGAGGTGTAACGCTCACTTGCGTACTGCCATCTGGCATGACCTGCACTTGGGCATCACTACCCGACGTACTCACCTGCGCTTCACTGCCAACTTTGCCCTGAACGCTCTTTCCGACAGTCTCCGCCGACGAACTATTGCTAAAACCAGTGATTTTCATCTGCGCGCCGGCATTAACGTTACCCTTAACGCCGGTAGTCACGCTGGTCGATTTAGTATCGCCTGCCGCGTTGACTTCTGCGCCGGTGTTGCCATCAGGATTTACTTGAGCGTCCTCACCCACAGCGACTGTTACCGTTTTATTACTATTACCCGTAGCCTTTACTTGCGTGGAGGCATCCGCGTAAGCATTTACGTTACGGTCCTTAGCCGCGATGACCGATCTCGATGTATGATCACCAGCAGTCTTCACTTGCGTGGAGGCATCCGCATCAGCATTTACCTTACTGTCCTTAGTCGCGATGACCGTTTTCAATGTATTATCACCAGCAGTCTTCACTTGCACGGAGCCATCAGCACCAACATTGACTTTAGCGCCCTTACCCGCAGTGACTGTCGAGTTATTATTGCCGCCAGCAGTCTTCACATCCGTGGAGCCATCTGCATTGGTACTCACATTCTTAATACCGGCGGAGACACGTTCACTGTTCTTGGCAAAAGGTAACGGCTCCCCTTTGGAATTCACCCCGCCCTCCACAGACACTTCAATACCACTCTCCGCCTTGGCTGCATGCGGTACTACTGTCGCGGCGTGAGAACTGAATCCCCTGCCGGACAACAGGCTGCGCATGGCTTTGAAGACCAGATCAAACATCTCAAATAATTTTTCCAGCGCATCAGAGTTAACGGAAATCTCCTTCGCCCCCGTTGCAGTCTGATTAACGTCTCGTGCAGCCCCTTTAATACCGCTATCCGTAGCAAGCGTGCTAGCGCGTTCAACATCTTTCACAGCACCGGTCGAACTTTGGCTCACCGACTGGAGTTCCGGAACAAAAACCTTAGGAGTGCCAAGCGATACATTGGACATCTTGTAACCTCATGATTAGTTATGTGCTGCCTCGAAGCATTTGAAAATCCGGACAGCAATTAATGTAAAACTGGAAACAATCATCATCTCGCAGTCCCTATTTTCGTGGACCGAAACGCAATCAAGTTCCAACAATCCGACCTCACAAAAGGCAAACAAAATTAAAAATCAGATTTCAGCCTATGGCTATTCAAGAAACCGCTCTAAATCCACTGCGCCAGCGAGTATTTCATGGACAAACAAGGTAACAACCAAGCCCAAATCTAAAATAATGAAACCATTTACTCCAGCAAGATTTCACACGTATGTTAATTGCGCACAAGCGCGTATCAGAAGTTAATAAAACTGTATTTTTCCTGAAAAATTAAGGTATCAATCAAATAACTGCATACATTCAGAACACGCTATCACCCTCGATAAACATTAATGCTGCCCCCCTGAAAATCCGGAACTTTCACTTAAACACCGCCAAAAAAAAGGGCGCCAAGGGCGCCCATTTATCGATGCGTTTGAAAACTTATTAAATATCAACGCTATTTTTCAGCGCCGTCACTCATTGACTGTCTACCGGCACCATACCGAGCAAACGGCTCACTTGGGCCAGCTCGGTTTCCCGACGCATCGCCGTAAACAGCTCCACCGCTTCCGGATAGTTGCGCGTGAGCATCGCCAGCCACTGCTTCAATCGACCTGGCGCCTGTCGCTCGGTCAGTTGCGCCACCGACTGGGTCCAGAAGTCCTGGAGCAGGGGCTGCATCTGCGCCCAGGTCATTTCGACCACCTCCTCACCCGCCCGCGCCGCAGCGATCTGCCGCGCCAGGTCCGGGCGCGCCACCAGGCCCCGACCCAGCATGATGTCTTCGGCACCGGTGATTTCACGGCAACGCTTCCAGTCTTCGACACTCCAGATATCGCCATTGGCGAACACCGGCACCTTGACCACATCCTGCACACGCGGGATCCACTCCCAGTGCGCCGGTGGCTTGTAGCCGTCGGTCTTGGTACGCGCATGCACCACGATATGCGCCGCACCGCCTTCCGCCAGGGCGGTGGCGCAGACCAGGGCGCCGTCGGGGCTGTCGAAACCCAGGCGCATCTTGGCAGTCACCGGGATGTGCGCCGGCACAGCACGGCGCACGTGCTCGACGATCTGGTTGAGCAACTCCGGCTCCTTGAGCAGCACCGCACCGCCACGGGACTTGTTGACGGTCTTGGCCGGGCAGCCGAAGTTGAGGTCGATGACCTGCGAACCGAGCTCACACGCCAGCGCAGCGTTTTCCGCCAGGCACACCGGATCAGAGCCGAGCAATTGCACGCGCAGCGGCACACCGGCAGCGGTGTGGGCACCCTGCAGCAGTTCCGGGGCGAGTTTGTGGAAATACGCCGGGGTGAGCAGGCGGTCGTTGACGCGGATGAACTCGGTCACGCACCAGTCGATACCACCGACACGGGTCAGCACGTCCCGCAGGATGTTGTCGACCAACCCCTCCATGGGCGCCAAAGCAATTTGCATGGAAAACACTCAACAAAAATCGTGGCGCAGTTTACTGGGTTTCCCACAGCAACCGTTAACCCCCTGTCAGGGCGGGGCCATAACCGTCGAGGAATTCAGCCGGCATGCGCTTGGGCTTGCCGGTGGACAGCTCAATGCAGACGAAGGTGGTTTGCGCACGCAACAGGGTCGCGCCGTCACGGGGGCGGACCAGTTGGAAGCGCCGGGTCATCTTCAGGCGCTGGTCCCAGTCGACGATCCAGGTGGCCAGTTGCAGCTCGTCGCCTTCATAACCGGCGGCCAGGTAGTCGATCTCATGACGCACCACCGCCATGGCGCGGTCCAGGCGGCGATATTCGGTCAGGTCCAGGCCCAGGCGCTGGGAGTGGCGCCAGGCGCAGCGCTCCAGCCAGGACACGTACACCGCGTTATTGGCGTGCCCCAGGCCGTCGATGTCTTCAGGCGCGACCTGCAGATCGATGATGAACGGCGTTGCCAAATCCCAGCCCATGCCTTGCTCCCAGTCGATTAATGTCGGCGGGGAGAGTGTATCAGGCGCTTTGCCGCTCCTGTAGACAACGGCCGGCCAGCAACGCCAGTACAGCGTCGATCACACGCGGATCGGCCAGGACTTTCTGGTGACCGCCCTGCTCCAGGCGTAGCAAGCGGCTGTCGAACCAGGCTTCGTGGATGGCTTGCGAGGCTTTGACCGGAACGAAGGTGTCGTCTTCGGCGTGCACGATCAGGCCGGGAATATTCATCTGGTAATGCGCCACGTCCAGGTGTTTGAGCGGCATTCCGAAAGTCAACTCGACCTCCTGGATAAACGCCGAACGCGCCCGCGCCGGCAAACCGACCATCCTGGTAAAGCCGCGCAGCACATCCAGAAAACGCGACGGCGCGGCGATACTCACCAATGCCTCGGTGCGCAGCCCCAACTGCACCGCCAGCATCGCACTGGCGCCGCCCATAGAATGGCCGATCACGGCGTGCAGCGGTGGCAACTCGGCGGCAGCTTCAAGCATGGCGCGGGCAAACAGCAGCACATGGGCTTCACGACCCGGCGAACGGCCATGGGCGGGGCCATCAAGGGCAATCACGGAATAACCGTTGTCGACCAATGCGCTGATCAAGCTGGCAAATTGGGTAGGACGCCCTTCCCAACCGTGCATCAGCAACACCGCCGGCCCCTGGCCCCAGCGCAACGCGGACAAGCCGAAACGCAGGGTGATGCGCTCCGATTGCGCCAGCAGCGGCAGTTCCCAGTCACGCGGCGGCAGCTCGCGGGGCGTCATGAAGGCACGACGCATGCGGTTGGCCACCGTTTGCGGCACCAGGTGGCCCAGCGTGCTGTTGAAGCGACGAACCCAGGTAAGCGTGCCCATCATGCAGCCCTCTTCTAGCGCACGGCCGACTTGGCGGCGCGCAGCACACGGTCAGACAACTCACCCGGCCCCAAGGCGCGGGCCAGGGCCAAGCCACCGATCATCAGCGCCATGTCAGCCAGGGCTTTGTCGGTGTCCTCGGGGCTGGCAGCCAACTGCGCAGCCATCAGCTCACAGTGCTCGTTCAACGCCTGGCGGAACTCATCCGGCAGGCGGCTCATCTCGCCGACCGTGGCGGGAATCGGGCAAGCCTGGGCAGTGGAGTCGCGGTGCTTGCGCGACAGGTAGAACGCCGCCACCAGGCTTCTGCGCTCCTCTCCGGTCAGCTGCGAGTCCATGTCATCAATCGACGCTCGACGCTTGGCCAGCAACTGGGTGAAGGCCTCCAGCATCAGCGCGTCCTTGCTTTCGAAGTGCGCGTAGAAACCACCGACGGTCAGCCCCGCCGCGCCCATCACTTCGCCCACACTCGGTTCAGCCGGGCCACGCTGGATCAGCGCGGCGCTGGCGGCCTGCAAAATGCGTTCGCGGGTTTGCGCTTTTTTATCGCTCATCATCGCCTCCGATGTTCATGGGTTGAATATTATTACCATAATAATATTTGGCAAGCGACGGGCATGACCGCTGGTCAGAAGAAAAGTAGGAAAGGAAAAAGAATTGGCCAAACGGCAGACAAACAAAAGGGCCATTCAATAATTGAATGACCCTTAAAAATCCCGCAGAGCGGGTAATCGTGGCGTCCCCTAGGGGACTCGAACCCCTGTTACCGCCGTGAAAGGGCGGTGTCCTAGGCCACTAGACGAAGGGGACACAAACCTTCTGTACACTGATCAGGCTGAGACTGATCGATCCAAGGACGGTGTTGCCGGAACCTTGGAACTGTAAATTGGTGGAGCTAAACGGGATCGAACCGTTGACCTCTTGCATGCCATGCAAGCGCTCTCCCAGCTGAGCTATAGCCCCGGATTTTTCGTCTCGCGACGCAGCAGACCTTTCGAACTGCTTGGTGAAACTGGCGTCCCCTAGGGGACTCGAACCCCTGTTACCGCCGTGAAAGGGCGGTGTCCTAGGCCACTAGACGAAGGGGACAAAACCTTCTGTACATCTGATCAGCGCTGAGAACTGATCGATTCAAGGACGTTGTGGCCAGACCTTGAACCTGTAAATTGGTGGAGCTAAACGGGATCGAACCGTTGACCTCTTGCATGCCATGCAAGCGCTCTCCCAGCTGAGCTATAGCCCCTCATCGGTGAGGACGGGGCGAATCTTAATGGCGGTTTGGAAACGTGTCAAATTTATTTTCAACAATTTCCAAAATTTTTTGCCGGGATAACAATCACTTACCAGCGAAACCCCGGAAAACCGGGGTTTCGCCGTTTCAACCGCGTGCTTAAGCGATAGCGCCCAGCAACTTTTCCCACTCTTTGTTTTCTTTCTTCGATACACCACCAAGCAAATCAAGGGCTTGGCGCAGGCGGAAGCGGGTCAGGTCCGGGCCGAGGATTTCCATCGCATCAAGCACCGACACCGAACTGGCCTGCCCGGTGATCGCGGCAAACATCAGCGGCATGGCATCACGCAATTTCAATTCCAGGGATTCCACCACCGCCTGGATCGTCGCGGCGATCGCATCCTTCTCCCACTGGCGCAGGCTTTCGAGCTTCCACAGGATCAACTGCATCAGTTGGCGAACCTGGTCGCCCGAGAGTTTCTTGGATTCAAACAGCTTGGCATCCGGGTTCACGCCCCCGGCAAAGAAGAAGCTGGCCAACGGTGCGACCTGGCTGAACGTCTCCACCCTGCCCTGCACCAGCGGCGCGATCTTCATCATGTACTCGGGGTTCAACGCCCACTGCTGCACACGGCTGGCGAACTCTTCCACCGGCAGATCACGCAGCCACTGGCCGTTGAGCCACGACAGCTTCTCGATGTCGAAGATCGGCCCGCCCAGTGACACGCGGGACAGGTCGAAATTATCGACCATTTCCTGCAGCGAGAACTTCTCGCGCTCGTCCGGCATCGACCAGCCCATGCGGCCCAGGTAGTTGAGCATCGCTTCCGGCATGAAACCCATGCGCTCGTAGAAGGTCACCGAGGTCGGGTTCTTGCGCTTGGACAGCTTGCTCTTGTCCGGATTACGCAACAGCGGCATGTAGCACAGCTGCGGTTGTTCCCACCCGAAGTACTCGTACAGCAGGATCAGCTTCGGCGCCGACGGCAGCCATTCTTCGCCGCGCAATACGTGGGTGATGCCCATCAGGTGGTCATCGACCACGTTGGCCAGGAAGTACGTCGGCAGGCCGTCGGTCTTCATCAGCACCTGCATGTCCATGCGGTCCCACGGGATCTCGACGTCACCGCGCAGCATGTCCGGCACCACGCACACGCCTTCGCTCGGCACCTTCATGCGGATCACGTGAGGCTCGCCAGCGGCCAGGCGACGGGCCACTTCTTCTTTCGACAGCAGCAGCGCGCGGCCATCGTAGCGCGGGGTTTCGCCGCGGGCCTGTTGCTCGGCGCGCATCTGGTCCAGTTCTTCTGCGGTGCAGAAGCACGGGAACGCATGGCCCATGTCGACCAGTTGCTGGGTGTACTGCTTGTAGATATCGCTACGCTCGCTCTGGCGATACGGGCCATGCGGTCCGCCAACGTCCGGACCTTCCGCCCAGGTAATGCCCAGCCAGCGCAAGGCATCGAAAATCTGCTGTTCCGACTCACGGGTGGAGCGCAGTTGGTCGGTGTCTTCGATCCGCAGGATGAATTCACCGCCGTGCTGCTTGGCAAAGCAGTAGTTGAACAAGGCGATGTAAGCAGTGCCGACGTGGGGATCCCCAGTAGGCGATGGCGCGATGCGCGTGCGGACGGTGGTCATGGCAGGTCTCGAATGGGCGATAAAACTGAAAATTGAAACAAGGGGCGAATGGTAACAGCCTGGGGGATTTCTGGAAAACCGAGGCGCGGCTATCGGGGCAAGCCCCCTCCCACAGTCGATATGGGAACACCGTCAAATGTGGGAGGGGGCTTGCCCCCGATGAAACCACCACCAATCAAACGGCCAGCAAGCGCTCGCGCAACTTGCCAATCTCATCCCGCGTCTGCGCCGCCGCCTCGAACTCCAGGTCACGCGCCAACTGGTACATCTTCTCTTCCAGTTGCCGAATCCGCTTGGTGATCTCACTCGGCGAGCGCAGTTCGTTCTCGTACTTGGCGCTCTCCTCGGCAGCCTTGGCCATGCCCTTGCGCTTCTTGCTGCGCGAGCCTGGCACGGTGGCGCCTTCCATGATGTCGGCGACGTCCTTGATCACGCCCTTGGGCGTGATGCCATTTTCCAGGTTGAACGCGATCTGCTTGTCGCGACGGCGCTGGGTCTCGCCAATCGCCCGCTCCATGGAACCGGTGATGCGGTCCGCGTACAGGATCGCCCGGCCATTGAGGTTACGCGCGGCACGGCCAATGGTCTGGATCAGCGAGCGCTCCGAACGCAGGAAGCCCTCCTTGTCCGCATCGAGGATCGCCACCAGCGACACTTCCGGCATGTCCAGGCCTTCGCGCAGCAGGTTGATCCCCACCAGCACATCGAAGGTGCCCAGGCGCAGGTCGCGGATGATTTCCACGCGTTCCACGGTGTCGATGTCCGAGTGCAGGTAGCGCACGCGCACGCCGTGGTCGGCCAGGTAGTCGGTCAAGTCTTCGGACATGCGCTTGGTCAGCGTGGTGACCAGCACCCGCTCATCCAGGGCCACGCGCTTGGTGATTTCCGACAGCAAGTCGTCGACCTGGGTCAACGCCGGGCGGATTTCGATTTCCGGATCGACCAGGCCGGTCGGCCGCACCAATTGCTCGATCACACGGCCGGCATGCTCGGCCTCATAGTTGCCCGGCGTGGCGGACACAAAAATAGTCTGCGGGCTGATGGCTTCCCACTCATCAAAGCGCATCGGCCGGTTATCCAGCGCCGACGGCAGGCGGAAACCGTATTCCACCAAGGTTTCCTTACGCGACCGGTCGCCCTTATACATCGCGCCGACCTGCGGCACGCTGACGTGGGATTCGTCGATCACCAGCAATGCATCCGGCGGCAGGTAATCGTAGAGCGTCGGCGGCGGCGCCCCGGACTCGCGCCCCGACAGGTAGCGCGAGTAGTTTTCGATGCCGTTGCAGTAGCCCAGCTCCAGGATCATCTCCAGGTCGAAACGGGTGCGCTGTTCCAGGCGCTGGGCTTCCACCAGCTTGTTGTTGGAACGCAGGTACTCCAGGCGCTCGGCCAACTCGGTCTTGATGCCTTCGATAGCGCCCATCAGGGTTTCACGCGGGGTCACGTAGTGGCTTTTCGGATAGAACGTGAAGCGCGGCAGCTTGCGGATCACCTCGCCGGTCAACGGGTCGAAGGCCGACAGGCTCTCGACCTCATCGTCGAACAGCTCGATGCGGATCGCTTCCAGGTCGGATTCGGCCGGGTAGATGTCGATCACATCGCCGCGCACCCGGAAGGTGGCGCGGGCAAAGTCCATGTCGTTGCGCGTGTATTGCAGGCTGGCCAGGCGACGCAACAGTTCGCGCTGGTCGAGTTTGTCGCCGCGGTCGACGTGCAGCACCATCTTCAAATAGGTTTCCGGGCTGCCCAAGCCGTAGATGCACGACACCGTGGTGACGATGATCGCGTCCTTGCGCTCCAGCAGCGCCTTGGTCGCCGACAATCGCATCTGCTCGATGTGGTCGTTGATCGACGCATCCTTCTCGATAAAGGTATCGGAGGACGGCACGTAGGCTTCGGGCTGGTAGTAGTCGTAGTAGGAAACGAAGTACTCCACCGCGTTGTTCGGGAAGAACGCCTTGAACTCACCATAGAGCTGCGCGGCCAGGGTCTTGTTTGGCGCCAGCACCAGGGTAGGACGATTGATCTGCGCGATCACGTTGGCGATGCTGAAGGTCTTGCCCGAACCGGTCACCCCGAGCAGCGTCTGGTGAGCCAGGCCGGCCTCGATGCCTTCGACCATCTGGCGAATGGCTTCCGGCTGATCGCCGGCGGGTTCAAAACGGGTGACGAGTTGGAAATCCGACATAACGTACCTCGTGAAGTCACCCCAGACTCGAAACCGCCAGGGACGAAATAGCTCGGCAACCCGCGAATGATCATCGCAGGTTGCAGGAAAAAACCATGATAGCTGTAGAAGTGGTGCCGAATGTGACGGGTTTCAAGACCATCGTCCTACGTGCCGTGCCGGATCAATGTTGCAATAAGACTAACGGTCAGCAAATAAACCGAAAAACTTGGCCGAAAAGCCATTTCGGCTGTCGCCCTCGACGGTGATGGCCTCTATACTAGCTCCCCGTTTGTGCACCGCTCTAGTGCATTCGGCTGGAGCGCGACACGTCCCTCCTACCCCCCATAGAGCTGCCGCAAAAATGAGCCTGTTCTCCGCTGTCGAAATGGCACCACGCGATCCTATCCTGGGCCTCAACGAAGCATTCAACGCCGACACACGAACCACCAAGGTCAACCTTGGCGTGGGCGTTTACTGCAACGAGGAGGGGAAGATTCCACTCTTGCGTGCCGTTGCCGAAGCGGAAGCCATTCGCGTGGCGCAACACGCCGCCCGTGGCTACCTGCCGATCGATGGCATCGCAGCCTACGATAAGGCTGTGCAAACCCTGCTGTTCGGCGCTGAATCGCCACTGCTCAGCGCTGGCCGCGTCACCACCGTACAAGCGGTCGGCGGCACTGGCGCGCTGAAGCTGGGGGCTGACTTCCTCAAGCAACTGCTGCCCAACGCCGTCGTCGCCATCAGCGACCCGAGCTGGGAAAACCACCGCGCACTGTTCGAAACCGCCGGCTTCCCGGTGCAGAACTACCGTTACTACGACGCCGCCACCCATGACGTGAACCGCGCCGGCCTGCTCGAAGACCTCAACGCCCTGCCGCCGCAATCCATCGTGGTGCTGCACGCCTGCTGCCACAACCCGACCGGCGTCGACCTGAGCCCGGCCGACTGGCAGAACGTGCTGGACGTGGTCAAGGCCAAGAACCTGGTGCCGTTCCTCGACATGGCCTACCAGGGCTTTGGCGACGGCATCCACGAAGACGCCGCCGCTGTGCGCCTGTTCGCTGAATCGGGCCTGACCTTCTTCGTGTCCAGCTCGTTCTCCAAGTCGTTCTCCCTGTACGGCGAACGTGTGGGCGCACTGTCCATCGTCGGCGAGTCCAAGGAAGAAAGCGCGCGCATCCTGTCCCAGGTCAAGCGTGTGATCCGCACCAACTACTCCAACCCGCCAACCCACGGCGCGGCCATCGTGGCAGCGGTGCTGAACAGCCCTGAGCTGCGCGCCCAGTGGGAAGCCGAACTGGCTGAAATGCGCCTGCGCATCCGTGGCATGCGTGAGCAGATGGTCGCCACCCTGGCCAAGGCTGCTCCGGAGCACGACTTCAGTTTCGTCGGCCGCCAGCGCGGGATGTTCTCCTACTCCGGCCTGACCGTTGAGCAAGTTACCCGCCTGCGCAGCGAATTCGGCATCTACGCACTGGATACCGGGCGTATCTGTGTGGCGGCGTTGAACCAGTCGAACATTGATGCAGTCACAAAGGCAATCGTTCAGGTGCTGTAAACCTGTAGCCGTTGCACCAGAAGGGGAAGCCGATGGCTTCCCCTTTTTCGTCTCCAGCCCCTAGACTGAACCTCGACCGCCCCTTTGCTGTGAGTACCTTATGAGAAACGACGACCTGGACCTGCGTGCCGACCGCGACGAGCTGGACCACTTCCCCCCGCGTGCACCGCAAGCAAAGCGCCAGAAGAGCCTGGTACTGCAAGTGGCGCTCGGTGTATTCCTTGGCGGCCTGGCACTGTGGCTGGTGCAGTTGGGCGCAACTGCAGTCATGGCAAAACTGGCCATGGGCACCCTGCAATTCGGCGGCTGATACCCATCACAATCTAGGAAGCAACCAGATCGCGTTCCTCCAACAGCTTTACAAAGCTGTTGAGGCTCTGCGACACCGTCCCGCGCCGCCAGATCAGCCAGGTATTCAAAATCCGGAAGTTATCCGTCAGCGGCCACACGCTCACCGCCGCCGACCCCGGCATGCTCTCCAGCATGCTGCGCGGCATCAGCGCCAGCCCGGCGCCGGCACTGACGCAGGCGAGCATGCCGTGGTACGACTCAATCTCGAAGATCTTGCCCGGCACCGCGCCATCCTGTGAAAACCAGCGCTCAAAGTGGTGCCGATACGAGCAGTTGGAGCGGAAGGTGTAGATGTTCTCGCCATTCACATCCTGCCCCCGGGTGATCGGCGCGTGATGCAGCGGCGCGATCACTACCATCTCTTCCTCGAATACCGCCACGCCTTCCAAGGTGGCATGCAGCACCGGCCCGTCGACAAACGCCGCCGCCAACCGCCCCGACAACACGCCTTCGATCATCGTGCCCGACGGCCCGGTGCTCAGGTCCAGCTCGACCTTGGTGTGTTTCTGGTTGTACGCCGCGAGCAACGCCGGGATACGCACTGCCGCCGTGCTCTCCAGCGAACCGAGGGCAAACGCACCCTGGGGCTCCTTCCCCGCCACTGTCGCACGGGCCTCCTGCACCAGGTCGAGAATGCGCCGCGCATAACCGAGGAAATTCCAGCCCGCCGGCGATAGACGCAAGCGGCTTTTCTCGCGGATAAACAATTCCACGCCCAGGTCTTGCTCCAGTTGCTTGATGCGCGTGGTCAGGTTCGACGGCACGCGGTGAATCAACTGCGCGGCGGCGCTGATGCTGCCTTGCTCGGCAACGGCCTTGAAGATTTCCAGCTGCACCAGGTCCAAGTCATTCTCCAATCGTGAATGTATTGCTTAATATTATTCAGTTTCCAGAAAATATATACCCCCGTAGGCTGAACCCAACCTCATCATTCAGCAGGACGGTGCCATGAACGCGACTACCCACGCCCTCTCGATCAACCCGGCCAACGGCGAAACGGTCGGCAGCTACCCGTATGAAACCGCGCAGCAACTGGACGCCGCCCTCGAGCGCGCCACCCTCGCCTTCCGCACCTGGCGCCGCCAGCCGGTCAGCCAGCGCGCCGAGTTGCTGCTGAGCCTGGCCAGCGCCCTGCGCGAACAAGCCGAAGATATGGCGCAGATGATCACCCTGGAAATGGGCAAACCCATCGCCCAGGCCCGTGCCGAAATCGAAAAATGCGCGCAGCTCAGCGAGTGGTATGCCGCCCACGGCCCGACCATGCTCGCCCCGGAACCGACGCAGGTGGACAACGGCAGCGCCCAGATCGAATACCGCCCACTGGGTCCGATCTTCGCGGTGATGCCGTGGAACTTCCCGGTGTGGCAAGTGCTGCGCGGCGCCGTGCCGACCATGCTGGCCGGCAACACCTACGTGCTCAAACACGCACCCAACGTGATGGGCAGCGCTTACCTGATCCAGCAGGCGTTCCACACCGCCGGTTTTGCCAAAGGCCTGTTTGAAGTGGTCAATGTGACCAACGACGGCGTCTCCCAAGCCATCGCCGACCCACGCATCGCCGCCGTCACCCTCACCGGCAGCGTGCGCGCCGGTATCGCCATCGGCTCCCAGGCCGGTGCCGCATTGAAAAAATGCGTGCTGGAACTGGGCGGCTCCGACCCGTTCATCGTGCTCAACGACGCCGACCTCGATGCCGCCGTACAAGCCGCCCTGATCGGCCGCTTCCAGAACAGCGGCCAGGTCTGCGCCGCCGCCAAGCGCCTGATCATCGAAAAAGGTGTGGTGCAAGCCTTCACCGCCAGATTCCTCGAAGCCAGCCGCGCCCTGGTGATGGGCGACCCGACTTCAGCCGCCACCTACATCGGCCCGATGGCCCGCTTCGACCTGCGCGACGAGCTGCATGGCCAGGTCCAGGCGACTCTGGAAGAAGGTGCCACCCTGCTGCTGGGCGGCCATAAAATACCCGGCGCCGGCAATTACTATGCGCCGACCGTACTGGCCAACGTCACCGACCAGATGACCTCGTTCAAACAGGAACTGTTCGGCCCCGTGGCCTCGATCATCACCGCCCGCGACGCCGACCACGCCGTGGCCCTGGCGAATGACAGCGAGTTCGGCCTTACCGCGAGCATCTTCACCAGCGACCCGGCGAAGGCGCGGGACATCGCCAATCAGCTGGAAACCGGCGGCATCTTCGTCAATGCCTTCAGCATCTCCGACCCTCGGGTGGCGTTTGGCGGGATCAAGAAAAGCGGGTTCGGCCGCGAGTTGTCGCACTTCGGTGTCCGCGAGTTCTGCAACGCGCAGACCGTGTGGCTGGATCGCACATAAATCAGAGCAGCGCCTGACCTGTGGCTCACCACAGGCATGCGGTGGCCTGAAATTGTTTATGCACGAATATGCCGCCGCACACACTGCACCAACCCCTCCAGCGCCTGCGACTTCACTGGCGCGAGCACACAGACCGTGTGTTCGCGCTGGTCCTCCTTCACCGTCAGGGTGTAATGCACCTGGCCCGGTTTACCGGGCGCGGGTTCACTGCTTTGCGGCAGTTGAAAGAAGTCGCACGCCTCGACCAACTGCCGCAACTCCTGCTGGTCCTGCTCGGGCAGGCTGTCCAGCTCAACCGTGCGCGGCTTGGCCAGGCCCGGAAAAAAAGCAGGCCCGCCGTTTTCCTTCAGCGAAATTTGCATGCTTGCTCCTCACGTCAGACTGAAATACCGACCGCCTTCCAGCCCTCCTTGACCGCCTTCTGCTCATCCTTGTTCGCGCCGTAGAGGCGACCGGCAACATCGTAGGTAATGCGTGCAAAGCGCAAAAACCCTGAGTTCGGCCGCAACCGCGCATCACGCAACGCGTCGTACCAGATGCGCCCGGCACGTTCCCAGGCAAACCCGCCGATTTTCGTCGCCACCTGGTAAAACGCATGGTTGGGAATACCGGAATTGATATGCACCCCGCCATTGTCCTCGTAGGTCTGCACAAAATCATCCATGTGCCCGGGCTGAGGGTCCTTGCCCAGCAGCTTGTCGTCAAACGCGGTGCCGGGGGCTTTCATCGAGCGCAGCGCGGTGCCTTTGATCTTCTTGGTAAACAACCCTTTGCCGATCAGCCAATCGGCGTCCTCGGCCTTTTGTTTCAACGAATATTGCTTGATCAACGAACCGAACACGTCCGACAGCGACTCGTTCAACGCGCCGGACTGATTGAAATACATCAGCTTGGCCTCGTCCTCGGTCACACCGTGGGCCAGCTCATGGCCAATCACGTCGAGGGCGACCGTGAAGCGGTTGAACAGCTCGCCGTCCCCATCCCCGAACACCATCTGGGTCGAGTTCCAGAACGCATTGTTGTAGTTCTGGCCAAAGTGCACGGTAGCGTCCAGGGCCATGCCGGCATCGTCGATGGAGTTGCGGTCAAAGACCTGATCGAAAAAGTCGAAGGTGGCACCCAGCCCATCATAGGCCTCGTCCACCGCCGCGTCGCCACTGACGGGCTGGCCTTCGCCACGGATGAGTTTGCCCGGCAGGCTGTCGCTGCCCTCGGCGCTGTAGATCGAGCGTCGTTTGTCGGCGCCCATGGCCAGCGCCAGGTGCGCCGGGCCCTTGGCGGGCACCGCGACCATGCGCAGCGAGCGGAAGGTGCTGTCCTTGGCGCGGGTACGCAGCGCGACATCCCGTTGCGCTTTGTCACCGTTACGCGCGATCTGGTCGAGCATATAGGGCGGGATCAGGCAGAAAATCGGGTTACGGTAATGGCGATCACACATGGGCTGGCTCCTTGTTGGCGTGTGCTGAACGTCCGGGTGACCGTTTGAGGATAGCCCCCAGGGGTTAGTGCGTATGATCAATTGTCATTAATCTATGTTGCAGTCGTGTTTATCCAAGGAGGACTGACCGATGCCCGCACGTAAAGCCAAAATCGAACTTGCCTACCGCCCCCGGCTTGCCGACCTGCGCCCATTGATCGCGCCGAGCCCCACGCTGCTGGAGGCACGCGCAGCGACACCCCGCGTCACGCCGGCCAAAGACTTGAAGGACCGGCGTGGCTACGCGGAGGACTTTCTCGGCAGCTTCGGGGTGCCCTGGCCCACACTGGAAGAAGCATTGGCGAGCGATGCCCAGAAGCGCCTGGACTACACGCACTTCTCCATAACGATGTCACGCGCCAAGCGCCTCGCGCTGTATGTGGGCGTCAACATCGACGGCGGCCAGCATGTGGACATCATCCGCAGCAACGACACCTGGGCCTACGATGGCCGCCTGCCGGTCGACGCCCAAGTCGGCGAAGCGCTCTACGCCGGCAATGGCCTGGACCGCGGCCACCTGGTGCGCCGCCAGGACCCCAATTGGGGCGACGTGGCGCAAACCGCCAACCTCGACACCTTCCACTTCACCAACTGCTCGCCGCAGATGAGCGGGTTCAACCAGAAGACCTGGCTGGAACTCGAAGACTACATCCTCGACAACACCCAACGCTGGAAAGCCCGGGCCACGGTGTTCAGCGGCCCGGTGTTCGCCGACGACGACCGCATTTACCGTGGCGTGCAGATCCCCAAGGCGTTCTGGAAGGTGGTCGCCTACCTGAGCGATGACGGCAAGCCTTCGGCCAGCGCCTACATGATCGATCAGAGCCGCGAACTGGGCCAATTGGAGCTGGTGTTCGGCCAGCTGCGCACCTACCAGCGCAGCGTGATCCAGATCGAGCGCCTGACCGGCATCCACTTCGGCAACCTGGCCGACTACGACGGCTTCAGCAACGAAGAACGCGCCACCGGCACGCGCATCGAAGCGCTGATCCAGGGGCCCGAGGACATTCGTCTCTGACCGGGCACGCCGTGGGCTATGTCGCCCCGCCTTAATCAACTACCATACCGCGCCGGTTCCCAAACGGGACTAATAGGGAATCCGAGGCGCGGTACACCCGCGCCAACCGGAACTGCCCCCGCAACTGTAGATGCCGAGCCTGCTCCTCGATGCCACTGGACCTCGTCCGGGAAGGCTGGAGCCTGGCGACGACGCATCAGTCAGGAGACCTGCCGGCCCAAGCTCAATCACTAACCGGCGGGGTGTCCGGGAAGGACATTCTTGCCTGTCGCTCCCCCGGAGCCCGAGAGTGAATTTCCGAATGGCACGTACGCTTCACTCGGAGATCGCCCCATGCTGCCACGCGTTACCGCCCTGCTCACAGGCGTTGGCTTCTGTGCCCTGGCCCAAGCCGTGCCCACTCACTATCCGCTGACGGTGGAAAACTGCGGCAGCCAGATCACCTTTGCGCAAGCTCCCGCCCGCAGCGTGACCATCGGCCAGGCCGCCACCGAGATGCTGTATGCCCTGGGCGTGGCCGATAAAGTGGTCGGCACCTCGCTGTGGTTCAACAGTGTGTTGCCGCAGTACAAGGCACAGAACGATAAAATCGAGCGCCTGGCCAACAACGAACCGAGCTTCGAAGCCGTGATCGCCAAGCGCCCGCAACTGGTGGCCGCCGAGCTGGAATGGGTGGTCGGCGCGCAAGGCGTGGTCGGTACCCGCGAGCAGTTCCATGAACTGAAGATCCCCACCTACCTGCTGCCCTCCGACTGCGAAGGCAAGGACAACCTGGTGGGCGCCGACGGCACACGGCTGGAGCCGTTTCGCATCGAGACCATCTATAAAAGCATCCGCCAACTGGCGCAGATCTTCGACGTGCAGGAGCGCGGCCAGCAGCTGAACGACGAACTCAAGGCGCGCCTGGCCAAATCCGTCGCCACCGCGCAGGGCAAAGGCCTCAAGCAGGCCAGCGCGCTGGTGTGGTTCTCCAGTGCCGAGATGGCCAGCGACCCATACGTGGCTGGCCACAAAGGCATCCCCGAATTCATGCTGCAAACCCTGGGCCTTTCCAACGTGGTGCAGTCCGATGAAGAGTGGCCCGCCGTGGGTTGGGAAACCATCGCCAAGGCCAACCCGACCTTCCTCGTCATCGCGCGCATGGACCGCCGCCGCTACCCGGCCGACGACCATGAAAAGAAACTCGCCTTCCTGCGCAGCGACCCGGTAACGCGCAACATGGACGCGGTGAAAAACAACCGCATCATCATCCTCGACGCCCTGGCGTTGCAGGCCAGCATCCGCATGTTCGACGGCCTTGAACAACTGGCCACGGCCATCGACGGCTACGACCTGCCAAAATGATGCGCACCCTGCTCGCCCTGGCCCTGCTCCTGGTTGCCGTCCTCGCCGGCGTGGCCATTGGTGAAACCGCCATCTCGCCACAGGTGGTGCTCCAGGTACTCGCCAACAAATTGTGGGGCGCCGACTACGTGCTCGACCCCATCGATGAAGGCGTGGTGTGGAACTACCGCCTCACCCGCGCCCTGGTCGCCGCCGCCTGCGGTGCCGGGCTGGCCACCTGCGGGGTGATTTTGCAATCGCTGTTGCGCAACCCGCTGGCCGATCCCTACCTGCTGGGCATCAGCGCCGGCGCTTCGACCGGTGCGGTGCTGGTGGCGTTGATGGGTGTGGGCGGCGGCTTGGTGTCGTTGTCGGCGGGCGCGTTTATCGGCGCGATGGCGGCGTTTGCCCTGGTGATCCTGTTGGCGCGGGCCAGCGGTTCGGTCAGTGGCACCGGCCAGATCATCCTCGCCGGTATTGCCGGCTCGCAATTGTTCAATGCGCTCACCGCGTTCCTGATCACCAAGTCGGCCAGCTCCGAACAGGCGCGCGGCATCCTGTTCTGGCTGCTCGGCAATCTAAGCGGCGTGCGTTGGCCCTCGGTGTGGCTGGCGGTGCCGGTGGCGGTCGCCGGCCTGGCCGTGTGCCTGTGGCACCGCCGGGCGCTGGATGCGTTTACCTTTGGCAGCGACTCGGCGGCGTCACTCGGTATTCCGGTGCGCCGCGTGCAATTTGTGCTGGTGGGCTGCGCGGCGCTGGTGACGGCAGTGATGGTGTCGATTGTCGGCTCTATCGGCTTTGTCGGGCTGGTGATTCCCCATGCCGTGCGCCTGTTGCTTGGCACCGGGCATTCGCGGCTGTTGCCCGCCAGCGCCTTGGGTGGCGCGTTGTTCCTGATTGCGGCGGATGTGCTGTCGCGCACGCTGATCAAGGGCCAGGTGATTCCGGTCGGCGTGGTCACCGCACTGGTCGGTGCACCGGTGTTTGCGCTGATCCTGATCGGCCGGAGGAATGCGCGATGACCGTCCTCAGTTGCAGCGGGTTGGGCTTCAAGGTGCGCGAGGCCGAGTTGCTGCGTGATATTCATCTGGACGTGCAATTGGGCGAAACCCTCGGCATCGTCGGCCCGAATGGCTCCGGCAAATCCACCTTGCTCAAGCTGTTGGCCGGGCTACGTGCACCAGCGTCCGGCGACGTGCTGCTGGGCGGCCAGCGCCTGGGCACGCTGTCCCGCCGCGCCATCGCGCAGCAACTGGCCGTGGTGGAGCAACAGGCCGACACCGACGACGCCATCCGCGTATTCGACGCCGTGGCGCTGGGCCGTACGCCGTGGCTGTCGGCGCTGAGCCCGTGGTCCTTGGATGACGATGCGATCGTGCGCCAGGCCCTGCGCGACGTCGACGCCACCCACCTGAGCCACCGTGCCTGGCGCAGCCTCTCGGGCGGGGAACGCCAGCGCGTGCACATCGCCCGCGCATTGGCGCAACGGCCGCAGATTCTGTTGCTGGATGAGCCGACCAATCACCTGGATATCCAGCATCAGCTGGCGATCTTGAAGGGTGTGCAGGCGCTGCCCGTGACGACCTTGATTGCGCTGCATGACCTTAACCAGGCACTGACCTGTGACCGCCTGGCAGTGTTGGATCGCGGGCGGTTGGTGGCGCTGGGCAAACCGCTGCAAGTGCTGACGCCGCAGCGGTTGCACGAGACATTCGGAGTGCAGGCGCATTACCTGACGGACCCGTTTGATGGGGCGCAGATCCTGCGGCTGCGTTCCGCTTGATACTGGAATAGCGGTTTATCGTGGCGAACGGGCTTGCCACAACAGGCCTACAGGGACCGCTGCATATGCGTCGTCCGCCATACCGGGTCTGCTTCCACATCCACCACCTCGAACCCCTGCCGAACCCAGAACTCAATCGCTCCCGGCAAAAATGGGTGGGTATGCAGGTACATCACCTCAACCCCATCCGCCTGCGCCAGCGCTTCCAGTGCGCGGTACAACTGCCTCGCCAGGCCAAAACGGCGAAACCCCGGCGCTACGAACAAGCGCACCACCTCCACCGTCTTGCGGCCTAGGTAATCCAGCTGAGGGAAACGCCCGTCATAGGGCAGATAGCCGATGGCCGCAACAATTTCGCCACCGTTGCGAGCGATCAAAAAGCGGCCTTCGCCCTGAAGATAAATCGACGCAAAGCACGCGAGGTCAGCCGGCATGCCGGCATCATGAAATTTGGGAAACAGCTCGGCACGCGCCTGCAGCACAAATGCCAGCACCTCAGGCACATCCCCCATTGCAACCGGCCGGATGATCACTGGCGCAACTCACACACCGCATTGCCCTTCATGCCCGACGCATGCACGCTCACATGGCGCACCGTAAAACCGGGCTTCACCACCAGCTTCTTCTCTTCCCAGGTGCCGCCGTTTTCAACCTGGTAACCGATGGCGCCATCGGCTTGCCAGGTCAGGCGCAGGGTGTACACGCCGTTATGATCGAGTGTTTGATGAATCGGCGTATCGATGATCGGCTTGGCCTTATTGAACGTACGCAG
This sequence comes from Pseudomonas sp. NFR09, assembly GCF_900111535.1. Classification (NCBI taxonomy): domain Bacteria; kingdom Pseudomonadati; phylum Pseudomonadota; class Gammaproteobacteria; order Pseudomonadales; family Pseudomonadaceae; genus Pseudomonas; species Pseudomonas sp. NFR09. Next base: position 285,567 of record NZ_FOIH01000008.1, read on the forward strand.
GTTGAAAATCCGCTGATCCGTACCGGCTGGCGAATAGCTGGAGAGAAACAACGTATCGTCTTCGGCCACATCCTCGGCGGCCGCCAGGATCACCGACGGCACCCACTTCTCGCCACGGTCCTGGGTGTCAGTGACGACCTTGCAGGTCAACTGGCCCTTGCCGGTGACGTTCTGGCGCCAGCCCGTTTCGTAGAAGCCGTAGGGCACGTCGAAGCGCAGGGTCTTCTCGGTGACTTGCTCGCAGGCGGCCAGCAGGTAGAGCGCTGATAAAGCCATGAGTCCTTGAAGAAACTTCACGTGCTGTCCTTGGCTTGAATAGGTGGGGCCGGGAGATTACCTGGGCAGTCAGAAAAAGTGGATAGATTTAGCGGGCTGCCGTGTCGTGATATACCTGCGCCCGTCATTTATTTCAAACCCGATGGGTTAAAGGAGATGAGCTGAAAATGACTGAACTACCCATGGCTGACGCGCGCCAGAATGATAAAAACCGCAAGATCATCCAGACCGCTATCAAAGAACGAAACCTGGCAGGCGCGGCAAATAACACCAAGTGGAACGAACTGATTGCACACATGCGCCAGCGCTCGGGGTGGGTACCGTCTTATCGCTCAAAATCCATCACAGGCCATATCTCAGGATGGGATGTGGAATGGTTTTACCACCTACCTTTCCCTTTTGCGTATGTCGAATGGCTCGACATCGGCTTGTGGCAAGAAGCGCCTTCGTTAGGCGTATTACTGCCACGAACGTATATTGACCATACCGAGGAAATCTCTCAGGTTATCTCGCAGATAGGCTTCGAATTTGAAGTGAAGGCCGACGTACTGAGAATTTGGGGATACCTTCCAAAATCTTTCGATGACTTTCCGCCGGCATAACGTACAGCGGCGGATCCTGCGGCCACGCCCGAACTAACGCCTTGCGACTGCTGGCCCTGCTTCAGCCACCATCACTGTAGTGAGCGGGCTTGCCCCGCGCTGGGTGGCGAAGCCGCCCCAAACCCAGGCGACTCGGTGTGTCAGGGGTATCGTTGCGCCCCTGGCGCGGGGCAAGCCCGCTCACTACAAGTTACAGTCGGCATGGCGGTTTGAATGATCATCTCCCCAGTCGGGCACTGATCCACTGGCGGCTATAAGCAAGCACGCTCCCCCCCATCACCACCGGAAAATGAATAAACCCATGCGCCGCCTCCGGCAACAGATACACCTCAGCCCCCGGCCACCGCTCCGCGATCAACAGCGTGTCATCCTTCAACGGGTCCAATTCCCCCACAAACATCAACGCCGGCGGCAGGCCCTCGAAGTCGCCATACAACGGTGACAACGGCGGCTGCCGACGCTCATCATCACTCAACCCCGGGGTCAGCATGCGCAGCGCCTCGACCATGCCCGGGCCGTCCAGCAACAAGGTGTCCGGCCCCGCCGCGCGCACGCTCGGGGTGCCGGTCAGGTCGTACACGCCGTAATACAACACCGCCCCGCGCACGCGCTGGAGCAGTTGCGGCCATTGCTTCAACGCCAGCAACGTCGCCGCCGCCAAATGCCCGCCGGCCGATTCGCCGACCACGAACACCGGCAGACCGACAAATTCATCGGCCGTGAGCAACCAACGCGCCGCCGCCAGGCAGTCGTCCATCAGCCCTTGCACCGGCGTGTCGACCGCCAGCCGATAATCCACCGACACCACCGCCACCTCGCAGGCGTTGACCATGCCAAGGTTGAGGTCGTCATCCATCTGCGCATTGCCGATCACCCAACCGCCACCGTGGATATCCAGCACCACGCCCTTGGGCTTGCCGCTCGGCCGCAGGATGCGCACGGGTACGGAGTCGACCAGTTTGCATTCAGCAGCTGGCGCTTTCTTAAGCATTTGGCTGGTGCGCAACAGCGCCTGGATCAGGCGCGGTGTGACGCGATTACGGATCTTGAAGCGCGGCATCCAGGCCAGCTTCTGGTTGAAGCGGCGCATCTCGGCCAGTTCCGGGCCACTGGCGGGCCAAGGTGTGTAGGCCATCAGCGGTTATTCCGCAGGATCGAAAAGTTCAGCGCCGCTGCCACGCACAGCCACGCCAGGTAGGGGAACAGAATCAAGCCGGTGATCAAATCCAGTTGCACCGCCAGTACCACCATGGTCGCCACGGTCAGCCACAGCACCGCGAGAATCACCATCCCGGCCAGAAGCCGATGGGCGCCGAAGAACACCGGCGTCCACAAGGTGTTCAAGGCGATCTGCGCGGCCCACAAGGCCAGCACCATTTGGCTGCCCGGGATAAGGCTGAGGCGGTAACCGGCCCAGGCCAGCAACAGGTAGATAATCGTCCAAGCCACCGGGAACAACCAGTTGGGTGGGGTGAAGCTGGGTTTGACCAGGGAGTCGTACCAGGCTCCCGGCTTGAAGATAATGCCGGTACTGGCAGCGGCAGCGCAGGCGAGCAGGAAGATGAAGAAGGTCATGGGCGGTCCTTGGCTGGGTATTTCAACTTTGACGCGTAGCAAGCGGGTAAAAGTTCACTGCGATTCAGGGCATTACGATGTTCAGCCAAGGCCAGCGCGCCTGATAACTGCGGGCCTTCTGCATAAACAACTCACGCTCGGGATGCCGTGGGTTGATGCGCAACACGCCCTGTTCCACATCCTCCAACCCATAAGGCGCATACACCTCGCCCGTGGCAATCTCCAGGCCGATGCACGTGCCCGCCACCAGGTAACGGTCAATCCCCTGCCTGGCCGTGTGCAACTGCGGGTAAGGCCGGCCAAAGCGCTCGCCGTACCAAAGATGCACCCGCGCCTGGTTCTTCACCTCGACGTTGACGCCCAGGTCCTGGAACAACCGCTCGGCCGCACGGATCACTGCGTCTTCAGCCTCGTAGGACAGGTCGGTATCGAAGTAGAAAACGTCGTAGTCCTTTACGCCATGGGCCGCCGGCAAATTCGACTGATGATTCCACACCGCCTGGAACAGGCAGCCCGCCGTGAGAAAGCACTGGTCCACACCCAGGTCGGGCAGGCGCGCGGTGATTTCGGCGTTGATGGGGTTGGCCATGGCCAGGTTGAGCAAGGTTTCGACAGTCAATGTCATGGGCTCTCCGTTATCCGTGACGCGCTCGAACGGCAGAGGTTACACCACGGTTTGGAGGGTTTCGTGACAGCAGGATTTCTATACACTTTGCCGCGGGCTAAAAACCTGCCCCAATCGTCAAGGATAAAACGATGCGAATCACCACCATGGCCCTCGTTGCCACCAGCAGCCTGTTGCTAACCGCCTGCAGCGAGAGCCCTTCCGACACCGACATTCAAGCCGCCCTGCAACCCCGCCTGGAAGGGGCTTCCTGCATCAGCGCGCCGATGTTCAAAGACTTCCCCGTAACCCTGGGCGACAGCTTCACCCGCAGCGTGTCCAAGGGCAACGCACCGGCCTTCGATGCGCTGGTCGATGCAGGCCTGTTGGCCAAGAGCGACCAGACCTACACCCTCACCGAACCAGGTAAAGCCGCCCACGTGCCCCAGGCCTCCGGGTTCTGCTACGCCCAAGGCTATGAGATCGCCAGGGTCCAGAGCACCGAGGTCAACACTGACCAGATGGGACCGGCCGTGGAAAAATCCTGGCAGGTGACCGTGGACATCCGCCAGAAGCCCGTCGCCCCGTGGGCGAAAAACCCGGCGATTGAGAAACTCACGCGCCACCCGGAAAACCTCTCCGAAGCGCCAAAGACCTACCACGTGACCGTCGGCCGGGTGAAGGGTGAACCAGGGTTGCAGTTGATCGACCCGCGCTTTTCGATCTCACGCGGGATCAGCGTCAGCCAGGGCTTCTGATCTCAGCCCTTCAACTCACTAGCCCGATGCGCCGCCGCGTCGTCGTAAACCACATACAACGACTCGGCGACCTGGCTCTTGATGGCCTTGGTGGACTCAAGGCCCAGCACAAAACCCTCGGCCTTGCCGCCGGCGCGGTTGAGTTCCTCAGGGGTGGCGGCGCCGGTGATGGCGTCGAACAGCTTGGTGGCGTGGGGGCCGACGCCCTTGGGCAGGCTGATCTGGTCGATGGACATGGGCGATACCTTAAAAGAGAGAATTCGGTAGCGCGTGGAACCACTGCCGGGGTGGCATGGTAGACCGGCTGGCACAGAAAGGCGCGGCTTTTGCGCATATCGCGCTCACCGGGCGGCCTTTTTCATGACACTGCCCCACATCACCGTGATAGCGCTAAGCTGGATCCCCCACCCGCCCCGCAGGCCCAGCACCATGACGCTCTCCCCCGACTTCACCCCTGGGCCTCCCTGCTCGGCGGCGCACTGATCGGCCTCAGCGCCGGCCTGTTCATCCTGCTCAACGGGCGCATCGCCGGTATCAGCGGCCTGCTCGGCAGCCTGCTGGCCAAACACGCTGAAGGCCACGCCGAAAAAGCCCTGTTCCTGCTAGGCCTGCTCGCCTCGCCCTGGCTGTGGGCACTGTTCGGCACCTTGCCCGGCGCGTCGATCCAGGCCGGTGGCGCCGCGCTGGTGCTGGCGGGGCTGCTGGTGGGCCTCGGCACCCGCTACGGCGCCGGCTGCACCAGTGGGCACGGGATCTGCGGGCTGTCACGCCTGTCGCTGCGCTCGCTGGTGGCGGTGGCGTGCTTCATGGACAGCGGGTTTGCCACTGTCTACATCATCCGCCATCTGATGGGAGCCTGAGCGTGCGCAAACTGACCGCCTTGATCGCCGGCCTGCTCTTCGGCCTGGGGCTGTACCTCAGCGGCATGACCAACCCGGCCAAGGTGCTCGGGTTTCTCGACCTGGCCGGCGAATGGGACCCGTCCCTGGCGCTGGTCATGCTCGGCGCGCTCGCCGTCAGCAGCGTGTTCTTCTACGTCGCCAGGCAGCGCCGCACCGCGTTGCTGGGCGCGCCGATACAGATGCCGACCAGGCGCACCCTCGACCGGCGGCTGGTGCTCGGCAGTGTGGTGTTTGGTGTTGGCTGGGGGATCGCCGGGCTGTGCCCCGGCCCTGCGGTGGCGTTGTTGCTGACCGGGCAATGGCAGGTGGGGGTGTTCGTGCTGGCGATGGCGCTGGGGATGTGGCTGTTTGAGCGGATTGAGGCGCGCAGGTTGGCCAAGGCTTGAGGCACGGGCAGGCGTTTGTGCTTTATCTCCACCCGCCTGCGGCCTACATTGAACGCCTTATCGATCAACCCCGAGGTCAGCCCCCATGGCACGCATCGTCCGGATTCACGCCTACGGCGACGCCAGCGTCTTGAAACTCGAAGACGTCGACGTCCCCGCCCCCGCCGCCGATGAGGTCCAAATCGACGTCAAAGCCTTCGGCCTCAACCGCGCCGAAGTGATGTTCCGCAACCACGCCTACCTGCAGGAAGCCGAATTCCCCAGTCGCCTGGGCTACGAAGCGGCCGGTGTGGTGATAGCGGTCGGTGCCGATGTCACCGACCTGCAGGTGGGCGACGCCGTCAGCGTCATCCCACCGCTGGACATCGCCCGCTGGGGCACCTATGGCGAAGTCGCCAACGTGCCCGCCCACCTCGCCGTCAAACACCCGCAAACCATCAGCTTTGTGCAAGCCGCCGCGTGCTGGATGCAATACGTCACCGCCTGGGGCGCCCTGGTGGAACAGGCCAAACTGACCCAGGGCGACACCGTGCTGGTCACCGCCGCCTCCAGCAGCGTCGCCCTCGCCGCCTTCCAGATCGCCCGCAGCGTCGGCGCCACCGCCATCGGCGTAACCCGCACCCGTGCAAAAAAACAGGCGCTGCTGGATGCCGGCGCAACACACGTCATCGTCAGCGACGAAGAAAACCTGGTGGAACGCGTGATGCAACTCACCCACGACCAAGGCGCCCGCGTGGTGTTCGACCCCATCGGCGGGCCGGGCTTCGAAGCCCTCACCCAGAGCATGGCCCGAGGCGGCATCTTGCTGGAGTACGGCGCGCTGAGCTCGGAGCCGACGCCGTTTCCGTTGTTTACCGTGTTAGGCAAATGCTTGACGCTCAAGGGGTATCTGTACGCCGAGATCGTCGCCAACCCGGCGGCGTTGGCGCGGGCCAGGGCGTTCATTCTGGACGGGCTGGCGTCGGGCGCGTTGGCGCCGGTGATTGCGAAGACGTTTGCGTTGGACGAGGTGCAGGACGCGCATCGGTTTTTGGAGGCGAACCAGCAGGTGGGGAAAATCGTGGTGACGGTGTGAGGGCGGTGTCCTAGGACAATTCCCAAAGCTGGGCAGTGGCTTGCCCAATTGCCTACGCGTGGGTCAGAATCCGCCGGCTTGTGCGCTGGGGTGGTCGAAACTAAGGTGGCGCGGTCGCTGAATTTCTCGGTGATCGGGTTTAGTAGCCCACGATTTAACCTAACAAGTGCATGAGCTTCATCTATCAGGCGTCCCAGCCTGTGCTTGATGGTGGCTGTGCGCAGGGCGCCCTCGGGCGCGCCGGTTTTGTTAGGTTCCACCGGTCATACTTCGCAGCAATTGCTCTCCAGATGAGACGCGAAATTCTATGCGGCTTGTAGGTGGACAGGCCCAGGCCGGTGCCTTGGCCGAGGGGTTTGGTGGTGGGGAGAATTGAGGAGAATTGGGGTCAGACCACGTTTTCAATAATGGTGGTCTGACCCCAATTTCCTCAGCTCGCGCTCCATTAAGCTTCGTAATCTCCTCGACCATCCGCTATGGGTCGATTTTTGCCTGTCGGAACGGGGTTAATCGGCCAAACCTGGCGCTGGTAGGTGACCGAAAATGGCAGATCCAGGCAGGCGCTCTGTAGTGAGAACTTAATGCACGGATAGAACGGACTATTTCGACAGAAATTGTGAGGTGTCGTCCGCTACGTAGTAGAGAATGTACCCGGAATACACTAGAGAGCCAGCAGCAACTTCCGCTTCGAAGCACTCTGTGAGTGCGTCCTCATCAGCAAAACCGTATTCCGACAACTTGTCACCTGCGAAACTAGCAAGTCGCCACGCGTCGAAGCCACCGATCTCACCATGAGCCCCAAAGTCAAAGCCTACTGTACCTGTGGGGAGACTAACCGCGCAGCCATAGCCGTGCTTGAAGTAACGAACTCCGCCTTCTAACTCTCCGCGCTGAGGAATGTCAGTGCCCACCCAATCCATATTGGTCAAGGGCCGCGGAATACCGGACCGATGCATCATATCCGCAGCGGTGCCAACACTTGCTTGGTAGGCGCTGATCAAAATGGCGAGTTGGTTATTCATAAAGTCTCACGTTATAAGCAGCACTGAGTCCAGAGACCGCAGAGAGTAGCAGTCGACGCAACTGAAAGGCAGCTTCTGGCCGACTTCTGCCTATCATAACTGACCGAAATCGACCAAAAGCGGCGGTCGACGGACACAATCGGCCCGCTTAAGCAATGCAGGTTGAATTACCTCTAGAACGCAGCCGCATCGTTGATAGCTGCCTCATAGGCATGCTTTTCAAATGTGAAGGGGCCAACGCCATCTATAATTTGAGGCTCTTCATAGCCGTTCTCATAAGCAAAGGAATCCCATGTGAAACAGTCATCGTTTTGGCAAACAGATACTGCGTAGGCGCCACACCCGATGTCGCCGCACTCGGGGCAGATGTAAAGGAGTATCCGACCGCTCTCTGTTTCAGCTGGCTCGCGTAATAGCAGACGAGAACTAGATTGTTTGTTTTGCTCCGGGAAGCCCTTGACGAAACAGCCCATGAAATCGGAATGATCACCAGCTGCCATAACGAGAGCATTGAGCAACGAACGTTCGTTTATCTGAAAATCGATGGAGAGTCGTTCGGCCACGGTGCAGCCATTTGAGGCGCTTCCCGGACGAAACAACTGTTGAAATGTGAGGGAGCTGGTGTCCATTCCTGCGAACCGCTTTATGCACTGAATTGGCGTGGAATTACATACAACATCGTGGGTTGGTACAAGCCAAATTTCATCGGCCGACTGACCACTTTTGGCCGATAGCCCACAGTCCTCCGCTCCCTCCTCCGCAGCAGAAAACTTCCCCCTCCCTCACCCCAACACCTCCACCGCATTCTCCGTGGGGGTCAGACCACGTTTTCAATAATGATGGTCTGCCCCCTATTTCTGCGTTTTCCACACAAGGTTTACAACCCAAGCCCATACTGAAACAACGCCATATCCATCACCCGCGCCGTAGGATACGGTAGTTCCAGACGCCCCGTTTTCAACGGCAGGGGTGAAGGATTCAGTTGCTCCACCACGCCCGCCAACGCCGTCAGCCCCTTCCCGCTGGCGATGGTGATGAACGCGCGACGTGGGAACAGATCGCGGCAGGCGGCAATGTAGAAACGGTCCAGCGCCGGGCACTCTCCCCAGACCCCCATCAGGATTTTGGTCTTGAGGGTGTCGGTCCAGGAGACGTTGGTGGCCAAGGTCTCCATGGAGGCCAATACGCTGTCCAACAAGGCTTGGTTGTATGCCAGGTCCGGTGCGCCGGGTGCGAAATTATCCAGGGACAGTTCAAACAACTCCGGGCCCTGGCCGGTAAAAAGGCGCTTGGCCAAGGCTTTCATCAGGTCCAGGTTGCTGTTCTGCAGCAGGCCCGAGGAGCCACGGAACATCCCCCAGTTCGCCAGGTAGAAGCCGATATGCAGGGCGGTGGTGTCGATCTGTTCTTCGCTGATGAGGTCAGCCCAGCGAGGGCGGGATTCGTCCCAGATGTATTCATAGAGAAACTCCCACGCCTTGAGTCGGGGGTAGTCGTTACCCGGTGAGGGCTGGATATTCTGGTAGTAGATCTGGGCATAGCGATTGACATCAAAAATCATCATCTGGCTTCCTGCGCACGGCGTTCCTGTTGATCACATCAGCAGAGGTTATCGACAGCGCGGGCGAGATATTGAATACGCCCTCCCCCAAGCACCCGACCCACGTTTACACTGGCGCCTTTTGCGCCGCTCACACAGGGAAGCACTCGATGTCCACCGATCCGCTATGCCTGGTTTTTGTCCCCGCCCTTGTGGCTGTATTCACCGCCGCCGAGGCGAAAAAAGGCACGCCGCTGACCGAAGCCGAAGTGTGTGAAATCCGCGATGCAGCCACCTGTATCGCGCTGCCGTTCAGCACCGCGCTGGCGATGGAAACCGAGCGAGGTTATCCAGATATCGTCGCCGAAGACTGCTGGAGTGAGTGGCAACGGCTAAGTGCTTCGGTTGCCTGACCCCGCTTATCGACCCCCTTACGAATGGAATCGACACCATGCTCAACTCCCCGCGCCCGTTCAAGCCACTCATCTGCCTCCCCCTCCTCGCCGCCCTCACCGGCTGCGGCGCGTTGACGGATGTGCGCTCGTTCTCCACGCCCTACGCCACGCCCACCAGCGCTGAAACCGTGCGCCTGCGTGTGATGAGCGATGGCATGGTGCGCGCTGTGCCCAATTCCAACTGCATCAACTTCCGCCTGCCCGGCGCGGGGGTGATGGTCGCCAACCGAGAGGGCTATGCAGACCGCAACGGCGAGAGCCTGGGCATGGCGCCCGTGGAGCGGTATTCGGATGGCACGGTGATGAGCGAACTGCGGGTGCCGGCCGGGCAGCCCATCGCGTTTCACTACATCGGTAATCGTTGCTACAACATGTTCACTTTCGTGCCTGAGGCGGGGATGGACTATGAACTGGATGCAGCGGGTCGCTATAAGTGCGGGGTGACGCTCAAGCGCATGTTGGTCGGCAAGATTGAGGGCACTCGGGTGCCGTTGGGTGAGAGCAAGTTGTGCAATTGGGGCGATAACTTCTGAGCCACGTCTCGCCCTCAGCTATGCAACGGCAACGCCACCCCGAACAACACAAAGAACCCACCACAGACTTTATTGAACCGCCGCCCGGTGCGAGCCAACCATGGCCGCACCCGGTGCGCGGCGCTGGCCACCAGGTATTCGACCACGAACTCCACCACGGCGTAGGTCAGCGCGATGATGGCGGTCTGCGTGATGATGTTTCTGTGGGGGTCGAGGAAGGGTGGGATAAACGCGGTAAACAGCAGCAACGCCTTGGGGTTGGAGAGGGCCGAGACCAACCCTTGGCGGAACAGCGACCAGCGTCGCAGGCTGGAAGTGGCCGCTGTTTCCAGGCTGACGGGGGCGGCGCGCCACAGTCCGTAGCCCAGCCAGATCAGGTAGAGCCCGCCGGCAATCTTCAAAGCCGTGAACGCGCTGGCCGAGGCCTGGATCAGCGCGCCCAGGCCCAGCGCGCACAGCGCAAGTACCAAGGCAAAACCGAGCACGCCGCCGCTGATGGTGAACAGGGTTCTGCGACTGCCGTGCAGCGCGCCATGGGTCAGCGCCAGCAACGCATTCGGGCCTGGCACCACGGATATCCCGCAGCAGGTGATCAGGTAGAGCAACCAGGTCTCGAAGGGCATGATCAAGTCCGCAATGGGTGGTTTTGACTGCTATCTTGCAAATGAACAACGACCGTGAAAAGCGCATAATTCACGTCGCAGCCATTCGATTAACGAATAGAGGTAACCGCCGTGTCTTCCAGCGATTTGCAGATCGATTGGCTCAAGTGCTTCGTCGCCGTGGTGGATGCCGGTTCGCTGTCGGGGGCGGCCCATGAGGTGAACCGTTCGCAGTCCGCCGTCAGCATGCAGATGAAAAAACTCGAGGCTGCCCTGGGCCGGCCCTTGCTCAACCGTGGCCCGCGGCACCTGCAACTGACCGATGACGGCCAGACACTGCTGGGCTATGCCCGTCGCATGCTTGCCCTGCACGCCGAGACCCAGGCAGCGTTTCACGGCGAGGCGTTGACCGGGCGCATCCGCCTGGGGGTGGCCGAGGACTACGCAGCCAAGTACCTCACGCCGCTGCTCAAACGTTTTGCGCCGCGTTATGCGGGGGTCGACATCGAGCTGACCTGTGAACAGTCGACCGCCCTGATCCCGCGTTTGCGCAGCGGCGACCTTGATCTTGCGCTGGTGTCCAGGGACTCGCCGCACACAGGGACGTTTCTGTTCAAGGAGCCGATGGTGTGGGTCGGCTCCGCGCAATTCGAGCTGTGGCGCCGCGACCCGGTGCCTATCGCCGTCTACGAAAGCGAAAGCCTGGCGCGCCGGTATGCGGTGAATTCACTGGCGCAACAGGGCCGCCAGTTCAAGGTGGTGTACAACAGCTCCAGCCTGGCCGGCCAGCTCGCCGCCGTGGAAGGGGGGCTGGCGATAGCGGCGATTACTCAGTGCACCGTGAATCCATCGTTGCAGGTCTTGAGCAGCGAACACGGCCTGGGCGCTATCGAACCGATGGAGGTGTCGATTCTACGTAGCCGGGCTTCGCGCGGGTCCGAGGCGGTCAGCAGCCTGCATGGGTTTATCATCAGTGCGCTTAGAGCTCAGGCGTAGCCCTGGCGCGTCGCGCTATCTGGACACCGAGGTGATCCCATAGCAGCCTCGCTGAAGCTCGACAGCTCCTACAATTGATCTGCATTCGGAGCTATACATGGCCCTGTCCAAACGTGAAACCGTTGGTATCGAACGCCAACTGGTCGCTGCACTGACTGACGCCTGCGAAACGGCGAAGGCTGAAATCCCGGGGTTTGAATGGCTGACCCACACGGTCAACTACGCCGACTTCCCTCAAAGCCTGCGCATCACCTGGGTCTTCGACACCCGCGCCAATAAAGACAACGCGGTGGCGACCGGGTTGGACGCACGCATCCGCGAACTCACAGCCGCGGCCTTGCACGACGCCGACATCCCACCCGTGCCGTTGCCGCGCTGCGTTCAACTTGACTCCGAAGAAGCCTGCCAAACCCAGCACGGCGGCAATTGGCGTTTGCGCCTGACCCGCTCAGCCAACTAGAGCCTGGCGCCCAACTGCTGGATAATGCCTCGCCCTGCTCTCCGCCCGCTGAAAAGGAAATCCCGCCCCATGAAGTTGCCGCTTTCCGCTGCCCTGCTCGCGTCTGCCCTGCTGTCGCCTTCGATGGCCCACGCCGACGACGCCGCCCTGATCGACACCCTCAAGGCCTTCACCCGCTGCGACGCGAGTTTTTTCAGCAGCCTGAACACCCACCGCGACGCCTGGCAGGCCTACGCGCCGCTCAAGCAAGAGAAGGACTTCAGCTGGATCGCGGTACGTGATCGCACCGACCCCAAGGCGACCGCCGTGCCGGTGAGCGCGCCGGCCATCGCCGGTTTGAAGTTGCTGTCCTACAACGATGAGGTCAGCGATCTCGGCCCGTTGGGCCTGTATTACTTCTGGGGTTTCACGGTGGACGGCAACATTGATGAGGTCGCGCAGCGCTTTTCCGCACTGCTGGACCAACCCGCTGCGCTGCAAAAAGGCGAAGGGCAATACACGCGCAGCGAGCTGAAGGTGGGCAACAGCTGGCAAGCGATCAAGCCGATGCCGGGCAAGGCGCCAGGGCTGCGCCATGTGGAGCGGGTGCTGATCGTGGAGCCGGAGGGCACGCACTCCCGTGTGAGCTGTTCGGTGCAGGGCGGTGTGACTCCCGGCCTGGTCGCGCTGCTGCGGCCGGACATTGCGCCGGTCGATTACCCGCGTACAGTGGCCGACACCAATCTCGCCGATGTGCCGGTGCCGCCCACTGTGCTACAGGGCCTCGATGCGCCGTTGTTGCAGCCCAGGTTCAAGACGTTGAGCTACACCTACCTGTCGAGGAATGCCGCGGGCAAGGACGCGCCGATCACCATCCGGTTCAAGGCCGAGGGCGGTTTGCTGGTCAAGAATGAGGCCTACGGCAGCGCCTTCAATGTGGACCGACTGATGTTGGCGGACCTGATCCAGCTGAAATCGAAAATGAACGGCGTAGGCGAAGGCCAGGTGCTGCAGACCCGCGAGGCCGAAGTAAAACTGCCGACCAGTTGGGCACCGGGCCAGACCCTGAGTGCCCACCTGAAGATGGCCAATGTGCCGGTCAAGCCCACCGACAAACCAACCGAGACCACCTTGACCTGCAAGGTCGGCGAGCGCTTCCCGGCGCGCCAGGTGTTTGCATCGTTGACAGGCGATGCCATCCGGCTGGCCTGCGAGCAGGACGGTTACACGTCGTCGCGCGCGTTTATCGAGGACCTGGGGGTGGCCCTGACGCTGGAGTCGACGTCGAGCCAGACCCACTATGTGAATGAAATCCAGACGCTGGATGTGGTGCGCTGATTAGGCGCTCCACGCCACGCAAGAACACACCGACGCGCCGGATGATCGCCCATTGTGTTTTAGTCGCAGTCGTACTCAACGTGTGGTGAACGGGCTTGTCCACCACAATGAGCCCGCTCACCACAAGGAATGGAGAGACGGTTAGAAGTGCCGTATGAGCGAACCAAACAGGTCGCCCCGGGGCATTTTGCTCAACGGGATGTCGGCGTTCTCGAACCACTGCGCACTGGCTTCGGGATGGGGGCCGCTCAGGATCACCACGCCCTTCTCGAAGGTATACCGCGCCGCCGCGATGTCGCCGTTGCGGTAGGTGGCGATGGCCGTGTAGGGCGCGACCTTGGGGAAGTACGGGCCGTCCTGGAAGAACACCTGATCAGGCTTGCCCTCCCAAGTGACCTGCACGGCGGCGTCGGCGCTGTCGGGCACTTCGAAGCTGGGGCGGCCGGCCTCGCCGTCGAGGTCCACCGGGATCAGGCCGAGGTTGTTGTCATCCGCCAGGTAGGCACCCATGCACAAGCCCAGGTAGCGCCCGCCGTTGGCCACGTAATCGCGGATCGCTTCGCTGCGCGCATCGCCGATGCTGCGCAGGGCGCCGGGGATGTCCTGGCCGCCGCCGGGTTGCACGTAGAGGTCGTAGCGCGCCAGGGTTTGCGGCGTGATGTCGATAGGCTCGTCGGCGCCCACGAAGTCGATACGGTAGTTGGGGTTGATGCGCTGCAAGGCCTTTGCCACGTTTTCCGAACAGTCATCGCAGCCTGCCGGGCCACGGTAGATGGCGACACGGGTGATAGGCGCCGAGGCTTCGGCCGGTGACGGCAGCAAAAGGGCAAAGGTAAACAACGTGGCGACGGCGGCTCGCAGGTTCATGGTCGAGGGCTCCTGTATGGACCACGCAAAGCCTATAGCGATTGCGCCGTTGAATCCGTTAACAGTTGTAAACGACGTTGAGTTGGGGATAACTGGCGGTCGAGCCCCGTTCCGAGAGTGCCCATCATGTTTGAACTCGCAGCCCTCATCACCTATATCGCCGTCGTGATCGGCCTGTTCCTGATCCCCGGCCCGTCGGTGTTGCTGGTGATCACCCGCACCGTGCAGGGCGGCCGCAAGGTCGGGGTCGCCACCGGCCTGGGGGTGGCGTGCGGCGACCTGCTGCATACACTGGGCGCGGCGCTGGGGTTATCGGCGATCCTGATGACCTCGGCCACCGCGTTCAACGCGGTGAAATGGGCCGGCGCGGCTTACCTGATCTACCTGGGCATCCGTGCGTTCACGGCCAAGACCGGCACACAAAAAGGGCTGACGTTGCCTACAGTCACGCCGCGCCAGGCGTTTTTCCAGGCGGTCGGTGCCGAGTTGCTCAACCCGAAAACCGCGATTTTCTTCCTGGCATTCCTGCCGCAATTCGTGCACCCGGAAGCCGGCTCATCGCTGGTGCAGTTCGCGGTGCTGGGTTTGATTTTCTCGGTGCTCAGCGCGGTGTACACCAGCCTGCTCGCCCTCGCCATCCGCCCCTTGAGCCGAGGCATCAAGGGGCTGTCCAAACTGCGGCGCTGGGAAGGAAAAATCATCGGCACGCTGTTTATGGGGCTGGGGCTGAAGGTCGCGTTGCAACAGCGTTAGTCACTTAGCAAACGCATATTCCCCACCCTGCTCCACCGCCTTGCGATAGGCAGGTCGGGCCTGGAATTTTTCTACCCACGCCGCCAGGTGCGGGTAAGCCTGCAACTTGCCCTGGGCCTTGGCGATTTCGCCGATAAAGCTCATCTGGATATCCGCACCGCTCAGCTCGTCGCCCAGCAGGTACGCTTTATCGGCCAGCACGTCGTTCAGGTAACCCAAATAGTTGGCCACTTCCGATTCGATACGCGGATGCAACGGCGCGCCGGCTTCACCCAGGCGGCCAACATAGAGGTTGAGCATCAGCGGCAACATAGCCGAGCCTTCGGCGAAGTGCAGCCACTGCACGTAGGTGTCATAGGCGGCGCTGGTTGGGTCCGGTTGCAGGCGGCCCTGGCCGTGATGGCGGATAAGGTAGTCGATGATCGCGGCGGACTCGATCAACACCTGGCCACCGTCTTCGATCACCGGGGATTTGCCCAGCGGATGGATGGCCTTGAGTTCCGGCGGCGCCAGGTTGGTCTTTGGGTCACGCTGGTAGCGCTTGATCTCGTAAGGCAGGCCGAGTTCTTCGAGCAGCCACAGGATGCGTTGCGAACGTGAGTTGTTGAGGTGGTGGACGATGATCATTGAGTACTCCGCGCAGCGAAAGGATGTCTTGGAAACAGACTACGCCAGCGTCCGGGAGTGCCGACAATTAAATGTCTGTCGATTGCAAAGGCGTTTGGCTGATCGAGGCCCACGCCGCCTGCGCCAGCAATTGCGCGTGGTGGTTCGGACTGTTCTTGACCCGCCCGGACAACCACGCCCGGGCGTAGTTTTCTGCCGCGCCAATGATCAGCGATAACAAAAGCTCGGCGGGAATGTGGCTGAACGCTTCAGCGCGACCCTCCTCGCTCATCCACTCGGTCAATTGCCGATTGCGCTGTTTGTTGCGGGTGAGCAATTCATCCTTGAACGGGCCGTTGGCCACGGCGAAACGGCTCTGGAACACAAAGCGCGCCCAGTCGGGTTGCGCGTCCACCCACTCCACATAGCTGCACACCAACGCTTGCACACCTGCCTGGGCGGTTTGCGCCTGCGTCAGGTAGTGCTCACGCAGGGCGGCCTGGTCCTCCAGCGCGGCAAAAAACAGCGCGGCGACGATGCCTTCCTTGCTGCCGAAATGGTGGTAGATGGCGCCCACGCTGGTGTCGCACCGCGCGCGGATGGTTTCGATGTTCGTGGCTTCAATACCCACTTCGTTAAAGCAGGCCAGGGCCTCGCGCAGGATGCTGCGCTTGAGGTCGCTGCGCCGGCCCGGGAAGGTGCGCTCGATCAGATCAGGTGCGTGCATGAAGTCGCTCGCCAAATGTGCGGAGTCTAAAGGTACAGCAGCCGCTAGAGAAGGCATGGCTTGACACCCTTGCAATTTACAGAATATTGTTCTGTCACAGAATATTATTCTGTAAACCTATCAGGAGGAAATCCATGAGTCAGTTTCTCAGCATGTTCAACAGCGTAGGCCCAGCCGCCTTCAGCCAGATGGCCTGCCAGGTGGCGCCCTACTTCAGCACCATCAACCCTGAAATCGCCGAACTGCGCCCAGGCCACGCGGTGGTCAACGTGCCGTTTCGCAAGGAAATCACCAACCACCTGGCCTCGGTGCATGCCATTGCGTTGTGCAACGCGGCGGAATTGGCCGGTGGGACGATGACGGATGTGTCGATTGCCCAAGGCGCCAGATGGATTCCCAAGGGCATGACCGTGGAGTACCTGGCGAAGGCCAAGTCGAACATCCGCGCGGTGGCGGATGGCAGTGGCATTGACTGGTCAACGGCTGGCGACAAGATCGTGCCGGTGGATATTTTCGATGAGGGCGGGGTGAAGGTGTTTACGGCGAAGATCACCATGAATGTGAAGATCGCCTGAAGCCGGGACGGCAGGCTCGGCGTTTGCCGAGCCATGCGTCACCTCACCATCGACCACAATGAAGCACCGACGCCAGTGATGCTCTCCCCCGCGATCAAGCCGGCAGCGGCGGTAATCGCAAAACGCTCGGTGAGGCTCGACCAGCGGCAGCTCACCAGCCAGGTCAGTATGGCGCCCAGGGCCATCATCAGCGAAACCGAAGCCGGCAGCACGAAGGCCAGGCCCAATGCCGCGGCACTAGGGAGGAAGCGGGCGCGATGGGCAGGCAAGGTACTGTCCAGCACGCCGAGCAGCACGCCAACCAAGCCGCCGATGGCAATCGCCCAGCGGATGCTGGTCGATAGCGAGTCGAGCCCATGGGTGAGGGTTTGCGCCACGGCTTTCCAGGTGGCGACCGCCGGTGCCGGCCACTCTTCGGTGAGCAACATGGATTGCGGGTCGGGGATCAGTGCCAGGTAGGCGAATACACCGACGATACTGCCGATGAAAATCCCCAGGATCTGCGCGATCACTTGTTTGTGCGGTGTGGCGCCAATGGCCTTGCCCACCTTGAAATCGTTCATCAGGTCCGTGCATTGCCCGGCTGAACCGCCAGCGGTATTGGCGCTCATCAGGTTGATCGGCACCTGCCCCGGCGCAACGATGCCAAAGCTCAATTGGGACAGTTGGCCGATGGCACCGATGGGCGGGATGCCGGTGGCTCCCACCACGCGCGCGGCGACGGCAGCCAGGCAGATCGCCAGCGGAATGGTGAGCAACGCCATCCCCAGGTCGATGCCGAACAGCAGCGCCTGCAGGCTCACCACCAGCCCGATCGACAGCGCGAACCCAGCGGCGGGCCCGGGCTTGGGCAGGGTCCACGTCGAGCCGCCGCTGGACTGGGTCGATCGGTACAAACCCCACAAACGTATCGTCAACGAGGCCAGGGTGGAACACACCATCAGGCTCACACCCGGCCACAGCAACCACTCCACCAGCGCGGCGAACTGTGGGCCGCTGCTGTCCGCAGGCAATGTCACCAGGTGTTGCGCCAACAACCAGGGGCCCAGCCCGCCCCAGGCGAGCAGGGCGCCAAGCAGCAGGGTCAGGCCCACGCGAATGCCGATGATGCCGCCAAAGCCCACCAGCAACAGCGAAGGGTCGGCAGTGAACGTCAGGCGCTCCAAGTGCGCGCTGGGCGACCAGCGCGGGAACGCCCACATAAAGGTATCGACCCACTTGACCAAACCGGAGAGCAGCGCGGCGCTGAGCAGCACCTTCAAACGCGTCGCGGCTTCGCGACCGTGGTTGTAAATGTGCAACAGGGTTTCCAGGGTGGCCATGCCTTCGGGGAATTTCAACGCGTGGTCATTCAGCAGGGAGGGCCGTAGATACCAGGCGATCCAAATGCCCAGGAAACTGACCGAGAACACCCAAGCGATCATCGGCACAGCGTCCAACTGGTTGCCCGTGAGCAAGGTATAGGCCGGGATCGGCGCCACTAACCCGCCGGAAATGATCGACGCGGCGGCCGATGCGACGGTCTGGTTGATATTGCTTTCGTGCAAGGTCCACGGCAGTGGTTCGGCGGCACGCTTGGCCAATCCCTGGAAGATGGCATAGCCGATCAGCAAGGCAATGATCGACATGTTGAACGACCAGCCGATCTTCAACCCGGCGTACACATTGGAAGGCGTGAGCAGAATGCCGAGCACGGTGCCGGTGATGACGGCGCGCAGGCTCAGTTCGCGAATCACGGGGCCGTGCGGGAGGGTCGTGGCGGGCATGCGGATTCCTTTCGGCAAGAACACAGGGCTACCTGACAAGTGAGCCCCATATCCGCCGAAGGTTCATCCCATTGCTCAGCCAAGGCGGAACCGCGCCGTGTTATCGCTCAACGCCTGGCTGCCTTTGCTCAGGGTATCGGCTGCGCGGTTCACTGCCCGCGCACCG
Organism: Pseudomonas sp. NFR09; assembly: GCF_900111535.1. Classification (NCBI taxonomy): domain Bacteria; kingdom Pseudomonadati; phylum Pseudomonadota; class Gammaproteobacteria; order Pseudomonadales; family Pseudomonadaceae; genus Pseudomonas; species Pseudomonas sp. NFR09. The sequence continues at coordinate 304,130 of NZ_FOIH01000008.1, forward strand.
TCGAGCAAGCGTCCGGCGGCCTGGTCCACTTGCTGGATGTTGCCGCTCACTTCATCCGCCGTCGCCGCTTGTTCCTCGACGGCGGTGGCGATCTGCGCCAGGGTGTCGGTCACCTGCTGCACCGCCCCGGCGATCTCGCCCAGACGGGTGCCCAGCCCGGTGACGGACTCCGCATCCGCCAGCGCTTGTTCACACGCGGCGCCCATCAGGGTGACCGCCTGGCTGACCGTGGCGCGCAGGCTGTCCACGGTACCGGCGATCTGTGCGGTGGAGGCCTGGGTGCGCTGCGACAAACTGCGCACTTCATCGGCCACCACCGCAAAACCACGGCCCTGCTCGCCGGCGCGCGCGGCTTCGATGGCGGCGTTGAGGGCCAGCAGGTTGGTCTGTTCGGCGATGCCGCGAATGGTGTCGACCACCGACTGAATCTGCTGGCCCTGCTGGCTGACTTGCTCCAGGGCATCGGCGGTATCAGTCAGGCGTTGGTTGAGTTGCTGGATGCTGGCCGTGGTGCGCTGGCTGTCACGGCTGCTGTCTTCGGCAATACGCCGGGTCTGCTGGGCACTGCCCGAGGCGTGCTCGCAGCTTTTGGCGACGCCCAGGGAAGTGGCGGCCAGCTGGGTCGCGGCGGCGGCAATCTGGCTGATTTGGTGTTGCTGGTCTTCGACTTCGGTAAGGGTGCTGCCCGATTGCGAATTGAGGGTGAGCACCGCCGAGCCGAGTTGCTGCGTCTCGTGATTGACCCCCAGCAGGCTGGTGCGCAGTTGCACCACCGCCACGTTCAGCGCGGTGCTGATGGCCGCGAGTTCGTCGCGCCCTTCCACCGCCACCTCCACGCACAGGTTGCCGTCGCGCAGGGACTCGGCCAGGGTGGTGATGCCGCTGGCGCTGCGGCGGATCGAGGCTTGCAGGCACATGAACAGGTACAACGCGGCCAGGGCCAGCAGGCTGAATATGGCCGCGACGGGGACAAATTTCTGCAACGAACGGTCACGGTAGTGACCCAGGCGCGCATCCAGCGAGTCGAGGGACTGGTTACGCAGCGCGCCCAGGCTGTCGAGCATGCCGTCGACACTGGTTTCGAAGGCCGCGGTGTCAAGCTTGATGGTGCCGCCGAACACGCCGTCGTCGAGCACTTTGAGTTCGTTGTCCAGGCGTTGCAGGCTGGTGTCGTACTGGGTGGTCCAGGGTTCCAGGCCGGCATATTGCTTGGCCTTGAGCGAGGCCGCCGCCTTGACCAATTGGTCCCGCGCATCGCCGATACGGCCGCGCAGGTCACGCATCTGCAAACGGCTTTGCAAGGTGAATTGCCCCGAGGCGATGGACGACTGGCCAACACTGGCCATGCGCCCGATGCGCTCGATCAGGTCCGGTGTGTACTGGGTGGAAATCTGCATCAACAGGTAGGTTTCCAGCCACGGGTCGAGAATCAGGCCGGCGTCCAGGGTGATCTGTTCGCGCAGGGTTTGCATGGCGGTCAGGGCCGAGGTGAAACGGTCGTAACCGTCCGGCCACCAGCCCACGGTACGCAGGGACTGGGAGTCCATGCCCTTGACCGTGGCCTGCAACGCGTCGAAGCGGGCCAGCACGTCGGCGCCGGCATTCCGGGCCTTGAGTGAATCCCCCAGGGCTTGCAGGCTTTGCAGGATCAGCGGGAAGTTCGCATCGACCTTGTCCATCGCCGCCTTCGCCGCCGGGGTCGGGGCGTGCAGGATATCGGCGGCTTTCCAGCGTGCGGCCAGGTTGCGCTGCGCCGTCAACTGGCCGTCCAGCCCATCCAGGGCCAGCAGTTGGCGAACGCCGGATTGCTCGCTGGAAATCACGGTCAGTTTGTCGCGATAGTCCGAGCCGATCATCCACAGGCTGCCCGCCAGGGGCAGCATGAACAGGAAGAATAGAATCTGGAACTTGCGCGCAAAGCCGAACCGCCCCAGCAGGCGGATACCCGGTGATAAAAGGCTGTGCATGTGCGACCACTCCCCAAAAACGACCCAGGCGGTGCACCGCCGGGCGAAGCCTTGAAATGACTAACGGCAAAATGCCATGTCATTGATTGGGAAGGCACTAGCAAGATGTGGGCCGTTGGTAGAGAGGCCGGATACAGACGGGTTGGCACCTGATGGTGCACGCAAAGCGCCCTGAAATGGGGCAAAAGCACCCATCATTGAGCGCACATTTGTAACCACGCCACGAATCCAAGCCCCCTCCTACATTTTCACCCGCCGACAGCCTCGCTTACCCTTGCGTCCGTCCGGTCATGTACCGGCTGAAGTTATTAATGTGATCATCCAGATTATCCTCAAGCATCATCCGGTACTGGTCGCAGAAGTACTTCAACATCGCCTCCCGTGCATCGGCCATTTCCGCGCCGGACTTGAAGTTGCGCGCACTCGCCCAGGCGTTGAAGCGCGTGGTGCCAAACATCATCGAGGCGCTGACCTGGCCGAGGTTTTCGTGGGCCTGGAGCTGCGCGTTCGACAGCTCGATATGCGCGTCGGCGCGGTCGTAGAAGGTGGGGTCGATGGCGTCTGCCATGGTGGTTTTCCTTGGTCATCAGGTTTGAATGAGGGTCGATCAAGCCAGCAGCGCGGTTATCCACCTAGCCTGTTGGGAAATTTCCTGCCACTTGTCTGGCGGCACTGCCTGCCGCGCCTGCTCGAAGCTCGCCAGGGTTTTGTGCTTCTGCTGCAACAGGCGCTGCCACTTGGCCAGGAACACCGGGCTGCGCGCCTGCATTTGCAGGGGGCCGAAGTACAGCTGTTCGGCGGTGTAGGCCACCGGTCCGGTGCGCTCGGCGACGATGATCTCGTAATAGAAACGGTTCTCGCGCAGCAGCTCTTCATGGAGGATCGCGTAGCCGTTGTCCATCAGCCACTGGCGCAGCGGTTGTTCGCCACCGTTGGGTTGCAGGATCAGGCGCTCCTGGCCGCTCAGGTGCTGTTTGCCGCTTTCAAGAATGTCGCGGATCGTCTCGCCGCCCATGCCGCAGACGCTGATAGCGGTGATGCCGTCATGGGGTTCGATGGCCGCCAGCCCATCGGCCAGGCGCACGGTGACCTGCTGTTCCAGGCCGTTGTCGCGCACGGTACGTTGCGCCGCATGGAATGGCGTGGTCGCCACCTCCCCCGCCACTGCCGCCGTGATCAGGCCGCGACGCAGCAACGCCACCGGCAAATAACCGTGATCGGAGCCGATATCGGCCAGCCGCGCACTCGCCGGTACGTTAGCGGCCACGCGCTCGAGGCGCAGGGATAAGCTATGTTCGTTCAACGGCCCTGCTCCCCGGAAAAACGATCGCGGCTGTTGGTCAGGTGCAGCACCATGGCGGCGCGGGCGGCGTCCGGGTCCTGGCGTTTGATCGCGTTGAAGATCGCCTCGTGTTCCAGGTTCGCCAACTGGCCCAGCCTGGCGAAGTCGGCACCGCCGCGCTCATCGCCCTTGACCTGGGTGCGCGGGATCATCGCATTGCCCAGGTGCAGCATGATTTCGGTGAAGAAGGTGTTGCCGGTGGCCTCGGCGATCAGTTGGTGAAAGCGTTTGTCTTCCTCCACGCAGCTGTCGTTACTGGCCAGGGAAGCCTGGTAGTCATCCAGCGCCTGGCGCATGTGGGCCAACTGGGCGTCGGTGCGGCGCACGGCCGCCAGCGCGACGGCTTGTACTTCAAGGCCCAGGCGTAACTCCAGCATGTTGCGCACGCTGGCCACCGTGTCCACATGCAGGCGCAAGCCTTGCTGGGCCTGCTGCTCCAACACAAAGGTGCCGATGCCGTGGCGGGTCTCGACCAGGCCGGACGCCTGCAACTTGGAGATAGCCTCGCGCACCACCGTTCGGCTCACGCCGTGCTCGTGCACGATGGTGGATTCCGAGGGCAGTTTTTCACCGGGTTTGAGTTGGCCGAGCAGGATGCGCTGGGTCAGCGCGTCGACCACGCCTTGGGCCAGGTTGGTGGAGCGTCTGCGGACAGAGCTTCCATTATCGATGGGCATATTACGCGTCCACAGGGTTGAGCAGCCGCAAGCTTAACATCCCCACCTGGCCCTCGCGCCTACGGGGTGGTTGATGCGCAAAAAACCGTCTACTTGTATGACAACCAATTTTTAAAGCGCTCTACAACCAAGAAAATCTAAGGATGTTGCAGAAAAAATAAAACAACTTGTATGATGTCTGGCAACTCGATATGCAAACCCACATAAAAACAATCAGGGGGAGTCTGGAATGGTGACCACTTCAAGCCATGCATCTGCCACACCCGAAAATGATGCCGTCCTCACGCGCGCCGTGAGCAAGGTGAAGGGCCATGTGCTCCCACTGTTCGTGATCATGTTCATCCTCAACTACATCGACCGGGTCAATATCGGTTTTGTGCGCACGCACATGGAACACGACCTGGGCATCGGCGCAGCGGCGTATGGCTTCGGAGCCGGGTTGTTCTTCATCGGCTATGCCCTCTTCGAAGTGCCCTCCAATATGCTGCTGCAAAAGGTCGGCGCGCGTATCTGGCTGACCCGCATCATGTTCACCTGGGGCATCGTCGCCACACTGATGGCGTTCATTCAGAACGAAACCCACTTCTACATCCTGCGCTTCTTGCTGGGCGTGGCTGAAGCCGGCTTTTTCCCGGGGGTGATCTACTACTTCACGCGCTGGTTGCCCGGTGTGGAGCGTGGTAAAGCCATTGCGATTTTCCTCAGTGGCTCGGCGGTCGCGTCACTGATTTCCGGTCCGCTTTCCGGCGCGCTGTTGCAGATCGAAGGGTTTGGCTTTCACGGCTGGCAATGGATGTTTGCCATTGAAGGCCTGGCCTCAGTGGCGCTGGGGTTCTTTGTGTGGTTCTGGCTCGACTCCAAACCCCACGACGCCAAATGGATGACCCGCGAGGAACAGGACGCACTGGTCAATGCCATCGACCAGGAACAACGCGACCGCGAAGCCCTCACCCGCGTCAAGCCGACCCTCGGCAAGCTGCTCAAGGACCGCCAGATCCTGCTGTTCTGCGCGTTGTATTTCTGCATCCAGCTGACGATCTATGCCGCCACGTTCTGGCTGCCGAGCATCATCAAGAAGATGGGCGACTTGAGTGATGTTCAGGTCGGTTTCTTCAATTCGATCCCGTGGCTGATCTCGATCATCGCCATGTATGCCTTCGCGTCGTTGTCCGGCAAGTTCAAGTTCCAGCAGGCCTGGGTCGCGGCAGCACTGCTGATTGCGGCGGCGGGGATGTTCATGTCGACCACCGGCGGGCCTATCTTCGCGTTTGTGGCGATCTGCTTTGCGGCCATCGGCTTCAAGTCGGCATCGTCACTGTTCTGGCCGATCCCCCAGGGCTACCTGGATGTGCGCATTGCCGCTGCGGTGATCGCGCTGATCAACTCCATCGGTAACCTGGGCGGCTTCGTCGCGCCGACCACCTTCGGCTTTCTGGAGCAGACCACCGGTTCGATCCAGGGTGGCCTCTATGGCCTGGCCGGCACCTCGGTGTTCGCCGCGATCCTGGTGTTTTTTGCCAGGACGGCCCCCTCTGCCGCATTGAAGCCACCGAGCGGCGTGCCCACCGCCGCCCTCGGCAAACCACTTTGAGACCCGTCAGGAACCTGCCATGAATACTCCCGTCGTTACGCACTTCCAGGTCATCCCCGTCGCCGGCCACGACAGCATGTTGCTCAACCTCAGCGGCGCCCATGGGCCATACTTCACGCGTAATATCGTCATCCTCAAGGACAGTTCGGGCAACACCGGCGTCGGCGAAGTGCCCGGCGGCGAGCGCATCCGCGAAACCCTGGAAGACGCCCGCAGCCTGGTGATCGGCCAGCCCATCGGCCAGTACCAGCGCATCCTCAACCAGATGCGCAGCGCCTTTGCTTCACGCGATGCCGCCGGTCGCGGCCTGCAGACCTTTGACCTGCGCATCACCATCCATGCCGTCACCGCCATGGAAGCGGCGCTGCTCGATTTGCTGGGCCAGTTTCTCGAAGTGCCGGTGGCGGCCTTGCTCGGCGAAGGACAGCAGCGCGATGCGGTAAAAATGCTCGGCTACCTGTTCTATGTCGGCGACCGCAACGCCACCACGCTCGCCTACCGCAACGAAGCCGACAGCGACGACGACTGGTTCCGCCTGCGCCACGAAAAAGCTCTGACCAGCGACGCCGTGGTACGCCTGGCCGAAGCCGCCCAGGCCAAATACGGCTTCAACGACTTCAAGCTCAAAGGCGGCGTATTGAGCGGCGACGCCGAAATCGAAGCGGTCACCGCCCTGGCCGAACGCTTCCCGGATGCACGCATCACCCTCGACCCGAACGGCGCCTGGTCACTGAAGGAAGCCATCCGCCTGTGCCGCGACCAGCACCACGTACTCGCCTATGCCGAAGACCCCTGTGGTGCAGAAAACGGTTACTCAGGTCGTGAGGTCATGGCCGAATTCCGCCGTGCCACCGGCCTTAAGACCGCCACCAATATGATCGCCACCGACTGGCGCGAGATGGGCCACGCGATCCAGCTGCAATCGGTCGACATCCCCCTCGCCGACCCGCACTTCTGGACCCTGCAGGGCTCGGTGCGTGTTGCACAGATGTGCCATGAGTGGGGCCTCACCTGGGGCTCGCACTCCAATAACCACTTCGATATTTCCCTGGCGATGTTCACCCAGGTGGCCGCCGCAGCACCGGGCGACATCACCGCCATCGACACCCACTGGATCTGGCAGGACGGCCAGCGCCTGACCAAAGCGCCGCTGAAAATCGAAGGTGGTTACGTGAAGGTCCCAAGCAAACCAGGCCTGGGTGTGGAGATCGACCTGGACGCCGTGGCCCAGGCCCACGAAGTCTACAAAGGCATGGGCCTCGGCGCGCGGGATGACAGCGTGGCGATGCAATTCTTGATTCCGGGGTGGCGCTTCAACAACAAGCAACCCTGCCTGGTGCGATAACCCCTTCCTGCAGGAGCGAGCTTGCTCGCGAAGATCGCCAACGATAAAGCGTCCTCTCCGGATAAACGCAATGCCTAGGTTTTCTTCGCGAGCACGCTCGCTCCTGCAATTGGCTGTACCGTCAGCTCGACGCCCAAGGCCAGCATCAGCTTCTGGATCGTCTCGTAGCGGGTCTTCGAGCCGCCTTTCAACGTTTTATAAAGACTCTCCCGGTTCACCCCAGCCGCCTCGGCCACTTTGTTCACACCTTATGAGCGCTTGTTTCCCCAATGTTTAAAGCACCCGATCAAACAACGGCGCCACGTCATACCGCTGCTTCAACATCTGTGCATCCACCAAAAAGTCCGCCGTGGCCTGGGCCTCGCTGATAATCGTCGGCGAGATCGGCAGCACCTTGATTGCATCGCGCTTGAACCACACCTTGGCGATTTCCGGCGCCGACTGGTTGGCCTTCGCCCAGGCTTCGGCGTATTCATCGACGTGGGTGTTGCTCCAGGCTCGGGCGCGAGTCAGGCGGGCAATGAAGTCTTTGATGATCGCGCTTTTCTGCGCCAGGGCCGGCTCATACGCCACGATGTAGGTCGGCGCACTCATCAGGCCCTTGGCGTTGCGGATCAGGGTGCTGCCTTCTTTTTCCTGCAACGACACGTAGGGTTCCCAGGTGCCGAAGGCGTCGATGTCGCCCTGGGTCAATGCCAGGCTGGCCTCGGCCGGCAGCAGGTATTTGAAGTTGACGCTGCTGCGTGGCACACCCGCTTCATCCAGCGCCTTGTACGCCAGTTGCTGGCTCCACGAGCCGTTCCAGATGGCGACGGTCTTGCCTTTGAGGTCGGCCACCGAGTGAATGCCCTTGCGCGCCACAATGCCCACGCCATCAAGGCTGGTCTGGGTGCTGGCGACGACTTTTACCGGTGCGCCGTTGGCGGCCAGGCTGATCACCGGGGTGTCGCCGACGATGCCCACATCCAGCGCGCCACTGGCCACGGCCGAGGCTACCGGGGAACCGGTGTTGAAGCGCTTGAAGTCGACTTTGTACGGCAGGTCCTCCAGCTCGCCGGACAGCTCCAGCACGATGCGGTTGGAAAAGAACTGGTCACCCACGACGAGGGTCAACGGCTCGGCGGCGCTGGCCGACGGACCATAGAGCGCAAGAGAGGCCACGCCCAGCAAGGACAGCAGTGTTCGACGGTTGATCATGAAAAATCCCACAGGGTTAGAGGGTTGGTTTAACCATCTGTGGGCATGCAGTCTGGTCGCGTCAGGTAGAAGCTAACGCAATAAAAGCGCGGGGTTTAATACTGTTGGGCACTATCGATAGAACCGTCCCACAGGTCGCTAGTTGCTTTTCGTATTAAAACCTTCGCTGCCGCTGGGTTAGGGTGACGTCACCAGACCACTGGACCCCAGCACCTGAACCACTTTCAGCAAGGTCCATTGCATGTCGATTCCCGCTTTGAATATCTGGGGCGCTCCGCCCACTGCCCGCTACGAACAACTGGCCGCGCCGTTTCGCCCACTGTTTGCGCAGATTCTCGCGCAGGCCGCCGAGGCGGATCAGACACGCGCCAGCCTCGCCACGGTGATCCAGCAACTGAACGCCCTGGGTTTGCCGCGCTGGCGCCTGCCGGCCAGTTATGGCGGCCAGGATGCGACCCTGGTCGAGCTGCTCACGCTGCTTGCGGAACTGTCCGCCGCCGACTCCAACATCACCCAGGCCCTGCGCGGCCACTTTGGTTTTTGCGAAGACGTACTCAGCGCCAAGGACCCTGACTGGCGCGCCAAGTGGCTGGACCGCCTCGGCCAAGGCGCCCTGCTCTCCCCCGGCAGCACCGAAGTCGGCAACGGAGCCCGTGGCGATTTCGACACCCGCCTGCACCGCGATGCCGCCGGCGCATTGCGCATCAGCGGTAAGAAGTTCTACACCACCGGCGCGCTCTACAGCGACCTGATCAATACCATCGCGACCGGTGAAAACGGCACCGTGTATACGGTTGTCATCGACCTGAAAGCCCCCGGCGTGAAGATCGTCGACGACTGGAACGGCTTCGGCCAGCGCCTCACCGCCAGCGGCACCTGCATCTTCGATAACGCACCGGTGATGGACAACGACGCGCGCCCCACCCAACAGCGCTTCGGCCATGGACAGTCGTTCTTCCAGCTCTACCACCTCAGCACCCTCGCCGGAATCGCCCGACGCGCCGCCCTCAGCGGTGCCGAAGAACTCAGCCAGCGCGCCCGCACCTTCACCACCGGCAATGCCGACACCGCAGGCCAGGACGTGCAACTGCTACAGGTGATTGGCGAAGTCGCGAGCCAAGCCTACGCTGCTCAAGCGATTGCCCAGCAAGCGGCGCAACGCCTGGAGTACACCGCGCAGTCTGTGATTGCCCATGACCAGCCACTGCATGACGATGATCCGCAGGTTGCATTGGCCGAGCTGGAAGTGTGCCTGGCGGTGAACCCGGTGGTGGATGCGACGCTGGCCGCGACCACCGCCTTGTTCGATGCACTGGGTGCCAGTGCCACTGCCAGCAGCAAGGCGCTGGACCGGCTGTGGCGCAATGCGCGCACCCTGGCGAACCATAACCCGCGGGTGTACAAGTCGCGGATCGTAGGCAATTACCTGGTCAATGGAGTCCTGCCGCCTGCGCAGTGGCGGGTGGGTGTGGCAAAGCACTGACAGTTAGAGGGCACAACAAAGATCAAATGTGGGAGGGGGCTTGCCCCCGATTGCGGACATCCAGTCACTGCATTGTTAGTTGACCCATCGCCATCGGGGGCAAGCCCCCTCCCACAGGTAACCTACACGCTCACAAACTTCAGCACCCGCGCCAACATCCGGTCGCAGGCCTGCAACTGCGCCAGGCTGATGAACTCGTCCGGTTTGTGGCCCTGCTCCATGCTGCCAGGCCCACACACCACCGTAGGAATACCGGCCTGGTCGAACAGACCACCCTCTGTCCCAAAGGCCACCGTGCCAAAATCCTGCGAGCCACAGAACTGCGCCACCCATTCGGCGGCCTGGCTTTCAGGCGCTGTGGCCAGCCCGGGATAGCTCGACAACTCACTGATGCTGATCGCCGATTGCGCACTCACCGCCCGCATCGCCGGCAACAGGGAGTACTCGGCGTAGTCGCGCAGTTGCTGCACCACCTGCCAGGGATCCTGGGCCGGCAGCGAGCGCACTTCAAAGTCGAAACTGCAGTCCTGCGGCACGATATTGAGCGCCTTGCCGCCACTGATCAAACCAGTCTGCACCGTAGAAAACGCCGGGTCGAAACGCGCATCCAGATGCTCTGGCGCCTTGAGCGTTTCGCCGAGCCGCACCCATTCGCTGACCAGGCGCGCCGCGTATTCAATGGCGTTCACGCCCGCCGGCGCGTACGCCGAATGGCACGCCGCGCCATGCACCTGGCAGCGCATCGCCAGCTTGCCTTTGTGGCCCAGCACCGGCTTGAGTTCGGTGGGTTCGCCAATCACACACAGCAGCGGCTTGACCGGCTGCCCGTGGAACCGCTCGATCAGCGAGCGCACGCCCAGGCAACCGACTTCCTCATCGTAGGACAGCGCGATATGCACCGGCATGCGCAACGGCGCCTGCACCAACGCCGGCACGCACGCCAGCACACAAGCGATGTAGCCCTTCATGTCCGCCGTGCCACGACCGTACAACTTGCCGTCCTGTTCGGTCAGCTCGAACGGCGCCACGCGCCAGCGCTGCCCGTCCACCGGCACCACATCGGTATGCCCGGACAACACGATGCCGGGCACCTGCGCCGGACCAATCGTCGCAAGCAGGTTGGCCTTGCTCTTGTGCGCGTTGTACACCAGCTCACAGGCCACGCCGTGGTCTTGCAAATAGGTGCGCACGAAGTCGATCAAGGCCAGGTTGGATTCGCGGCTGGTGGTGTCGAAACGCACCAGTTGCGCCAGCAGGTCGCGGCTGTTCATCGGTCATCTCCCGGCACCGCATAACCCGGTGCGATCTGCGGGTTGAGGGCGCGGTCGATGTAATCCTGCAGTTGCCCGCGATAGGCTTGCCAGAGTTGGTCGAGGGCGCTGATCGGGTCCGCATCGGCCCAATCCACACGCAGATTGACCACTGGCCACAGCAGGTCATCGACAATCACCAGCGCCGCCGAATGCACCGGCCCCGCTTCACCACCACCTGCCACACCGGCGTGCATCGCGGCCAGCAGGCGGTCGGCCAGGTGCCCCGGGGCCGCTTCGAACGCCGCCACCATGGCCGCGATTACGCCGGGGTTGGCCAACATGTTCCCTGCCGCCACGCATTGCTCGCCGCTCACTGCGTGGTGAATACCCAGGGTCTGCGCACCGCTGAAATGCGCGGTGCGGCCCAGGTGATCAATCACGCTGACCTGCCGATACTCGCTGTGATCCTGACCGGCCAACGTCGCCAGTGCTTCACTCGGTGTCAGGCCCTGCTCCAGTAAATCCAGCACCTGAGGCCCCAGGCTCGGCAAGGTAATGTTCTGCGATGCCACCGCGCCCACGCCGGGACGCAGCCACGGACAACGCGCGCCCACGGCAATGCTCGATGAGCTGATCGCAATGCCCAACTGGCCCGTCTCGGCGCAGCGGGCGACAACGGAAAACGTCATGGAGGTGTCCTCAATCGAGCACGGAAGGGTCAGCGTCGATCATCAACTGCTTCATTTCTTCGAAATGCTGGCGCGAGAAGTCCGCGATGCCTTCCCAGCCCCGCGCGGTTTTTTCTGCCACTTCATCGGACAGCACCCGCAACGGCTGTCCGGTGGACCAGGCCGTGACGAGGATCTGGCAGGAACGTTCCAGGGTCCAGATGTCGTCGAACGCTTCACCGATGGAACCGGCCGTGACCATTACGCCGTGGTTACCCATCAACAAGCGCGTCTTGCCGTCGAGCAACCCGGCCAGCCGTGCGCCTTCGGCCTCGGTGTCGGCCATGCCGCCGTACAGCTCGTCCACGGCCACGCGGTTGAAGTAACGCGCGGTGTTCTGGTCGATCGGCGGGATGTGCGGCCTGGCCAGGCACGCCACCGCCGTGGTGTACACCGGGTGCAGGTGCAGCACCGCACGGGTCTGTGGCAACAGCCGGTGGATCTGCCCGTGGATCGACCAGGCCGTGGCGTCCACGTGGGGGTGATCGGCACAGGCCGTGTCTTCCGCATTCAACAGCAACAGATCGCTCGCGCGGATACGCGAAAAGTGCTTCCACTTCGGGTTGAGCAGAAACTGTTTGCCATCGGCCGAAACGGCGGCACTGAAGTGGTTGGCCACCGCTTCATGCATGCCCAGGTGGGCGATGATGCGAAAGGTCGCCGCCAGGTCGATGCGCGTCTGTTCTTCGTGGGATAACGCCATGGATCGCTCTCCGCAGGGCGCGGCCGCAGGCGAATGCGGCACGCGCGTGTAGGTTTACTTCGGCATCAGTGCGGCGATGTCGGCATCGGTCGGCGCTTGGAAGTTGTACTTCTTGAGCAGGGCGGCGTACTCCGGCGTGGCGCGGTATTTTTCCAGGCCGTCGAGCAGGGCTTTTTTCACCGTGTCATTGCCTTTCTTCACGCCGAAGCCGTTGAGCACCGGGTAGATCAGGGTGTCGGACGAGATCACCACGCGGCTGCCGAGCTTGTCGATCACGCCTCGGGCCACGGCGGCATCGGTGATCTGCGCTTCGACGGCGTGGGCCAGCAGCGCCTGGGTGGTTTGCGGGTCAGTGCTGTATTCGCTGATCTGGATCGGCTTCAGGCCCTTGGCGACGCAGTATTCGGTGGACAGCTTGTTCATCTGCGCGAGCCACGAGGTGGCCCCCATGGAGCCGATCTTGTGGCCGCAGAACTCTTCCGGGGTCTTGGGCTGGAAGGCGCTGTCCTTGAGGGTGAGGATCGACTCGCCGCTTTTCAGATAAGGGATCATGTCGATCACTTTGACCCGCTCGGCGGTGATGTACATCGACGAGTTGGTCACATCGAAACGCCCGGCCTGCAGGCCAGTGATCAGGTTGGGGAAGCGTGTGTCGAGGGTCTCGACCCGGCGGCCCATGACCTTGCCCAGGCCGTCCATGAACTCGATATCAAAACCCGCCGGCTTGTTGTTATCCATGTACTCATAGGGGAAGAACGTCACGTCGGAACCGGCGATGATCTTACCGTCCTGCTGGAACGCCGACGCGGCCAACGAGGTCAGTGCAACGGCTGCGCCCAGCAGGCACACGGCAAGGGGACGAACACTTTTACGAAACGCTGTCATGGTGATTACCTGCAAGGGTTTAGGGGGGTTAGGCAGTGGCTGAATCTTGTCCCGCCTGTTGCACGAAGAACGAGGCGCCACGAGGCTTCTGCGGCAGGCGCATGTGGTTGTCGGTGGAACGCACCAAGCCACTTTCCTCACCGGCCACCAACAGGCCGGCATGTGCGCTGGGCAACGGGTTTTCGCCGAAGGGCAGCGCGTCTTCAGCGGCATAGACACTGATGAACAGCGTGCGCGGCAGTTCGGTCTCGTTTGGGCTGGAAGCATGCAAAAGCCGGGTGTGCATGAAGCACACCGAGCCGGCCGGCCCGTAGCAGGCCACCGGTTGCTGGCAGTGTTGCGCGACCACGCTGTCGTCCACCGAACCGGTGAAACGCTGGTGCTGCCAGTGCGACCACAGCGGGCCTTTGTGGCTGCCGGGAATCACATTCAGCGGGCCGTTCTGCGGCGTCACTTCGCTGACCATCAGCAAGGCGGTGACGATGTCGTCGTTGCTGTGGGGCGTGAACAGAAAGTCCTGGTGCCACTTCACCTGCGTCGCGGTGTGGGGCAGCTTGGAGTTGATCTTGCTGTGGTGAAAACGCGTACCCTGGGCGCCGATCAGTTGCGCGCAAATCGCCGCCATGCGCGAGTGCAACGCCACGCGCTCATAGGCCGGCGAAATCTCCGTGGGCGAGCTGACCCGGCGCAGGGACGGGTGGTCGGCGCGGTGGTCGCCCTCCAGGTCAAAGCGCTCACGGCCATCGACAGTGGCGCCCCAGCCCCGGTCATGGCTGCGGCTTTCTTCCACCCATTGGTCGAAGTCGTGCTGTAACGCGGCCACTTCATCCTGCGACAGCACGCCTTCTACCACCAGGAAGCCGTCGCGCTGGAATTGTTCGATTTGCGATTGCTCGATCATTTTAGTGTTTCCTGAACGTTAAAGAGATCACGCCAGCGAGACGTCCTTGAGGAACGCCTCCACGCGTGGGTTGTAGCCGCTGCGCAGGGCGCACGGCGTGTCGTCGCAGACCACGCGGCCCTTCTCCATGAACACGATGCGGTCGGAGACCTTGAAGGCGAAGTTCATCTCGTGAGTGACGATGACCATGGTGATGCCCTCCTCGGCCAGGGCTTCGATCACCTGCAGCACCTCGTTGACCTTCTCCGGGTCCAGCGCCGAGGTAGGCTCATCGAACAGCATGATCTGCGGGCGCATCATCAAGGCGCGGGCGATGGCTACGCGTTGCTGTTGGCCGCCAGACAACTGGTGCGGGTACTTCCAGGCGTGGTCGAGCATGCCGACCTTGTGCAGCAGCGCGTAGGCCTGTTGCTTGAGTTCGGCGGTCGCGCCCAGGCGGTGGTACTTGGGCGCCATCAGCAGGTTGTCGAGCACGCTCAAGTGCGGGAACAGGTTGAAGCTCTGGAACACCATGCCGATGTGCAGGCGATGCTCGGCGTGCTCGATGTACTGGGGTTTCTGCGCGCCGACTTTGTTCAAGTGGATGAAGGGTTGGCCATTGATCCTGATCTCGCCGTTGTCCAGTTGCTCCAGACCATTAAGCAGGCGGATCAGCGTGGTCTTGCCGGAGCCCGACGGACCGATCACAGACACCACTTCACCGGGCTGGATCTGCAGATTCACCGAGCCCAATACCTCGATATCGTTGTAGGCCTTGTGCAACCGCGTGGCCTGCAACGCCGACTCGCCATTATTGGCCGGGCGCGCCAAGGCAGTGCGCTGCTGGGTCGCCAGGGCCAGCACCGCCGCATCGGGAACACGGGACACGTTGCGCTGGTTGACGTCGAGAAAGCGCTCCAGGCGCTTGAGCAGGAAGTCGAACACCGTGACGATAAACACATAGAAGAACGCCACCGCCGCCATGGTTTCGATCACCAGGAAGTTCTGCGAATACAGGCGCTGGCCGACCATCAGGATCTCGGTCAGGGAGATCACCGACACCAGGGAGGTGAGCTTGACGATGGAGATGTATTCGTTGGCCAGCGACGGCAACGCCACCCGCAGCGCCTGGGGAATTACCACGCGCCACTGGGTGCCGAAGAACTTCAGGCCCAGCGCCCGAGCCGCCTCGCCCTGCCCTTTGGGAATCGACAGCAGGCCACCGCGATGGATCTCAGCCACGTAGGCGGTCTCGCAGATCACCAGGGCCAACAGGCCGGACCAGAACGGGTCGGCCAGTACCGCCGAGGTACCGGGCAACGCTTGCGGCAAGTTGTAGATAAAGATCAGCAGCACCAGCAACGGCAGGCTGCGAAACAGCCAGATATAGCCGCGGGCCGGCACGCTCAGCAGGCCATGTCTGGATTGCTTGGCCAGGGCCAGCAGAAAGCCCAGGCCAATGCTCAACACCCAGGTCAAGGTGCTGAGCTTGATCACCGTCCACGTCGCGCGCCAGAACTCGGCATCGCCCAGCAAACCCAACATGTAGTTCCAGTCGAATGTCATCGTCGCTGTGCCCTGAGAAGTTGATCTACATCGATGGGTTCAGAGTCGTGGCGGGAGGCGGTTGGGGTCAATTCGTAAAAGCCGGGGCACTGGGTAGGCAGAACCTATGCAGCCTGAGAGCACCCAAAATCCAATGTGGGAGGGGCCCCTCCCACCTTTGGTGCAGGCTTGAATCGGCCGTATTGCGCATGCCACTTACTGGTGCAAGCTCAGCTCACACCGCTCAACACCCGCACCGCATGCGGGTCAAAAAAGCTCGGCGGCGCCATGCCGGGGATGTACTGGTCGGACACAAACATGCGGCACCGCTCGGCAAACGCCGACACCACCCGCGACAGCTGGGTGTTGCTGGCGGTGGCGTAGCCCAGGCGCATCGGCCGGTGTGCACCCGCCAGGCGCAGGCGGATCACGCGCTTGCCGTCCTGGGACATGTTCGATTTGGGCCGCGCATTCGCGAAGGAATAGCCGATACCGTTGCCCACCATGGCGCGCACCGTTTCAAGGTTGGTGGAGCGCATGATGATGTTCGGTGTGGTGCCGGCCTGGATGAACAGGCTGAGGAAATAGTCACGGCTCCACGGCGTGTCGAGCAGCACCACCGGGTAGGCCTCCAGGTCCTGCATGCTCACGGCCGGTGAGTTCGCCAGCGGGTGGTACTCGCCCACCATCACGTAGGGCGGCAGTTGCGCCAGGGGTTGGAAGTCGATGTCCTGGCTGGTCACCAGGTCGTAGGTCAGGGCGATATCCAGCTCGCCGCTGCGCAGTTTTTCCAGCAGCTCTTCATGGTTGCCCTCGGCTTGCGTCAGCCGTACGCCGGGAAACGCACGGCCGAAACCGAACACCAGCTCTGGCGTGATCATCGGCGCCAGCGACTCCAGGCAGCCCACGCGCAACGGCCCGCGCACCGTGTTCAAGGACTCCGAGGCGATGGTGTAGAGGTTGGTCATCTGCTCCAGGATCAGCTTGGCTTCCTGCATCACCAGGCGCCCCACCGCCGTGAGGGAAATGCCCTGGGCGTGATGGCGGATGAACAACTGAATGCCCAGCTCCGCCTCCATATGGGTGATCGCCGCCGAGATCGACGGCGACGACACATGAATGCGCTCGGCGGCCGCACTGATGCTGCCCGCCTCTCCCGACGCGACGAAATACTCCAGTTGACGCTGAGTAATACGACTGAGCATGACGCCTGCCCCTCAACAATGACTGTACCGGCGGTGTTGCAGGGTTCGTGCCGGGTCAGGCGCAAACCGATGACCTGCACGGGCTTCGGTTTTTCCTAAGCACTACCCCGCGCAAATGCTGGTTTCGCCGCAGCCGGGGCGGTGTGAAGCTGGATCTATCCCGCTTCCCACGAGTTGCAGTTATGCCGACCCACACCCGCATCCGCATGTTCAATACCCAACAGACCTACCCCAACCAGGCGCTGGACAACGACCTGTGCCAGGCCGTGCGCGCCGGCAACACCATTTACGTGCGCGGCCAGATCGGCACCGATTTCGACGGCAACCTGGTCGGCCTCGGCGACCCGCGCGCCCAGGCCGAGCAGGCGATGAAGAACGTCAAGCAACTGCTGGAAGAAGCAGGTTCGGACCTGTCGCACATCGTGAAGACCACCACCTATCTGATCGACCCGCGCTACCGCGAGCCGGTGTACCAGGAGGTGGGCAAGTGGCTCAAAGGTGTGTTCCCGATTTCCACTGGGTTGGTGATCTCCGGGCTGGGCCAGCCGGAGTGGTTGATGGAGATCGATGTGATCGCCGTGGTGCCGGACGATTGGGCCGTATGAAAGCGCTGATTGCCTGGAGTGCCCCATGACCCATCGTGTGTTTTTCCTCAACGGGCCTAACGCCAACCTGTACGGGCTGGATAAAAACGGCACCTATGGCAGCGAAAGCTTCGCCAGCATCGACGCCCGCTGCCAACGCCACGCCGCCGCCCTGGGCCTGACGCTGGACTTTCGCCAGAGCAACCATGAAGGCGTGCTGGTTGACTGGGTTCAGGAAGCACGCCTGCACGCCGACGCCCTCGTGATCAACGCCGCCGGGCTCAGCTACAGCTCGGTGCCGATCCTCGATGCGTTGCTGGCGTTCGACGGCCCGATCATCGAAGCGCACATGAGCAATATCTGGCAGCGCGAAAGCTTCCGGCACCACTCCTACGTGTCCAGGGCCGCCACCGGTGTGATCGCCGGGTTGGGGGCGCTGGGTTACCAACTGGCAATCACGGCTGTGGCCGAATTGCTTGGCCAAACCGCCTAATGACTGTTCAGGAACCGCCTATGTCCGTCGAAAAAATCAACACCCTGGTCGTCGGCGCAGGCCAGGCCGGCGTCGCCATGAGCGAGCACCTGTCCTTGATGGGTGTGCCCCACCTCGTGCTGGAACGCCACCGCATTGCCGAACGCTGGCGCTCGGAACGCTGGGACTCTCTGGTCGCCAACGGACCGGCGTGGCATGACCGCTTTCCCGGTCTCACCTTCGAAGGCATTTCGCCGGAAGCCTTCGCGCCGAAAGAGCGCATGGCCGACTACTTCGAGGCCTACGCGGATAAGTTGCAGGCCCCTGTCCGCACGGGCGTGGAAGTCCAGTCGGTGGAACGCCACGCAGGCCGCCCCGGCTTCAAGGTCACCACCTCCGCGGGCGTGATCGAAGCCGCCAACGTCGTTGCTGCCACCGGCCCGTTCCAGCGCCCGTCAATCCCGAACATCGTCCCCGCCAGCGCACCGCTGCACCAACTGCATTCCTGCGCCTACAAGAACCCCGGCCAACTCCCCGAAGGCGCCGTATTGGTGGTCGGCGCCGGTGCCTCCGGCTCGCAGATCGCCGAAGAACTGCAAAAGGCCGGCAAGACCGTGTACCTCTCGGTGGGCGAACACTACCGCCCGCCCCGCGCCTATCGTGGCCGCGACTATTGCTGGTGGCTGGGCGCATTGGGCTTGTGGGATGAAGTCAAGATCCAGCCGAAGAAAAAGCACGTGGCGTTTGCGGTGAGTGGTTACGAAGGCGGCAAGACGGTGGACTTTCGCCGACTGGCACATCAAGGCATTCAATTGGTGGGCGTCACCCAGGACTGGGCGGAGGGCGTGATGAGGTTTCAACCGGGGTTGGCCGAGAACGTGGCTGAAGGCGACCGCGCTTACTTTGACGTACTGCGCGATGCGGATGCGTATATCGAGGCCAATGGCTTGCCGTTTCCGCCGGAGCCACAGGCCTGGGAACTGTTGCCTGATCCAGAGTGCCTGGTGAACCCGATGTTGAGCCTGGACCTAGCTGAAGCGGGCGTGACCACAATCCTTTGGGCCACCGGCTTCAAGTTCGATTTCAGCTGGTTGAAGGTGGACGCGTTCGACGAGAAAGGCGAGCCGTTCCACAAACGCGGGATCTCGGCACAGAGCGGAATTTACTTCCTAGGTTTGCCGAACCTGGTCAACCGCGCATCTTCATTTATCTATGGGGTTTGGCATGATGCGAAGTACGTGGCGGACCATATCGTGCTGCAGAACGCGTACAGGGCGTACGACAAGTCCTAATCCTGCCGGGACGAAAGGCGCGAGCCTTGCCCGGTTGCCTACGCTTGCGTCAGAATCCGCCGGCTTGTGCGCTTGGGTGAGCGTCTCTAAGGTGGCTCGGTCGCTGAACACTCAGTGATCGGGTTTAGTAGCCCGAGTGACAACATAAAGTGCATGAGCCTCATCGATCAGATGTTCTTGTCTGTGCTTGATGGTGGCTGTGCGCAGGGCGCCCTCGGGCGCGCCGGCTTTGTGTGTTTCCCCGGTCTACTAACCTGCGTACAGCCGCCACCCTCTCGTTTAGTAGCGAAAAGGTGTTGGCCCTAAAACAGGTACAACACACATGTTCAAAGTCACGCCCAATCCTCCAAACGGTCCCGACCTGAAGCTCAATCATGCGGCGAATCGTGCGATTGACCATTACCTCAATCCCGGTGCCGAAGCACCACCTGCGCCACTCTTCAGCATCGCCAGCGATGCCAGCAACGAAACATTGATCGTCAACTGCTACGAAACCCTTTCCTCGGTCAGCGCCTTGCTACTCGACCTGTCGGAGGCGTTGATGGGTAAACAGCGGGATGTGGCGCTGGCCATTCACCAGTTGAGTGAGTTGGGGGTTTTGTTGGTGGATAAGCTGATGGAGCGCGAAGCTACGCTAGCTGATCCAGGTCTTTGAGAAACCGGCCATATCCGGCTGATAACGTCCCATAAGGGCGAACACTGCAACTGTGGCGAGCGGGCTTGCCCCGCGTTGGGTTGCGAAGCAACCCTGGAAGGAGGAATGCGCGAAGTCAGGCCCTCTTCGACCGCGGGTTTTGGGGCTGCTTCGCAGCCCAACGCGGGGCAAGCCCGCTCGCCACAGGGGTACTTATCGTCAGTTCTACCTAAAGACCTTGAAAGGGCTGCCCCTTACAACGACTCGCGCTTGCAGGCAGTGCTTTCAGCCACGCTTGGGCAACTTCCAATTCGGCCGAATAAAGTGGCAGGTATAGCCATTGGGAATCCGCTCCAGATAATCCTGATGCTCCGGCTCCGCCTCCCAAAACGGCCCCGCCGGCTCGATCTCCGTCACCACCTTCCCCGGCCACAGCTTCGATGCATCCACGTCCGCCGCCGTATCTTCGGCCACCTCCCGCTGCTGCTCACTCAGGTAATAAATCGCCGAACGGTAACTCGGCCCCAAATCATTGCCCTGCCGATTCGGCGTGCTCGGGTCATGGATCTGGAAAAAGAACTCCAGAATCTGCCGGTAGCTGATCACTGCCGGGTCAAACACGATTTCAATCGCTTCGGCATGGTTGCCATGGTTGCGGTAGGTGGCATTCGGCACATCGCCGCCGGTGTAGCCCACGCGGGTGTGCAGCACGCCGGGGTAGCGGCGCAACAGGTCCTGCATGCCCCAGAAGCAACCGCCGGCGAGGATGGCGGTTTCGGTTGAGTTGGTCATGGTCTGCCCTTGCGTTTAGTGAATACCTGCCTAGTTATGGGGCCGTGTTGGCCAATAGCAAGATTCACGGGTTTGTCATGCAGTGCGCCGGCACCTCAGGGTTTGAAGTTTTTCATCAGTTTGAACAGGTGGCCGGGCCAGACCCAGCGTGACTGGGGCGGGTCGCGAGTCTCACCGAGAGCGTCAAGAAAGGTTTTGTTGGGCGCATTACCGTCTGGCCCATTCACGTTTTGACGCGGGAGAGTTGGATCGTTTGGCGGGTCCTCCGGCTTATAGACCCGATGGGTGACTGCATCCAGCACGTAACCGGCGGCCTTGCCGTACTCAGTGAGGCTCCAGACACCGTCGATGACTTGGGAGACTGCCTTTGAGGGTGGAAGCTTGATGTCCTTGTGCGTGGTGGTGACGATATGGTCCGCAGTTTTGGCGTGTTTGAAGGTGGCGTACTCGCTGCCGAGTGGAGGTTGATCCGCGCCCTCGTCGGAGAATTTTTTCACCATTCGCTCCAGGAACGGTATGCCGCCGATGTGGGTGAACGCGCCCATGCCTGGGTTCAGGATGTGTTTCACAAAGCCAGGGTCAACACGGGTGCTGCTGAGCGCTGAACTGGTCAGTATGCGTGAGGCGATGGCCTCGTCCTCTGGCTTGTAATTAAACGTCGTCCAATACCCGTCTACGTAAAAGCCATTGGTGGCTATGTATTGGCGACCGTCGCTGGAGCGTCGATACTCGCCGAGTGCCCAGACCAAAAGATCAACGTGGCCTAAATCCGCACCTTCTGACTGTAGATATGCATACATATCCGCGACCAAGGCACGATCATCGAGGTTGAGGAAGTCGCTTGCTCTTTGAAGGGCATTCACTGAAGTGGCCGGTGGAAGGGCGACTGGGGGTTCTCTACCGCCAAACACGCGCGAAATCATGATCTCACGGCCGACGCTGGCAGCCTGCCCCGAACTAGAACCGCCTGAAGGCTCCATCGACTTGGCCGTTTGCCACGCCACCCTTCGCTCATTGACCGTGAAGGCGCCGCCGTT
Organism: Pseudomonas sp. NFR09; assembly: GCF_900111535.1. Lineage (NCBI taxonomy): Bacteria > Pseudomonadati > Pseudomonadota > Gammaproteobacteria > Pseudomonadales > Pseudomonadaceae > Pseudomonas > Pseudomonas sp. NFR09. Next base: position 325,742 of record NZ_FOIH01000008.1, read on the forward strand.
GTCGCGGGCGATCAGGTTGAGTTGATCTCGCCCGAGCCCCTTGAAGGGGTTGCTGTCATGACCGTTGAGGAAACCAGTCGCTTGCCGCGCACGGGCCAAGAGTTCCGGGTTATTGGCCGTTGGAAGCTCTGCGTCGTGTTGTGCCTTGTTGGCGAAATACTGTTCGTCGGTGATGAGTTCGAGGGGGTCGGCATTCGTTTGACCCGTGGGCGTTTCCGCACGCTGTGCCGCATCACTCAATTGAAGCGCCAGGATTGAGACGGTGGTGATGCCGTCATTACGCTTAGCGAGCGCATCAGTCTCGACGTTGTCAGGCGAGACTGTGGACGGAATAACAATGCCGACGGAATCATTCGTCACGCGATTGTTTGACGAGGAGGTATTAGGGCTGATAGTGATCATTAGTATTCACCTTGCGTTAGGCATGTGAATGGTCATGTAAAAGTTTCTTACCTATCCAAATACCCGCAGCCAAATTGGCTGCGGGCATCACACCGCACACTAATACCTATATTTAATAGTCACTGAATCGGCACCGGCAGGACGAGCGTACGGTGGAGTGCCGCCCCACACCTTATGAAAAATCTGAATTTTTGAGCCATTACCAAAGGACTGATTGTTAAAATCCATCAGCACACCCGACGAACTCGGAGCGATGATCTGACAGTTCTCTTCTAAACTAAATGGACGGTAGTAACACAGCCTAACCTCCTCACGAATAGTCCCGGGATAGTAGGTTGTACGCCACTGAACCTCCAGTATTTGCTTGGGATCCGCGAGTGTTCCTGAAGGAATATCCGAGGCCAGCACGTTAAAACTTGCGAATTCCACACCCGGATGAGTATTGGAATTAGATAACACCAGTATGGGACCTGGCGCCACTGTTTTAGCAATGGAGTGTTCTGCCGCCAACACCACATCCTTTGTAAAAACCGCCAACACAACACACACAACAATCCAAACCTTATTGATACTTTTCGAGCTTTTCATAATCTTCACCCTAGTTCATAAGTGAGCACCTGAGGTTCCAATCATTCCAGCAGCAGGAATCACACCACTACCCTTGCACGATTTTTCAATTCAAGTAAGGCACCCGCTTCCTAAAAACATGAAGCCCTTATCTGTAATACTTACAAGTAGGACTTTGTCAGTAACTTCCTAGTCCCGTCTCCCCTCTATTAAAAACCCCTGTTCCAAGGCATGATGCCGCCCTCACATCAAGGACGATAAAACCGTGAAAATCACCCTCACCGCGCTGCTGTTGATTGGCTTGGCGATGCCTGCATTCGCCGACACCACGCCCATCGGCTTCAAGAACATCAGCGTCCCTGATGCGCAACGCCCGCTGCAAATGGTCGTCTGGTACCCCGCCGCGAGCGGCGAACATCCGCTGGTGGTGCTCTCCCACGGCTACGGCGGCGAAGGCCCAACTGGCCGCTGACCCGCGCGACCCACGCGTCGGCGCTGTAGTGACACTGGACCTGGGCCTGTCACGCGGCTTCACCGACGCCAGCCTGGCCGCCCTGCCGGTGCCGGCGCTGGTGATTGCGGGGGGCGTGCCAACGGAAGATATGGACCCCAACCTGGAGTCCGCCGACATGGTCAGGCGTATGCCAAAGGCCTCGACCGAGTATGTGGAGATCAGCGACGCTACGCACTTCAGCTTTATGTCGATCTGCAAGCCGGGTGGCATGGCGTTGATCGAAGAAGACTCGCCGGGCGATGGCATGATTTGCCGCGATGGCGAGGGGGCTCGGCCACGGGCGGTGATTCAGCAACAGGTGCTGGCTCTGATCACTGGTTTTTTGTGGCGGACAGCGGCACGGCGCACGGCGGCGGATTTTTAGCTGGTATCATCCCGGGCCTGTACAACCCGGGTGGACCCACATGAATCGCCAGAAAAAACTCCAGCAGCTCTTCAAGGAAAAAGCCAGGAAGGCGAATGCCAAGTTGGCGCCGAAAAAGAAGGACAAGTACATCAGCAAGGCGGACCGCGAAAAGCTGGCGGCTGAAGCGGCTCAGGCGCCAGACAGTTCGCCGCAAAGCTGAATCAGCAACCGCTCAACGCCACCTGCCGCCGCTCCCCCGCAAAGAAAAACGGCCGCAACCGCACGCCCACGCTGTTGCCGATAAACGCCGCCACCAGCCATACCCAGCCATGCAGGCTGCCCGAGGCGATGCCGCTGAAGTACGCGCCGATGTTGCAACCGTACGCCAGGCGCGAGCCGTAGCCGAGCAGCAGGCCGCCGATCACTGCCGCCACCAGCGAGCGCGCCGGGATCCTGAGGCTGGGGGCAAAGCGCCCGGCCAGGCCGGCGGCCAGCAGCGCACCGAGGACGATGCCGATGTCCATCACGCTGGTGATGTCTTCCCACACCGGCGCGGCCAGGGCCTTGGCATTGCCCGGCATCTGCCAGAACGCCCAGCTGGCCACGTCCACACCCAGGCCGCTGGCGACTTTGGCGCCCCACAGCGCGAACGCCGAGGTGATGCCCCAGGGCCGTCCCGCCAGCGCCAGGGTGGCGTAGTTGAGCAGGGCCAGGCCGATGGCGCCCCACACCAGTGGCCATGGCCCGCGCAGAAAGCGGCGCAGGCCTCGGTGCTCGCTTTTCACGCCCTCTTCCAACTGACCATGGCGACCCTTCTCCAACCGTACGGTCACCAACGCAATGATCGCGAACACCGCCAGGCTCAAGCCCAATGCCGGCACCACGCCGAAGCTCTTGACGATGGACACCGCCGGGAACGCCGGCAGCCCGAACCACCAGTCAACATGGTGCGTGGCGATCAACGAACCGCAGATAAAGAACAGCAACGTGACCAGCATGCGCGCATTGCCACCGCCGACGGTGAACAGCGTGCCCGACGCACAACCGCCGCCCAGCTGCATGCCGATGCCGAAAATAAATGCCCCGAACACCACCGACACCCCGGTCGGCGCCACCAGCCCGGTCACCGGCTGCCCAAACAGCGTGCCCGCCCCCAGCGCCGGGAAGAACAGCAGCACCGCCAGCGCCAGCATCACCATCTGCGCGCGCAAGCCAGCGCCACGGCGATCATTGATGAACACGCGCCAGGCCGAAGTGAAACCGAAGGCGGCGTGGTAGAGGGTCAAGCCCAGTGCGGCGCCAACCACCAGCAACAGCACCTGGTGCGAACCGACGCTGTTTTGCAGGAACAGGGCGCCCAGCACCAGGATGATAAAGGCCACCAGCGGCGCGACGGGTTTGCGCGCGGGGGTGAGAGGCAGAGAGGTACTCATGGGGAATCTCGGTCTGTTTGAAAGGAGTAGGCTGCGAGGGTGGCGAGTATACCCTTGTGTGTAGATAATCCCGGGATGCGTGTGGCCTGACGGCGCCCCTTTCCTCCATCAGCCGGTGAACCTGTGGCCAAAGACATCGAGAACCCCTGCGTTTCCCTCTGCCAGCTCAGCGGCGACCTCTGCGTCAGTTGCGGACGCACCAAGGATGACATCCGCAAATGGAAACGCATGAAACGCCCGGAGAAGATGGCGGCCGTACAGCGTGCGACACAGCGCCTCAAGGCGTTGAAAAAAGCCAGGTAAGGCTGTTCATGCATCTGTGGCGAGCGGGCTTGCCACACAAGCCTGCTCACCACAATTGGCCCGCAAGATGGGGGTCAACCCCGCCCCACGGACCCCGACACCGGAAGATCACCCAGCAACTTGAGCCCGGTGCTCTTCACAAACGTCGCGTAGTCCATCGGTTTCTGGATGCGCGTCTCGGCGTTGGGCAGCACATAGGCCCAGGCGCGCTTGCTGGAGGCGTCATACACCAGCTTGAACAACCGCGTCGGCACCCAGACCTTGTTGTGGCCGATGGTGCCGTAGCCCGGGTCGAACAACGGGCCGGTGAACACATACACGTCGCCACCGGCACGCACGGCAAACTTGCGCACGTCGGCCTCGACCTTGCTCCAGACCTTGCGGTTGTTGGTGGGGTCCTGGGGCACCATGTTCGACAGCGCGAACGACTGCGCCATCGCATTGGCATTCGGTGCATCGGCGGCCGGGGATTGATGACCACGGTCCACCGCCGGGTGCTGGGCGCGGTAGTCGCTCAACTCGGCGCGACCGCCTTTGGGGATACGCGGGTCGGCGTAGAACTGGTTGGTGCGTTCCTCGCCCTTGGCGTCTTTCAACAGGGCGGCATTCAGGCGTTCGACCACCACCAGCGGGGTCTTGCTGGTTTGCGAGTAGAGCACTGCGAAATGGTCGGAACACAGCGCCAGCGGTTTCATCGCGGTTGGCACGGTGGCGGTGTTGATCGGTGCGGCGGGGAACAGGTCGGCACAACTGTCGAAGGACAGTTGCTTTTCCTGTTTGGAGTACAGGTCCGGCAGGCTGCGGGCGTTGGCCCCGCAAGACAGCAAAACAAAGGCGGTCAGCCCAACGACAAGTTTGCGTAGGTACATGCATTGAATCTTCGAAAAGGAGTGAAGCGGCTGGCTCCGGCGTACGGAGCCAAGTGGATGATATTGCGAGGATTATTGACTAGCAGATGTCAGATTAGTGCCCGACTGCTGAAGGTTTTCCCGCAGCCCGCGCACCTGGTTTGAAACCATGGGCACGGGCGCTCCAGGCAATCGCCAGCGACACACCGATCAACAGCAACATCGCCCACGGAAACGAGGCCACGCCCCAGGTCTCCAGCAACACCCCACCGACGACACCGCTGCCGGCGATCGCGCTGTTCCAGGCCACCACATTCAGCGACAGCGCCACGTCGGCGCCATCGCCCGCCGCATCGGCCAGGGCAGTCTGCAGCAGGGTCGCGGCGCCGCCGAAACTCAGGCCCCACACGGCCACGCCGAGGTAGACCACTTCCGGCAGGTTGCCAAAAAGGCCCAGCCCAAGCGAGACGACCGCGAACACCGCCAGGCTGACGAGCACGGTCTTGCGCAACAACGACTCAACGAGCCTGGCCGTGAGCCAGATCCCCGCCAACGCGGCAACCCCGAACACCAACAGCACCAGGTCGACCCGCTCGGCCAACCCCGCCGGCGCCACGAAGGGTGCAATGTAGGTGTACAGAATGTTGTGCGCCAGCATCCAACTGATCACCACCGCCAGCACCGGCCGTACGCCCGGCGTGCTCAGCACCTGGCCCAGCGACATACGTTGATGGGCGGGCTGGGGAGCGTAGTCCGGGACTTTGACCAACACCCACGCAATCAATACCAGACTCACCGCCGACATCAGGCCAAACGTGGTGCGCCATCCCACCAACCCACCCAGCCAAGTGCCGAGCGGTACACCCAACGACAGCGCAATCGGCGTGCCGACCATCGCCAACGCCAGCGCCCTGCCCTGCTGGTGCGGCGCGACCATGCGCCGGGCATAACCGGCCAGCAGGCTCCAGGCCAACCCCGCTGCCACACCGGCGAAAAAACGCGCCACCAGGGTCACACCATAGTGGGACGACAGCGCGGTGATGGAGTTGAACAGCAGGAACCCGACGATGGTCAGCAACAGCACATTACGCCGGCGCCAGCCACGGGTCGCGATGGTCATGGGGATCACCGCCAGCACCGAGCCCAAGGCATACGCGGTGACCATCTGCCCGGCCATCGACGGGGAAATCGCCAGGCCGTCACTGATCAACGGCAACAGGCCGGCGGGCAGGGTTTCGGTGACGATGCAGATAAAGCCGGTCATGGCCAGGGCGAGCAAGGCGCCGATGGGCAGGCGGTCGGATGACGCCGATAAAGTGAGTGAAGGTGTCACGGGTAACTCCTTGAGCGAGATTTAAATACTGATCGATACAAATGTTGCGACCGGACATAGCGCGTTGTCAACGACATATGTATCGACTAGTATTTATCTCGCTTCCCCCACCGGAGATCCGCCATGGCACAAATGGGCCGCCCCCGCACCTTCGACCGCGATCACGCCGTAGACCAGGCCTTGCACCTGTTCTGGCAGCACGGCTACGACGCCACCTCACTCGCCCAACTCAAGGCTGGCCTGGGTGGCGGTATCTCCGCGCCGAGTTTTTATGCGGCGTTCGGTTCCAAAGAGGCGCTGTTCGACGAATGTGTACAGCGCTACCTGACGACCTACGCACAGGTCACCGAATGCCTGTGGGACGAAAGCCTGTCGCCGCGTCAGGCGGTTGAAACGGCGCTGCGCCAGTCGGCACGTATGCAGTGTGAAGACGGGCATCCCAAGGGCTGCATGGTGGCGCTGGGCGTGATGAGTGCGCCGAGCCCCGAGAATGCGCGGGTGGCGAATGGATTGACGCAATCGCGGCTGCGCACACGGGCGGGGATTGTGGCCTGTGTGCAGCGTGCGATACGTGCAGGGCAATTGCCAGGCACGATTGACCCGGCGGTGATGGCGACGGTATTTGACAGTTTCCTGCAGGGCATTTCGATCCTTGCGCGCGACAACGTTCCCCACGCCAGCATCGACGCGGCGATCAGCCAACTGCTGCTGACCTGGGATATTGCCGCGTCTACGGCGCCGCCGATTCGTCCCGGCATTGCATCAGGAAATCCACAAACGCCCGCACCCGATGCGGCACATAGCGACCATGGGGATACAACAAGGTAAACGGCCGTGAACGCCCACCGAACGGCTGCAGGACTTCTACCAGGCTGCCGTCAGCCAGTTCCTGCTCGACAATAAACTTGTAGGTCTGAAACAACCCCGCGCCGTGCCTGGCCAGGGTCACCCCGCCCAGCACATCGTCGGAGCAGCTGTACCCCGCCTGCCCCGCATACTCTTGCGCCTTGCCATCCACCTGAAACAGCCAGGAGATACGCCGGCCATTGCTGGGCAGTTCGTACTGGATGCATTCATGGGCGGGTAGATCTTCCAGCGTCTGTGGGATGCCGGCGCGCTCAAGATAGGACGGTGCCGCGACCACCACCAACTCGGCGTCTTCCAGCAGGCGCGCAATCAGCGATGAGTCGGGCTGGGCGCGCACACGGACCGCCAGGTCGTAGCCTTCGGCGACGAAGTCGATATTGCGGTTGCTGATGTGGATATCCACCGTCACCTGCGGGTACAGCGCACGAAACTTCGGCAGTAGCGGCAGCAGACGGTGATGGGCGTAGGTGGTGGGAATACTGATACGCAACAGGCCGGACGGCACTGCTTGCGCGCCCATCACCTCCTGTTGCGCTTCCACCAGTTGGGTCAGGGCCTGGCGGCATTGTTCGAAGAAGGTGCGGCCACTGTCAGTGAGGCGGATGCTGCGCGTGGTGCGCACAAACAGCCGCGAGCCCAGGCGCTCTTCCAGGCGTGAAATGCTGCGGCTCACGGCCGCCGGCGTGACACCGGCAACCTGCGCGGCGGCGGTGAAGCTGTTGGCTTCGGCGGCGAGGCAAAACAGCTCGATGCTGCCGAGCTGCAGGTCTTCGAAATGGCGTTTCACACTGGGTCCACCCGGTTACGGCTGCGGGGGATTGCAACACGTCCGCGCCCAGTGTGCCACTGCTTGCTTACGCCGTTGGCTCGATCAGGGTTGTCAGCCGCGCGGGGTTTGCAAGGCGTGGTACCCGTAGTCTGCGCGCGCTTGCCGCAATGGGACACCGGCGTCGATGGCCGCACGAATCTGTTCCTCGGCCTGGTGGATTTCTTCGGCGACCGTCAGCACCTCGCTCACTGAAACCGCAGGAATGACCACTAGCCCGTCACCATCGCCCCGTAGCCAGTCATCCGGTCTAACCCGCACGCCACCCAGCGTCACCGCCTCCTGTATCGCCTCGACACGCACGCGATCCTTGCCGGTGCGCATCCAGTTGCCCCGGGAAAAGATCGGGTAATGGAGTTCCAACGCACGATCGACATCGCGGCAGATACCGTCGATCACCGTGCCGGCCAATTGTTTGCGGGCAGCCGTAGAGGTCAGCAGGTCGCCCCATACGGTGGTGTCGAGGCGTGCCTGATTGTCGATCACCACCACTTGCCCTGGGGCAAGGTCGTCGATGTAGTCGCCCACCGAGCCCCCCTCCAGGCCAACAGGTCCGTAGCGCAGGGTCCAGGCTTTGCCCGTAAGGCTGAAGGACCGGTCCAGCGGCTTGATGTCGGTACATTGACAAAGGATTTTCAGGCGATCCATGGCATCGCTGAGGTCGGTACAACTGAGGGCGTCCAGGCGTTGATGAATAGAGCGTTGCATGAGGAAGGCTTCCTTGTGTTGAGGGGTTAACCTGCGTTCGCCGCCAGGCTGAGCGCGTGGATCTTGTCGACAATCTGCCGCGAAGCCTTGCGGATCGCCGTCGTTGTGGTGCCTGCAATATGCGGTGTGAGCTGGGCATTGCCGACGCCTGCCAGTGGCGAGTGGAAGCAGTCTTTTTCCAGGGCGAAGGTATCGATGGCGGCTGCTTTTATATGCCTGGGAAACGCCGTCATGAAACTCGCCAACTGCGCTTCATCGACGATGCCGCCGCGCGCGGTATTGATCAGTATCGAACCTTGGCGCATCTGCCTGAACTGGGTCAGCCCAAACAGGCCGCGGGTCAGCGGGGTCAACGGTACGTGGATCGAGACCACGTCGGCCTCCCTCAGCAATGCTTCGAGGGTTTGCCGGCGCTCAAGGCCAAGGCTGCGCGCGACCTGGTCGGTAAAGCGTTCCGAACCGGTGGCGATGACCTTGAGACCAAGCGCTCCCGCCTTGCGTGCGACCTCTTGAGCGATGCTGCCCGTGCCGACCACCCCTAGCGTGAGTTCACCGAACTCCAGGCCTGGCGCCAAGGTGCCCTTGGACCAGCATCCCTTGTGCGTTTCAGCGTTGTAGTGGTCCAGGTCCCGGGATAAATACAACGCCTGGGCCAGGACATATTCAGCAACCGCAGCCGCGTTGGCGCCTGGAGTGTTCAGCAGGGTCACGCCACACTGCTGGGCCGCTTGCCGGTCGATATGGTTGACGCCCGTACCGGCTTGAGCGATAGCGCGCAGCGGCGTTGGCAGAGCCGGTGACGCAGCGTTGCGAATCAGTTCGCCCTCAATGGGAATATTCAAGCGCGTCTTGAACACGCTGTACCCTCCGGCCAACATCACGGCCCCCATGAAAGCCTGCCGGTCGTGACCGTTGATCTCGGTGTAGTGAATGCGCTCGCCATAGTGCTCGCGGATACCATCCTTATCAGTGAAATAGTAGAGATTCAGGGTGACGACCAGGCCCAGCGCGAGGAATCGGTCGACTTCCTCGAATAACAACGGCGGGCCGGGTGCATCGAGTATCAGGGTGGTGAATGCCATGCTTGTGATCCTCTTGAACGGCGCACAACCGCGCCGACAGCCAGGTCGCCCCGGCTGTCGGCGGGTGCTTTACCAAGTGAAGTGGCAGGCGCTGTCAGGATCGACCAAGCCTGTATCGGTACTGGCTGCCGCCAGGAACCCACTGTAAAAATCGTTCAGTGAAGAGGCCTTGATAAAGTCTGGGTTGCTTTTGGCATAGATGAGGAACAACCGATAAATGCGCAGGTTTTTCTCTTTGCGGTAGACCTCGGCCTTGAGGCTAGGCCACAGATTGAGCAGGGAGTTTTCCTTGATTTTCCACGGGTCCTGCGGCTCTACGCCGGTGGTGGCCTTGTGCACAAAACGCTTACCCGCCATCACTTCCAGATGCAGGCTGGCCAACAGTTGCTCGCCGGTACCGACAGCTTCGGTGTGCAACGCCTGCGCCAGCGACAGGATGTGCGTTTTCTCTGGAACGCTGCCCGCCAATGTCAGCCAGGCGCACGTGAGGTCGGTTCGGGCGATGGCGTACGCCATGCCTTTGACATAGCTGCGAAAGCTGTCGTCCTCCGTAAAGGCTTCCAACAATTTCGCCGCGGGCTCATCGGCGAACTGCCCGACCCCGATCAGTTCGCTGTGCAGTCCACTGGCCAAGAGGGCGCGAGTCCAGGGAATCGCACGAATGGCATCCGGCCTGGACTCGAAGACCTTGATATTGAAGAGGCGTGACGGCGGCCGAGTGCCCTTGGCGGTGGCCCTGACCACGTCGAATCGCGCCATGTCCCGCAGCAAGGCTGGCAGCGCCGGATGCTCGAAAAAACGCGACTGGTAGCGGCGCACGACATCGGACCAACGCTGGATCCTGTCGGCGATTACCGCCTCCGAGGGCTGCGTGCGGGGCTCAGCATGCATGCGGTAGAGTTGGCTGAGAAAATTCACCGATTGATTGCGGGTCAACAAATGGCCGCGCATTTCCGCACACCCGGCCAGCATGAATCGGGTTTCCGGTCCGTCCAGGGCGCCGAACTCTTGCAGGGTATCGGCGATCACTCCATTACAACGCGCATGCTCGCCCCCCATGATCACGTGGGTAACCACCTCGATACCGTACCGAGCCGCGATCCGCTGGTGCTGGTGAGCGATAGCCATGTTCAGCTTGTGCATCCCCTTGCCACCCTGCTTGCCAGTGTCGCTGGGGCCGAAGGTGATGTATTGGCGGTTGCCCCGTGATGCCAAGTGCTGCCTGTAAACCGGGCTTTCATAAATCTCATGCACCGTGGCCAGGGTTTGCTCGGCGCCCGCCAGGTCTTCGGGTTGCAGGGCGATGTCGATGCCCTCCCGCACCTGGGCCGCCTTCATCAAAAACAGGACTTCCAGCACACTGAGGCTCGATGTGTACTCGGCGATCCCGTGGATGTTCATGCGGTCGCGATAACGGTCGATCATCTCAAAACGTTCGACCGCATTGCGGGCGTCGTACATGCGAATGTAGCCCGGGTCCTGTTCCATCAATGCGATGTAGTCCTGGCCCTTGTAGCGCAGGGCTTTCTCTTCATAAATCGCAGCGGTGCGCCGCAGGTAGGCCTGCCAGAAATCCGTGGGCGGCTGAACGCTGTCGTCCGCCAGCGCGGCATCAAGCACCGCCCGGCGCTCCCGCTCATCCAGGTCACGATAGGGGCGGGATGTGCCTGCGCCAGGATCCTGTTGCCATTGGCTGGAAACAATCTCATCGACCACGCTGCTGAACATCTCGGCGTTTTCGCGGAACTCGATCTCCACATAATGAAAACCAAAGGCCTGCACCCGCAGCAACAACGGGTCGATGCCCGCAGGCTGGGTGAAACGGATGCTGCTCAGCGCTTCGATCAATTCGGCCGGGGCGGCAAAGGCATCGGCGTGATCCTTGTCCAGTCGGGCACGAATCTCTTCCAGGCGATGCCGTGCGCCACCGTCTTTGATCAGGCTATTGATGTCTGCGATATAACGGCTGCGCAGCGCTGATTCCAGGGCGATAACCAAGGTTTCGGTGTGCTGGTTTGTGTCGTACGGCCGCCCATCCTTGTCGCCATACAACCAGGTGAACACCGTGAGCCACTGGGTCCGGGCCGCCAGACCCAGGGCCTGATAGACATCGGGCAATGCGTCGTACACGCTGTTGGCATAGAAGATCTGCGACTCGATATCGACACCCTGGTTGCCCGACCACACGGCGTTGTACAGCGCCAACAAAATCTCTTGAGTGGCCTGGGGTTTCTTGAGCCCGTGGTCTTCCAGATGCTGGGCGAGTTTTTGCAACACCTGGACAACGGAGTGCTTGAGTTGATCGGTCTCCTTGCACAGCAGGCCCAGGCTGACGTTCACCCTGGACGACCCGGCAAAGGTCGGCGGAGACACAGGGTTATGATTGGCCTGCGAAGCAATATGGGAAGCGACGCCCCTGACAGATACTTCAAACAGCAGTTGCTTGATCAACAACAATTTCCAGAACGCCTCGACGTCTTTACTGGAACGCGACTCAAAGAAGGCCTTGCCCAAGGCGGCGGCCAATTTCGAATCTGCTTTATCCAGATAAGACAGGGTATCGATTTCGGCGTAGATCCTCAGGCAGGCTCGGGTATGCGGACTGTGAGAAACATCATCGGTGCTGATCTTCAGTGCCTGTTCCAACGCGCGCCACAACACATCATGCACAAGCGCGGGGTGTGTATGGCTGATAGAGGAACGGGTTGACGCATCTTCAAGTATGGAGTTGATCATGTGGTTCATCGGTTCAAGCCTCGATAATTAATACAGATCCCTTGTTTGCACTCCACCGCGTGGGTGGAAGCAAAATCATCAATGTCACAGGCCGAAACCACTGCGTCGCAACGAACGGATATCTCCTGTTCGCCGACAGAAAGCCCCCAGATCGGTACCTAAAAGCGGCAAAAAATCTGAAACAAGTTGTTACACTTCAACTTGAATAAATCATGTCGCCGCTTTTTCGACAAAAGACCTTTTTGGAATAAAACGCGCATAAAAAGATAGCCAGCTTAAGAACGGTTTCCCGATCCGACACTGACTATTCTTTTTCAAGCAATTGATTATTAGGGGTTAATGAAGGGAGTCAAAAACGCATTACGCCCAGAAAGCACTCACGCCGACAGGATGTGCCAGGTCATTCTTAAATAATTCTTCATAAAGGCATGACCCCATATGCACCGGACGATCCCGAGCCCTTGGCATCGTGCCCGGCCGCGCAGGGGTGGACTCGGGCTCAAACGACGAGCGCAAATAAGATAGAAAATGACTGTGAATCATTGGGCAAAATAAAGGCGCTCCAAAGAGCGCCTTTATTCATTTCAACTCACTGCTCGCTGATGGACTTCACATCCGCCTTGGCAGCGCCACCAATCGCAATGCGTTTTGGCTTGGCTTCCTCCGGTACCACCCTGAGCAGGTCGATGCTCAGCAGGCCGTTGGAAAGCTGGGCGCCCTGCACTTCGATGTGGTCGACCAGGCGGAACGACAAGCGGAACGCGCGCTGGGCGATGCCCTGGTGCAGGTAGGTGATGCCCTCATCGTGTTCGCGCTTACCGCCGGCGACGGTCAACACGCCTTTTTCCACCTGGATTTCCAGGTCATCCTCCACCAGGCCTGCGGCCGCAATCACGATCCGATAATGATCGTCACCGTGCTTTTCGACGTTGTGAGGTGGGTAGGTGGTGCCGGCCTCGCTGCGAAGCGCCGATTCGAAAAGGTCGTTGAAACGGTCAAAGCCGACAGAGTGACGGAACAGTGGGGCCAACGAAAGAGTAGTAGCCATTGCAAAATCTCCTGAGGTTTCTCCAAGTGATTTGATACGCGACCCGCATTCGGCATCGCGTAAAACCTAAGTAGGTTCGGGCTGAATATTTTCAAGCGGCGCTCACAAAATTTTTTTATCCGACATGATGAGCTCCCGACGAAAGGCTGACACAACGGCGCGCCAGGACCGTCGTGGGGTCAACCAGGGCGACCCGGTGGGCGCCGATCTCGAACACCTCGCAATGCGCCAGCACCAACGGCAACTCGGTACACCCGAGAATCAACACTTTCGCCCCCTGTTCACACAGATGCTCTGCCGCCAGCAGCAACTGCTCACGGCACACGCCAGCGGTAAACCCCGCCTTGATCCCCCGTTCGCCGTAGATCGCCTCCATCACCAGCGCCTGGTAATCAAAGCCAGGCGTGATGAGTTGCAGGCCGCAGCCTCGCGCGGCCTGGTGGTAGACCTGGCTTTGCAGGGTGCCGGACGTCGCCAGCAAGCCCACGGCCTGGCGGCTGCCGTAGGTCTGCACGATCCACTCCACCGTCTCGCTGAGCATGTTGACGATGGGCACGCGCAGGTGCGCCTGGATGCGTTCGACAAACGCATGGGCGGTGTTGCACGGAATCGCGATGGCCTGGGCGCCGGCGCTTTCCAGGCGTTTGCAGGTGGCGTACAGGGCCAGGGTCGGGTCGGTTTCATCGCGTAGCAGGTTGGCGGTGCGGTCGGGGATCTGCGGGTTCTGTTCCACCACCATCTTGATGTGGTCCTGGTCTTTGCCGGCCGGGGTATGGGCGACCACCTTGCCCATGAAGTCCACGGTAGCCGCCGGGCCGACGCCGCCGACGATGCCCAGTTTGAACGGTGGCTGACGCGCCGAGCCATCGGCCTGGGTGGCGAACTCGGCGTAGATCTGGTTGATGTCGAGGGCGCTGATACCACGCCGTTGCAGGTCGCCGCAGACCAGCGACAGCTCGGTCATGCCCGGCACAATCACCGTGGCGCCCTGCCCGTGCAGCGACAGGCACGCCTGGTACACCGACTCCAGCGGCACACCGTCAAGGTGGCCGTCCTTGATGCCGTTGACGCCGTACATCGCCTCCATCAAGGCGGCCTGGGCGTGGTCCTCCGGGTAGACCAGGTTGAAGTGCTGGCCGAGGTGCCGTTCAAACAAGCCGCCGTGACGCACGAAGTCCGATGCGATCACGCCGAGGGTGGTGCCAGGCGCTATTCGACGGGTGATGTGCCGGACCAGCGCGTGCATCATGTCCAGCACGGGAATGCCCAGTTCCTGCTGGATTTCAGCGCGAAAGGTCTGGCTGGCGAAACACGGCAGCAGCACCGCATCCACCCCGGTGTTTTCAAAGGTCTTGCATACCTGGAACACATAGAACTTACGCGCGGTCATGCTCGCGTTACGGTCCAGGGGCAGCAGTACATCCTTGAACGGGTGCTGCTCGAACAGGAAGTGATAGCGCCGCTGGTCCTCCAGCACGGCACGGGACTTGACCAGTTTGTAGAACAGATCGCCGCCCGCCAGCGAACCGAGCCCGCCGACGATGCCCAGCCGGGAGGTGGTTTTCATGCGTGCACACCTTGCGGCAGCTCAGCGGGTTCTTCCGCGCTCTCGGATTTGGCCACCACCGCCGTGGCGATGCTGTTGCCCACCACGTTGGTGGCGGTGCGCGCCATGTCGAGGAACTGGTCGATACCGATGATCAGCAACAAACCCGCCTCGGGCAGGTTGAACATCGGCAGCGTCGCCGCCACCACCACGACCGACGCCCGCGCCACGCCGGCCATGCCTTTGCTGGTGATCATCAGCGTCAGCAAAATCAGCAGTTGCTGGGTGAAGCTCAGGTCGATGTTGTAGGCCTGGGCGATGAACATGATCGCGAACGCCTGGTACATCATCGAGCCGTCAAGGTTAAAGGAATAGCCCAGCGGCAACACAAAACTGGAGACTCGCTTGGGCGCGCCGAACTTCTCCAGCGCCTCCATGGTTTTGGGGTAGGCCGACTCGCTGCTGGCCGTGGAAAACGCCAGCAGGATCGGCCCGCGGATCAGCTTGCCGAGGGTGAACACCGAGCGTCCGAGAAACAGGTAACCGGCGGCGAACAACAACACCCAGAGCAGGGCGATCCCCAGGTAGAACTCGGCAATCAGCTTGGCGTAATCGGCCAGCAGGCCCAGGCCGTTGGTGGTGATCGCCGAGGCAATCGCGGCGAACACGCCGATCGGCGCGAAAGCCATCACGTAGTCGGTAATCTTGAACATGACCTTGGCCAGCTCGTCCACGGTGTCGGTGATGCGCGTGTAGCCGGCGCGCTTGACCCCGGCCAGGGCGAAGCCGAAGAACAGCGAAAACACCACGATCTGCAGGATCTCGTTGTTGGCCATCGCCTCGGCAATGCTGCGCGGGAATACGTGGCTGATGAAGGTCTTGAGGCTGAAGTCCCCGGTGTTGACCGGCACCGCTGCCGTCGCATGTTGCACCACCTGCATGTTCAGCCCGGCCCCCGGCTGGAACAGATTGACCAGGGCCATGCCAAGCATCAGCGAGACCAGTGACGCCGTGACGAACCACAGCATCGCACGCAAGCCGATGCGCCCTACCGAGCGCGAATTGCCCATGCTCGCGATGCCGCCCACCAGGGTGGCGAACACCAACGGCGCAATGATCATCTTGATCATGCGCAGGAAGACGTCGGTGACCATCGAAAAGTACCCCGCCAGCGCCTTGGCGGCCTGCTCGCTTCCTGCATAGTGGTGACATGCCCAACCCACCAGCACGCCCAAGACGATGCCAACTGCGATTCGACGGGGGAGTTTGTTCTTCTTCACAGGTGCGGCCCTCAGATGGCTTTTGTTGTATGGAGCGGATTCTAGGGACCCACCCCGGCCGCCATGATGAGTAATCCAGCTAACCCCATGCGCTTTTGGAATAGTTTGCAGAATGCCCAGCCCAGGCTGCGCGCGGCGGCATACACTCAGGGCTCATCGCCTGGAGAACCGGCATGCAGATCAAATGGTTGGACGACCTCTTGGCCATAGCCGAGTGGAAAAATTTCTCCCGCGCCGCCGAAGTGCGCTGCGTGACGCAATCGGCGTTGTCGCGGCGCATTCGTTCACTGGAAGAATGGGTGGGCGTCGAACTGGTCGACCGTGGCACCTACCCGGTGCAACTGACCGCCGCAGGCGCCGCCTTCTGCAGCGAAAGCCGCGACGCCCTCGCCGGCCTGATGCGCCTGCGCGCCAGCCTGCGTGAAGTGGAACGCATGCCAGGGCGCTCGATCCAGGTGACCGCCGCACACAGCCTGTCGATGACCTTCCTGCCCAAGTGGCTGACGCAGTTCCAGCGCCAGACCGAGCAGTTCAATGCACGGGTGGTGGCAGCGAATATTCATGACGCGGTGATTGCGCTGGAAGAAGGCAGTTGCGATTTGATGATCGTCTACCACCATCCCCTGGCGCCGATCCTGCTGGACGCGCAACGCTTCGGCAGCCTGGCCCTGGGGCATGATGCGTTTATTCCGTTGTGCGCGCCGGACAAACGCGGCCGACCGCTGTATCGCCTGCCGGGGAGCACCGGAAAACCCGTCCCGCATCTGGCTTACACGGCCACCACGTTCCTGGGCAGGGTCGCGGAAATCGTGATCAAGAACGGCCCTGCACCTGCCGTGCTGGAGCGCTGCTACGAAGCCGACATGGCCATGCTGCTGATGCGCATGGCTATCGAAGGTTACGGTGTGGCGTGGTTGCCACAGAGCGCGGTGGTGGATGAGTTGGAGCGTGGGCTGCTGGTGCGGGCGGGTGGCGAGGCGTGGAGTACGCGGTTGGAGATTCGCTCGTACTGCGCGATTGAAAACCAGAACCCCACGATGAGGAAGTTGTGGCGCACGCTCGAAGGGCTGCGCTGACGTCAATGCACCTGCGGCATCGCCATTCGCAAACGCTGGGCAAGTAAATCGGAGAACGCTTGCGCCAGGGCCGTACGGGGAACATCACTGCGAAAAACCAGGCCGAATGAATACGGCAAAACCGGTAGAAAAGGCCGCGTCACGATCGGCAAGTCCAAGAAATCATTGGCCAGCAATTCGTTGATGATCGACACGCCGATGCCCTCGGCGACGAAAGCGCAGGCGGCACCTGCCGAATGCACTTCCATGCGCACGTTGGGAAGAATGGACGCCTGCCGAAATACCTGGTCAAGCTCCGTGCGCAGGTTGCGCTGGCGGCCCAGCAGCACCAGCGGCACACCGCGCAAATCACTCACCTGGATAACGCGCTTTTCGCACAGCGCGTGCGTTTGGGGAAGCACGCACACGCCTTGCACCTGCAACACCGGCACCACGTCGAAGCCCGGCAATTCGGTGGGCAGGCGCACAAAGGCAAAATCGACGCTGCGGTCCAGCACCGCGCGCTCAAGCGCATCGTAGGAACCGGTGACCAGTTCGATAACAAGGTCGTCGCGGCCCTGCATGAATTCGGCAACCACACGGGGCAACCATTGGTGGGTCATGCTGGTGGGCACCGCCACGCGCAGCAGCGCCCGGCCAGCGTGACCCAGGCGCAGGTCGTCGGCCATGCGCTGGACGCGTTGCATGTTGTCGACCAGCCCCGACACCTCCGGCAAAAACGCCTCGGCCTCGGAGGTCGGCGTCAGCCTGCCCTTCCTGCGCAGGAACAAGGCAAAGCCCAGTGACTCTTCGAGCTGGCTGAGCAAACGGCTGATGGCCGACTGGGACAAGCCCATGCGCGTGGCGGCATCGATGGTCGAACCGGTCGACATGATGGCCTGGAACGCTTCCAGTTGTTTGAGATTCACGCTCGGGCTCCAAGCAGACACGACTGGGCGCAGTTTCCGCTGGCAACACCTGCGGCGTCCAGCCTTGCAGCCCTACCAGAGCTTGATGTCGTAGGTCAGGTACAGGCGATTGTAGTCCCAACTGGTGAGCACATTTGAGCGGTACGCCGTGTTGCGAAATTCTGCCCCCAGGCCTTTGAACGTGCCGTCCTGGATCACGTACTTGAGGCTGGTATCCAGCTCGTGCTCATCGGCCGGTTTGCCCGAATACCTGGCGTCAAACCCTTTGTAGTAGCGGATCATGAAACTCAAGCCCGGGATCGCCAGGGCGGAAAAGTCATAGTCGTAGCGCAGCATCCAGGTTTTCTCATCCTCCAGGATGAATTTGCTCACGCCCGGACTGGTAAAGGACGTGGTGGCCGCACCATTCAAATAGGGCAATGCGGCGTTACCGGACAATTGCTGATAGCCGCCTCCGAACGTATGCCCGCCGAGCCGATAACTCAAGGAGCCGCTGAACATGTCGGCGTCCGCAGCACCGTTATAGGCCGCCCCCGTTTCAAAACTGTTGTAATAACGCACGTCCGTCGTCAAGTGACCTGGCCCGACAGCCACTTTATGCACAACTCCGAAAAAGTGCTGGCGATAGAAGTTTTCAAGTTCACCGTAGTAATAAGACAGGCTGATGGTTTTATTGAGTGCATACGTACCACCCACAAAGTAAAAATCACCATGCTTCGGGCCTTTGTAACCGCTCGGTATCAGATCGACGTTATCGCTGGAGTTACGCAACTTTGATTGATCCAGTCGCCCACCTTGCACAAATAGATGTTCGATACCGGTGTATTCAAACTGCGTGCCTTGGAATGTCTGTGGCAGCAAACGCCCATCGTTGTAACTGACCACCGGGTTCTTGGGCAACAACGTGCCCGTCTTCACCACGACATCGGCGAAACGCAGCTTGCCGGTCACGCCGAGGCTGGAAAAATCACGGGCGGCGCGGCCATCATCCTGCACAGGCAACAGGCCAGTACCGGCATATGCAGGGCTGGAGTCAAGCCTCAGCCCCAGCAGGCCCAGGGTGTCGAGGCCAAACCCGACGGTCCCGGACGTGAATCCGGAACGCATCGTCAGCAACAACCCCTGTGCCCATTCGACACGGTCGTTGCCGCCGCTGCGGTTGTCATGATTGAAGGCGTAATTACGCAACGCAAGGTGGCCGGTGGAATCCCCGAGGAAACCTTCGGCGCGCACGCTTGATATACCAGGCACCATTAAGCTGGCGCACAAAAGCCCGCCGGTCGTTATAAACGCACGCATGTTAAAGCCCTCAGCTGTGTTTTATTTTTTGTGGCAGAGAGTAAGAAAAGTTGCTTGACCAAGTATTTCCTGGCCGATGCTCCTGGGTGTTAATGACCGCAAAGAGTAAACAACGCTATCGAATTAAAACAGGGGCGACAAGCTTATGACAAACGCGCATCAGGCTATGACAAATAATCCGACAACACCTTCAAACGCATAGCCCAATACGCGTTCGTCATAACGTTGTGAGGTATTTACGATTGCCCTACTGTGCCGATGTAGCCGTTGGCTATCCCCATAAAAAAAAGATGAGAGCACCGCTATGTCATCCACTGCGCCAACAGTCACCGCGCCACCCAAAAACACCCGCCAACTCAACCCGGCAATCATCTTGCTGAGCATTGTGTTCCTGGCGATGGTGCTGACTTATGTGGTGCGCTCCGGCCAGTTTGAACGCCAAGACGTCCGCGTGATTCCCGGGACCTATCAGGTACTGGAAAAAGACACCTCGCTCAGCCAACTCTTCGCCCTGCCGCCGCGCTCGTCGAATAAAACCGTGGCACAACCGGTATCGCTGGCCGAGACCTTTCTGGCCATTCCCCTGGCCATCGAGAAACGCGCCGGGCTGATTTTCATGGTGCTGTTCATCGGTGGCATGTTTGCCGTGCTGAACAAGACCGGCACCATCGATGCCGGCCTGGACCGACTGCTCGGTGCCACCAAAGGCAACGTCTACATTCTGGTGCCAACCCTGATGCTCGCATTGTCGGCAGGCAGCACCTTCATGGGGCTGGCGAAGGAATACATCATGTTCGTGCCCGTGATGGTGGCCATGGCAAACCGCCTGGGCCTGCCCAACATCGTCGGCTTGGCGATCGTCGCGCTGGCGGTAAAGACGGGGTACATGGGCTCGATTTCCAACCCCATCGCGCTGTCTGTCGCGCAACCCTTGGTCGGCCTGCCAGTGTTCAGCGGGCTGAGCATGCGCATCGTCGCGTACTTCATTTTTGTCACGCTGGCCGTGGGCTACATCCTGTTCTACATCCGCCGGAGCGGCTTCGATACCTCGGCCACATTTTCCCACTCGGGCAAAAAACTCTCCACGCGGCACACTCTCAGCCTGATCACACTGGGGGTGGGCGTCGGCTTCCTGGTGTACGCCTCCAATACCTGGCACTGGAAGTACCCCGAGCTGTCCTCGTATTACCTGGCGCTGACCATCGTCTTCGCCGCCATCGCAGGCATGAGCCCGAGCACCACGGCAAGCACCTTTGTCGAAGGCATGAACAAGATGCTCATGGCCGGCGTGCTGATCGCACTGGCCACGGCCGTGGAGTCGATCCTCGCCAGCGGCCAGGTGCTGGACACCATCGTGCACGGCCTGTCGCAGATCATTGGCCAGCACGGCCAACTGCCTGCGGCGTTCGGCATGTTCTTCGCGCAGATGAGCCTGGATGTGGTGATTCCATCCACCAGCGGGCAGGCCGCCGTGACGATGCCGATCTTCGGTCCGCTGGGCCAACTGGCCGGCGTGAGCCCGCAGACCACGGTGTATGCCTTCCTGCTGGGCAACGGCTTGACCAACATGATCACGCCCACTTCCAGCGGCCTGCTGGTACTGCTTGCTGCGGCCAATGTGGGCTGGGTGCAGTGGGCTCGGTTTGTGCTGCCGCTGTTCCTGATCTGCACGACGGTGGCGTTGCTTCTGCTCGCCTGCGCCGCCCTCACCGGCTATTGAATTAGACTGACCAAGGCTTTGTCATGACCCACCCCGCATTCGAAAACATGCACATTGTACGCAACCAGATGATCACCCTGCGCGATGGCGTGCGCCTGGCCACCGACATTTATCTACCGCTGGGCACCGGCCCCTGGCCGGTTGTCATCGAGCGCACGCCCTACGACAAATCCGGCCCCTCACGCTCGGAAAAACGCCTGGACGGGCTGCACCTTACCCGCGAGCAAATGGCCGCAGCTTTTACCGAGCAGGGCTTTGTGGCGATCTTCCAGGATTGTCGCGGGCGTTACCGTTCCGAAGGCGTGTTCACCAAATACATCAATGAAGGCGAAGACGGCTACGACACCTTGCGCTGGATCGTCGAACAGCCCTGGTGCAATGGCCACATCGGCAGCATGGGCCTGTCCTATGCAGCGCACACGCAGATGGCGATGGCCTGTTGCAATGCGCCAGGTCTCAAGACCATGGTGCTGGACTCGGGGGGGTTCGCCAACGCCTACCAGTGCGGCATTCGCCAGGGCGGCGCGTTCGAACTCAAGCAAGCGACCTGGGCCTACAAGCAAGCCCAGCAAAGCGCCGCCGTGGAGGCCGACCCGCAGTTGCGAGAGGCGTTGGCCCAGGAAGACATTCTCGATTGGTTTGCGCGCATGCCGTGGCGCCCTGGGCATTCGCCATTGCGCCATGTACCGGAGTATGAAAACTACCTGTTCGAGCAGTGGTCCCACGGTGACTTTGACCAGTACTGGAAGCAACTGGGTATCTACGCTGAAGGTTTCTACGAGCAGATCCCGGACATCCCGGTGTTGTTCATGTCCAGTTGGTACGACGCCTATGTCAGTTGCACGTTGGACAATTTCACGGCGTTCACCGCACGCAAGCAGTCACCTCAACGCCTGATCATGGGCCCGTGGCTGCACGGTGACCGCAACATCAGCTACAGCGGCAACGCCGAATTTGGCAACGCCGCGCCTTTCGACGGCAACCTGGGCGAAGACTGGTTGAGTTGCCGAGTGGAATGGATGCAACGCTGGCTCAAACCGACCGACGCCGGACGGCACGCCACCCATCAGGTCGATGTGTTCCTGATGGGGGGCGGCAGCGGCCGAAAAAATGCAGAGGGTCGGCTGGAGCATGGCGGGCGTTGGCTCAAGTCGCCGTGTTGGCCGCTCGCGGGCAGCCAACAGCTGAACCTCTACCTGACACCACAAAAAGCCCTTTCGCCGCTCGCTCCTGTGGGGCCGCCCAGTTCATTGAGCTACTTCAGCGATCCCGCCCACCCGGTACCGACCATTGGCGGCTCGTTGACGTCTGGCGCTCCGGTGTTCGTGGGTGGCGCTTTCAACCAGATCGAAAGCCCGGACTTTTTCGGCACCCGGGGTGACCACTCGGCACTGTGCGACCGAGATGACGTAGTGAGCTTCGAAACCCAACCGCTTGAGCACGACTGGGTGGTCGCCGGCCCGGTGAAAGTCGAACTGTGGGTGCACAGCAGTGCGCCGGATACCGATTTCACCGCCAAGCTGGTGGACGTCTACCCGCCGAGCGACGATTACCCGCAGGGGTACGCCATGAACATCACCGACGGGATTATCCGCTGCCGCTATCGGGACTCATGGGAACACCCGGCTCCGCTCACGCCGGGAGAGCCGTTCAAGGTGGTGATCGAACCCTTCGCCACCTGCAACCTGTTCAAGCGTGGCCACCGCCTGCGCCTGGATATCGCCAGCAGCAACTTTCCGCGCTTCGATGTAAACCCCAACAGTGGCGAGGCCGAAGGCATGGGCGAGCATCCGCAGGTGGCGCGCAATACCGTGCATATCGGCGCCGGGCATCCGAGCCGTTTGATACTCACGATCGTGAACAGTGCGCTATAGGAGGCGGATCAAAACGCTGATACATGGCGGCGCCGGCAGAGTCGGCCATGTGGCGATCCATCTGGCCAAGGCCATCGGCGCCAGGGTGTTCCCCCCCGTGCGTGAAGCCAATATTGAGTTCGCACAACGCATGGGCGCCGATGTGATCATCGACTACGAAAAGGAAGATTACGTTCACGCCATCCTGCGGGAAACGGACGGGCGCGGCGTTGATGTGGTGTTCGATACCATCGGCGGCCACACGCGTTCACGGCCTCGATCATGGACATAGCGCAGCCGCGGAACCTGGTCCAGGCCTGGGGCAAGAACGCGATAGCCGTCGTGCCCACTCAGGAAGCAACGCCATGATTTACGAGATCGCCGTGCTGCCGGTTCATAAAGAACACATCGGTGAGGCTTACTGTTAAGTGAAGGACCAGAAACGGCCTCGTCTTGCTCTCTTAAACAAATCGTCTATTACTTTATATTACCCACTCAATGCACGGTCCACCGCGGTGTGCGCAATGTTGTACGTCAGGAGAAACGTATGGCAAAGAAAAGCGCACCCAGCGCTACTGCAGCGAAGACCAAGCCGCCCGCACGCATCCACAAGACAGTAAAGACAGCAGACAAGCCGCAACCGGCAGTCACCCCGCCCCCCGAGAGTGATGTGGCTCAGATCAAAGCGTTTCGCCAGCAACTGGCCGAGCGGGGCTACGAGTCAGTGTTCGACGTCGTCCGTAAGGGCCGTGCCGAGACGATATCCAACTATCTGGGAAAGAAAACCGCGAAGCGCGAGCGGGCTGCGGCGCAACAGTTTTTTGAACAGGCCGAAGCCCACGCCGCAGCCTTGACCCGGTTGCATCGCCAGTTGACCGCACGCGGCGAGCCGATCGCCCAGGCCATCGCCAAGCTGGGCATTGCCTATGATGCCGAGTGGCTGGATCGCGCCATCGGCTCCAGCGGCAATTATCAAGATTGGTTCGGCCGGAACCTGCTCTATGCCCATCCCGATTCGGTGGGCTCGCTGTTTTCCCCTGGCAGTTACCTGACGACGCTGTACCGGGTCGCCAAACCGTTGCATCCCGCCACCCACGGCTTGCAGCTGGACAAGCGGCGCCCCGACCTGAATCGCCTGCCGTTGAGTGACACCCACCTGAACCAAGAAATATCCACCTTGACCCTGATCCTGGAGGTATTGGAGCAAGGCGTGGTGGGGGATGCCGAGGAACAGCTGCGTACCAAGGTTTTTCCGATGATCTTGCCTTACAACCATGCCAGCGAGCAGATCCGCCAGGGCTTGGCTGCCTTGAAGAGTTCGCAAGCCGAAATATGGGCCACGCTGGGCGATAACGAAGCGCGCGCGTTCTCATCTATCCCCTTTGATGCATGGATCACCCAAGTACTGACCCCGGGCTGCGTGCGCGATCGGCTGGCGTTATCGCCTGAGGAGTTCGGGATACTGACGCAGGGCATGCAGAACACCCAGGCCACAGTCGGGCGATACTACGGTTTGAGCCGAATTGCGGACATGACGCATGTGGGGTCGGAGGCCGCTATTACAGCGATCCAGAAGGATCGGTCCTTGCTGGAACGTACTCAGCTGGACCAGGAGACGTTGATGCAGGCACTGGGTGTGGGTGCCATTCAGAGAGATGTGGGCGATCGCACACTCGAATACCGTAAACCGGTAGAACTAAGGATCGATCACTCGCCTGATGATGGTGGCTATTCTTTAGTCACGATCTACGACATGAGAATAGATAGGGAGGCTGATCAGATTACTTGGGTGGCTCAGGTAAATGCCCGGCATACCGTCACCTATTCATATATGGACGATGCGTCACTCTTTATTGAAATGCGCTGGGGAAACGAATCGGTCACGAGTGACGACCCCATGATCCATTGGAGTAACGGCACGCCGGCAGGAGTGACGCGAGAAGTGAGAATAACCTTGGATATCGACTCAGGAGTGCTGAGCCGATCTGATTTTGTTCTAACCTTTGTTCTTGGGTATTCCCCCCCCTACCGACCCAGGCCTCGGCAATATGTATCAAACGGCCCAATCTCCCTGGAGTGGCCGTTGATTGCCCCGCAGAAGTACGGCGCCCGCTACATTCACGGCTGGGATAGTGACGTCAACCCCTCCCCCCCTCTGTATGCGTACGTAGGAACACGGGCAGGGCACCCCGCGACGCCGCCTGCCAACAACCCGGCGACCAGCAGGCTGTACAACCGTCATGGTCAAAATCTGGAACGGCTCAATCGCGTGATCCGGCTTCAGCGGCGCGTCGGGATAACCTTCGAAGAGCTCGATTGGTTGATCGTGGCGGCGGCGGTCAACCTCTCCGATTACCCGTTGACCCGGCCACTCCAAGCCTTGGCCGTCTACCTGCCGCTGCGTGAACGCTACGGTTTTTCCGTCAATGCCTTCGTTGCGTGTATCGGCTCGATCAACACCTACCACCGCCCGGGCGAGCAGTCGTTTTTCCGGGAGTTGTTTGGAAACGACGATTTTCTCAGTACGCGCCTGTTCCTGTCGCCACCGCGCGACGACGCACCTTCACAGGCGGCACGCGCCATATTGTGCCGAGGGTTGGGCATCAGTGCCGATGTGCTCATCATGCTGGCCCGCTTGCTGCCTGGAGTCATCGATAATGGGGGCGCCATCGGCTATGTCCTGCCCACCCTGAATATAACGCATGTAGACGCACTCTATCGGCTGGTGGCGATCCCACGCCTGTTTGGGCTGGCTCCGGACGAAGCATTGCAGTTGTGGAATCTGCTGGATGCACCGGGAGTGATCGCTCAGAGTCTCAGCCAGCAAGAGCGTCCGGTGGGGGCAGCGCTCGCGGCGTTGGAACGCACGGGTTACCTGGTGGACTGGATGCGGCGCGAAGGTCTGGATGCCGCCCGTCTGATTGTGATGACCTCTCGCGACTACCGCCAGGTCGCGACACCGGAGCTGCAAGGCTTTTTGCAGAACATCTACAGCACACTCAGTGGACAACCCGGTGATACTCGCAGCGAGCAGGCGCTGTTCGAACTGCTGTGTCGGCACATCGGTGCGCAGTTTGGTTTGAAACCGAGCACGTCCCTGCGTCTGATCGAATGGATGGATGCCGTTGCCGCTCGCATGAATCCGGCATTTACCGGCTACTCGGTGTTGACCTTCTGGAATCAGATCCAAGCCTATTACAGTAGCCCGGTGAGGGGGTTATCTACCCTGGAATCTGATCTCCCACAGTTGGTGCAATATGCAAACCTGATTGCCCAGTTCGCCCTGCTGTGCCATTGGGCGCAACTCAGCGAGCAGGACCTGGCACTCATCATGCCGCGCCCTTCCCGTTCGCTGCTGACCGGCGAATTATTGCCGCCGCTTCCTGACCTGCCATTGCTGTTGCTGCTGTCACGCTACCGGCACTGGCAGAAATTGCTGGTACTGCCGGTGGCCGAAGGGCGGCGGTATTTGCAGCGCGCTGCGGCCGGCGAGTGGACGGCGCCCGCGGACATAGCACAGGAGCTTGCGCTGTTACATGGCTGGGACAAAATCCAGGTACTCGGCTGCATGGAATCACTAGGCGTCTCGCCCAGGAGCTTTCGTGAGCTGTACCCGCTCGTCGCGCGCATGCAACTGGGGCAGAAGCTGGGCCAGGCCCCGACGGATCTGAGCCTCCTGGATCTGTTGGCCGGACTGATACCCGATCAGAATACGCTTGAACAATTCGCTGCCAATATCCTCGCCGCTGCCCACGCCTGAACCGGAGGCATCATGAATAGCGCATTGGAAAACTCGCTCAACCAAACCAAGCGCGATGCGCTGGTGAGCTACTACCTGCAGTACGTCATTCCTGATCGTGGGCTGGGTACTCTCGCCACAAACATCAAAACGGCCGACGACCTTTACGAGTACCTGCTGCTGGACCCGCAGGTGAGCGGCCAGGTCACGACCAGCCGGATTGCCGAGGCGATTGCCAGCGTTCAGCTGTATATCCATCGCTGTCGCCAGTACCTGGAACCCGGCGTCAGCCTACCCGCCATGGCAGAGGCTTCGCGCCCCGGCCGCTACCTGGACCAGTGGGACGCCTACAACAAGCGTTATGCCACTTGGGCCGGGTTGCAACTCTTGCTGCACTACCCGGCCAGTTATCTGGACCCGGCACTGCGTTACCGCAAGACCACGCTGTTCAAAAACCTGGAGCAGACCATCAACCAGGGACGGGTGACCGAAGAGCGGGTTGAGCAGGCGATGCGCGATTATGTGGGGGAGTTGCGGGCTGTGCTGGATATCAGGTCGTTCAGCGCCTACCAGGTCGAGCCGGATGTGAGCGACACACCGGTCTATTTCTTGGGTCGCTCGCTTGATCAGGATGGCGACTACTACTGGCGCTATGTTGATGGCAACAGCGGCGGAGTCAACGGTCGATTGCGTAATCCTGTGGCCTGGAGTGAGTGGTCCAGGATCCAAGTGCCTATCAAAGCAGAAGGTGATCCAGCGATTGTGTACTTCAATCACCGGGTCCATGTGATGTGGTTACACAAAAAGATTCGTAAACTGCAGGTTGATCAAGCCAGTAGTTCGGAAAACGATGTGCGGGCATGGGAAATTGTCTCGTGGGAGCTGCACCTCGCTTCGTTGCAGGCAAATGGTCAATGGGCGCAGCGCAGCTATCCATTGGAACATTTAATTCCTTCTACGGATCTCGTCAGCCCTACACGTTTGTTTGCAGCAGAACTAAGAGAGGAAGGGAGCTCAGCAGATCGGCCATTGGGTGTGTTTTTCGTTCAACAGGAAACAAACACCAACGTGCGCTACTTATGTCTTTTAAACAAACTTCTACAACATATCGACTCGCCCGGTAAGTCGTGGGAGTTCAATTTCAACTATGACATTGAATCCGTCACCACGCATACCAACTACCCAGTGTTTCCACCACTTAAATACCAAGCTCGCTTGGCTCCCCCGATTGATACCGTGACGGTAGCGGCATCAGCGAGAGCCGAGGACAACACCGCCACTCTTACTGACTTTAGAATAACGAGTGGAGCATTGTCTTTTACATCTACCCCCAAGAATCACGACGACCATGCGTACTTTGTTACATTGACAAAAGGCGGCGGCATTGAACCTCTATATTCGTCTATAGAGATCCGCACGAATGCAAATAAAAGAGTGCGTTTGCCAACAGGTTATAGCCAGCAAGTCATAGCGTCGAATCACGGTATAACGATTAGGTTATTTTTGATAACTACCTTCCCCGAATACAGTGAGCGTATTGTCTACGATGTCCCTCTCGTGCGAGCGGTTTTCGATCAACCCGCAAAAATCACGAACTTCACGCCGAACGTCAACTGGTGGATGGTGACTTCTCCCAAGCGCTTGGGACACAGTCAAATCTTTCACCTACGATCCAACGGAACCAACGGCGGTGCCGAGCATGTGATGACGACCCTTGGAGGGCCGCTACTGGAACAACGGATGCAGGAAGGCACCGACGTGCTGCTTTCTTGGAACACGCAAGCCATCCCTGTCGACCCGAGTGGATCGAATTGGGGCGGCACAATCATCAATACCCCCATGCGCTTCGAAGGTGGCATAGGCCAATATACCTGGGAGCTGTTTTTCCACGTGCCTTTCCTGATCGCCAATCGGCTGCTGGCCGAGCAGCGTTTCGACGAGGCCGAGCGCTGGTTCAAGCGCATTTTCAATCCCGCCGGCTATCGCAAGGAAGACGGCAGTCTCGACATGATCGGCAGCACACCGCGCTTCTGGAACGTCCAGCCATTGCAGCAGGACACCACCTGGAACACTTCCTCGCCGGAAAACACCTATGACCCAGACCTGATCGCCGCCAACGACCCCATGCACTATAAGCTGGCCGTGTACCTGCGTTGGCTGGAACTGTTGCTCGCACGGGGCGACCATCTGTACCGCCAGCAAAACCGTGACAGTTTGACCGAAGCCAAGATGTGGTATATCCAGGCCCTGCAACTGCTGGGTAAGCGGCCAGCCATGCCGCTGCTGCTGAACTGGGCTGATCCGACGCTGGGTCAGGCGAGTGTCGAAAACAGCGTGTCACTGAAACGCCTGGAAAAGCTGTTCGATGACAACCCCAAGGCACTGGCACCCGGCCTGGTTGGGCAGATCCAAGTGACCAACGGCCCGTTCAAGGCACCCTTCGATGACGCCTTGCTGGATTACTGGCGGCGGGTGGAGCAGCGTCTGTTCAACCTGCGCAATAACCTCTCACTTGACGGCCAGCCGTTGATTTTGCGGCTGTTCGAAGAACCCGTCTCCCCCACCGCCCTGCAGCAGGCCCGTCAAGCCGGGGATGGCAGCGACCCGGCGCCCTCAATGGCCGGCCTGGGCCTTTGGAGCCAACGCTTCCCGCTGTTGCTGGAGCGCGCCCGTACGGCCGTGCAACAGGTGATCCAGTTTGGCAGCAACTTGCAGGGCATCCTGGAGCGGCGCGACGCCGATGCGTTGGGGGTACTGCAACAGACCCAACAGGGCGCCTTGTTGGGTATGGCCAACGAAGTGCATCTGGCGAACATCGCGTCACTGGAACACAACCTGGCCTCGTTGCAGGCGAGCCTAGCCGGCGTTAAGAAGCGTCAACTGCATTACAAGGGTTTGTATGACCGGCATATCACCGACAACGAACAACGCGCCATGGATTTGCGCACCAGCGCCAATGACAAACAACTCAGCGCCGGCGCACTGACCACCACCGCGGCCCTCTTAAACCAGATCCCAACCCATTTCACAGCTGGCATGGCCTACGGCATCGGCTACAAGGAGTTTGGCGGCTTGGCCCAAGCGGCGGCAAAGGTGCTGGAGCTGGATGCGCAATCCAACAACGGCAAAGCCAACAAACTCGAGGCTTCCGAGCAATATGCACGCCGACGCGAAGAGTGGCAGGCCCTGCGTGACCAGAGCGCGCATGACATTGCCCAACTGGACGCGCAGATCCTTTCAGCAACGGAACAGATCACCGTGGCGAACAAACAGTCGGCGCAAACAGAACGGGAACAGGCCTATAACCAAGCGGTCCTGGATACGCTGAGCACCCGCTTCAACAGCCAGACGCTCTTCAACTGGCAGGCCGGCCGCCTCGCGGCGCTGTATTACCAACTCTATGATTTGGCCGTCGGTGTCTGCGCCCGCGCACAGCGCAGTTATCAATGGGAAACAGGCGATACTACGGCGTATCTGCGCCCGGGCAATTGGAGCGACACCTATCAGGGCCTTTTGGCGGGTGAAGGCCTGCTGCAGAACCTTCAGCACATGGAAAACAGATACCTGGACTGGGACCGCCGCACGTTGGAGGTACAACGCACTGTTTCCCTGCAGCAATTGTCGAAGCAGACCAT